>JBBDXR010000018.1:0-26557 GCA_040902205.1 Anaerolineales bacterium | reverse complement strand
GGCATACGATATGAAGGCTCAGCGCAGGCAAATACGTCGCGCGTGTAGAGAGCTTGCCGCTTGTTGAGGTAGGCCACGACCTTCTGGTGCATCCTTTCGAAGGTGGCCTCGTCGATGGGCTGATTCACCTTGCCCCATTTGACATCCTTCTCGGTGGCCGGCTCGCGCACCACGTACTTATCCAGCGGGGAGCGCCCGGTGTGGGGCGTGGTCACCGCGTTGAACGGGCCGGCCGCGGTGAGCTGCACGGATCCGTTGCGCACGGCATGCTCGTAGATCTCTGCGGGGGAAAGGTTGGCAAGGGCCTTGCGCAGGTTCAGGGTGGCTGGGCGGCTAGGTTGGCGGGCTGATCCTTTGGGGCCTCGCTTGGCCTTGGGCTTATGGGATGCTCTCTTTGATGGCATATTCGCTCTCTCTTCTATCCAGTTTGGCGCTTAGTTGAAAGATTATAAGCGCGGGCTTCTGATTTTGAGCCATGATGATTCAGGCCAGAATGCCATCCCCAAATAAGTCCGCAGGCGTACAATTCGACGCATGCCTTTGCGCTTGGAGATGCCATGCCATCAAAAAAACAGTCGTCACTAGAGGAGCGCATCCGCACTTCTATTGAGGCCAACGTCCCGGAGGCCTTCAAAAAGGCGGTGAAGAAGGCCCGCCCAGCGGACATTGCAGAGGCCCTGGAACGGTTAGCAGCCCCTGGCCGCCGGCATGCCTTTTCCTTATTGGACCTTAGCCAGCGCGCCGAAGTGGTCAACGAATTCAGCGTGCGAGTGGCCCGCCAAGTGCTGGATGGCCTTTCGGTCAGAGAGATCGCCGAAATATTGGACCGCCTCCCGATGGACGAGGCCGCGCGCATCATCGCGGCTTTTCGCCGCCGGCGGCCGGCGATCCTGAGGGCGATGGATTCGCAGCATGCCGCCGATGTGCGCAGCCTCCTGCGCTACCCGGCCGAATCTGCGGGTCTCATGATGACGGAGCAATTCGCCAGAGTGCGTCCGGATCTGACCGCCCAGCAGGCACTTTCCTACTTACGCAAAGTGGATGCGGACGTTGAGACTTTCACCAATCTTTATGTAGTTAACAAACAGGACCAACTCATCGGCGTGGTGTCCTTGCGAGAAGTAGTGGTGGCGCCGCCCAAAACCAAATTGCAGGATCTGATGAACGCGGATGTGATCAGCGTGACGCCGGAGACGGACCGCGAGGAAGTGGCCCGCCTGATCTCGCGGTACGACTTCCTGGCGATGCCGGTGGTGAACGCCGAAGGCCGCATGCTGGGCGTGATCACCGCCGATGACGTCATCGACGTGCTGGCAGCCGAGAACGCCGAAGACTTGCTGAAATTCGGCGCGGTGGGCAGCGCCGGCCTAGCCGAGGAATCGTATTTCACGATCCCGATCAAAACAGTGATTTCGCGCCGCCTGGGCTGGCTACTGCTGTTATTCGTTGCCGGCACGCTTACCGGCTCGGTGCTGCGTTTCTTCGAGACTGAGCTGGCCACAGTGGTTGCCCTTTCGTTTTTCATCCCTCTGTTGATCGGTACAGGGGGCAACACCGGGGCGCAGACCGTATCCACGCTTATTCGCGGTCTGGCCACCGGCGAGGTGCAGATGAAGGATATTTGGCGTGTGATCCGCCGGGAATTCATCAGCGGCGTGCTGCTGGGAGGCATGTTAGGCGTCGTGGCCTTTGTGCGCGCCATATTGTGGAACCCCGACCCTGCGCTGGCCATCGCGGTGGCGGTAGCCATTATGGCTATCTGCGCCTGGGCCAACACCATCGCGGCGCTAATTCCCTTGCTGGCGCAGCGTTTCAAGATCGACCCGGCGGCGGTATCCGCCCCGCTGATCACCACGCTGGTGGATGCTACCGGCTTGGCTATTTACCTGATGATCGCCAAGGTGACCTTGGGGCTGTAGCTCTGTCGAGTTGTACCGTTTCACATACACGCAGAGTTCGTCATTAATTGACAAAGGTAGACCAGAAATAGTTGGCAGAAGGCGGCGCGTCGGGGAGAGTTGACCCTGAGGGTTCTTCGCTGGCCGGGTCCGGCGGTCGGATGACGCAAATTGACCCGCTCAGAATGACACGGGTAGCGGAGCGTAGTGAAGGACACGAAAGGATGGGCTGCAGAAGGCGGCGCGTCGGGAGAGGTGATCCTGAAGATTCTTCGCTAGGCGGATTCGGAAGTTGGATGGCACTGATTGACCCGCTCAGAAGGGCACGGAAGCGGGACGCCGGGAATGACTAATTGACCCGCTCAGAATGAAACGGTAGCGTTTAGATGATTAGACAAGAGGCTTGTGCGTCGGGGGAAATGTCACATACTGGATAGTGACGAAGGTCAATTGTTGCATACGCGAAAAAGCTGTACCGTTAGATATCCAAACGAAGCAAGACATGGTCATTTCCATTTCAACCGGGAATTTGCCACGTCGGGCAGTTTCGTTTTTCAAAGCGAAGCTAGTCGACCTCCTCGCAACGACGGGTTCCCTTCAAAGGAGTAGCTATGGCTTCCAGCCCCTGGGTTCGAGAACGTGCGGCGCTGATCGAGGTAGCTATGGGACGGACACCCGCCGACTTGGTGATCCGGCAGGGAACCTGGCTTTGCGTGCAGACCGGGGAATTGGTACCCGATATAGATATCGCTGTTAAGGGTGAACGAATCGCCTACGTCGGCCCGGATGCCACGCACACGATCGGACCCAAAACGAGGATCATCGAAGCCAAGGGCCGCTTCCTGGCGCCCGGTCTCCTGGATGGCCACATGCACATCGAATCCAGCATGGTGACCATCACGGAATTCGTGCGCGCGGTGGCGCCTCAAGGTACCACTGGCATGTTCGTCGACCCCCATGAGATGGCCAACGTCTTTGGGCTCAAAGGCGTGAAGCTGATGGTGAATGAAGCCGCCAAGCAGCCGATCCACGTCTGGGTGGAGGTGCCGTCCTGTGTGCCTTCGGCGCCAGGGTTGGAAACGCCAGGGGCGACGTTGACGGCTGATGAGGTAGCCGAGGCCATGCAGTGGAAGGGCGTGATCGGCCTGGGGGAGATGATGGACGTCCCGGCCGTGATCAACGGGGATAAGAAAATGCTGAAAGAAATGGCTGCTACTGCAGCGTTGGGCAAAACCATCGGCGGGCATTACGCTTCGCCGGATCTTGGCATTCCCTTCCACGGATACGCGGCCGGCGGCCCGCAGGACGACCATGAAGGTACGCGCGTGGAGGATGCAATTGCCCGCGCCCGCCAGGGGATGAAAGTGCTCATGCGCTTTGGCTCGTCCTGGTATGACGTGGCTGCCCAGGTGCGCGCCGTTACTGAACGCGGCCTCGATGCGCGGCACTTCCTGCTTTGCACCGATGACTCACATTCGGGCACGCTGATCGATGAAGGCCACATGGACCGTGTGGTGCGGCATGCCATCCAACAGGGATTGAAGCCGATCACGGCGTTCCAGATGGCCACATTGAATACAGCCGAGCATTTCGGGGTCGCCGAGGAGGTTGGGCAGATAGCCCCCGGGCGATACGCGGACATTCTGCTGATCGCCGATCTGGATGCGGTCAAGATCGACATGGTGATTGCCAAAGGCAGGAGCGTAGCGGAGGGCGGACGCCTGACCATCGATCTGCCGGCGAGCAGCTACCCTAAATGGGCGCGCAGGTCTATCAGGTTGGGCCATTCGATGACCGCCAAGGACTTCGCGCTGAAATCAAACCATACGGGAATGAAGGCGGCCAACGTGATCGGCGTCATCGAAAACCAGGCGCCGACCAGACACCTGCGCATTCCGCTTCAAGCGAGCGGCGGAGAAATTCGTGTCGACAGGCAACGCGACCTGGCGAAGATCGCCCTGGTGGAGCGGCACCGCGGCACTGGAGGAGTGCAGATGGGCCTGGTGCAGGGTTTCGGCTTAACAGAGGCTTGTGCGCTGGCTTCCACGGTCGCCCACGACAGCCACCATATGATCGTCGTGGGCACCAGCGAAGAGGACATGGCCATCGCAGCCAATGAGTTGGCCCGGGTGGGAGGTGGGCAGATCGTCGTGAAAGGGGGCAAGGTGCTGGCCCTGGTGGAGCTGCCCATCGGCGGCCTGATGTCCGATGAACGCGCCGAGGTGGTGGCGCGCAAGGCCGATCGACTGCTGGAAGGATTCAGGGCGTGTGGCTGCCGGCTCAACAATCCCAATATGCAGCTAAGCTTGCTGGCCCTGGTAGTGATCCCGGAACTGCGCATCTCAGACCTGGGGCTGGTGGATGTGACAAAATTCAATTTCATCCCGTTACTTGAAGAACAGTGATAAGAGTCCAACTCTTGTTCCTCTCCTTGACCTCACCTGTGCCTTCTGTTATAGTTTTGGGGTTGTCCTATGCGCCCAAAGCAGAATCACAGGATTTGCATCGAATAACAGGAAGCCATGTGCTTAACCCTTCACCCTGAATGGAATCAGAATCAGGGGTGGAGTGTAAACGGTAGTAAACGCGCCCAGCTTGTGCTGGGCGCGTTTTGTTTCCCGACGAACTAAAAGGAGGTGTATCGCCTAAAGGTCCCAGATCATTCCATACGCAAACTTTGTGGAGGAAGAAGTGACTGTAAAAAAATATCTTTCAGTGTTTAGCATTGTGATCATCGCCAGCTTGGTGCTGGCGGCCTGCGCTGCGCCAGCTCCCACGACAGCGCCGACCGGAGGCGAAATGGACGAGCCGACGGATGCTCCCGCCGGAGAGGGACCTACTGAAGAGCCCGTTACGGAACCGATGGGCTTGACCTTCGGCTTGGTGTTGGTGGGGCCGCAGAATGACCATGGCTGGAGCCAGGCGCATTACGAGGGTGGGCAGTATGTAGTTGAGAACATCCCGGGATCGGAAATGATCGTATTCGAATCGTTGAACCCGGCCGACAAACCCGAGGCCACCCTGGCAGATGTGGTGGATGACATGGTGTCGCAAGGCGCCACCCTGATCATCACCACCTCGGATGAATTCGAGGAAGATACCACCACCGTGGCGCAAAGCCACCCGGATGTGACCTTCATCAACGTCTCCGGTGATGACGCCCTGACGGGCGAAGCTCCGGCCAACCTGGGCAACATCATGGGCCGCATGGAAGACATGAAGGCCATCGCCGGCTGCGCCGCAGCGCTCGAAACCGAGACCGGGCAGATCGGCTATGTAGGACCCTTGATCAACTTTGAGACCCGCCGCCTGGTGGCCTCGGCTTATCTGGGGGCGCGCTACTGCTACGAGAACTATCGCGGCATGAATGCGGATGACCTGGAATTCACCGTCACCTGGATCGGCTTCTGGTTCAACATTCCGGGTGTGACCCTGGATCCGACCGAAGTGGCCAACAACTTCTTTGATACCGGTGTGGACGTGATCTTGAGCGGCATCGACACCACGGAAGGCATCGACGTGGCAGGGCAACGGGCAGCCGCAGGCGACGCTATTTTGGCGATCCCCTATGACTTCCTGGGCGCCTGCGACTCGGCCCCGGATGTGTGCCTGGGTGTTCCTTTCTTCAGCTGGGGCCCGGCTTACCTGGCCACGGCGCGATCGGTGGCCGAGGGCACTTGGACGCAGAGCTGGGATTGGAACGGAGCCAACTGGGAGGCTCTGACCGACCCGAGCGCCACCAATGTAGGCTGGGTGGACGGGGCGGCGTTGAGTGCGGATGCGACCACTTCGCTGCAAGATTACATCGGGTTGCTAGCTTCCGGCGAGCTGAGTGTGTGGACCGGCCCGATCAACCTGATCGACGGCACGCCGTACATTGCGGCTGGCGCAGTGGCTACCGACGATGAGGTCTGGTACCTGCCGCAAATGCTCGAAGGCATGGGCGAGGTCGCTGTAGAATAGGTTCCTGACCCTCGCAAGACTTAGTGGTAGGGGCGACGCATAAGCGTCGCCCCTACTTTATGTCTATGACATCTTCTGTTATCCTTCACCTTATCCAATGCAAGTAGAACTGCAATCCATCAGCAAGCGCTTCGGAAAGATCCAGGCGAATGACAAGATCAGCCTGACCCTGAAGGCTGGGCGTATCTATGGCATCCTGGGTGAGAACGGGGCGGGAAAAAGCACGCTGATGAAGATCTTGTCGGGCTACCAGGCCGCGGATGGCGGCCGTATCTTGCTGGACGGCGCGCTGGTACATTTCCGTTCGCCGTCGGATGCCCTGGCGGCCGGCGTGGGTATGCTTTACCAGGAGCCGCTGGACCTGCCGCCATTCACCGTGGTGGAGAATTATCTACTCGGGCAGCCGGGCGGCGTGCGCCTGCCTGCGCGGCGGGCGGCGCGTGAGTTGGAAAAACTGGGCGCCGCGTATGGCTTCAAAGTGCAGCCCGACGAATACATCCGCGGCCTTAGCCTGGGGGAACGCCAGCAGTTGGAGCTGCTGCGCTTGCTTTCCGGCGGGGCTCAAGTTCTGATCCTGGATGAGCCGACCACCGGGATCAGCGCCAAACAGAAGGAGATCCTGTTCGGTTCCATGCGCCGGCTTGCTGAAAAAGAAGGCAAGACGCTGATCCTTGTTTCCCACAAATTGGACGAAGTGCAGGAATTGTGCAATCAGGCCTTCGTGCTGCGCAAGGGCAAGCTGGTGGGCGGCGCCAAGGTGCCCTGCCCGAACAGCAAGTTGGTGAAGTTGATGTTCGAAGAATTACCGCCGCGTCGCCTGCGGGCGCGCTCGAAAACAGGCACGTCCGTGCTGGAGCTGAAGAACGCGGTGGTGCGCTCGCCGCGCTTGGATCTGCAGCCCGTGAAACTGACTGTGGGCGCCGGCGAGGTCTTTGGCCTGGCCGGGCTCGAGGGGAATGGCCAGGAATTATTGCTGAAAGCCTGCGCCGGCCTGCATCCCCTGGCGGCAGGGCGGCGTTTATTGAGCGGCGCGGATATGACCCATCTTGGTTATCACGCCTCGATCGCGCGCGGCATCCGCTATATCGCCGCGGGGCGTTTGGAGGAAGGATTGGTGGCGGGGCTTACCCTAACCGAGCATATGGCCCTGGTGACCGAGGAACCCGTCTTTTTTGTGGATTGGGGATCCAATCGCAAACGGATGGCGGAGCGCATCAAGCGCTACCAGGTAGTGGGCACCCCGGATTCCCTGGTGGAAGAGCTTTCCGGCGGGAACCAGCAGCGCTTCCTTTTCGGATTGCTGCCCGACACGCTGAAACTTATTTTGATGGAGCATCCGACCCGCGGCCTGGACCTGCGCTCGACGGATTGGATCTGGCAGCAGCTCAACCAGCGCCGCAAAGAAGGGACGGCCATCATTTTCATCTCCGCCGACCTGGATGAGATCGTCGAACGCAGCGACCGCATCGCCGTGTTCTCTGGCGGGCGCATGTCGCGCATTGTCGAGGCAGCCAAAACCAATGTAGACGAGTTGGGCCATTTGATCGGGGGGCGCCAATGAATGGTGGCGCCTGGTTGAAGCGCGCATGGATTCTGGTTCCCATCGCTGCTGCGTTGGTGCTAACTACTTTGTTGCTATATGCCTTCGGTACTTCCCCTGAAGTAGCATTCCGGGCTATCTGGGATGGGGTGGTTGGGACTCCCACCGGCTTAGTGGATTTCTTTACTCGTCCTCAAGGTAGCACCCTCAAGGCCATTGCTTTCTGGATCCCGCTATTTCTCAGTTCCGCTGGCCTGCTAATTACCTTCCGCGCCGGCTTATGGAACATCGGCATCGAGGGACAGTTCATCCTCGGCGCCCTCGGCGCCACCTGGATCGCTCTCTCGGTGCAGTTGCCGGCGCCCTTGCAGATCCCGCTGGAGATCCTGGCCGCCATGGCCGGAGGGGCGCTGTGGGCTGGACTGGCGGCGCTGCTGAAACGCTGGGGTGTGCATGAGATCTTCGGCGGCCTGGCGCTGAATAATCTGGCGATCATCCTCACTAATTACCTCATTGCCGGCCCCTGGCAGCCGCCGGAGGGCGGCAGCTTCCGCGGCACGGTACCCTTCCGGGACGAGGCCTTGCTGCCCCTAGTGGGTTCCACTCGCTTCAGTCTGGTCGCTCTGGTGCTTGCGGCCGGCGCCTTCACCTTGGTTGTGCTGGCTTTGCAGAACAGCGCCTGGGGTCTGCGGCTAAAAGCGCTGGGTCGCAACCCGCGCTCCGCTTTCCTATTGGGCGTGTCCAGTAATCGCGAGGCGCTGTTGGCCATGCTGTTCTGCGGGGCGCTGGCGGGGATGGGCGGGGCGGTGCGTGTATTGAGCTGGTTCGACAGCCTGCGCCAAAGCATCTCCGGCGGCATCGGTTATCTGGCCCTGATGGTGGTGATCCTGGCGGCCTTCCGGCTAGCCTGGACGCCGATCGTTTCGCTGTTCTTCGCCGCGGTGCTCAGTGGCAGCATTGTGCTGCAACTGCGCACGCAGCTGCACTCCTCCCTGGGGGACATTCTCACCGGCGTGATGGTGTTGTTCGTGCTCTTGTTCGGCGACCTTGGCCGCCTGCGCGGCTTATTCAGGCGAAAGGCAAAGGACGATGTTTGACCTGAATTGGGCCACGATCATGCTCCAGTCCGCCCCGCTGATCATTGCGGTGTGCGGCGAGACCTTGAGCGAGCGCGCTGGCGTGGTGAACCTTTCGCTGGACGGCAGCATGCTGCTGGCCGCCATGACCGGCTTCGTGGCCGCCTACGTGACGGACAACACGCTGATCGGCTTTCTGGCCGCGGCGGCGGTAGGCGCGTTCTTCGCCTACATCGTGGCCTTCGGCAGCCTGGCCCTGCGCCTAAGCCAAGTCGCGGTGGGCTTCGTGCTGACCCTGCTGGGCGACAGCCTGAGCGCTTTCCTGGGTCAGGATTTCACCCGGCTGCCCGGCCCCTGGGTCCCCAAGATGCCCATCCCGCTGCTGAAGGATATTCCCATCATCGGTCCGATCTTCTTTAACCAGGACCTGGTGGTGTATTTCACCCTGGCTTTGGTGGTCTTCACCTATTGGTGGATCTTCAGCTCGCGGCCTGGGCTGGAACTGCGCAGCACCGGCGAGCGGCCCGAGGCGGCCTTCGCCCGCGGCGTGCACGTGCGCCGCCTGCGCTATCTGTATGCAGTGATCGGCGGGGCGCTGGTGGGCATTGCCGGCGCGGCGTATTCGCTGGACGTCAAGATCGGTTGGGCAGAGGGCCATACCCGCGGCCTGGGCTGGATCGCCTTGGCCATCGTTATCTTCGGCGGCTGGTCGCCGCTACGCGGGGCGCTGGGCGTATTGCTGCTGGTGGGCATCCGCTCGTGGATCGGCATTTACCTGCAGCCGACAGCCGGCGCTGATTCCACGGTGGTGATCCTGAATGCGATCCCCTGGTTGCTGATGATCCTGGTGCTACTGGTGGTCAGCGGCAAGTTCAGTGGGCAGCTGATCGCCAATGCGCCGCCGCGCCTCAAGCGGCCGTTGCGGCGCCTGCTGCAAGTGGCGCCGCCCGCCGCGCTGGGCGCGGAGTTGAAGGAAGGGTAAGCCAGGCCTTATTTGGTCTGAAGATCGAACGACTCGCGCAGTAATTCCAGCGCGTTCTTCACCTCATCTTCTTTTCGCAATTGAACACTGACCCCGAAGCCGGGGGCGAAGCGGTGGCGCTCGGCGCGCCCGGCCGCGATCCATGCGCAGCTGCGCTGCGCGGGAGAAGCTATCGGCTGCGCCGAAACGCTTCTCCATTGCTGTTTGGCGCTAGCGTTGCATACGACCCGCGTTTTGCTCCATGCGTGTTATTTCGCTGCGGCTGGGACGGCAGGGCGCCGCTGGCGCAGGTTCACGACCAATACGTTGCCCAGCAGCACCAGCGCCACACCGGCGAACTGGAACCAATCCAGACGTAATCCTTCGAAGACGGCGGACAGGATGAGGGCGATTACGGGGAAGAGCACGGTGACATAGGCCGCCCGGTCCGGGCCGATGCGGCCCAAGAGCGTTAGGTAGCTCCCAAAGGCGATCACTGAGCCGAACAGGGCCAGGTAAAGCAGGGAGCTGACGTAGCCGACAGAGGGGTCAAAGGCCAATGGCACGCCGCGCACGACCGCGATGATGGAGGTGAAGATGGCGCCATACAGCATGCCGTAGGCGTTGGTCTGGATGACGGGAAGCTGGTTGCGCTGGTTGCGGGCGGAGACGATGTTCCCCAGGGAGGCGGAAACCGCTGAGACCAGCGCCAGGATGAGGCCCAGGGCCTGGCCGCCCTGCAGGTCGAAGCCCCGGAGTTCAGGCCAGAAGATAAGGGCCAGACCGGCGATGCCCACGAGGGAGCCGAGCAGCACGCGGCTCTGCACTGGGTTGCGCAGGAACACGGCGCCGAAGAAGACGTTGAATACGATGACAGAAGAAAACAACACGGAGACCATGCCGCTGTTGATATAGATCTCCGCGAAATAGACCATAATGTAATTGACCGAAAACAGAAGCAAGCCCTGCAGAACGATGAAGAGCTGCTCCCGCAGGGTGAAACGCAGTTTCAAGCCGCGCAGCTTGCTGTAAATGAAGAGCAGGAAGGCAGCGAGGAAAAAGCGGTAAGCGACCGAAAGCTCCGGGGGGACAACGCCAAGCTGAAAGGTGATGGCCAGCCAGGTGGAACCCCAGATCAGGACGGTGATGAGGTAAAGGAAACTGTTCTGCATGCGGGCTCCCGTGACAATTAGACGATGTGCGACGAGGCGAACCTACTTATTATAGAACAAATTTTCAGGCGTCCTGTTGACGGTAGATGCTGGCGTGCCTGCCCATTACCGGACCGATTGCAAAGAGCTAGGAGATTGCTTCGTCGGGTTGAAGGACTCTGAAGGTTGAAGAGGCTTACCCTCCTCGCAATGACGGATATGGCTGGCCGTTATAATCTCGCGTATGACGCCATCACAGTATCCAATCGCGGACATGCACGTGTTCGCCCTTGACCGCCAGGGTGGGGCGCTGACCTTGCTGCGCAACAGCGATCACTTGCTACGGCGCTTCGGACGGCTGGATGTACTGGACCTTGCGGCCGGCGAGCAGGCGCCGCTCTCCGTGCGCGGCGAAGCGGACCGCTTCTTGTTCCCCATCGGCGGGGAAGTGTCCATCGCAATGCTGGACTTGCGGGAGCAGTCGCCTTCGCGAGGTGCGAATGTGGACCTGACCTTGAGCGCAGAGGCCCCGCAAGGGGTGCTGGTCCCGTTTGGCGTTGCGCTCTCGATGCATGCAAAAGCGGCCGCGCGCCTCATCGTATTATCGACGCATAGCGAGGAACATCCCCAAGACCGGGCACCTGCAGCCGAAGAGCTCGCCAAATTCGCCGGCAATCAATGACGCCCAGCGCCTTCTTCCTGTTCGTACGCCTTTCGCGTCCCTTGTTCTTGCTGGGCGGTGTGCTGAATTATCTGCTCGGCCTGGGGATCGCCCGCTATCTGGCCCTGCCCATCGATTGGAGTGTGGTGGCGCTTGGCCAGTTGTGGGTGACCAGCCTGCAGCTCTCGACGCATTACCTCAACGAGTATTTCGATTACCCGGGGGACGCAGCGAACAGGAACCGCACGCCATTCACGGGCGGCAGCGGCGTGCTGGGCATGGGTGAAGGCCAGCTGCGACCCCGCGTGGCGCTGATCGCCGCGTTCTGCACACTGACCGCAGTAGCGCTTTCGACCTTTGTGCTCGCCCGGCTCGGGGCGCTCGCCCTTCCGGTGATCGCCATCATGATCTTCGGGAGCCTGGGCGCTATTTTGTATTCGGTGCCGCCTGTGCGCCTGGCCACCACCGGCTATGGCGAGCTGACCACCGGCATTGTGTTGGCGACCCTGGTGCCGGCTTTCGCCTTCACCCTGCAAGCAGGAGACTTCCATAGACTTTTGGCATTGAGCACCTTCCCCTTGGTTCCGGTCACGCTGGCTTCGATGCTTGGCCTGGAGTTCCCCGATTACGCCAGCGATCTTAAAGCCGAGAAGCGCACGCTGTTGGTGCGCTTGGGTTGGCAGAATGCGGTGCGCATCCACCACATGCTGATTGCCGCGGGTTACCTGCTCTTCGCGGCTTCGTTCGCTTACGGCTTACCCATGGCGATCGCCTTGCCGCCCATGTTTACTTTGCCCCTGGGTTTGCTGCAGATCTGGTATCTGGGCCGCATCGCTGAGGGCTTGCGGCCCAATTGGACGGCTCTGACGCTGAACGCGCTGGCCATGACCTCGGCGAGCGCCTATTTGCTCGCCTACGCGTTTTGGACGCGGTGAAGAAAATAGTGATTAGTGATTGGTCAATTAGTCAACAGGGAAACCCAGAGTCCGTAAACGGGCGGGTGTGACCTATTCACCATTCACTGTTCACTAATCACTAGTCCCTCGTTATAATGCCTGCATGAAGATCGCCGAAGGAAAAGCCGCCCCTGATTTCACTCTCCCGGATGAGAGCGGCAAGCCGCATAAGTTATCCGATTACCGCGGCAAGACCGTGGTGCTTTATTTCTATCCCGCGGATGACACACCGGGCTGTACAAAGGAAGCCTGCAACTTCCGCGATGATTATCTGCAGTACCGCGCGGCCGGTGCGGTGATCCTGGGCGTCAGCCCCAATGATGAGGAATCCCACGAGGCTTTCAAAAAGAAGTACAGCCTGCCCTTTCCCCTGCTAGCGGACAAAGGCCACAAGGTGTGTGACCTATACGGAGTATGGGCAGAAAAATCCACCTTTGGCAAGAAGTATTTCGGCGTCGTGCGTTCCACTTTCATCATCGGTCCGGATGGGCGCATCCTGAAGGCCTTCGAGAAAGTGCGTGTGCCGGAACACAGCCGGCAGGTTTTGGAAGCCATTGCTTCCGCCTAGCCACTTGCCTATGATATACTGCCCTTCGTACTTTTCGGCACAAGCAGAGAAAATGTTCGCCTATGCGCCGCTTCCGATGCGGTAGTGCCTGGTTTTTGCGCGGAAGGTAGCTTGGAGGATCTCGGATGATTCACTTCATCATCGTCAGCGTGTTGGTGGTGATTTCCACCGTTTTGTTGGGCTTGTTCCTGACGAATGCGCCCATTTTGCCCACTCAAGCCAGCGTGCAGGCCGAAACTGTGGATTGGCTTTTCGGCGTCCACTGGTGGTTCATCGCCTTTTTCTTTTCCCTTATCGTCGTTTTCATGCTGTACAGCGTTGTGGTTTTCCGCCGGCGCAAGGGCGAGCGCGGCGATGGCAAGTACATCACCGGCTCTCACCGCCTTGAGATCGTATGGACCATTGTGCCTATTGCGATTGTGCTGTGGATGGCCGTGATCGGCGCCAGTACGCTCGCCGACGTGGAGCGACGTGATCCGCAGGCGATCACGGTGGATGTGTTCGCTTCGCAATGGGTGTGGCGCTTCGAGTATGAGGTGCCGGTGCAGAACGAAGCCGGTGAAACCTTCCTGACGGCCATTACGTCAGACACCTTGTATCTGCCCAATAATCGGCAGGTTGTCCTGCGTTTGCATTCGGAAGATGTGATCCATTCCTTCTTCGTCCCCGAGTTTCGCGTAAAGCAAGACGTGCTCCCGGGCGGGGAAGCTTTTGTGCGCGAGCTGCGCATCACCCCCAAGCAAGAAGGCACCTTCAAGGTGCGCTGCGCCGAGATCTGCGGGCAACTGCATTACGCCATGCAGGCCAGCGTTAGCGTGGTGCCCCAGGTAGAATTCGACGCCTGGCTGCTGGAGCAATCCGGCGAGTGCAACCTGGGAGAGCCGGAATGCGGGCAGCGCTGGGCGCAGACCTACGGCTGCCTGGCCTGCCACTCGCTCACCGGCGAAACCGTAGTAGGCCCCACCTGGCTGGGCTTGTTCGGTTCACAGGTGGAGCTGACTGACGGCAGCAGCGTGACGGCGGATGAGGCTTACCTGCACAGTTCCATTGTCGATCCCAATGCGCAGATCGTCGCCGGATTCCAGGCAGGCGTGATGCCTCAGGATTTCGCCACAAAACTCACCGAAGACCAGATCCGCCAGATCATCGCCTTTATCATGAGCTTGCAGTAAGGCAGGAGGCAAAGCATGCGATTCTTTTCCACAGGCCTGTTCCGCGGCCTGGTAGCCCAGATCCTGGCCACCTTCGTGGGCATGGCCTTTGTCATGGCCGTGCGCGTCATCATCGGCCTCCCGCTATCCAGCCCTGACCCCGAGATTCAGAAACACATCACGGAAGTGATCGTCATCCCCGGCGTGATCCTGGGCGCCATTGCCTTCATGGTGGGCGTGGGCGTGCTGAACGATTGGATCAAGTGGGCGCGCGGCAAACAAACCTCGGACAATCTCGAGCCGGATCCCGCCAAGCCCAACTGGATGCGCTATTTCAGCGTAGATTACGACCACAAAGTGATCGGCATCCAATACGGCGTGACCTCGCTGTTGTTGCTCGGCATTGGCGGCAGCCTGGCGATGCTCTTCCGCACGGAGTTGGCCTCGTCCGGCATCAGTTTTCTTTCGAATGGCAGCATCTTCGAGACCATCCTGGGGAAACCATGGGAGGTACTGGCCGGCACGCAGTACTCGCCGGAGCATCTGTTCAACACGATGATGAGCTTGCACGGCATTGTGATGATCGCCTCGATCCTGCTGGGCGTGGGCGCGCTGTCCAACTATTTGGTGCCGCTGCTCATTGGGGCGCGCGACATGGCCTTCCCGCGGCTCAACTCCTTCGCCTTCTGGATCAACGTGCCCGGCGCGCTCATCCTGGTGAGCAGCCTGTTCTTCGGCGGCTTCGACACCGGCTGGGTCGGCTACCCGCCGTTAAGTTTGCGCGCCCCGCTGGGCATGCAAATGTTCCTGATCGGCGTGTATCTGGTGGGCCTCTCGTCGATTTCCGGCGCGATCAACGTCATCGTCACCATCTTCACCATGCGCGCCAAAGGCATGACCATGTTCAAGATGCCCATCTTCGTATGGGCCGCGCTGGCCACAGCCTTCATCCAATTCACCGCCACGCAGCTGATCGGCCTGTCCTTCCAGCTTGTGATGTTGGAACGCCTGCTGGGCATGAAGTTCTTCGATGCCACTGCAGGCGGTGACCCGATCCTGTATCAGCACTTGTTCTGGTTCTATTCGCATCCGGCGGTTTACGTATTCATCCTGCCCGGCCTGGGCATCATCAGCGAGTTGCTGCCGGTGTTTTCGCGCAAACCGCTATTTGGCTACAAATGGGTGGCATTCTCTTCGCTGGGCATTGCGCTGGTGGGCTTCTTCGTTTGGGCGCACCATATGTTCGCTTCGGGTATGAGCCCTTATCTGCGCCTGCCTTTCATGTATGCCACGCTGTTGGTGGCCGTACCTACCGGCGTCAAGTTCTTCAGCTGGGTGGGCACGCTGTGGGAAGCCAAGCTCACCTTCCCTACGCCCATGCTGTTTGTGCTCGGTTCCATTGTCATCTTCCTGTTGGGCGGGGTCACTGGACCGCCGCTGGGCACGATCGCCACGGACCTGCACTTGCACGATACCTACTTCGTGGTCGGGCATTTCCACAACACCATGTTCGGCGGCTACATCTTTCCGTTCTTCGCGGCCATCTACTACTGGTTCCCGAAGATCACCGGCCGCATGTATAACGAGAAGCTGGGCAAACTGCACTTCTGGATGATGTGGATCGCCTTCATGGTGCTGACCCTGGGCATGTTCTACGTAGGCTTGTTGGGCATGCGCCGCCGTGTGGTGGATTACGACGCGGACCTGGGCTTTGATCCGACGCACCTGATCATGACCATCGCCGGGTTTGTGATCTTCTTCTCGGTGGTGATCAGCATCTACAACCTCGTGCGCAGCGCGAGGCGCGGCGCCGAGGCCAAAGGCAACGTGTGGAACTCGCGCTCTCCCGAGTGGCAGATCCCATCTCCCGCTCCTCTGCACAATTACGCCCAACCGTTCGAGGTGGTGGGCGAACCCTACGATTACGGCTTGGCCGACTCCCCTTACGTTAATATGGCGCCTACCCCCGGCACAGCGCCGCGCAGCAGCGCAGCGCATGGCGCCGAGTAGCGCCACAGGAGAAAAGTATGGCAGATAACAAAGAACAGGTCACCAGCAGCCGCCGCGCCCAACTGGGCACCGGCGGCTGGGTGCTCCTGATGCTGGCGGTGCTTACCTTCGGCGAATTCATCGTCGGGGTGATCGCGCCTCCTTGGGGCCAGGCCCTGCTGCTGGTAGCGGCCTTCAAGGCCTTTTTCGTCATCGTGTACTTCATGCACGTGGGACGTCTGTTTACCAGAGGCGAAGAGGGTCATTGATGTCCACGCATAGCGCCGTCGAAAACTACGCCGCAAAGCTGGCCCGCAATCGCCTGGGGCTGTGGCTGTTCATCTTTTCGGATGCCTTCGTGTTCGTGGGCCTGTTCGTGGCTAGGCTGGTCCTTTTAGGCCCCAACCGCCCCGAGCTGAACCAGACCCTCGGCCTGGTTGTCACCGTTATGCTGCTGCTGAGCTCATTCTTTATGAACCGCGCCGAGATAGAAATGGCGCACGGCAACCGCCCGGCCTTCTTGCGCAACACCTTCATCACCATGACCCTGGGAATCATCTTCCTTCTGGGCGTCGTGGGCGTGGAGTGGCAGATCGCGCCCTTTGGCCCGGCGGATGGCGCGCAGGGCGCCGTGTTCTACTCGATGACCGGTTTCCATGCCTTCCACGTGCTCACCGGCGTCATCTTCCTCTACATTGTTTGGAGCAATGGCCGCCGCGGCCTGTATAGCGCCGAGCAGCATTGGGGCGTAGAGGCTTGCGCGGTCTATTGGCACTTCGTAGATGTGGTGTGGATGTTCTTCTATGTCGGGCTGTATCTGATGGGCAGCCCCGTCTAAGCCACGGTTTCCGGACGGATAGGGTATAAAGCGAGGCTAGGCTTGAGGTTGGGCGACTGAGGTCGCATAACCTCAAGCCGAAGTTCGCTTTTTGTTTCAGGGTAAGTGGCAGGAGACGCGTGAAGAATTATCGGATCATCCTGATCGCCGCGGGGGCTTTGTTCGTGGGGATCTCTGTGTACTTTTTGGGGTTGCAAGCTTTCGACGCGCAGAAGAAGTTCAACGGTTCAGTGATCGGCACCCCCGCTCCTCAGGCGCTTGATTTCGAGCTGCACAGGACCGATGGTTCCTCGTTTCGGCTTAGCGAGCAGCGCGGCAAAGTGGTCCTGATCTATCTGGGGTACACCAACTGCCCTGATTTTTGTCCGGCCACGCTGGGCAAGTATCAACAGATCGCTGCCGACCTGGGGACAGAGGCCGCCAATGTGGAATTCGTGTTCATCACCGTGGACCCCGATCGCGATACGCCGGAAGTTATCGCTGCTTACATGAATCGCTTCGATCCGGACTTCATCGGGCTCAGCGGATCGCTGGAGGAACTGCAGCGTGTGTGGACTTTCTATGGCAGCGGCACTCCCATTCAACAAAGCGTGGATAGCGAAATCGGCTACGTAGTGCAGCACGGCGTCCGCGTGTGGGTAGTGGATAAACAAGGGTTGTGGCGCCTCACCTTCCCTTTTGAAATGACCGCCGATGAGATGACCCACGATGTGCGCTTGCTATTGGCCGAGTAGAAGCAAGATGATTTCTTCCCAACTCCTGATCCAATACGCCCTTCGCTTCCTGTTGATCCTGGTGCTGTCGGTGGTCGCCGTGTGGCTGGTGAGCGAAGCGGGCTTAATGCTGCAGAATGAGAATACGGCGCGCGCCCCGCAAGAAGTGATTCTGACCATTCCGGCGGGCACCGCCGCTCGCGTGGCTGCTGGCGAGGACCCGCCCAGCATCCCGGACGAGATGACTTTTGTGGTGGGCGACACCCTGGTGGTGGTGAACAACGATGTCGAGACCCACACGCTTGGCCCCCTGGTGGTGCCGGCTAACGGCAGCGCCAATATGCGCCTCGACGAGGCGGACAATATTGCGCTGGCCTGCTCGTTCAATTCCTCCCGATATTTTGGTTTGAATGTAAAGCTGCCCACTACGCTGCGCACGCGCCTACTGGGCATCGCTTTTGCTGCGCCGCCCACCGCCGTGATGTTGTTTGTCTACAGCCTCATCGTTTTTCCCGTGAAACCCGCGGCCGCGGTGGCCGCAGGTAAATCCGGCAGCTAGCATGCTGGCCCCGTTCACGCGGCGGTGGCTGCTGGCCACCGCTCTGGTCCTGGCTGCGGCCGCAGTGATGGCACGCCTGGGCATCTGGCAGCTGGATCGCCTGGAGCAACGCCGCGCGTTCAATGCCCGCGTGCTGGAACAGCAGACGGCTGACCCGCTGGTCCTCGATCGCCAAGCCCTGGATTTGGACTTATACTCAATGGAATATCGCCACGTGATCGTGACCGGACACTATCTGCCTGAAGAAGAGATCATTTTGCGCAACCAGGTTTGGCCCACCGAATTTGGCAACGAATTGGGCGTAAAGCTGTATACCCCGCTGGCGATTGACGGGACGGAGAGCGCCATCCTGGTCGAACGCGGCTGGATACCAGCGGAGCAGGCCGAGGATCGCCCGGCTTACATCGAATCCGGCACCGTGACCGTGACGGGGCAACTGCGCCGGGCGGAGACCGATTTCAGTTTGAATGAAGCACTGCGTCCTGACCCGACCCTTGCGCCCGACCAGGCGCGCCTGGGCAGGTGGAACAATCTCGACCTGGATCGGCTGGGTGAACAAATGGATATCGACCTGCTTCGGGTTTATATGCAGCGCGCCCCTGAGGGCGAGCAGACCGAGCCGCCGTTCGCGCAGCTTCCGGAGTTGGACCTTAGCGAAGGATCACACCTGGGCTATGCGTTCCAATGGTTCACCTTCGCAGCTCTCCTATTGATCGGCTATCCCGTTTACGTGCGCCGCCAGGAATCGAAGCGCGATGCCCAAGACAAGTAAGCCTCAGCAGTCTCTCAACACCTTCCGCATTGTGGTTACGGCGGCCGCGGTGGCCACGTATCTGCTCATCGTCATAGGCGGCATCGTGCGCGTCACCGGCTCCGGCCTGGGTTGCCCGGATTGGCCTACCTGCTTTGGCCGGCTCATCCCTCCCGATGAGATCAAAGCGCAGATCGAATACAGCCACCGCTTCTGGGCTTCAGCCATCACGTCTCCGCTGATCCTGATTGCCGCCTTGTGGGCCTGGCGCAGATCCCGCTCCATCAGATTGATCTGGCGACCGCTGATGTGGGCACTACCCTTGCTGGCCTTGCAGGGTTTGCTAGGCGGGGTGGTGGTGCTCACCGAAACACCGCCGCTGTTGGTCGCCCTTCACCTTGGGACGGCCTTCCTCCTGCTGGGCTTGCTGATTACCGCGGCGGTAACGTCCCTCGCCCGCAGCCGGCTTCCGGGGCTGCCAGACCGGCTCGCCTTCAAGAGCCGCTTTGCGCATTTGTCGCTGGGCGCGCTGGCCGCGGTGTTCATTGTCATGGTTAGCGGCGCGTTGGTAGCGGCCACGGGTTCCACCTATGCATGTTCGGGCTGGCCGCTGTGCAATGGGGAGCTGATCCCCTCACATTATTTAGGGTGGATCCATATGGGCCACCGCTTGCTGGTGGCTTTGCTGGCCGTTCACATGCTCTTGCTGCTGCGCCAGGCCTGGCGCACCCAGCGCAGCCAGCGCGGCATCCTGGCCGCGGCCACGCTGGTGGTGGTGCTGTTCTTCTCTCAAGCGCTGGTCGGCGCGCTCAAGGTGAGCACCCAATTCCCGATCGAATTACTGGCTTTGCACGTGGCCACCGCAGCGGCCCTATGGGCGCTGGTGGTCATCCTGCTGGTCTTGGTCGGCCTGGCAGGCCGCAGCCAGGCGCAAGAGGATCGCGAAGCGGCGCAGCCTGTAGATCGCCGCCAGCGCGCCAAGGATCTGGCCAATCTCACCAAGCCCATCATCGTGGGTTTGCTGTTGGTCACCACGTATAGCGGCATGGTGGTGGGCGCCAGGGCGCTACCTTCGCTGGAATTGACCTTCTGGACCTTGCTGGGCGGCGCGATGGCCGCAGGCGGCTCCGGCGCGGTCAATCAATATATCGACCGCGAGACCGACCGGCGCATGACGCGCACCGCTCGCCGGCCGATCGCTTCCGGGCGCATGCTGCCGCCCGAAGGCCTGGCCTTCGGGCTCGCCCTGCTGGCGGCTTCATTCTATATCCTGGCGAATTTCGTCAATATGCTGGCTGCGCTGCTGGCTCTGGCCGGGATGATCTACTACATCGTGCTCTACTCCTTATGGCTGAAGCATGCCACCGTGCAGAACATTGTGATCGGCGGCGGCGCGGGCGCCATCCCGCCGCTGGTGGGGTGGGCGGCCACCACGGGCAATTTGACCATTCCGGCCCTGTTCCTGTTCGCCATCATCTTCATGTGGACCCCGCCGCATTTCTGGGCCCTGGCGCTGGTGAAGCGCAAGGACTACGCCCGCGCCGGTGTGCCCATGCTGCCGGTGGTGCGCGGTGAGCGCGCTACGCGGGCGCAGATCTGGATCTATACGCTGGAACTGGTTGCCCTGACGATCCTGATGCCTGTGTTGGGCTTGGCGGGCGGAGTTTTCTTGGCATCCGCTCTAATACTCGGCGCCATACTCATCTATGCTGCCTGGAAAGTCTGGCGGCGAGGGGGCAACAAGCTGGCTTGGGGGATGTACCGCTATTCCAGCATGTACCTGGCGCTGCTTTTTGCTGCCTTGGTGGTTGACGCGTTAGTGTAGCCCAACAGGGGTACAGGAATCGCTTGGGGCGAGCAGAGCCGCTATTGCTCCGCTACCAGGACCTCAACTTCCAGTTCGCTGGCGTTCTCGAAATGCAAGATCAGCGTGAAATGCTCGCCGGGGATGAGTTCGCGCTGCAGATCGATCAACATGATGTGAAATCCTCCAGGCTCCAAGATAGCCTTGCCTCCAGAGGAAACCTCCACGCGGTCGACGGGCATCATCATCATGATCTCGTTTGCCGGTTCGCCCGCCGGCTCGCCATCCATAGGATGGCCTTCCATCCCTTCTTCATGCACCACCATGCTCTGATGAAGTTCGGCAACGCGCGCCACATCGGTGCCGGCGCCTAGCAGAACGTCATCCTGGCCAGTCGAATTCTGCAGCACGAGATAGACTGCCGAAGCGGCGCCCAGCGGGGCGGGCCGTGCCCAGGCGCCGCTGGCGTGCATCAGACCATCGCTGCAAGCCGCCAGGAGCAGGGCACATGCGGCCAGAGCGGCCCATCGCGATTTTTCCATTAGAACAGCTTGGGTTTTAGGGATCAGATGACTACAACGCGCGTTCCAGTGCCCGTGGTCTGGACCTTGCCGTATTCTGCTGAAGGCAGCAACCAGCGGAACAACCACTTGGCTTCATCCGGCCGCATGTTCACGCAGCCATGGCTCATCTCATTGCCGAAGTTGTCATGCCAATACGTGCCATGGAAAGCCACACCCCACTCGTGGAAATATGAAACCCAGGGAACACCTGGGAGTTCATAGGCGTTGATATCACTGGTGACCCGGCCGTCGCCCATGTGCCGTACAGGCATCTTGGAAAAGACCACCCAAGAACCCTTGGGCGTTGCCGTGGGAATATCGTTAGGGGCGGCTAGCTCCGGGATACCGGTAGATACTTTGGTGTCCATCACTACCGCATCCTCCTCGTAGGCTAATAAGCGCTGCTCGGCAATGCTCACCTCGACGCGCTTGTCTTCCGGTCTGACCCGCGTGGATACCGGAGTCAGTTCGCTGGCCGGGATCTTGCGCAAGTGGGAAGCCAGTACGTAGTACTCAATATAGAGCAGTTCGTCCTCGATGCGGTACCACGGGGCGCCATCCGGCCCGGTCTCCACGCCGGTGACCCAATGCGTGGACTTATAGTAAAGCCGGTAGAGTTTACGCCAGCCCTCCGATTTCGTGAGTTGGTAAGACTGCGTCAGGGGCACGGTGACTTCGAAAAGCTCCCCATCCTCGCGCACAAAGGGGACCACCTCGTTCATGATGGTCTGCACCGGCTGTAGGTACGCCGTATGAGCGTAGCCTTCGTCCACGCGATACCAATTGGGATTGAATTCCGGGCCGGTGTCCGGCTGGAATTTCTCGTACACGTACAGCAACTGGTCCCGTTGCCGGTTGGCCACCACCTTCACGGCATCGTTGTAGCGCGGATATTGGGGTTCGTTGTAGATGTCGATCCCCCGGCCGCTGGCCACGCGCACCAAACCGGTGGCTTCCGGCGGTTTCACGCTATGCCCAAGAACGCGCGGAGAAAGCGCCAGGCCGCCCAGGGTCAGGCCGCTCAATTTCAGGAATTCGCGCCGGGAGAACGCCGAGGACATTGGAGCTATTCTACCTATGGTTCACGCGATTCGCTATGCATCCCGGGATCGCTTAAGCAGAAATGGGCACAGGTATAATGCGCGCCACCTAACATTTTCGCAAAACATGACCATCTCGCTGGATATTGCCACTTTCGTGACCACCGCCACCTTCGTGGTGGCTTTCTTTGGCCTGTACGCCTTTTGGCGCGGCCGTGTCGCCATCCGCGAATCAGGCGAGTTGCCCTACCACCGATTGCGCCAGCAGCGCCTGGTGTACGGCTGGCAGGTCATCGTCTGGGGTCTGGTGTTATTCGGTGTGTCGGCGTGGCTCTACTTCTACGGGCGCCCAGTTGCCTTCAGCATTTTCCCGGTTACGCCAACCCCGTTGGCCACCGCCACGCCTTCGCTGTTTCCTACGCCATCGCTAACGCCATCCATCACGCCGATCCCCAGCGAGACGCCAACACTGCAGTTCAGCCTGACCCCTTCGCCCACCGCCGTGCCAACGCTGCCCCAGGCGATCGCCACAGAATTCACTTCACAAGTAACGCCTAATCCGAATGCGGCCTTTAGCCCGCTGGCCTTCGCCCGCGGGATAGACTTCCGCACCTTTCAGGGCATCGGCTTAGCCGAATCCTTTGCCAACCCGTTGGTGGGCATCTACGCCATCTTCTCTTACGATGGCATGCTGCCCGGAGTGCAGTGGACTGCCGTGTGGGTGCACGAAGGCGGGATCGTGCATTACGAGACCAAGCCCTGGGACGGGACTACGGGTGGCTATGGATTTACGGAATGGATCCCCGATGCCGAGGACTGGCTGCCGGGTAACTATCAGGTGCACATCTTCGTGGGCACAGAGGCCAAGGTCAGCGGCGCCTTCGACGTGAGCGGCGCCCCGGCCACCTCCAGCCCCACGCCCACGGCCACGTCGACAAAGACGGCGACGCCCACGGCCACGGCGACGCATACCCGCTTCCCCACCGCGACGAAAGAACCCTAACAAGCTGCGGCCAACAGAGCTCTAGACTTTTTTGCTTTTAGGCTTTGCCAATGCCTTTGCCACCTGCGCGGCTATCTTGGCGTTGTTTTTTAATAGCGCCAAGTTCGCCCGCAGACTGCGCCCGTCGCTTAGCTCACTGACGCGCTTTAAAAGATAAGGGGACACGGCCTGGCCGCGGATATCCTGCGACTCGGCCTCCACCAGGGCTTGCGCGATCCAGGCGTCCACTTCGCGCTTGGGCAGCGCGGCGGCCGCGGGAGGTGGAGCAGCTAGCAGCATCCCTCCGCCGCCCAGTTCCCAATGAGAGCGAGCCAATGTTGCGGCCCCTTCAGGCGCATCGACGCGGGCGCTGACGGGCAGGCCGCTTTCAATGGAGTAAAACGCCGGGTACTCGTCGGTCTGGTAGCCGATCACCGGTACGCCCAGGGTCTCGAATTGCTCCAGCGTGGCAGGCAGATCGAGGATCGCTTTGGCGCCAGCGCACACTAATAGCAAGGGCTGGCGGGCCAGCTCTTGCAGGTCGGCGGAAACGTCCCAGACCCCGCCGCGATGCACGCCACCGATGCCGCCGGTGGCGAAGACGCGGAGGCCCGCCATAGCTGCCACACGCAAAGTGGCGGCCACGGTGGTACCGCCGCTGGCCTTGTCGGCCACAGCCGCGGCCAGGTCGCGGCTGCTCAGCTTGCGGGCCTCGCTGTCGCGGGCCAATCGCTCCAGCTCGGCTTCCTCGAAGCCGACGCAAATGCGGCCAGCCAGCACGCCGATGGTAGCGGGAACGGCGCCTTCCTTGCGCACGATCTCTTCCATGGCGCGGGCCAGCTCAAGGTTCTCGCCTTGCGGCAGGCCGTGGGTGATCACGGTGGACTCGAGGGCAACGATGGGCCTGCCGGCTTTGAGGGCCGCGGCGACTTCTTTGGAAAGCTTGAAGAAATCGGGCAGGGTAGTCATTGGTTTAATGGCTGATTGTAGTATGAAGTGCCATGAAGTGAATAGTGAGTAGTGAACAGTGAATAGGAGGGCCTTCGATGCTTCCCCTAATCACTAATCACCAATCACTAATCACTCGCCTTTGCTACAATCCTGTCTTATGCTCACCATCGAATTCCATTGCCACACCCACGCCTCGCCAGACAGCCAGGTGCGCCCAGCCGACCTGGTGGCGACCTGCCGCCTCCGCGGCCTGGACCGCGTGGTGGTGACGGACCACTGGAACCTGGCGGGAGCGCTGGAAGCCCAGGCGCTCGACCCCGAGTTGGTGATCGTTGGCGAGGAAGTGCTGACCGACCGGGGGGAGCTGCTGGCCGCGTTCGTCAGCGAGCTGATCCCGCGGGGCATGCCATATCGGGAGGCCATTGCCGCCCTGCGCCAGCAGGGTGCCTTCATTAGCGTTTCGCATCCGTTCGACCCACGGCGCAGTTTTTGGTCCCCGGCTGAGCTGGAGGAACTCACCGGGCTGGTGGATGCTTTCGAGACCTTCAACGCCCGCAACCTGCTGCCCGGCTACAACCGCAAGGCAGCGGAGTTTGCCGCGGCACACGGGCTGCCGGGCACCGCTGGCTCCGATGCGCATACCCTGGAGGAGTTGGGGCTGGCCACGATGCGCCTGCCAGACTTCTCCGATGGCGATGGGCTGCGGGCTGCCATCGGGCAGGCGGAGTTTCGCACGCGACGCTCTGCGCCCTGGGTGCGCCTGGCCTCTCGCTGGGCGCGGTTCACCAAGAACCGAAGAACCTAGCGTCCTCATCGACCGTCACCCCTTGTCATGAAGATTCTTCCCCGCCGGATACCCCGCCCCTTGGGGCGGTGGAGGAAAGCGGGGGTTGTTTTTCCCTCCAGGGAAGGAAAACTGGAGAAAGGGTGGGGAATGCACATGACTATTCTTTTCTGTGCCACCCTGAGCCAGGGCTTCGAGCAAAGCGAGAACCCAGCGAAGGGTAATGCTAGCGTCTGTTTTTCCGCGCTTTCACTGAGGCGAAGGTCAATGGAGGCATGGCTGAGAATATTGGACATGAACTTGAACAAAACCGCAAAGCCCCGCCGCTTGCGGCGGGGTTCGTTACTACGAGCTAGGCCGCAGGCAAGAACCTGCCCTGAGCCAAGACTTCGAGCGAAGCGAGAAGACAGCGAACGGGAGAAATTCCTAGGAAGAAACTATATCCAGTCTCATCACTGGCTCAAACATCGCAAATTCCCCACCAGGCGCGTTTATTTCTTTTGCCCTCTCACCGTGCTCCAAAATGCAAGGGCCATAAAACCGAACGCAAGCAAACCACAGATCAGTTCGTATCCGGAAAATCCACTCAGTAGACCGCCCAGCAACATGCTTCCGTCCCCAAAGTGTAGCCAGCCTAAAGTTAACCCAAAGGCTATATATAAAATGTAGACAAAGAAGGCCCCTACGAGGACGAAAAGAATCCACTCGCCGATCTTTCGTAATCTCTGGCTTATGGTTTCCCTGGGCTCGTTATCCATCGTAGCCACCTATAAAATACTGAATCTGAACGAACTGCTTGGAGAATGTATCAATGATAATATAACTCTCTAATTCGGTGATGGCCTGCGGGCGGCGATTCGGGCAGGCGGAATTGCGCGCGCGGCGCTCGGCCCTGGGTGCGCCTCGCCTCCCGCTGGGCGAGGTGGACTAAGCGCCGCCTACCTCGTTAAGGGCAGGAGCCCGTCCTGATTGAAGCGAAGGATCTCCCCGCCTATTACAAAAGGGGCTGGAATGGCGTAGGGGCGTTGCAGCAACGCCCTCAGGATGTTGAGGGCGCACTACCGTGCGCCTCTACGAAACCTGGCCGTTTATTCATATCACCCTTAGCCGCATGCTAAAATCAAACATGCAGAACCGACAGTTTCATCGTCGGTTTCTGCAAACGGTCGCAAAACTTGACCTTCGGTTAAGTTTAAGCGACCGTAAGGCTCGGTGGCGGAACTGGCAGACGCAGAGGACTTAAAATCCTCCGAGGGCAACCTCTTGTGGGTTCGATTCCCACCCGAGCTACAAAATGCAGTTGACAGTTGGCGGTAGACAGTTGAAAGCGGAAATCTGAAACCAGACTGCGCTCAGCTTCCCGTCGCGGCCGCAAAACCGCACGGCTCCTGCGGGCGGGTTCGGTGCTCGGCGCTAGCTCGGCTCTTGCTGTTCACAATGAACAGCTATTCAATTGGGATTGGTCTTAGGAAGTATCAGGCCTGCTCGCCGACCACTGACTGGCCTGGGGCTAGTGTTTAGCCGCTTGGCGTAATGGGAATCACGCCTTTTGTGCTAGTTAGAAATGCGAGATCATCCTAGCACGAATTTAGTGACTTGGATTGTCCAGCTGCTGCACTGTTCACTTTAAAATGTCACACCGGTAGTTGAAGTGGGGG
>JBBDXR010000017.1:0-26908 GCA_040902205.1 Anaerolineales bacterium | reverse complement strand
TACGAGCAGTCTCATGGACATTAACCGTGTCCACAAAACTGGGGGAAGACCAAACCGTCTCTATTTGTTGAAGGGGATATTGATGTTCAGTATTTAAAAAAGGTAGCCGAGCTTTATCCTGAATGGAAAAATACCTTAGATGACATTGACTTAAAAGCAAGAGGTGGAAAAGGTGAATTGAGTAATTACTGGAAAGGGAAGAGGCAAATCAAGGAATTTTTAGCGCATCCACTTATACTGCTGTTTGACTGCGATACAAACAAATCTGATGAAGATCACCCTCCTTTTTACAAGCGGCAAATCCCAATTCAAGACGAAAATTCTATCAAGAAAGGAATTGAGAATCTGTTTTCCGATTCACTAATAGTGAGGGCAGAAGAATCGACAGGTAGGAATTTCACAATAAAATCCACGCCCAATAACGACGACCCAGAAAAACAAGTATGGCTTGTGATTGAAGGTGAAAAAAAGGAGCTCGCTGATTGGATATGCACAAATGCAGTGAAAGAAGATTTTGGGAAATTTTCAGTAGTATTTGATCTTATTAATAGGGTTCTTGCACAAACCCAAAAAACATATTAAAAGCATCAGCCCACAAGCAGTCAAGAACCCGGTTCCCCAATAGCTACCGTGTATTTCTCCATGACCTGGTTCGAATTCTTGATTTCCCCGACCAAACTGCCTACCTATCTTGGCCTGCTGCAAATCTGCTGCAGTTAGTATGGAAATCATGGAAATCTGATGCTTATGGATTGAAATCTTTCAATTTTTAAGGGTAAATCTCACAACAAAACAGGCCCTAGACACTATTTACAGTCTCCCCGACAATCCGAAGTCAAGTGCTCTATCCATTGAGCTACAGGCGCTGGTGGGAAAATTATAACTAACCCGCTCCCACCATTCAAGAAAACGTCGGACCGCCAAGCCTGCCTGGCTCAGTAGAGAGCAGGTGGTGATCATTTCACTTTTCCCAGTATGGCCTCTCTTTTAAGGGCCATATTCCCGAAATGGCGATTAACCACCGTGCAAACGCCATCAATCCAAATGCTGGCGCATACCCCAATAGCAAGGCCAATGCAAAATTAAAATCCCACAAAAATGTTAACGGCAGTAATAAAGTGTAATAAATTGGGTGAGTAAGAGAAACCAGGATTCCCCGAATAAAAAGGTAAATACCAAAACCGCCTATGGGCAAAGAGATCAAAAATGCTAGCGCTCTCACAATGGGGTGAATTCTCTTTTGCGAATCTTTATCCATTCTCACCGCCTCCCTTCAGAACCTCTATGAGTAATTATTGCCACAGAGTTATTCTAACTCAAGGGATAATGGTCAACACATTCCTTAAATTTTATTTCAAGCTGTCTGATTTGTTGCTCAATTTTGAATAATTGATTGATCTCTTCTCGTAACTGCGGAAAATCTTCGGGTTTTGTATTCCTAGCCCTGTCATATAGAACTGAAAGTCTGCGTTTTATCACGTTATCAGGTTCGAAAGTGAAGTATAGCTCATATAATGGCCTAAGCTCATCTGAAATCTTGCTAATACAGTTCCAAAGCTCTTCAAGTCCTTCTGTCATTTTTTCCAATTCTCCTTGTATTCTTAAAAATCATCGTCAATGATTGCGTCGCAGGTCTATTAACCATGAGCGGCTGTCATTCACAGAATGATCATATCTCTATGGGTTGTTCCCACGGTATATCAGGGCAATAATTCGCCCACCATCCCGACAATCCGAAGTCAGATGCTCTGTCCATTGAGCTACAGGCGCTACGCAGCGCTTTCGGCGCTGCTATTGGAGTTGAATTATATCGAAAAGCTAACTAGCCGCCTCCGACAGCACTTCGATGGCTGCATCGTAAACGACCTCAAACGAGCGATCCAGAAGGCGCAGATCGTGTGGGGCGCGCCATTCACCGCCCGCCAGGCTATCCCCCACCACGAAGATGGAAGCGGCCTGCACGCCGCGCACCTGGGCTACCGCGAACAGCGCGGCCGTTTCCATCTCTACCGTTTTTATCCCTTCCCCCTGATACTGCCGCACCTCGACATCGGTTTCCCGGAACGTGGCATCCGTGGTCCAGGTAGCGCCTACTTCCACCTGGATGCCGCGAGCCTGCAAGGCAGCCGTCAAATCCTTCGCAAGCTCTCCGTTGGCATCAACGAACTTGGCTGATGGCAAGTAATGATGGGAAGTTCCCTCGTCGCGCAGGGCACGGTCGCAGACCACGATGTCCCCGGGCTTCAAGTCGGGCTGCAGGCCGCCGGCCATCGAAATGGAGACGAGCTTGCGAGCACCCCAGGCGATCAACTCCTCGGCCAATCCCGCCATCTGCGGCGCCCCCAGGCCGAAATTCGTCAGCACGGCCAGGCTTCCGGGCGCTTTGTGCAGAGCATAAAGGTCTCCGTTGATTCTGCCTATCGACCGAATGGGATGGCGCCGCTTTACGCGCTCCGGCAAGCCACGCTGCAAGCACAAAATGACCGCCTCAGGGCCAGCACCTTTCGGAAGCATGCCAGCCCTCTGGCGATAGGCCAGCATAGCCTCGGGAGTGAGGATGGCCCTGCCTTTGTACTTATCGGCAAAATTGGGAACTGGCATAGAGTCCGGTTAATCCGCGGCCTGTCTACGCCAATAGTATACGAGGATCCCGGCTTGCGCACTTTCGGCGATCAGCATGCCCCAAACCATACCAAACAATCCCCAATGGGGCATGGTGGCCCAAGCGAACCCGATCAGCACACATAGCGCTGCGGCAAGGGAGATCATTATTGGTTTTTCTTGTTTGGCGGCCAGAAGCCGCAAGGAGAAATAGTGGGTGAATGTGACCGGCAATAGCAGCCAGGCCAGGATCTTTAGCTGGGAACCAGAGCCGCTGAATTCCTGGCCGAACAAGAGCGGGACCAGATGTTCAGAGAATAGAAAAAGCAATCCGGCCAATAGCAGAGCCAGCAGCAACAACAACTTCAGTGAGGCGGCGAATACATTCTTGTACGTTCGGCTTTGCACCAGGTGCGCTTGGGACATGGCCGGGAACAGCGCTCCCAATAACGCAAAGTGCCCCAGTTTTGCGGCCTCCACCACCCGCAGGGCCGCGGAAAAAGACCCGGTGGCCGCTGCGCCCTGCATCGTGGTGACCAGAAGGATTCCACTTCGTTGGTAGACCGCACCCAACAAGCCCAGGGCGGCGATGGGCGCCGCCGCCGCTAACAGAGCGGCAAGCTGGTTCCATGCCGGGCGCCAACTTGGGGATTTTCGCAGTACGAGCCAAGATAGGAGCAAGGCAGCCAGTGCACTGATCAACTGAGCAAAAAGGAGCAGCCACGCAAGACTAGCCATGGATGTGGATGGCCGGACAAAAAGAAAGGCCAATACAACCAACAGGGCTCCGTTCAAAATATTGAGCCAGGTGAATGCATCCATACGTTCCAGCCCGCGCAGTAAAGCGCTGAAGACCGAGTAGAACGCCATAGGGATCAGAGCGAGGCTATAGATGCGCAGGGCCTGGATGGCATCCACGCTTTGGTTGGGAAGTACAGGTGCAACAAAGAAGACCAGAATGATGAAGGGCACTGAAAGCGCCAGTTGTACGAATAAGGATCTGGGTACGAGCGACAAATCTCGTTTGCCGGCCACCTCGCGCATCACCAGCATGTCTGTGCCGAAGGTGCTTGCCAGGTTCCCTATGAAAATCACCGAGGCCAGGAAAGCATATTGCCCCAGGCCGGCCTCGCCCAGCCGGCGGGCGATTAGCACGCTGAACAGCAGCGCCAGACCCTGGGACCCGATACGACCCAGCAGCAGCCATAGCGTGTTCTTTGCCACCCGTTTGCCGACGTCAGATGCCACCTCACCTGGACTGGCAACCGACTCGTTCCAAATACCCATCATTCAACCGCATGCGGAGTTGCGTTTCCCTGCAAAGCAGGTAGCAACTCCAACGCGAGCGGCGTAAAGAATCCCATTTTGGGCATTAAGTCGCAGACGCCGCTCGCAAACGGAAAGAAATAATGAAGAAGTCTCCCCACCCCCGCCAGGGAGGAAGGGGCGCAAGCCGATCGTCCAGCCAGGCCAGAGCTGCATAGAACTTCGGATGCCGCTTAGCCAGGTTTTTGCTCTCCGCCGTCGGTGTTATTACCGAGAGACCTTCAATAGAAAGAAGCCTGTACTCGGAGGGGAAGAGGGATCGAACGCGGTTCGGCGAAAAATAATAAACGGTGAAGGTCTTGCCTTCCAGGTGCGCTTGTGTACCCCGCTTGGAAAACCGCCGGAAGGCAAGCCGGAACTGGCCCAGAAATACAGTGGCCAGTTCCCAAAGGCACACGGGCGGCATAAGCACCCAGGTAACCAGCCCGCCTGGGCGCAGAACCTGCGGCAATTGCTGGACGACCGTGCCCAAATCGGGGATGCAATTCAAGCCGCCTAGATTGGAAAATACGGCGTCGTATGGGCCCCCGCTTACCTGGTCAAGTTCGGTGAAGGAAACCTGTTGTAAGGTAAGGCTGTCGGCGAGGCCAAGGCTCTGCTGTTTGGCCTCGAGGCGCTCCAGCATGCCCGGCGAAATGTCCGTGGCGTGCACGCTGTAACCCCGCTGGGCTAGATAGGCCGCATCGATGCCCGTTCCAGCATTCAATTCCAGAATGCGTTGACCCGGCTGCAAGTAACGCTGCAGGTGAGCATAAACCTTGTGACGCATGCGGGTCTGGTTGGGATGGTCGAGGGCAAAGAGGTCATATTTCTCCGCGGTCAGCGAGAACGCCTCGGCGATCGTTTCCAATTCCTGCGGATCACGCGGCATGGCCTTCATCGATTAGATCTGCGGGGTTGGGCGTGCAGCCGCTTCGGGATCGAGCCCCGGTGGCAAGGCATCCGTGCCGTGGTGCGGCTGGCCGGCCAATTGCTTCAGTTTCCAACGGGCAAACGGCAGGGTGAGGGTTTGGTGCGGCAAAGCCAGCAGCTGGCGCAAGCTGATCTTTGCACCTCCCGCGAGCTGGCCGGCTGTCTTGCGGGCGCGGAATTCCTTATGCAACACCACGTGCAACTGGCGGTAGAACTCGGTAGAAAAAGGCCCGTGGTACATCATCGCCAGATCGTTCGAGTCGACCCAATGCTGCTTCTGCCCCAACTCGGATTTCACGGCCAAGTGGAATTTGGTGCCGGGCAAAGGATAAGAGACCGACATGCCGATGTCGTCCGGCCGGCACTCCCGCACCATCTGCAGCGTCCTCTCGATGTCCTCCATGGTCTCTCCGGGATAGCCGAATTGCAGGAAGAAGCCGGCCTGAATGCCCGCCGCATGCAGCCGCCGGGTGGCCTCCAGGATCTGATCGACCTTGGTGCCCTTCTCCATAGCATCCAGGATCTTTTGGGAACCGGATTCGGCGCCGATCCAGGCGATCTGGCAGCCGGCTCGCTTAAGCGCCTCGATCTCTCCCTCCCGCAGGAGAAGGTCGGCGCGGTTCAAGCACTTGAAAGGGATGCGCGCACCTTCGTGCTCCACGGCTTCGGCGAATTCGGCAAGCCAGCCGCGTTTCAGGCCCATAATGTCGTCCACAAACGATATATGGTCGGGGGCGTAGGAATCTTTGAGCCAGCGCATTTCGGCGGCCACTGAGCGCGGGCGGCGCGCGTTGTAGCGTTGCCCCCAGATGGGCTTGGCGCACCAGTTGCAGTGGAAGGGGCAGCCGCGCGTGGTGACCATGTTCATGGAAAAGTACCCATGGCGCTCCAGCCAGATCCGGCGATAGCGTGGAACATCCACCAGATCCCAAGCTGGGAAAGGCAACGCATCCAAATCCTTGATATCGGGGCGCCGCGCGTTGATGGTTAGCTCGCCTTTGCTCTGAAACGCAAGGCCAAGGATCGAATTGAGCGTGCCAGATCCCCGGCCGGTCAAATGCTCCATCAGCTCAGTCAGCGTCTCTTCCCCTTCGCCGATCAACACGAATTCGGCGCCCCTCTGCATATAGGCGTCGGCATTATCGCTGGCATCCGAGCCGCACGCGATCACGCGGCAATTCCGCGCTTTGGCCATTTCGATCATCGTAAAGGCAGCCTGGCGCATGCGCGCCAGGCACATCTTGGAAAGATAATTGAAATTATCTTCAAAGAGGATGGCGTAGCGCGGCTTCTCCCTGTCCAGGGCCGTCGCCCATTCGTCCTCAGACTCGGCCAGCATGGCGTCGAACAGAGCCACGTCGAACCCTTGCTGGCGAAGGACGCTGGCGGCATACAAAGTGCCCAGCGGCGGGTACGGCTGCATGGCCTCCCAGAGCTTAGGGTCGAAGCGCAGGTAATAGGACTGGCCGAACAGGATCTTGCTCATCGGCCGTTCAGACCCAGCCGGCTGATGCGCGCAGCAAATGCATCCATCGTTTGCTGCTTATGGCCATCGAAATGCCCTATGCAATAATCGGAGGAGAAGCGGGTCTCCGTGTTCAGTTTGTTTTCCCGCGTGAACTTGGCGATCTTCCGCCGCATTTCCCATTTTTCCACCCAGCGCGTGGGCGGCGAGCTTAACGCCCATTCGATCGGCGCCTTCAGCCGGGAGGCTTTGCCATCCATGCCCAGGTCCATCGGCGAACCCTGCGCATTCGGCAGGAAGGTATTGGTCCACCCATTGCAAGCGCGCATGTTCTGATAGACCGTGTAACCGGAGATCGGGACCATGCGGGTCAATTCCTGGGCGCTGAACAGGTCCTGCTCGTTGAGCGTCAGGGCATCTTCAGAAATGATGTAGTTGGGGCAAATGCGCGCCGCCAACCCACGGCGCCTGGCAATCCGGTCCAGGGCCAGGATCATGGCTCTGGTCACCCATACATAGCCGGGCTTCATCACGACCAGAAAGTCCAGGTCGGCGCCCTGCTCCACGTTATTGGAGACCAGCGCCCCCGTGGCTGCTGCCAAGCGGACAAAGGGCAGGCTGGCGACCGCCCGGCCAACGCGGATAGCCAGTGGCCACAAGGACTCGGCCACCTTCGCCCGCCCTCTACGCAGTACAACGATCTTCTCTCTGCCCGCTAAGACGAAGTGGCCGCCAATGGATACGACCTTGCCGTCCAGTTGCCGCTCGGCTTCAATTGCGGTTTGCACCTCTGTTCGGGTGGCCCTCACCCCGATCAGGTAACGGTGGATTTCGTCCAGGGTTAGGGGATAATCAAAGATGTCGGCATAAGCCAAGGTGTAAAGGATAGCCGTGGCCAAGCCGGTATTGTGCAGATCCAAAGCCTGCTGGTTGGCACCAAGGGCTATTTGCATCCCGCTCACCTGGATCCGCTTAGGGCCGCGGCACGTTGCACTCGGGCAATGCGCAGCGTTTGGCCGATGGTATACAGGGAGGTGAACATAAAACCGGCGGCGAACAAGCCGGCGTAAATGGAAACAAGCAAATACCCTGCGGCGATCCCCAACACCAGAGTCAAGATGTTTAGGGCGGCGAAAGCCAGCTCCCAGAAAACGATCGGATCCAGCGCAAGGTGGTATTTTTGCATCATCCACTCTTTCGTTTTGGTCCCCACCCCGAACTTGGGCGTACGCTTGAATTCGCCGGGTTTGCGGTTGACGATCTCGAATGCGGCGCGCACCGTGTTCAACATCATTCCCGCCCCAAAGGAGGATATGAATAGGATGACCGGCAGCCAGCGCCACCAACGCCGGCCCAGCTTATATTGGCCTGCAAACAGGAATAGCGATGGGGCCAGCGTGGTCAGGCTGAATAGGATCGAAATGCTGAACAACGAGATCAGGGCCGGGAAATCGCGGGCCAGGGTGATTACAAAGGGCTGCAGGAGACAATAGAAGAACAAAAGCAGGTGAACTCCATACCCGGTCAGGTGAAAAGTACTGGAGATTTTGGTTCGCAGCGGGAAGCGGCTATTCCAGATCTGGGGCAGCAAGCGCACGGCGCATTCCAGGCTGCCCCGCGCCCAACGGTGCTGCTGCCGGCGAAAGGCATTGAACGTGATCGGCAGCTCGGCAGGCGTCTCCACGGCGCTTAGGAAGCGAGCGCGCCAGCCTTTGAGAAAGGCTCTATAGGAGAGGTCCAGGTCTTCGGTGAGCGTATCCGCTCTCCAACCGCCGGCATCCTCAATGGCCGCCCGGCGCCAGACCCCGGCCGTGCCGTTGAAGTTGAACCACAAGCCGCTGTGGCTGCGGGCGAGTTGCTCGACCATGAAATGGGCATCGATGGAAAGGGATTGCAGCGCGGTGAGGAAAGAGAAGTCTCGGTTTACGTGACCCCAGCGGGTCTGCACAAAAGCGATCTTGGGGTCGGCAAAGTGCGGCAGGGTATCTTTCAAAAAGCGAGGTTGGGGAATGAAATCGGCGTCAAAAATGGCAAAGAATTCTCCCGTGGCCGTCTGAAAGCCGTCGCGCAGCGCGCCCGCCTTATATCCAACGCGGTCTTTCCGTTGAATATGCTTGACATCGAATCCCCTCGCCCGCGCTTTCTTCACAACTTCTTTCACGATCGAAAACGTCTCGTCGATCGAGTCATCTAAAACCTGGATTTCGAGCAGCTGCTTGGGGTAATCCAGACGGCAGGCCGCCTCCACCAGTCTCTGGGCCACGTACATTTCATTGAAGATGGGCAGTTGCACGGTTACTCGCGGCCAGGGTTGTTTGTAGGTAGACTGTTTCTTTTCCGGCGCTTCGCGCAAGGAGCGATAGGTCAAATAAAGGAAATTCAATCCATAAAGAAAAAGAAGGCCGCTGATCAAAAAGTAAAGTACGGCAACGGGGATGAAGAATAAATTGCTCATCGCGACTTATTGAGTTTTGCGTCTGAATAAAAGCGAGCCCACAACCCCCAGGCCAGGTACTGCCACAAGCGGCCGGGTGCTAGCAGCCATGTGTAATAGTCGAACAGGCCCACCAGGGTGAGGGCCAGCAGCAATGCAGAAGCGCCTGCCAGATTGAGGTTCCACTTAAGGCCGCGAGCCAAAAATAGGGCGAGCCACGGGGCGAAAACGAGTATAGCGTAGAACACGGCGCCTAATAAACCCGTCTCAACCGCGGCTGACAAAATTGCAAGGTGCGCTGGTTGGTAATTGACCGCGAATTCCGGGAACTCCTCTTTGAATGCAAGCGGGCTGCCCCCCACCCCGACGCCAAGCAATGCGTGTTTTGAGAAGACTTGATTGGCTGCGTCGATCAAGACCCTTCGTTCTCCCAGCGACCCGATCTCCGCGGGCAGTTCCTCAAAGGATCCGCCTGCGCCTAAACGCACCCCTAGCAGATCCACATTCGCCCATACGAAGGGAGCCAGGGCAGCCAGCACCACTGCTGCCAGGATCAGACTTCTTCTAAGTTGCTTTCGATCCTTCCTGACAACATAGAATCCTAAGAGGGCCATCCCCGCCGCTGCTCCAAGCCAGGCGGAGCGGGAATATGTGACCAATAACGCAACCGCTCCACCTGCGATCACTGTAGGTAGGATAAAGGGCAACCGCCTCCGCTCCTCGCTTATATAGGAAGCCGCCAGGAGCACGAGAGCGAACGCCAAACAGCCTCCCAGGATGTTGGGATGGTCCGATAAGCCGTAGCCGCGCAGAGAGCGCACGGTTTCCGTCCAGACCACGCTGACCCCAGGCCACGCCGGGTCGAGTTCATATTCTCCCAGCACCTGCAAGCCGACCGAATGCTGGGTCAGCGCTTGTGCAATGGCAGCAGTTGCCTGTATCCCTGCCATCAGCCCGAGAGGCAAGACGAGTTGCCTAAGCGAGGGTACGTTGTTGATCACATATATATAGAAGAGGAAGAGAAGCGCAAGGCGGATCGTGTGATAAATGGAGAGGGCTGGGTCGACCGCGGTGAAGGATGTAAGTAGTGCGACAAGGCCAAGGCCAACCAACGGCAGGGCAAGAAATGCAGGGCCGCTCTCGATCCTTCGAGGGCGAATATACAGGTCGGCGCACCAAAATGACAGCGTAAGGATTAGGCCGAGGTCGGAAGCGAACAACAGGAAATCGGTGTAGTCAGCCCAGATCGGTGGCTGCGGCCGCGCCAGCAGATTCAACCTTAACCGAAATGGGATGAGAACCAACGTGGCACAGAACGCGATCCAGCTTAACTTGGGGAACCAGACCAGCGCTTTTGATCTCATTGGACGCAAAACTCTCGAATTGGCGGTATTCTTAGGCGCGCCTGCCACTATATCACAGGCGAAATCCGCCACCTCATGACTCCTAAGATCAAGAAGCAGCGCCAACCGAAGGTCGCCATTGTGCACGATAGGCTGAATGTGCGCGGCGGGGGCGAGCGCGTCCTGGAAGAGATCGCCGCGCTCTTCCCGAGGGCTCCGATCTATACCCTCATCTATGAACCGTCCTTGTTTGCAGACAGCGAGATCGGCAAGCACGCGGTGCGCACAAGTTTCATACAACGCCTTCCCAAAGCCGCCAGCCATCACCGCTATTACATTCCTCTCATGCCGTTAGCCGTGGAAGGGTTTGACTTGAGCCGTTTCGACATCATCATTTCCAGCAGCGCCGCTTTTGCTCACGGGGTACGCACCACCCCTCGCCAATTGCATATCAGCTACATCCACAGCCCCATGCGTTACGCCTGGCACCAATATCAACAGCACGTCGCCCGCTCAGGCGTCGGCTCTCCTTTCATTCGGTTGCTGCTGGCTTACCTGCGCCGCTGGGACCGGGGCGCTTCCCAGAGCGCGGATTGGCTGCTCGCCAATTCGGCCTGGACCACCCAGCTGATCCGCAAAGCGTTCCATCGCCAGGCCGAGGTGCTCTACCCGCCTGTACACACCGAATGGTTCAAGCCGGCCGCGCAGCGCGATGATTACTACCTGGCCGTGTCGCGGCTCGTCCCCTATAAACGAGTGGATCTTATCGTAGGTGCCTTCAGCAAACTAGGCAGGCCGTTGGTAGTAGTTGGCGAAGGGCCGGAAGGGAAGAAAATCCGCAGCTTAGCCAAGGGCAATATCCGCATCCTGGGATATCAACCTCGGCAGGCGATCATTGACCTGATGCAGAAGGCGAAGGCTTTCGTGCACGCTGCCGAAGAGGACTTCGGCATCGCTGCCGTCGAGGCGCAGGCCGCGGGCTTGCCGGTCCTTGCTTATGGGCACGGCGGGCTGACCGAAACGGTGGTGGAAGGCAGGACCGGTCTGTTCTTTCGAGAACAAACCGAGGAAAGCCTGATGGGGGCTGTGATTGAGTTTGAAGCGCACGGCCACTTCAACGCGCGGGCCAGCCAAAAGAACGCAGAGCGATTTAGCGTGGATAAGTTCAAGAGCGGATTGGCCGCCTTTGTGGATCAAAAGTGGCACTCATTCTTAGGATCCACGCAGTTCCAAAGCGAAATTTAGCCTCTCCGCCGTTCGCCAACTCATCTAGACAGCTTGTCCCCCCGATTCCGTGACAATCGTCCGTAGAGGCTAGCTGGCTTAGACATTATCGTTAGGGCGGAGTTGAGATCGCCTTATGCATGAGTTATCAGTCACTCAAGCGCTATTGGATTTGGCTCTGGACCACGCCAAAAAAGCTCACGCTGTCCAGGTGACCGATATCTACCTTGAGATTGGGCAGCTATCCTCTTACGTTGACGATTCGGTCCAGTTTTATTGGGACCTCATCAGCGCAGGGACGCTGGCCGAGAAGGCTCGACTTCATTTCCATCGCACAGGACTGGAAATGACTTGCCAGGCCTGCGGAAACGAATTTGCACCCAATGAAGTCACCTTTGCCTGCCCGCAGTGCGGCAGCGAGAAGGTTCGCGTCTCAGCCGGCGAAGAGTTCCGCCTGACAGCTATTGATGTTGAACGGGGTCCTGTCCCGAAAGTGAAGGTAAGCCAATGAGCGAACGAATAGCGGTTGTCGAAAAGATCATGGGCGCCAATGAGCGCCTGGCTGCCCAAAACCGCAGGCGGCTGGACGAAGCCGGGGTATTCGCCATCAATATTATGGCCTCTCCCGGAGCCGGGAAGACCTCGCTGATCGAACACACCATCAAAGCCCTGTCTGATAAACACACTATCGCGGTGATCGATGGCGACGTTGCCACGGGGATCGACGCCGGCCGCGCCGCCGCAGCGGGCGCCCAGGCGGTGCAGATCAACACAGGCGGCGAATGCCATTTGGATGCGGTGATGCTGCAGGAAGGGCTGGAGCAGCTCGATCTGCCGGCGATCGACCTGCTCATCGTCGAGAACGTGGGCAATCTCATCTGCCCAGCCGGCTTTGCATTGGGCACCCACAAGAATGTGCTCATCGCTTCGGTGCCGGAAGGCAGCGACAAACCCTACAAGTACCCTTCCATGTACCGGGGGGTGAACGCCTTGGTGATCAACAAGACCGATCTGCTCCCCTACGTCGAATTCGATATGGACTACTTCCAGCGCGGCGTGGAGATCCTGAACCCCGGCGTTCTCACTTTTCCGGCCTCATGCAAAACAGGCGAGGGGCTGCTGCCTTGGTTTAGCTGGCTAAGGACGCTATTGGTTTGAGATGAACGAGCAAGCCGGCCTGCGCGTACGGGTCAAAGGCATTGTGCAGGGCGTGGGCTTCCGGCCCTTTGTGTATCGCCTGGCGCAGCGACTGTCCCTGCGCGGCTGGGTGCGCAACAGCGACGAGGGCGTCGACATCGAAGTGGATGGCGACAAAGCTGCTCTGCAGGAATTGCTGCATGCCCTGCGCTGGGAAGCTCCAGCCCTGGCCTCCATAGATCGGGTCGAAGTGGCGGACCGCTCACCCAACGGATTCACGACATTCGAGATCAAGCCTTCCCTGTCCGAGGCCAGCGGTTTCCAACCCGTGTCCCCGGATCTATCCATTTGCCCGGATTGCCTGCGCGAATTGTTCGATCCCAACGACAGGCATTACCGCTACCCCTTTGTCAACTGCACCAACTGCGGCCCGCGCTTCACGATTATCCGCGACCTCCCTTACGACCGGCCGCAGACCACGATGGCTGAGTTCAGCATGTGCCCGGCCTGCGCGGCCGAATACGGCGACCCGGCCAACCGGCGCTACCACGCTCAACCCGTCTCCTGCCCTGAATGCGGCCCGCGCATTTGGCTGGCCTGGGGTCAGCGCATCATCGAGGACCGCGAGGAATCAATAAGCCTCACCCGGCAGCTCGTTGCTGAAGGCGAGATCGTGGCCATCAAAGGCCTGGGCGGTTTCCACCTGGCTTGCGATGCCAGCAACCCGAACGCCGTGGCGATACTGCGCCATCGCAAAGACCGCCCGCATAAACCGCTGGCGTTAATGATGCCGGACATCGAGACCGTGCGCCGTCACTGTGAACTCAACCAGGCCGAACTGGCCGAATTGGAAAGCCCCGCCCGGCCCATCGTGCTGCTCCGGCGCAAATCAGGATCCACCATCGCTGAGGAGGTAGCGCCAGGACACACGCATCTGGGCGTGATGCTTCCCTATACTCCCCTGCACTACCTGTTGCTGGAACGCGCCGGGGGCATTCCCGAAGCCTGGGTGATGACCAGCGGCAACCGCAGCGAGGAGCCCATCCTCACCGGGAACGATGAAGCCCGGGAGCAACTCGGCCATATCGCTTCGGCCTTCCTGCTGCATGACCGCCCCATCCAAGAGCGTATGGACGATTCTGTGGTGCGCGTCGAAGGGCCTGACCATCGATCTCCGCTGCGCCGCGCCCGCGGCTTTGCCCCCACGCCGATCCACCTCGAGTGGTCCATGCAACCCACCCTGGCGACAGGGGCTGAACTGAAGAACACCTTCGGCTTGGGGATGGAGAGATACGCATTCGTGAGCCAGCATATTGGCGACTTGAGCAACTTCGAGACCCTGGCCGCATATGAAAAGGCCATCGCCCACTATGAGCACCTATTCCGCATCAAGCCGGCGGCCATCGCATACGATCTGCATCCCGATTATTTGAGCACTCGGTACGCGCTGGCGCGCGCCGCGAAAGAGGGCTTGCCTTCGATCGCCGTCCAGCACCACCATGCTCACATTGCCTCCTGCATGGCCGAACATGGCCTGCCCGCAGAGGCGCGTGTCATCGGCTTTGCCTTCGATGGCACAGGCTATGGCACGGACGGGGCCATCTGGGGCGGCGAAGTACTGGTTGCCAGCTACACCGGATTTCAGCGAGCCTATCACCTCAACTACGTCCCGATGCCGGGCGGTGATCTGGCGGTCAAACAACCCTGGCGTATGGCGCTTGCCTGGCTGAATAAGCTCGAAATTGCAGGCGCCGAGTTCAACTTGAAGATCGCGCCCAAGGAATTCTCAGCCGCCTGGCAGCAACTGGCCAGCGGGCTCAACGCTCCATCGACCTCAAGCATCGGCCGGCTCTTCGACGCGGTGGCCGCGCTCGTAGGCCTGCGCAGCGAAGTGAGCTACGAAGGCCAGGCCGCCATCGAGTTGGAGAACCACGTGGATCCCAGCGAAGATGGCGCCTACGCGTTCACGGTGGCTGAAGGCACCTTCAGTGCCCTTCCGGTGATCGCCGCCGTGTTGGCTGATGTGCGCGCCGGCCTGCCCGTCGGCCTTATCGCCGCCCGCTTCCATAACGGTCTGGCTGATCTGGTTCTGGATCTGGCTCAGGCGATCCGCCAACGCGATGGTCTTGAGAGCGTGGCCTTAAGCGGCGGTGTCTGGCAGAACCTGACGTTGCTGGCGGCCGCCCGCGCCCGGCTTGAGGGCGCTGGCTTCCACGTCTATTCGCACGAACAGGTGCCGGCCAACGATGGCGGCCTGGCATTGGGTCAATTAGCAATTGCGCATCACACGCGGGAGGGATGAGCTATGTGCCTTGGCGTTCCCGGGAAACTCACACAGATGTATGACAGGGACGGCCTGCGTATGGGCAAGGTCGATTTTGGCGGCGTCGTCCGCGAAGCCTGCCTCGCCTACGTGCCTGAGGCCCAAGTTGGCGATTACGTTGTGATCCATGTAGGCTTTGCCATCAGCCTGCTTAGCGAAAAGGAGGCCGCCGAAACCCTGGCCCTCCTCCGCGAGGTTAGTGACCTCAACGCCGAATTGGCCGTGCAACCGGGCGAGGAGCGCCTGTGAAGTACGTGGCAGAATTCCGCGACGCGGACCTGGTGAAGCGGGCTGCCGAGCAGGTCCGCCGTGCCGTTACGCGGCCCTGGGTTCTGATGGAGATCTGCGGCGGGCAGACGCACGCCATCCTGCGCTACGGCATCGACGAACTATTGCCGCCCGAGATCGAACTCGTGCACGGGCCGGGCTGCCCGGTGTGCGTGACGCCTCTGGAGCAGATCGACAAATCGTTGGCCTTGGCCTCCCGCCCCGAAGTCATCTTCACCTCCTACGGAGATATGCTGCGCGTGCCTGGCTCGGGTCGCGATCTGTTTTCGGTGCGCTCGGCGGGCGGCGATGTGCGCGTGGTTTATTCGCCACTGGACGCGGTCAAGATCGCCCAAGCGAATCCGGACAAACAAGTCGTCTTCTTTGCCATCGGCTTCGAGACCACCGCACCGGCGAATGCCATGGCAGTGCATCAGGCGGCGCGCCTCGGCCTGCGCAACTTCAGCGTGCTGGTTTCGCATGTATGCGTGCCGCCGGCCATGCACGCCATTCTGGGCGGCGAGCACAATCGCGTGCAAGGTTTCCTGGCCGCGGGCCACGTTTGCGCCGTCATGGGCTATTGGGAATATCCGCCTATCGCCGAACAATATCGCACGCCGGTCGCCGTGACCGGCTTCGAACCACTGGACCTGCTGCGCGGCGTATTAGATGTCGTGCGCTTGCTGGAAGCCGGCGAGGTCAAGGTGGTCAACTCGTACGCCCGGGCGGTCACCTTCGAAGGCAACCGCCCCGCGCAGGAATTGATCAATATCGTATTTATGCCTTGTGATCGTAAATGGCGCGGCATCGGCAACATCCCCATGAGCGGCTGGGCGCTGCGCCCGGAATACGCTCAGTTCGACGCCGAGAGGCGCTTCGATCTCGGCGAGATCCATCCCGAAGAATCTGCAGATTGTCTGGCCGGCCAAGTATTGCAGGGTTTGCTCAAACCCACCGCCTGCCCAGCCTTCGGCACTTTGTGCACGACCCAGCATCCTTTGGGCGCCACCATGGTTTCCTCCGAGGGCGCTTGCGCTGCGTATTTCAACTACAACAAAGCCGCCATGCTCGACGAGGTGAGTCGTGCGTGATGTGGTGAAGTCAACCATCGAAGGGCTCGTGTGCCCGGTGCCTTTGCAACACAAAGAGCGCATCGTGCAGGGCCACGGTAGCGGCGGCAAACTCACCCACGATCTGATCGCCAAGTCCTTCATGGCGGCCTGGGACAATCCCATCCTTAATGCGGGAGATGACGCCGGCGTCATCTCCACCCTGGGCCACAGCCGCCTGGCGATCAGCACCGATGCCCACGTAGTCTCTCCCCTGTTCTTCCCCGGTGGAGATATCGGCCGCCTGGCGATCTGCGGCACGGTCAACGACGTGGCCATGCTGGGCGCCAAGCCGCTTTACCTCACGGCCAGCTTCATTTTGGAAGAAGGCCTGGAGATCGAGATCCTCGAGCAGGTCATCGCCGCAATGAAAGCGGCCGCGCAGGAAGCCGGCGTCCAGATCGTGGCCGGCGACACCAAAGTTGTGGGTAAGGGGCTGGCCGATGGCATGTACATCAGCACCACCGGCGTGGGCTTGCTGCCTGATGGCAGCAATATCAATGGGGCGGCCGCCAAGCCGGGCGACGCGGTCATCGTGTCCGGGACGATCGGCGATCACGGCATCGCTGTGCTCTCCGCTCGCGGCGACTTGGGACTGGAGACCGAGTTGACCAGCGATGTGGCCCCTCTCAACGGCCTGGTCGCTGACATGTTGGCTGCCAGTTCCAACATTCACGTACTACGCGACCCTACTCGCGGCGGCCTGGCCACTACGCTTAACGAGATTGCCCGCCAATCGAATGTGGGCATCGTGCTCAAAGAAGGCCAGATCCCGGTGAAGCCGGCGGTCGATTCGGCCTGTGAACTGCTGGGCTTCGACCCGTTGTACGTCGCCAATGAGGGCAAACTCGTGGCCATAGTAGCCGCCGAGGACGCAGATGCGGTACTGGCCGCCATGCGCAAGCACCACTATGGCCGGGAAGCAGTGTTGATTGGACAGGTGAAGGCAGATCCAGCCGGGCGAGTCTTGATGGAAACCCTGATCGGCAGCCACCGTGTGGTGGATGTGCTCATGGGCGAAATGCTACCCAGGATCTGCTAGCTGGCAACTAGTTAGTAATATCCCGAAATTTTGGGGTCATCTCACCCAGCCGCCCGGCCATTGGGTATTTACAATAGTGAAGGCATTCACAATACAAAGAGAGGCTTGCAATGAGCGAAAATAACGCACTGCTAGATATTTTCCATGTCATCCCCTGGTTCCAACAGCTTTCTGAAGATCACATAGGACTATTAGCCGATTTTTCCCACCTGGTCGAGATCCCACAAGGCAAGGACCTGTTCAAAGAGGGCGACAAGGAGGATTTCCTGTATGTCGTGGTGAACGGGCGCATCGCCATTGAGATCATGTTCCCCGGCCGCGGGCGCGTTTCGATCTACACCGCCGAGCCCATGGATGTGGTCGGTTGGTCGAGCGTCACCCCGGTGGTGCGCCAGCGCACCGCCAGCGCTCGCGCTGTGCTGGACAGCCGCCTGATCGCCATGGACGCGGGCGCCTTGCGCCGCCTGTGCGAAGGAGATTGCGCCCTGGGTTGCGTGGTGATGCGCCGCATTGCCAACGTGGTGGCGCAGCGCTTATTAGTGACCCGCCTGCAATTGCTGGATCTTTTCGCCAACCCCGGAGACGTCAAAGTCCATGCCTGAGATCAAACTAAACCTGGGCTCGCAGGTAGCCATCCGCAAGCCGGTCTTCGACCAGCTGCTCGGCAACCTGGCCAAGGCCGGCTACGAGACCATCGGGCCGCACATCAAGGACGCCGCCCTGATCTATGCGCCCATCAGCGGGCTGGCCGACCTGCCGCAGGGTTTCACCAGCGAGCAAGACGGCGGGCATTATCGACTGAAGGCGTCGGGCAATTCACGCTATTTCGACCTTACCCCCGGCGCGCCAAGTTGGAAGCAGTTCCTTTTCCCTCCGCGCACTGAGTTATTCAACCTGATGAAAGAAAATGGGAACTGGCTGGAGGAGGCTCTCAAGAAAGAACCGCCGCGCTATGCCTTCATCGGTGTCCGCCCTTGCGAACTGGCCGCCATTGCCGTGCAGGATAAAGTTTTCATCCGCTCGGATTTTACCGATCCAACGTACAAAAGCCGCCGGGAGAACATCTTTATCTTGGCGGTCGATTGCCTGCATCCCGGTGATACCTGCTTCTGCGCCTCCATGGGCACCGGCCCCGCGGCCGAGGGCGGCTTCGACCTCAAACTCATTGAACTCGACGAGGTCTTCCTAATCGAGGTGGGCAGCCAGGCAGGGCTGGATGTCTTACATGACCTCTCAGTTGAAACCATCGGCGCCGATTGGCAGCAAGCCGCGGCCGAACGACATAAGATCGCGGTGCGCTCCATGGGCCGCCACCTGGACGACGTAGCCTCAGTACCCGGCGTTCTAATCAACAACCTCGAGCACCCGCGCTGGAAAGACGTAGCTGCCCGTTGCTTGAGTTGCACATCCTGCACTCAAGTCTGCCCCACCTGCTTCTGTTGGGACGTGGAAGATACCACTTCGCTGGACGGCAAGAACACGGCACGCATCCGCGTATGGGATTCCTGTTTCAATATCACCCACGCCGCCCAAGCCGGCGGCAACATTCGGCCCACCACGGCCTCCCGCTATCGCCAATGGCTCACCCACAAGATGAGCACCTGGCAGCAGCAATTCGGCGTGCTGGGCTGCGTTGGCTGCGGCCGCTGTATCACCTGGTGTCCGGCGGGCATCGACATCACCGAGGAGATCAAAGCCATCCGCGGGGAGGCCGTGAAATGACCGAGACCATGCTGGCCACCGCCACTCGTACAGATGCGCTCATCGCTCCGTTGTGGGCCGAGATCGTCGAGATCGTGCCCGAGGCCGAAGGCGTTTCCACCTACTGGCTGGAATTCAAAGACAAAGCCCTGCGCAAATCCTACCGTTTCGCGCCCGGCCAATTCAATATGGTCTATCTTCCCGGCTACGGCGAAGCAGCCATTTCGATTAGCTCGAACCCAAACAAACCGGAGCGCATCGGTCACACCATCCGTTTCGTCGGCAACGTGACCAATGCCATCAGCCGCCTCAGCCGTGGCGACGTCCTCGGCTTGCGCGGCCCCTTCGGGACTTCCTGGCCCATCGAGAAGTTCAAAGGCAATGACGTGGTCATCGCCGCGGGCGGCATCGGCTTGGCGCCGCTGCGCCCAGCCATCTACCAGATCCTCGATCACCGCGCCGACTACGGCAAAGTGACCATCATCTACGGGGCGCGCACCCCTGCCGATCTGCTCTATCCGCGCGAATACGATGCCTGGCGCAACCGCGACGTCGAAGTATTGGTCACGGTGGACCGCGGCGACGCCAGTTGGACCGGCCAGGTGGGCGTGGTGCCCATTCTGTTCTACCGCCTGCGCCTGCAGCCGGAGAAGTCGGTCATCCTTACTTGCGGTCCGGAGATCATGATGCGCTTCGTGATCTTCGAAGGCCTGGCTCGCCGCTTGCCAGAAGAGCGCATCATCCTGTCATTGGAACGCAACATGAAATGCGGCCAAGGCTTCTGCGGCCATTGCCAGATCGGCCCGTACTTCATCTGCAAAGAAGGGCCGGTGTTCCACTTCGGCCAGTTGGCGCCCTTCATCAATGTGGAGAACTTCTAATGAGCGCCAAACCAAAAGTTGCCGTTTACAAATTCTCTTCCTGCGACGGCTGCCAATTGCAGCTGCTCAACCTGGAAGATGAGCTCATCGACCTGGCGGGAATAGTCGAACTAGCCTATTTCCTGGAAGCTCGCCGCCAGACTCTGCCCGGCCCCTACGACGTCGGTATCGTCGAAGGCTCGGTCACCACGCTGGAGGAGGCCGAGCGCATCCAGCACATCCGCCGCGATTGTAAGTTCCTGCTCACCATCGGCACTTGCGCCACCGCTGGCGGCGTGCAGGCTTTGCGCAATTTCGCCGATGTGCAGGAGTACGCCGCGGCGGTCTACGCACACCCGGAATACCTGAAGACCCTGGCCACCTCCACGCCGATGTCAGCCCACGTCAAAGTGGACCTTGAATTGTGGGGCTGCCCGGTCAACAAATACCAATTGCTGGAAGTCATCGCCTCCCTCGTGCAGCAGCGCCGCCCCGCCCTGCCCCAATATTCCGTATGTCTGGAATGCAAGCGCCGCGGCACAACTTGCGTCATCGTGGCTAACGGCATCCCCTGCCTGGGTCCTATCACCCGCGCAGGCTGCGGGGCCATCTGCCCGGCTTATGCCCGCGGCTGTTACGGCTGCTTTGGCCCGCTTCCTACCGCCGAGTTCGAGGCCTTCAATCCCATTCTCAAGGCTACCGAGCGGCGCCCCGGCGAAGGTCTGCGCCTGCTGCGCACCATCAGCCCCGCCGCGCCGGGCTTCGAGAAAGCCGCCAAGTTGATCGCCTTCGAGGAGACCAAGCATGCCTGAGACCATCCACGTCCCTGCCCTGGCCCGCGTCGAGGGTGAAGGCGCTCTCTACATAGGCGTGAAAGACGGCTCCGTAAAGGAGATCCGCGTCGACATCTATGAGCCGCCGCGCTTCTTCGAAGGTTTCCTGCGCGGCCGCTTCCTGCAGGATGTGCCCGATATCACCGCCCGCATCTGCGGCATTTGCCCCGTGGCTTACCAAATGAGTTCCGTGCGCGCCCTGGAAAAGGCCCTTGGTGTGAGCGTATCTCCCCAGGTGCGCTTGCTGCGCGATCTGTTTTATTGCGGCGAGTGGATCGAGAGCCATGTCTTGCACATCTTCATGCTCCAAGGCCCTGACCTCACCGGACATGAAAGCGCATTAAGCCTGGCGCAAGTGGCTCCGCAAGTCGTGAAGGACGCCCTGCGCATGAAGAAGATCGGCAACCTCATCCTCAAGGTCATCGGCGGTCGCTCGGTGCATCCCGTGAACGCCTGCGTGGGCGGCTGGTATTCCTGGCCGGATGCGGCCGAGTTGCGCGCCCTGCGTGAGGACCTGGAATGGGGCCTGCAGCGCGCTATCGAAACTGTGCCTTGGGCCATGACTTTGCCCTTCCCCGAATTGGATATCGACTATGAATTCGTGGCCATGCATCGCAAGGATGAATACGCCATTCTGGATGGCGACATTCTGTCCTCGATCAATGGTCTCATCAGCGAAGAAGACTTCAGGCAGCATTATCTCGAAAAACACATCCGCCATTCCAATGCCCTGCACAGCTACACTCCCGATGGCAAAACCTATCTGGTAGGTCCACTGGCACGTCTTAACCTGAACCACAAGTACCTGGGTAAGAGTGCCACCCGCGCCCTGAAAGAAAGCGGCCTCAAGCTGCCGCTGCGCAATCCATATAAAAGCCTGCTGGCGCGGGCTATAGAGACAGTGGAAGTCTTCGAACGCGCCATCCGCCTTATCGGCGAATACGCACCCAGCGGCCCCAGCGCCGCGCCCTTCGAGATCAAGGCTGGCCGCGGCGCCGCCGCCAGCGAGGCGCCGCGCGGCTTGCTGTATCACCGCTACAACCTCGACGCCAACGGGCTTGTGCAACAAGCCAAGATCATTCCGCCTACAGCCCAGAACTTGGGCCGCATGGAAGCCGACCTCTGGCAATTGGCGCCGCAATTGCTGGCCATGCCTCACGATGAAGCCACGCTGACGGCCGAGCACCTCTTGCGTGCCTACGATCCGTGCATCTCCTGCGCCACTCACTTTGTGAAGCTCAAGTTCTACGATGCCGAAAGCTAGGCTGCTGGTCATCGGACTGGGCCAGGAGATCCGCGGCGACGATGCCGTCGGCCTGGAAACTGTGCGCCTTTGGCAGGCCGAGTACCCCGAGACCGCCCGCCGCACGGACCTCGTCGTTGAATCCGCGCCGCTCCCGGGTTTGAGTTTGCTTAGCTTCCTGGAGTGCGCCGAAGCCGCCATTCTGGTGGACGCCATGCAGAGCGGCGCGCCGGCGGGAACCGTGCGCGTGCTGGAGCGCGACGACTTGGCCGGCTTTGGCGGCGATGCGCAATCCGCACATGGTTGGGGGGTAGCTGAAACCCTGGCGATGGCTGAAACGCTCTACAAAGAGAAAATGCCGCAACGGCTCGTGCTACTGGCGGTGGAGGCGGGCAACATGGACCTGGGCAAACCGATGAGCACCATGGTCAAAGCCGCTTTGCCCAGCGTAGCTAAGCAGCTCCAGGCCCTGGTGCTGGATATCCTGGCAGCTGAAGTGCAGCCTCCGGCAGACGCTCAGCTCAAACCCTGGCCGCAGCCCGTCTCGCAATAACCGCGCTTTCGTAGGGGCGATTGCAGCCGCCCTTCTTTTTTGTGCCACACTTAGCGTAACCTATTCGTAGGGGCGGGGTCTCCCCGCCCTGTTTTTTTGTAGGAGCTCACAATCGATATTTGCGCGTGATGCAGAGCACTAATAAACAGAAGGCGACTTGTGATGCGGGGTGAAGAGAACCATCCTATTGTGAAATATTTCTCGAGCGTATATAATTGCAGGTAAGAAGTTTCCTAACGAACAGACAACCCCAAATGGGAGAATGAGAATGATGATACACACCCGACTGCGTGGTTGGATCACCAGGATCGTTTCCTTCTCCTGCGTATTGGTATTTGCCATGCTCGCCATAGGCATCACGCCTGTGCAGGGACAGACCCCCTCGGACCAATGGACACTCGTCGGCCAATTGGGCGGCAGCACCCAGGCCGTCGCAGTTGCCCAAGATATCGCCTACGTTGGCATAGGCTTACGCCTTAACGCCATTGGCATTAGCGACCCCGCCCAGCCCGAATTACTGGGCATGAGCGATGCCTTTTCCGACGCGATTCTGGATATCGCCATCTACGGAAAGACCGCTTACGTGGCGGCTGGCAGCGCCGGTCTGCACATCATCGATATCAGCGATCCGACTCGGCCCACAACCCTGGGCGCATGGAGTTCCAGCGGTTTCGCCGAAGGAGTGGCTGTCACTGGAAAAGCCGTTTACCTGGCGGATGGCGACCAGGGACTGAGGATACTCGACGTTAGCGATCCTCAGGACGCCAAACAGATTGGCGTAGCCTACACCGGCCATTACGTCTTTGACGTAGTTGCTACGGGCAATTATGCCTATATTGCGGCCGGGGATTCCGGCTTACTAATCTTGGACATCAAGGATCCATCCCAGCCGGTGGAACTGGCTCAGTTGGATACCTTTGGCTATGCCTACGAGGTTGCCTTGTGGGGTAATGTCATTTACATCGCTGACGCCTGGGAAGGTGTGCAGATTGTGGATGTAAGCAACCCAGCCAAACCAACTCAAAGCGGCACCCTTGCTACCAACGGCTGGTCTTTGGGTGTGTCTGTTAGGGATAATAGACTTGCCTCCGCCAACGGGGCTATGGGGGTGGATATTTTCGATGTCTCCGACCCCGCACAACCTGATTTCGAAAGCACCTACCTAAAAGAGCCTTCCGAAGGGGATGCGATGGTGCGCAGGGTTGTTCTGGGTGGAGATCTGATTCTTGCAGCAGACACCACCAACGGGTTGCGCCTAATCGATGTTTCACGATCCACAAGGCCGGCGCAAAGGGGCCTTTATGCTCAGCTTTCGTACGCGCGTCGCATTACGCTTAACGGGGATTACGCTTATGTCTCCACTGCCAGCGAAGGCGCCATGTATGCTATCAACATTGCCGACCCGCTGCATCCCTATCAGGTGAGTAAATTCCAGGCTGATGGCATTGCCGTGGATGTGACCATCAACGGTGATTACGCCACCCTGGGCACATTCATGGATTCCACCAACTGTTATACGCTGATCGATATTTCTGACCCCTCCAACCCGCAGTTTAAGGATGCAGTAGATCTGCAAAGCCTGATTTGCGGGGCGCCCCGCCAAATGGTAGCCCAGGGGAATTATGTCTATTCTGCTGACGAATGGGGCTTGAGCATATACGACCTGTCTCGGCCCGGGAAGATCGAGACCATTGGCAGGATCGACCTTCAACAGGAAGGCGATCAGACTGTTGCCCTCTCGGTCTCTGGCAATTATGCTTATGTCGGAGACGCATCCAGCGGATTAAAGATCGTGGATATTTCTGATCCTGCAAATCCGGAATTTATTCTCGCATACAACCCTGGCGACGTCGTGGGATCCATTTTCAGCGCAGGGGATGTCCTTTTCCTGGGTCACTATGCTTCGGGGATCACCACGGCAGCTAACCCCGCACCCGGCCAAACGCCCACGCTGCTTGGCAGGTACCAAACTCTCAGCTCAGTTGAGGAGGCCACTTTCGCCGAAGGCGAATTGGTGGTCAGCGAAGGCAACGGAGGATTGGAGATCCTGGATGCTTCTGATGCGGCCCATATCCAATTCGTCCAGGCCATTGAAACACCGGGCTTCGCTTGGGCCAGCGCAATTTCGGGCAACACCCTCTATGTGGCTGATGGCACCTCCGGGCTGTTGATCTATAGGCAAATGCCTGTCGACCAGAGCGCTGAGAACACCGAATCACCGGTTTACCCAACCCTAGTAGTCAATTCCCTGGCGAAAGACAATAACTCTGGGGGTCCTCGGTTCCCCACCGGCGTGAAGAAAACGACCAATTCAAACGTGTGCACCGTCCGCACCAATGCCGATGATGGTCCCGAAAGTTTGCGCGAATGTTTAGCCAACGCCGTAGCCGGTGAGACGATCCTTTTTGACCCAACGGTCTTCCCCCCTGAAAGGCCGGTCACGATAGCCCTCCAAAGTCTACTCCCTGGGCTGGAAGTCGGCTCAGTGACTATCGATGCCAGCAATGTCGGTGTGATCCTCGATGGGCAGCAGCAGGTGCCGGTTGGATTGGTGACCAGTTCCTCTTACAACACTATCATGGGTATCCAGTTTATTAATTTCTCCATGGATGGCATCACCTTGGACTTCCCCGGGGAATACAATCAAATTGGCGGGGATCACACTGTGGGTGAGGCACCGTCCGGCCAAGGCAACGTCTTTTCCGGCTGCCAAAATGGCATCCGTGCGCTCTTTACCCGCTATAACGCGATTAAGGGGAATTTCGTAGGCACCAACGCCGCTGGCACCCAGGCCGCACAACCCAATTCGGTTGGCATCGCCATCAGCAGTTTTGCCAGCCACAATACCATTGGTGGCTCTGCTGTGGGCGAGAAGAACATCATCAGCAACAATGATCGCGGTATCGATATCGCATCCAACTCAGCCGTTTACAATGTCGTGGCTGGCAATTACATCGGCACGGATGTTACCGGCACCAGCCCCATCCCCAACTCTTCGTGGGGAGTGCTCGTTGAGGTGGGTGGCCGCAATAACATCATCGGCGGCGACACTCCTGCAGAGCGCAACATCATCAGCGGCAATGACATGGGTGTGTGCGTTTCGGATTACGGTGCCACCCAGAACTCCATTATTGGCAACTACATTGGCGTGGATGTCACCGGTAAAAAAGCCCTCCCCAATCACCAGGGCGTCTGCATCTTCCAGGCCAGCTACAATCGCGTGGGCGGCACGCGGCCTGGTGAAGCCAATGTGATCAGCGCCAACAGCAATGGCGTACGTTTCTTTAGCCCAGGCGCGGTGCATGCCATTCTCATGGGCAATATCATTGGGTTGGATGCAGAAGGTCAAAGTGCTCTTGGTAACCAAAAGGCGTTGTGGATCGACGGTGGCACGCATAGCATGATCGGCGGATCGAGTGAAGACGCCGGCAATATATTTTCAAATAACCCGACAGCTATTCACATTGAAAATGCGGGCACAGCCTACAATTGGCTGACGGGCAACCTGATCACCAATAGTTCCCAGACCGCTATCAGGATCAGTCAAAACGCGACCAGTAATTTCATTGGCTGGAACACCATCACGGACTCCGGCCAGGGGGTGGTTATCGTCCAGGCTGATGGAAACACCCTGCACGCAAATTCGATAAGCGGAAACGCAGGATCTGGTATTGAGTTCAACGACGCTGGCAACCTCCAACTGCCCTCCCCGCTTCTTACTCAGGTGACTGGCACAACCGTCTCAGGCACGGCCTGCTCGTTTTGTACTGTGGAGATTTTCTCCGACCCCGCCGGTCAGGGCTTGATTTATGAAGGCTCGGTCTCCGCAGATGCCAACGGCTATTTCTCCTTCACCAGTCAACTCACTGGCCCCAACGTCACGGCCACCGTCACGGATCTGCTCGGCATTACCTCGGGGTTTTCCAGACCTAAATCGATCAGGTAGACCGAATCAACTCGGGTCCGCAAAATACAACGCTCTAAAGGGAAAAGGACGCACTGCAGTGCGCCCGCTTTTCTTTTCACCGAGCGGACCACATCGCCGCCCTTTTCCCTTTTGTGCCACTCTGAGCCGCCGCCCTGAGCGTAGCGAAGGGGCAGCGAAGAGTAACGTGAGCTCTTCTATTTCGGCCAGGATTCACTGGAAATGCGGTTCGCCCCATTTCCTCTTTGTGCAACTCTGAGCACGTTCGCTCCGCTCAGTGTAAACTCCGCGAAGAGTAACTCGAAAGGTCCTTTCCCGGCGGGATTCGCTGGAAAATGCAGGACCAGCGTTTCACTCACCGTATTCGCCGCTCCTCCACTTGCTTGACACGAACCTCAACTTCTCCCCACAGTTCGGCTTACCCGCTTTAATTCAGCTCATGGGGAACACTCTCCCGTTCAGACCTCTCCCCCACAGGGTTGTCAAAGTATCGATCCCCGACCCCGGTCGCGTATCGGCAGCTTGTCAAGTTGCAAATAGGCAGTGTGGTGTCGTTGAAGTGCACCCCAGAAGTTGGACACAAAATCGGCTAGCTTAATGGAATCCCCGC
>JBBDXR010000016.1:0-131976 GCA_040902205.1 Anaerolineales bacterium | reverse complement strand
GAGTACGAGCAGTCTCATGGACATTAACCGTGTCCACAAAACTGGGGGAAGACCACATCGAGAACACCGACAACATCTACAACACCTACAACGCGCCTCGCCCCCACACTAACCTCACCGCAAATGCAGTGCCATCACTGCATGTTGCAGTGGTTCGTCCTCCTACGCCGCACTGATCTTGGAGAAGGTAACCGCCGGAAAACGTTCCAGCATCAGGTCCAGCATGAACTTATGCTTGAACAGCATCACGTATTCTTCTTTACTATCCTGCGCCAGGATGGTGTCTTGCCGCGCCAGTGCATCCATGGATACGCCCTCGCCGATCTGCAGCCAGCGCGCCATTTCGTGGGGCAGCGGTTCCAGCTGCGTGCGCACGCCGTATTCGTTCTCCAGGCGAGCCGCCACCACCTCGAACTGCAGCATGCCCACTGCGGCAATGATCGGCTCGCGCCGCGAGGCGTTCACGTTATACAGCACCTGGATGGCGCCTTCGGTCTCCAGTTGGCGCAGGCCCTGGTCGAACTGCTTGTTCTTCAGTACATCCCGGTTGGTCAGCACCGCAAAGTGTTCGGCTTCAAAGCGCGGCATCCTTTCGTATTCCACCCTTTTGCCCACGTAAAAAGTGTCGCCGATCGAGATCTGCCCGTTGTTGGGCAGCGCCAGAATATCGCCGGGCAAAGCTGTGTCCACCGTCTCGCGCTCGCGAGCAAAGGTCTTGTAGGTGCGCGGGAAGCGCAGCTCGCGTTTCGTGGGCGCATGCACCAGGCTCATGCCGCGCTCGAAAACGCCGGAGCACACCCGCAGAAAGGCCACACTGTCGCGGTGTTTGGGATCCATGTTGGCCTGGATCTTGAACACGAATCCGGAGAAGCCTCCTTCTAAGGGCGAGATCTCTTCTCCGTCGGTCTTATAGGATTGCGGCGGCGGGGAAAGCTCCAGGAATTTGTGCAGGAATAATTCCACGCCGAAGTTCGTCAGCGCGCTGCCAAAGAACACCGGCGTCTGCTTCTGCTCCAGCACCGCCTCGCTGTCCAGGTGGATGTCCAGGCCGTCCAGCAGCTCCAGGTCCTGCACCAGCTTGTCACCCAGGGACGAACCCTCACCGCGGTTCTGTTCATGGAACTCATCGAGGGACAAGAGCGTATCCAACGCCCTTTTCTCGTTACGTTCCGTGCGGGAAAAGACATGCACCTGCCCGGCTTGCCGGTCGAACACGCCGCGGAAGTTAACGCCATCCCCGATAGGCCAGTTTAACGGCACCGGCTGCATCCCCAGCACATCCTGGATCTCATCCAGCAACGCGAAGGTATCGCGCGCCGGGCGGTCCATCTTGTTGATGAAGGTGAAGATGGGAATGCCGCGCAGCCGGCATACCTCGAACAGCTTGCGCGTCTGGGGTTCCACGCCTTTGGCCGCATCCAGCACCATCACGGCGCTGTCCACGGCCGCCAGGGTGCGGTAGGTATCTTCGGAAAAATCCTGGTGGCCGGGCGTATCCAGCAAGTTGATCACATAGCCGGCATAGTCGAATTGCAGCACACTGGACGCAATGGAGATGCCGCGCTTCTTTTCCATCTCCATCCAATCGGAGACCGTGGCGCGCTGCGTGCGGCGGGCGCGCACATGGCCGGCCAGGTCGATGGCGCCGGCATACAGCAGCATCTTCTCGCTCAGCGTGGTCTTGCCCGCGTCGGGGTGCGAGATAATAGCGAACGTACGCCGCTTAGTAATAGGGAGGACTTGCGCGTTGACCTTTGTGGCAATTGTCAATGGTTAACCCTTCGCTCTCTCATAGCAGCAAAGGCGCAAGTCTACCTGATATGCCCGCCGATAGTAAAGCTGTGGGCGCTAAGCGCCCTCTGCTTGGCGGCTCCTTCGATGGAGATGCCTTGTGAGAAGGCGGGATTCTTGTGCAGTGCATCTGGATTGATCTGAGTGAGCTTCATTGGCTATCCGTTCTCGTAAGCCTCGCGCAGCGCCTTGATGTCAAGCTTCTTCATTTGCAGCAACGCGCTCATCATCGCTTCCTTCTGGGCAGGCGTCCCTTTCGGGTCGGCCATCATGCGCCCGTACTCGCTGGGCACCACTTGCCAGGAAACGCCGAACTTGTCCTTCAGCCAGCCGCAGGGGCCTTCCTCGCCTCCCTCGGTCAGTTTCTCCCAGAAATAATCGACCTCCGCCTGGTCCTTGCACTCAATCGCGAGAGAGATCGCTTCGCTGAACGGGAACTGCGGCCCGCCGTCGAGGGCCATGAAACGCTGGCCATCCAGTTCGAAGACGCCGGTGAGCACCTTCCCCTCGGGCCAGGGGATGTCGGCAGGCGCGCCTTCCGGCCGCTTGCCGTAGCGATCGATGCTCACGATCTTCGAGTTCTTGAAGATCGAGCAATATAGCTTCATCGCTTCTTCAGCGCTGTCGTTGAACCAGAGGAAAGTTGTGATCTTTTGCATGGCTTCTCCTTTGTGGCGAATGGTGTGATGTGATGAAAACGAGCCTGCAACTCCTATAGTGATGCATTACTTCTTGTACGCTCGGCGTCTGCCCCCTGTTCCCTGTTCCCTGTTCACTGCCCTTGCCATTTTATCAATGGACCACTGCCTTCATCCCCATCGAGAAGGGAGACCAGCGAGGGATCCCCAGGATCCTGTCTTCCGAGTTACCTCGGGCGTAGATTTTGCTCACCTGCCTCCAATGTCCCTATGCGCCTCATCTGTGCTATAATTCTTCTTGTTAAAGTGAAATTTCGGCCCGCAGCATCGGCCTGTATGACTGGAAGCAGTTTTGCAGCAGGGTGGCAACGCCCAAGACAGATGAGTACCCCGGCTGGAAACCGTCGGGGTACTTTGTTTATTGGCTGACCCTCCCTAACAAAGAGAACTTAATTACCGGCCCGGGCTCTACGCCCGGTGCCGAAGGAAAAGGAAATAAGAATTATGAGTAAGAAGAAGAAACAAAGCGCGCCGGGCGGCCCGCAAGCCGCCGCGCACCACAGCGACATCTTGCGCATCATCCCCCTGGGGGGCCTGGGGGAGATCGGCAAGAACATGACCGTGTTCGAATATGGCGGCGATATCCTCGTCGTCGATACCGGCATCATGTTCCCGGAGAACGACATGCTGGGGATCGATTACATCATCCCCGACTATCGCTATCTGCTGGATAAGCGTGAACGGGTGAAGGGTATCGTGGTCACTCACGGCCACGAGGACCACACCGGCGCCATCCATCACGTCTTGGCAGATATCCACGCGCCCATCTATGCCACCCCGCTGACCCGCGGCCTGCTGGAAGTGAAGCTGGCCCGCGCCGGCATGCACGATAAGGCGGAGATGCACACCGTCAACGCCGGCGACACCGTGCAGATCGGCCAGTTCAAGGTCGAGTTCTGCCACATGTCCCATTCCATCCCCGATTGCGTGGCGCTGGGCATCACCACCCCCGCCGGCCTGGTCGTGCACACCGGCGACTACAAGCTAGACCATACCCCGGTAGATAACTGGCCCACCGATTATTCCAAGCTGGCGGAATTCGCCGGCCGCGGCGTGCTGGCCATGCTGGGCGATTCCACCAACGCCGATAAGCCCGGCTGGACCCCGTCGGAGCGGGTCATCGACCCGGCCTTTGACAAAGTCTTCCGCGAGGCCGAGGGCCGCATTTTGGTGGCCACCTTTGCCTCGCTCATCTCCCGCATCCAGCAGGTAGCCCAGGCCGCCGAGCGGCACGGCCGCAAGATGGCCTTCGTGGGTACCAGCATGCGCGAGAACGCCAAGATGGCCGTGCAGCTGGGCTACCTCAAGCTCGACAACGAGCTGGTGGTGCCTATCGAGGATGCCCTCAAGATGCGTCCCGAGAACGTTGTGCTGATGTGCACCGGTTCCCAGGGCGAGCCTTCTTCCATCGTTGGGCGCCTGGCCACCGGAACCAACCGACAATTCGATCTGATCCCCGGCGATACGGTTGTACTTTCCTCTCATCCTATCCCGGGAAATGAGGAAACCGTCTACAAGGTGATCAACCGCTTGTTCCAGCGCGGTGCCAAGGTGGTGTACGACCCGATCGCCTCTGTGCACGTGTCCGGTCACGCCGGCCAGGAAGAGATGCTCTTCATGCTCAACCTGGTCAGGCCCAAATACCTGATCCCTGTCCACGGCGAACTGCGCCATCTGCACCAGCACGCCGCCCTTGCCAAACAAGTAGGCCTCGAGGCAGAGCGTGTGGCCGTGATCGAGAACGGCCAGGCCGTGGAGTTCCTCAAGGGCAAGATGCGCCTGGCAGAACGTGTGCCCGGCGGCTATGTCTTCGTGGACGGCTCCGGCGTCGGCGACATCGGCCCGGCAGTGATGCGCGAGCGCGAGGCGCTGGGTCGCGATGGCTTCATCTTCGTGAACCTGAAGCTGGACGACGCTAGCGGCAGTTTGCTGGCCGCACCCGAGATCATCACGCGTGGCTTCGTCTACCTGCGCGACTCCGAGCAGCTTTTGGCGGAAACTCGCCGCCACATCGAGAAGGTGGTGGCGCAGGCAAATGGCAATTTGCAGGAGAGCGTGGAGCAGAACCTGCGCACTTTCCTCTACGATGCCACAAAGCGCCGGCCCATGATCTTTGTGGTCGTGAACAAAGACTAAAAAGCCCGCGCACTTTGATTTCTGTCTTTCTGGGAGGGTGGAGGCGCGGCTCCATCCCCGTATCATCCTGAGCGGGTGCTAGCGCGTCTCTCTATCTCGTGTCATCCTGAGCAGATACCAGCGCGTCTCCACCCACGTGTCATCCTGAGCGGGTAGAGACGCGACTCCCATTGTGGGGAATAAGGCCAGCGAAGGACCCTCAAGTACACCTCTCACTGGCGCACCATCTTCTGCCACACCCTCTTCGCTACCTAGCGTAGCCAACAAAAGAGCCCGCCTGTCCCAGCGGGCTTCCATCCCCTTGTCATCCTGAGCGGGTATAGACGCGTCTCCCATTTGAGATTAAGTCCAGCGAAGGACCCTCAGGTACACCTCTCACTGGCGCACCATCTTCTGCCACATCTTCCCCTCCTACTTTGCCGCCATGAATGGGTGGAGGGATTGCGCCGACAAAAAAAGCCCGCTTCTAGCGGGCTTTTTTACGACGTTGGCGTTGCTGTCTGCAACGGCGTCGGCGAAGGACCCGGCGTTGGTGTGATCAAGTTCACGGGCACGGTCAACAATTGGCCCACAAATATCGAATTGGGGTCATCCAAGTCGTTGGCGTCGATGATCGCATCTTCAGTGCTGAAGAATTCAGCCGCGATCCCAGCCAGGGTATCGCCGGGCATCACGAAGTATAGGATTTCATCGCCCCGGCGCAGATTGGTGGGTAAGGCCGTGGGAGTTGGGATTTCCATGTTCGGATCGGGGATGGTCAGAACTTGGCCTACGGCCAGGACGCTGTCGTTGCTGAGCCCGTTGAGCAGCATAATGATAATGAAGTTGACGTCGAAGCGTTCGGCGATGGCCGAAATCGTGTCGCCGGAAACCACCGTATACGAGAAGGGCGCAGAGGCCGTGGGCGTGGAGGGGATTGTCGTTTCGGTGGACGTGGGGGTGATGGTCGGCGTATTGCTGGGCGTGAAGGTCGCCGTGGGCGTTGGCGTGTCGCTGGGGAACAGGGCCGCCGGCCCGCCGGCGAATACCCAGCTGCCGGTGAGGAACATACCGCCAGCCACCAACAGCAAAGACAGGCCGGCCAGAACGTAGAAACCAATGCGGCCTCGTCCGGCTCGGCCGCGGCCCGTTTTAAGCAGGGTATATGGGGGCTTATATCTCATTGTGGAGGGGTTCCTAACGGGAAAATTCTACCCGATGGCAAGTGGAGTTGCTATTCTCCAGGCTAACGAAAGGAGCCGGCGGATGGCCGGCTCCTTGTGAGCTTACTACGGGTTCCGCTACCGAACGATGATCTCGCCCACCATGCCGGCCTCTTCGTGGCCCGGGATGCTGCAGATATAGGCGTATGTTCCAGCTTCGTCAAAGGTCAACGTGACCACGGCCTGCGCGCCCGGCGCCACCAATTCGTCGATGTCGAATTCCTCGATCACCAGGTTATGGTCCAGGGCGCCTTCATTGCGCAAAGTGATCTCGATGGGCTGCCCTACCTTGGCATTGATCGTGGTCAGGTTCCAGTGGATGTCCTGGGCGATCAGAGTGATCTTAAGCGTGGGGGTGCCGCATGCCGCCAGCAGGACCCCCAAAACCGCCAGCAGGACAACCAAAACAGAAATTCTCTTGCTCATTAGTCTCTCCTAAATCGTTTTGTGCATTGTATCACTTTTGTCTCTATAAGGATTTTAGAAATCCCCGTTGAACGCTTCCGCGTAGCCGGTCAGCTCCACGTATCCGCTACCCCCAACGGTTTGGCCATCGTGCATTCCGGTGACTTGCACCGCCCCCTCCCAATAGATCGTGGTGACATTCAGTTCCTGGTCAACAAGATAAGGCGTCAAGGTCAATTGTAGGTTTTCGCCGGGGATATTGATCAGCCATCCCATCGGATAATCCGCATCCGAATGCGGGCTATGCCAGATGCCCGTGCTCTCGATAGTGAACTCCTCCCGGGCGAGATGACGGGTGCTGCCGTCCGAGCCGATCAGCGATCCGCTGGAAAACAGGTCCGCGCTGCCATCTTCCCGGCGGATCTGATACAGCATCAACTCGTAGCCGTCATCCAGCTGGATGGCGAACCAGTCCCATCCCACCTGCCCTGCGGAGAGCACCGCGGTGCTGTATTCGTGGTCCTTCCAACTCAAACCGCTCACCGCGAAGCTCTCATCACCAACCTGAATGGATCCATCGGTAAGCAGGCGAGTCTGGCTGTAGTAGTACGAGGCGTTGCCAGCCTCTGGCCCTTTCTGGCTATAGCCGCCATCGCCATGCAAGACCGGCCCTTTGTCATCCACGAGCTGAAGGTCTACGGATAGACCCTCATTGGCTGCATGCAGGCGAAACTCATTCTCGCTAACTTGCTCGACCTTCCAATCCTCCAACCACACTAGGTAGGGATCGGTCTGCGCGCCGGCCAGGCCGGCCGCGCCTCGCGCATAGCGTTGGAAGGCGTGGAATTCCTTTGCTTCCACGTCGGTCAGCGCAAAATGGGCCATGAAGATCTGGTTCGTGGCCCAATTGTTCTCTCTGGGAATTGCGAGGTCCGGCGGAAGCAACGCGACCCGGAAGAAGGTGAGTTCATAGCCAAAGTGACGGCCATCCTCCGTATCCAGGTTGCCGGTGTAATACCACCACTCGGTGCGATAGTCGGGATGCGGGCCGAAATCGGACGGAAAACTTAGCGGGCGCAGCCCATCCGCACGGGTGAATCCTTCCATGGCGGCAGGCGTCACCAGCACCTGCGCCGCCAGTCGCTCGTCCATCTCTGCTGGCCGCAGAAACAGTACGGCCGCCAGCCCACCGGCCAAGATCAGCAGAAGCGGAATCCAAAGGATGGGTCTGCGCATCTCAATCAAAGCGCATCGCATCGGCCGCACTGCGCCGGCTGGCGCGGTAGGCTGGATAGAGGCCGGCCAGCAATGCAGCCCCCACGGCGATCAACACGGCCTGAATAAATGGAGCGGCCTGCAATTGCATTTGCAGGCTCCAGCCGAAGGAACGTTTGTTGATCAGCTGCAGGAGGATCTCGGCCACGATGTACCCGGTAGGCAGAGCCAGCAAGCCGGCCACCGCGCCGATCAGGCCGGTCTCCAGCAGCGTCAGCGCCCAAAGTTGGCTCTGCAGCAAGCCGATGGCTTTGAGGATCCCCATTTGCCGCTGCTTCTCGAGCTGCAAGGCGAGCATCGCACTGAGCACGCCTACGAAGGCCACGCCTGTGGTGATGATCTGCAAGGCATAGGTGATCAGAAAAGTCCTGTCGAACACTTCCAGCGTTTCGGCGCGCAAGCCGGCATTCGAGCGGATGTTGAGGAACTGAGTCTGGCTAAGCTCTTGCCGCATGCCGGTCACGATCGCGTCCACATCCTCACCCGCCCTCACCCCTGCCGAGAAGGCCGTCACCGCCTGGTCGCCCCACAACTGGCGATATACGCCCAGCCACATGCTTACATTGCCGCGGCTGGAGGTGTAGTCGCGGAACACGCCGACGATCGGGAAGCTGTGTTCGCCTTGAGGCGTATAGAGTGAGATGCTGTCTCCCATGCGCAAGCCCAGCCGGTTGGCCAGCGGCTCCGAAATGATCACTGCCCCCGTCTGGACGGCCCGCCACACTTCTGTACCCGTACCCTGCTTTTCCAAATACAACTGCTCGTTGCCATCATTGGGATTGTCGTTGGCGCTGATGGTGATCGGTCCGTACGGGGAATCCACTTCGATATTACGTAACAAGTGCAAGGTATCCAGGCCCGGCCAATTGCGAACCTGTTCGATGATCTCGGCGTCAATAGGCACGGCAGGTTCCGCCAGGGAAGCGCCGGCCACCGAGCCGTAGATATCGTTGCTCAAGATCTGGTCCAGCCAGGTGATCACCGAACCGCGGAAGCTGCCGATCATCAGGCTGGCGCCGATGGTGACTGCCACGGCCACCATCAGGGCTGCCAGGGCCGGCGAAGTCCGGCTGGCGGACGCGGCTACCTCTCGCGGCGCCAGGCGGCCCAAGGGTCCGATGAGCCGTCCCAGCAGGCGCGCCGCCAGGGGCATCAGGCGCTGCGTAAGCCACGGCGTGGTCAGCGCCAGGCCGATGGTGACGCCGAAGGTACCCGCAAAGCTGGCGGTGAGACTGAGCTCAACAGTGGCCAGCAGGATGCCGGAGACTAGCGCCATGAACCCGCCCACAAAAGCAGCGCGACCCAGGACCTTAGCGGAGATCAACTCGAGGTGCGAGCGCGACAGGATGCGCCGCGGCGGAGATTTGGCGGCCTCCCAGGCAGGTACCAGCGCCGCCAGGAAACTGGCCCCCAAACCGAGCAACGCACCCTTTAAGAGGCTGGAAACGGGCAGGCTCACCTCGCGCACAGTGAGGGTAAAGAAGACGTCGTTGATCGTCTGCGCAACCTGATCCACCGCGCCGCGGCCCATCACCACGCCTAGTCCGAGGCCCAACAAAGACCCGACCAGCCCGACCAGCAGGGCCTCGCCGAGGACAAGGATAAAGATCTCGCGGCCCGTAACGCCCAGCGCCCGCAAAGTGCCGAACACCTGGCGGCGCTGCACGACCGAAAAGGTCATGGTGTTGTAGATCAGGAAGAGGCCGACCACCAGCCCCAGCAGGCTTAAGGCCGTGAGATTGGTGCGGAAGGCCGCCGTGATCTGCTCGGCGGCTTGGCTGCGGCCTTCCGCAGGCAGGATCTCCGCGCCAGCCGGCAGCAAATCCTGCAATTGGGCGATGGCAGCCCCTTCGCCCTCCTGCGGCAGGATCAGATCGATGCGCTCCAGGACTCCCGGGCGTCCGCTCAATTCCTGGACGGTGGAAATATCGGCCAGAACCAGGTTTTCCAAAGCCCGGCGGCTTAGCGAGTCGCGCGGCTCAATGAGGCCGGCGATAAACCCGGTTTGGCTGCGGCCGCTGATGCGCATTGCGATAGGTTCGCCGGCGCTCACCCCGTATCGCTCAGCCAGGTCCGTAGAGATCAGGACGGCGCCGGGCACACTGTAGAAGGCGCCGATCTGTTGCAGGTCAACCTGCACCTCGTCGCTGAACAGGTAGCTGCGGAAGGGTTCCTCTGCAAAGGGGTCGATGCCCAGCAGTTGAAGTGGAATACCCCAAAGATCTGGAGACGAGATGAGTTGGGTAAGGATGGGCGCCATGGGAATTTCGAGACCGGCGCGGCGCAACGCAACGTAAGTTTCTTCGGGGATGCCGCTGGGGCCGGCCGAGATGTAATGCGTGCTGCGCCCGGTCACCGCTTCCACGCTCAAGTCGAAAGCTCGCGACGCGCTGGCGTTGGCGATGTCCACACTGACCGCTACCGCCACGCCCAGCGCGATGCCCAGCAGCATCAGCGCCGATTGCAGCGGGTGGCTCAATAAATAGCGCCACGCCACCTTGAACAATGTGGGCGGAGTGCGCGGGGTCTTTCTGTTCATTCCACCAACCTGCCTTCGTGCACATGCACCACACGGTCGGCGCGGCTCCCCTTTTTGTCATTCCGAGCGGGCGCAAAGGCACCGTCCGTCGGAGAAATAGACCAGCGAGGAATCCCCACGGTCAAATCCTCTGAATAGCCTTGTTCTGCAAGTCGAGCGGCCATCATGTTTCAGCTCTACTCTTTGCCTCTTCAACCAGCTTCCCTTCGTGCACATGTACGACCCGATCTGCTCGCCGCGCATTGTCCAAATTATGCGTAGCCATGATCAGGTTCTTGCCGGCCTGGCGGGTCAAACGCTCCAACAGATCCATAACCTGGGCGCCGGTCTCCTCATCCAGATTGCCGGTAGGCTCATCGGCCAGCACCAGCAGTGGATCGTGCGCCAGGGCGCGGGCGATGGCCACGCGTTGCTGCTCCCCGCCCGAAAGCCGGTCTGGGAAGCTGCCGGCCCTGTCACCTAAACCCACCTGCCCTAGCAGTTCCGCGGCCTTGCCCCCGGCCTCTTTGGCCGAAGCCCCGGCCAGCTCAAGGGGCAGCGCAGCATTCTCCAGGACCGTGAGCGTGGGTAGTAGGTTGAAGAATTGGAACACGAAGCCGATATTCTGGCGGCGGAAAAGTGTGCGCTGGCTTTCGCTCATCGCCACCACATCGCGCCCTTCCACCCAAATAGCCCCGCTATCGGCGGTGTCGATGCCGCTCAACAGGTTGAGCAGGGTGCTCTTGCCGCTGCCGCTGGCGCCTACCAGCGCCACGAATTCGCCGCGCGGGATGGTAAGGCTCGCACCGCGCAGCACCGCGTGGCACTGTTCACCCTCGGTGTAGCTTTTGGAGAGATTCTCGATTTGCAGGAAGGTGCGCGTTTGCATATGAGCCTAGGGCGAAGATCGGCTTGTTTGTAAATATTATCACAAACGCTCTGGTGGCATTCGGGCATCCGCCTTGTTCAAATTGTGATAACAAAAGACCCGATCGCTCGGGCCTTATTATGGAACTCGAGTTTGTTCCTTCTACTTCAGCGACGCGGCCATTTCCTTGGCCTGGCGGATCATCTGATTGGTGTAGCCCCACTCATTGTCGTACCAGGCAAAGATCTTCACCAAGTTGCCGTCCACCACCTTGGTCAGCTGCAGGTCCACGATGCAAGCCCGGTCATCCCCAATGATGTCCGTCGAAACGATGGGATCGTTTGTCACCCCCAGAATTCCCTTATAGCGTTTCGACCCGGCCTCCTTGGTAAGGATCTCGTTGACCTCTTCCTTGGTCGTGTTCTTTTCCGTAAGGATCACGATATCAGAGACCGACCCGACGGGCACAGGAACGCGCAAAGCCGTGCCATCGAATTTCCCCTTGTATTGCGGCAGCGCCTTGGTGACTGCGATGGCCGCGCCGGTACTGGTGGGCGTGATGTTGATGGCGCCTGCCCGGCCGCGGCGCAGGTTCTTGTTGGGGCCGTCCACGATACCCTGCCCGGCGGTGTAGCCGTGCACGGTCGTCATGATGGCCTTCTGGATGCCCAGAGTGCGTCCGATGACCTCGATAACCGGAGTTAGCGAGTTGGTGGTGCAGCTTGCGCAGGAAATTATGTGCGCGCTGGGGTCTGGGTCGTTGACGGCATAGACGATCGTAGGAACGTCGTCGCTCTTGGTGGGAGCGGAAATGATGACGTACTTGGCGCCAGCCTCGATGTGCTTGCCCGCGTCGGCCTTCTCGGTGAAGCGCCCGGTGCTCTCGATAACGATGTCGACCTTCAGCTCTTTCCAGGGCAGAGCGCCAGGATCCTTTTCGCTAAGGAACTTGAAGCTCTTCTTGTCGACATACAGCGTGCCGTCCTTGGCGTAAACCTCTTCCCCATATCGGCCGTACACGGAGTCGTACTTCACCAGATAGGCGATGTTATCCGCCGGGGCGATGTCATTCACCGCCACCAATTCCAATTCTTTTGAGTCCAGAATCAAGCGTAGTGCTGCCCGGCCGATGCGGCCAAGGCCATTAATCGCTATGCGTGCCACAGGCACCTCCATTTTTGGATATCCAGCCGATTATAGTGCTCGCACCCACGTTCAGGTAGGGATATTTGTCTCTATGAAGAACGGGATAAAGCTCTTGGATGCAAGGCTCCCGCCATCTGGCGATCATCGTTGGCCGCATGAAAACTTGTTACATTGAAAGCCTCATGGAGAGAAGTCGGCCAGCCGCAGAAAGCAACATGGAGTTTTTTGCTCGGCAGCCGAGCAAAAAAACTCCCCTAGCAGGCGCTGCATTTGCGACTGCGTATACCCCTACTGCGACTTGAACGCAGGTCCCTGCCTCCGGAGGGCAGTGCTCTATCCACTGAGCTATAGGGGCTTGTGGAAAAATTCTATCATGCGCCGTGAATTGTTCCGTTGATATAATGGCTGGAGTCAGAATTGAAAAAGCGCCGCAGACTTAAAGCGAATGCCACCAGTCTTACCCCTCGGACTGATGGCACGGGGTGGGCTAAGGATTATGGTAGTAGAGTTCTTATAAAGGAAAAAGTCACTCTTAGGAATAGGCGCGTGTATTCAAATCGTAGGCATTTGTACTGTGGTAGATAGACCAACTGGCTTTGGCCGTAGCGAGGTGGGAATGAAAAGCAAAGGCTCCTCACACTCAAAGATCCGCGTCGCCATATTGGACGACCATCAAAGCGCGGTGGATAGTTACACGCTGCGTCTGGCTGCCAACAAAAACATCCAGGTGGTGGGTTCAGCGATGTATGGAAACGAACTGGATGAGCTGCTAAAGAACAAGAAGATCGATGTCCTTCTGCTCGATATTCACGTGCCCAACTCCGAGGAGGACCGCGGCCCGTACCCGGTCATTTACCTCCTGCCGCGCCTGCGCAAGGCCTATCCCGCCATGTCCATCCTGATCGTTTCCATGCACGACCAGCGCAATCTGGTCAAGGCGCTGCTGGAAGCCGGGGCGAGTGGCTACATCCTGAAAGAGGATCGCGAGGCCATCATTCACCTGGCCGAAGCCGTGGCGCTAGTCAGCACAGGTGGAGTGTATCTTTCCAGCAAATTGCGCGGGTTGCTGTCCGGTTCCGCCGAGGGCGGCTTGTTGAGCAGACGCCAGCGCGAAGCATTGTCCCTGGCGGCTGCCTACCCGAATATCAGCACAGAAGAGATCGGCAAGCGCATGAACATCGCCGCCTCGACCGTGCGCAATTTGCTTTCCAAAGCCTACAAACGCCTGAACGTGCGCAATCGGTCCGCGGCCACGGAGCAAGCGCGCAAACTCGGACTCATCAGTCCCTTCACTGACCCATCCTCCGCCAAACCTACTTAGCTACGGGGAATTCCGCCCCCACCTTTGCAAACAAGTGCTGCACAGGCGCGATGGCTTCCTCTAGCAATTGCGCCAGGGGCTGCGGGTCGGCTAATCGCATTGCCGCTAGCATCTTTTCAGCCTTCTTCTGCCGAAGGATCAGTTCGTTCACGCTGTAACTGATCGCCCCACAGCGCACCAGGATGGTTTGCACCTCCTCAAGGATAACAGCATCCTCAACCTGGCTGCGCAATTTCATAAATCGTTCGCGCTCCGGATGGGCGACTGTTTGCGCAAAAAGGATCGGCAAAGGCGAGCGCCCCTGGATCCAATCCACGTTGGCCGGCACGGCCAGGCAATCATTGAGGTCGTCGTGGATCTGCATGATCTCGCCGAAGAGCTCGCCGAATTCCTGCAAACGCTCGGCCGCATCCAGCCGCTCGCCGAATAAAGCGCCAAGGCAGAGCGCTGTCCCGAAATAAGGCGAGCTCTTTGCCCGTGTGACTTGCCAGTACGCATCTTCGGTTTGGAGGTTTTGCACATCGAGGTCTTGGCCGTAACCAGTGCGCAGGATCATGTCATTCAGAGCCCGGGCGGCCCGCAGGCGTTCGCTGCAATTGCTTTCCAGTAGAACCTGGGTGCCGAGTGCCAGGAGGCCGGCAGCAAGGTTGGCAGCGCGGCCCGCCCCCAGGCGATGCTGCGCCCCACGCGGGTCCTCATCCAACAGGTCATCGATAAGGATCAACGCCATATGGGTGCAAGTGTTGGCGGCCACCGCCGGGATGGCTGCTTCCGCTTGCCCGCCAACGGCTTGGGCGGCACGCAGCGGGAAGTCCCAGGCGATCGGGCGATGGGCACGCGCCCGTTCACAGGCTGCGGCCAATTCGGGCCAAGTACGAACGTGGGGGTGGTCTGTCAGCAGCCGGAGTGCGCGTTCGTAGCTTGTCATAAGCTCCTCTGGACTTACAGGCTGGCCGCTATCGCGGCCAGCCTGTACGGTCGTTACTTGGATTCGGCCCAGGCGTCCCAGGCCAACTCAGAGCGTACGGCCAGGATCTCTTTCAGGCTAGCGCGGGCAATGCGCCACAGGCCCGAAAAGGCGGATCCCATATTCTCTGCGGCAAAGCTCAAATCTGTGTAGAAGGTCTGCATGGCAACCATTTTTCTAGCTCCTTTTGTTCATAGTCAGGGTAGCAGGTGTTTAGTAAACTCATGTAGCTGATGCCCGTTCGACTGCCTCACCTCCTTTCCTTATAAAGATGCGAGAGCAAAATGCGTCTCCAATCCGGCGGATCGGCGAACTACTTCTGCCTGCGATCGTCCTGGCCGTTTTGTTGTTCTATAGCTACGTTCGTTTTTACGGCATCAGCTACATCGGCTTTCAATACAACGGCACAACCGGCGAAGTGGCCGAAGTGCATGTACCTCCTGGCGCTCCATCCGGGTTGGCCGAAGGAGACAGGATCCTGGCCATCAACGGCCAGCAATGGGACCGCGTCTTTTCCCCGCACCGCGCCAACCCGCTACCCCTGGCCCAACCGGGCGAGGTCCTTACGCTCTCCATCGAGGGCCAAAGTGAGCCTAGGACCGTGAATTGGACGGTGCCCGGGTTCAACATGGGCGAATTCATTTCGCGGCTCATCAATACTTGGTTGGCCAGTTATATTTTTTGGTTGGCGGGCACGGCCACTCTGCTATTGCTGCGGCCCAAGGATGAGCGCTGGGCGCTTATGGTGGCCTTCAATTACATCACCGCTATCTGGCTGCTGGCAGGCACCATTTCCTACTCGGGCGCTGCAGCCAGCGGTTTTGTCTTGCGCGCCGGGGTGTGGATGAGCCTGCCCATCTATTTACATCTGCACTGGAATCTCCCCCGCCCCCTGGGAAGGATCCCCCAACGGGCCTGGCTCGTTTTTTACGCAGCAGCCGCCCTGCTATTCTTGGGGCAAGGGATGGGCTGGTTATCGCAGGCCAGCCATCTCTACGTCTTCATGGCGGCAGTACTCGGCAGCGTTTCCCTGCTGGGCTATCGCTATTTGGCGCGCCCGGGCGAGCGCGGCGAGATCGGCCTGCTTTTCTTTGCCGTCGCCGTGGCGGTGACCCCGCCGCTGGCTCTCGCCTTGGCGAGCGTACGGGCAGATGTATCGACAACAGCGCCCGGCTATGTGCTCTCGATGCTGGCCCTGCCAGGAGCCTATTTCTATGTCGTTTACCGCAGGCAGCTTGGCGATCTGGAATTCCGCGCCAACCGGCTGATCTCGATCTATCTGTTCATCGTTGTCCTGGTCACGTTGGCCTTGCTTATCCTTCCCCTCCTGTCCTCGGTATTTTCAGGCTTGAGCGACGCCAGCGGGGCGATCATCCTGACCGCAATGTTCGTTACCCTTTTGAGCATCTATGGCTTCGAGCGCTTCCAGGGTTTTGTTGAAAGGCGGCTCCTGCATATTCCCGTACCGCCGCGCGCGCTGCTGGAAAAGTTTGCGGGGCGCATCTCTACCAGCTTCCTGCGAAGCCATCTGGTGGAAACCCTAACCAAAGAGACCTTGCCGACCTTTCTCATTCGCCAGTCGGCATTGATCGATCTCGAAGCGCCCGACACCTCTGACGCTGTCGTCTACCTGCAAGCTGCGACACGCGCCGACCTGCCCACCGCCCGTGAACAGCAGACCCTGGCACGGCTTACCCGGCCTTTTCAGTTGGTCGAGCCGGCCAAACAGGGTTCCGCCTGGGTCCGGGTCGCCTTGCCTCTTAGGGTGTCCGGGGAACCGCGCTGGCTATGGCTGCTGGGGCGCAAAGATCCCGATGATCACTATTCGCACGAGGAACTGAACTTGCTTCGCTCGCTGGGAGACCAAATGGCCATTGCCCTGGTCAACATCGCCCAGGCTCAGCGCTTGCGTGCTCTCTATCAGGCGGATATCGAACGCCAGGAAACGGAGCGCGTTCACCTGGCCCGTGAGCTGCACGACGATACGCTTCAGCGCATCAACGAATTGGGCATGCTGGTGGACGATGCCCAGTACAACGATGGCTTCGGCAAAAAGCTTGCGGGTCTTGTAGCGCAGGTCCGCGGCCTGATGAACAGCCTGCGCCCACCCTTGCTGGACCAGGGGCTGTACTATGCGCTGCAAGACCTGTCGGACGAGTTTGCTCAAAAACCATATGCCAAAGTACTCGTTCGTTTCGAGATGGAGTTAAGCAACGCCCGCCTTGACCACAGGGTGGAACAGCACATTTACCGTATTGCGCAGCAAGCCTGCGAGAACGTTTTGCAGCACAGTAAGGCCAAGCATCTCACGTTCCGCGGGCAGATCACCTCTGAAGGTATAGACCTGATCGTAGAAGACGACGGCATGGGGTTCAAGTTGAATGACCCAACGAGCCTGACCGAGTTCCTATCGACCCGCCACTTCGGTTTGGCAGGCATGCAGGAGCGGGCCGCCATGATCGGGGCCAACCTTCAGGTGCAGTCAGCTCCGGGAAAAGGGACCCAAGTGCGGTTGGCTTGGAAAAAGAACGCAGATATGGAATTGTTAAAGTCCTGAACGCTTCACCGGCAGCAGCCAGTCAGCGATTAACAGCCCAAGTAGCCTAAGCGTTAGCGTGCAACCCAACCTGTCACGTTTGTGCGAATTTGTGTGTACCGAAAATAAAAAGGCCCTGCGCTAACGCAGGGCCTCCAGGTTCAGGGCCTTGATCCCCTAGTATTGCAGTTGGCGTAGGACCGTTTCAAAAGCCTGGTTAAGGTGGTTAATGGTGTCTGGTTGCAGCTTTCGCTTGTGATCTCCCGGCGTCACCTGCCGACGCTGCGCATAGATGTCCTCGCTCTGCACCGAGAAGCTGGCTTCCTTTCGGATTCCCGCCAACGCCGACACCTGATCGTTCAATCCGATGTGCCGGCCTAATCGATCCAGCCAGGTCTCGAAATCAGAGACCATATCTTCGTACTTCAGGAAAAGGATGTGGGGGTTCTTTGCCAATTGCCGGCAGTATTCTTCGTAGATCGGCAAATATTCGCCCACCTCATAGGTCACGAATTCATCGATGGTCATGGCCAGGCTTTCTTTTCGGCGGCGGATCATTTTGGGGCTGATAACGGCATGGCTATAAGCGGTAGAGAAATAGAGCGAGGTGAGCATATCCCGCGGGTCGCGCAGTTGCAGGATCACCGAATATTCATCCATCCCCGGAATGCTGCGGAAGGTGCCGATCGGTCCATAGTAATAGCCTCGCGGCACGAAGGAAGTGTGCAGCGCCCCGCCAAACGGATTTTGCCCTGGGGGAACTCGCACCATGCTGACATAGGCGTCGTAATCCGCATGCATCATGCCGGCCGGTCCGGCCAAGGCGTTGATGACGCCGGAAACGTAGCGCGAAGCGCACTTCTGCGTAGTGAAAAACAGGATACTGCGCCGTTCGCTGTGCGAAAGCCTGACTCCGTTGGCCAGCTCCTTTTCCGCAGCAAAGCGCAGGCGCAGCCGCGGTCGCTGCACCAGACGATAGTAAGCGTCAGGGAACCGGCCGCTCGCCCAGCGTTCCAGCCGCGAGCCCAAGCGTTTCATGGATTGAATTGTAGCAATGGATGAGGCTGGATGACAACTACGAACGCGGAATGATCACGACTTTTCGTCGGGGTTCCTCGCCGGTGCTTTCCGTGGTTACTTCGGCGCTGTCACGCAAAGCCAGATGAATGATGCGCCGCTCCGCGGGGGTCATCGGTTCCAGAGCTTGGCGCCGCCCGCTGCTCACCGCCTGCTGGGCCATGCGTTCAGCCAACTGGCGCAGGCTGTCTTCCCGGCGCTGGCGATAGCCCTCAACGTCGATCACTATGTGGGCAGCGCGGCCGATCTCCTTGCCTACGATCAGCCGGGTGATCAGCTGGAAGGCATTCAGGGTCTCGGCATGCCGCCCAATCAGGATGCTCAAGTCTCCCCCGGTGATATCCACCATAACGGGAGCCTCGCTATCCCCGGCCTCCGCCTCACCCATGCGGACAGCCACCTCGGCGCGAATTTCCATGTGCTCCAGCAATTCCTGCACCGTGGCCTGCGTAATAGCCAGAAGGTTCTCTGTATCCAACGGCGCGCCGGGCTTCCTCTCCAGGCCGCGCTCTCCGGATACCTTAACTGTCAATCGCACGCGCGCTTGCCGGCCGCCCAGGCCGAACAAACCGCCTCGGCCCTCATCGAGCACCTGAACATCGACCTGGTTTTCCTCAAGGCCGAGTTCATCCAGGCCTTTTTGGATGGCCTCCTCCACGGAAGGGGCGATCATTTCGAGGTTGGGGCGATGTTCCATAGGTGATCCGATCTCGGTTACGAAACTATGCCTATTTTACGCCTGGGGCTGGCAGCTTTGCCTGTGGCTTCGGGCGGCGCATCAGATAGTACTGAGCAATGCCCAGGATGTTGCTGGTTACAAAATACAGCGCCAATCCGGCAGCGTAGATGTAGGAAATGTACGCCATGAGCAAAGGCATATAGATGCTCATCATGCGCCCCATCTGCGCCCCCTGGTCATTCGGATTCGTCGGCGTCATCATCTTGCTTTGGAAGTAGGAGGTCACTGCAACCAGGATGGCCAGGACAGGGATGCCAAAGGGGATTCCGGGGATTAGCAGGCGTTCTGGCTGTGCCAGGTCCATCCACAGGAACTGGTTGTGCAAGGGTACCAAATTCGCTGCCCCCGGCACCCATAGATCGCGGGCGAAATCCAACAGCTGTAAAGGCGTGTCCGCTAACGCGCGCGTCACCGCCCAGTACATCGCGATGAGCAAAGGGATCTGGATAATGGTAGGTAGGCAGCCGGCAAAGGGGTTGATGCCCAATTCCTGGTACAGCTTCATCTGCTCCTGGGCCAGTTTTTCGCGGTTCTCCTTGCCTTTGTACTTCTCCTGCATCTGCTTCCATTTCGGATTGCCCTGCAAGTCCTGCATGGCCTTGGCGCTCTTCATTTGCTGCGTATTCAGTGGATAGGTGACGACACGCACCAGGATAGTGAAGATGATGATGGCCAGGCCAAAATTCTGGCCGAGTAGCCCATAGATGAACACCAGGACATTGGTAAATGCGTCAATAATCGGTTCGAACATCGCGAATCCCTTTCCTATTGGGCCTGGGAATACTGCCAGGCTACCTTGCCGCTGGCGTCCACCGCGATCAGGATGACATCGCTGTTCACCATGCCGATCAGCAAAAGGTCGCCCGCTACGACCGGGGAGCCATACTTGGCGGCCTGATAGGCTTCCAGCAGGGGAATCTCCGAAATACTGCCGTCCAGGCTGATGCTAAAAAGCTGCCCGGCTTCGGTCGCCACGTAAAGGAGTTCATCGAATAGGGCTGGCGTCCCCGTCACCGCGCTGCCTAAGTCCAGCGTCCAATCGGCTTCCCCGTTGCCTCTTATGTCGAACGCATAGAACATGCCATCCAGATCCCCAATGTAAAGTTGGCCGTCAATGAGGGTCGGTCCGCTCCACAGGGAGCCTTGTGTAACAAAGTTCGGATCGAGCAGGTCGCCGTTGCGCGTATCCACCGTTACGATGGACTTATCCAGTGTGCTGACAAACAACAGGCCATCCTCGCTAAGCGCGGGTTGGCCGACGATAGCGCTGCCCAGATCCAGGCCATTCTCCCACCCTGGCACGGGGTCCCCGCTTGCCATTTCGATCGCATAAATACGGTGATCCATGGAGGGTATGTAAAGGATCTCTCCGTCGCTTACCGGCTGGGTCCAAAGCGGGCCTCGATTATCCTGGTCAGGCCAGATCAGCTGGCCATCCAAATTCAACGCGTACAGGTGTCCGTCGGCATTAGCCGCAAAGATCGACTCCCCCACTACCAACGCGCTGCCGATATACCGATTGCTGGCGCCGTTGAACGGCCAGTTGGGCGCAGGATTTCCGCTGTTGTCCGGGTTGAGTTTGTAGAGCTGGTTCCCGTAGGTGCCTATGACCAGTTGCTGATCATCCGACAGCTGCGGAGCGGAGAAGACCTGGAATGCGGGCTGCGCCTCCGCGGGGTATTTCCACTGCGTTACACCGTCCTCAACGCGCAGGGCCAGCACGGATTGGTTGTAGGCCAGGTACACAAGACCTCGGCTTTCATCATACGTGATCCCCGGCCAGGCTCCTGCAGGGACCGCGCTGCCGCAGGCAGACAGGAAAAGACTGAGGATCAACAGGGGCATCAAAACTGCAAAGTGCTTTTTCTTCATTGCTTTCGGTCTCATCTTTCCGCGAATTACGGGACAGGGTCGTAGCCACCTTTGCTGAACGGGTTGCACCGCAAGATGCGGCGGAAGCCCATCCAGCCACCTTTTACGGCCCCGTATTTGTAAATGGCCTGGTAGGTGTAGTGGGAACAAGTTGGGTAGAAACGGCAGGTATCTGCCGGTAATGTGCGCGAAAATGTCTTCTGATAGAACACAATGGGTAGCAGCAGCGCCAGGCGCGGCAGGTTGCCCAAGGTGACGGGCAAATCCTTCAGCGAAGGAGAAGGCTGCTCTTGGATTTCACCATGCGTATGCGACAACTCTACGGTCATTCTTCTGGCTTCAACAATCTTGCTTTCGCTAACAGGCCATCCAGGGCCTGGCGTACTTGTGTGCTATTGGCTTCGCGGATGCCTGGCCGGGCCATCAGCAGAAGATCGTGATCCTGGCGCATCTGTGTCAGGAACGGCTGCACTGCCGCGCGCAATAATCGTTTGGCCCGGTTGCGCCGCACGGCGCCGCCCACGATGCGGCCGGCCATCACCGCCACCCGCACGCCCTGCCCTTCATTCGCAAGCGATCGGAGCACAAGAAACGGGTGCGCAGTTGATCTCCCGTTTCGCCGCACCCGTTTGATATCGATTGGCCTGCGGAGGCGAAATCCACGTTTCACCGTTGGCTACACAGGAAAAGCCGTTCAGCTTTTCCAGTTGATCTTCTTAACGTGCCGGTTGGCTTTCACCGTCAGCGTGTGGCGGCCCTTTAAACGGCGGCGCTTAAGCACATCGCGGCCTGTGGCAGTGGCCATCCTTTTGCGGAAGCCATGCACGCGCAAGCGGCGGCGGATCTTCGGTTGATAAGTTCGTTTCGGCATTCTCGTTCCTTAGCGGGTTTCTGCGGTCAAACCCGTGGATTATACCGCATCCCGCCACCCTACCCTCGCATCACTGCTATAATGGCGCCGGAAATTTTTTGGAGGACTCGATGACGCACACAACCAATGAAGGGCACGAACAATATGGGCCGCCCCCGATGGATGTATTCATTTCCCTGCTCGGCGCCCTGGTTGTCGGCGGAGTGGTATGGGCCGGGGGCGTGGGCGCCGTAGCCGGCCTCAATTACCTCGGGACCATGTTCGCCATTACTCCGCCTGACAACGCCCTGATCAACGGCGCCATTCAGACGGGTTTCGTTGCCGGCCCCATCCTTATCGGCCTGCTGGCTGCCTGGCTTACTTATCGCTTTCTGCTAAAACTCGACTAAGGCTTATTCATCTTCGGGGGCGATCTGGCCGGGCTGCTGGATTTCCAGCACCTCGCCGCGTAGGTCGATGCGGATCTTGAATCCGGACATGCCCAGGTAGGCCCGGCTGGCTTCGGGCAAGCCGGCCTGCAGCACCTGGTCGAACTGTGCGTCCATATTCTCTAGCTGCTTCTCGATGGCCGCGCGGGTGAAGATGTCATCCTGCCCAAGCATCTTGGCCGCCTGCTGGCTAAGTTCCGTCTCATGGCCCTCCAGCATCTTGCCCATCTGGGTTAATACCTGCCGGTCCACGTGCTCGGAAGAAATGTGCCGCAGGAAACCCGCATCGTCGACGACATAGAACGCCTCGTCGCCCACCTTGGTCGCGCCTACAGGGCGGTCCTGTTCATCGACCACTAACCCGTCAAATAGCGCATGCTTTGCCATCGAAGAGATCTTACCTGATGATCATCCGGGCGGATCTGGCCACGCCGCCGTCTAGTTGTGCACCTTCACGATAGTGCCCACGCTAGCCCAGCCGTACATCCACAGAGCGTCATCAATGGTCATGTTCACGCAGCCGGCGCTCATCGGCGTGCCAAAATTATTGTGCCACCAGGTGCCGTGGATGCCGTAATCTTTGTAGAAATACATGACCCAGGGAACATTAGGGAGCGAATACCCAGGCCCGGACATGGTCTGGTTGCGCACCTTGACCCAGATGCGGAATTCACCGGTCACGGTAGGCGTGTTGGGCCGTCCGCTGGAAATGGAAAAAGACTTCACCAGGTCTGTTCCTTCGAAGGCCGTGAGGGTCTGATTACCTAGATCCACCTCGATCCAGCGCTCGCTGCCCTCCAGATCATCGGGAAGCTCGACATAATACTTTTCGATCCTGCCCATTTGCAGATCCACAGCCGCGGTCGGCGTGGCGCTGGGCGTCGCGGTGGCCAGCGGCGTTGACGTGGGCGTCGGTGTTGCGCTGGGCAGCGAGGTCATCGTGGCAAACGGGGTGAACGTTGCGGTAAAAGCCACAGTGGGTTCTGCGGTTTCCGAAGCCACCAGGCCATCCAATTGATGGGCTACCGCCACTCCCATCGCCCGCAGCCCCTCATCGATAGCGGGTGGGCGGAACCAAGCAAAGGCCGCCAAAGAGGCGGTAAGAGCCAGCAGCCCAAATAGCGCCAGGTTGGCTAAACGCGGAGTGGCAAGCACCGCGTCACCTCGTTCGGGCCGCTTGTTTCCTTCTTTCAGTCGTTGCTCCGCCCAACGCAAACCATGGGTCGCACGGCGGCTGCGCGGATTGACCTGCAGGGCGCGCTTGAGGTACGCCCGGCTTGCCCCAGGCGCAGCCATAGCTGCCAGGAGCAGCCAGGGTTCCTCACGTCCGGGGGCAGCTTTCGCTGCCTGGTGCGCCAGACGGCGCGCTTGGTTGCGCTCGCCCCGGGCCAAGGCCGACTTGGCTTCCTTACAAAGAGCCCTCCAATTCACCTTGGCCGCCATTATTCTTCCCCTGCAGGCGAGGCGTCTTCATTATGGATATAGCACAGCACGCCCTGCGCGATCCCTTCGGCCAGCAGGTCGGGCTGCTGGGTCAGGATGAGGCGATCCAGATTCATAAAACCGGTCTCGATGATGGCCGCCGTCGTTTCGAGGTCGATCTCGTCAAAAGCATGATAGGTGGTCATATCCGTCGTTTGGCTGCCGGCGTGGAAGCGCAGCCCTGTCACCTGGGCAAAGCGGCTGCTCAGGCACGCGGCCAGGCGGCTGCCCTTTTCGGGATTGTCATTGCCCAGGGCGGCCACCACTTTGAAGCCTGTGGCGTTATCGTCGATAAAATCGCAGGTGTCGGCGTGGATGGAAACCAGAGCCAGCGCCTGATAATCGTTCAATCGTTCGTCGAACTCCTCCAATAAGTCCACGTCGAATCCGGCTGCGCTGAGCTGCTCTTTGACGCGCGTTGCCACCTCAAGGTTGATCGTCACCTCGGTGAGCCCATCCGGGCACACCGCGCCTGGGTCCGCCCCGCCACTGTGCCCGGCCACAATGCCGATCAACGGCCTGGGGCGCGGCGTGGGCGTTGGGAAATCAGGACCTTGCTGATTACCGCCGCCGGAGAACCACTGGGCGATCTGCCCGGCGGCGTCGGTTGGCAGTAAGCCCAGCGGCGTCCAGGCAGTGAAAAGCGTAGCCAGCAGCGCAGACACGCCGAAGACCATGCTAAGCTGCCCCAGCACATTCATGCTGGCACGCCGCGGGCGCGGCGTTTCAGTCGCTTGGCTATTTTCCGGGGCGAATTCATCCGGTTGCATAGGGAAGACATAGTACCTTAATTGCGGCCTGAATCCAATCACCCATTCTTCGTTGGCATGGGCTTTGCAACCGCGGGTTACAATCCCCTGGTGAAAGCTTCGCCACAACCCAAGGCGATCGTGCGCCCCGATCCAGATTCTCTGCGCGATGCCCTCCGTTTTTGGACCACCGGAGTCACCGTTGTAGCCGCCAGCCATGCCGGCGTAACGCATGGCATGACGGTAAATTCCTTCACCTCCCTCTCCCTCGATCCGGCATTGGTATCCATTTCTCTTGAGAAAAGAACCCGCACCTACCAGTTGGTCCGATCGGCGGGCGTTTTTGCCGTAACCATCCTTAAGCAGGACCAGCAAGCTCTCTCAGACCGTTTCGCCGGCCGCGATAGCGATCTGAGCGATCGCTTCGAAGGGTTGGAGTTCTTCAGCCTGGGGACTGGCAGCCCCATCCTTGTTCAGGGGCTGTCCTTCTTCGATTGCCGCGTGGTCGACAGCCACGATGCCGGCACCCACACGGTATTCATCGCCGAGGTGCAGGCTTGTGGTTCGCTTTCAGAAGGCGACCCGCAGCCCTTGGTCTATTTCAATCGGGGGTACCGCAAGATTACCGGAACCTAGCCTTCCGTCCCACCCTTGCCTACGGTCCCCAATGCAATTGGTGGGCCGCGTCCAATAACAACTGCAATTGCCGCCCATCGCTGAACGCCGCCAGCACCGAACCGCCAGCAACCCCATCGGGTCGTCGCTGCACGACCAGCGCCAGCGAACCATCCTCGGCCCAGAGCACCTCGCCAATGTTGCTGAACGCGTCACCGCGCAACTGAATGCGGCCGCCCACCCCATCCGCCGCGCTGTGCACCATATAAAGCGGCGCATCGCCTTCAGGGACCTCGGCCGCGCTGGCAAAGAAATACTGTAAGCTGCCATCTGCCAATTGCAGAGGCCAGCCTGCGAACTGGAACAAGCCATCCGCCTGTGATTCAAGCAGCCGGCTGGCCGCGCCCGTGCGCGCATCGTAGCGCCACAGTCCGGGTTCGATCAAGCCGAGGTAAGGGCTGGCGACCAGTACGGAACTGCTGTCCAAGACCCAGGCGGCCTGGCAGCACACTAAGCCGGCCCCATTCTCAACCTCGATTACGAGTTGCTCCGCTCCCGGATCCATGAAGGCCAGGGTGCTGGCCTCCGCACCGCCGAGGCTCAGCAGCATTTGTTGGCTGTTGGGCGCCCAGGCCAACGGCGCATAATAGATCTCCCCATCTTCATCTGTCTGATTTTCCAGTAAATTAATGGCCTGGTTGGTGGATAAGTCCACGATCCACAGGCCATTGAAAGCAAAGGCTAGATAGCGGCCATCGGGAGAGAAGAGCGGATCGCTGATCCGCTGCGTGAAAAAATAGTCGGCTGCCTGTGCGTCAGCGGCGCCGTTGTCCACCATCAGACGGCGGTTATTGCCATCGGCATCCACTATGTAGAGTTGATTGTCTACGATGAAGGCAACGCTGCCATCCACCCTGGAGACATCAAAGGCAAGCACCTCGCCGACCTCACGGGTTACCTGTTGCTGGCTGACCCCGTCTCGCTCCAGCCTCCATACCTGTTGGTTCCCACTGTGCTCGCTGAAGAAATACAACGCATGCGGCAGCAGCGCTGGGCCTGCAGGGGTAGGCGTTGCAGCGGGCTGCGCTACGGCCGGAGTGGCCGAGCCGCCTGGCGCAGGTGAGGCCGACGGCGCCGCGCCGGGGAAGTTGCAGCCGGCGGCCAGCAGCAAAAGCAGGGCCGCCAACAGGCCTTTTGAGGGAACAAAAACGCGCATGGTCACGTCGGGATTCTAGTATAAAAATTCATCGAACCCTTATGCTAGAATCGCGCCAATCCCCCACTCCCAGGGTTGTCCCCTGGAGGAGCATCAATGACCCCCACTTCCCCCGCCCAACGCGGCATGTACTTTGAGGAATTCAAAGTCGGCCACCGCATCCTCACCGCCGGCCGCACGGTGACCGAGAGCGATATCGTGCTCTTTGCCGGGCTTTCCGGGGATTTCAACCAGATCCACATCGACGCCGAATTCAGCAAGGCTTCGCCTTTCGGCGCCCGCGTCGCCCATGGCCTGTTGGGACTCTCCATTGCCTCCGGCCTGGTCGTGCAGACGGGCTTCATGGAAGGCACCATCATGGCCTTCCGCGAAGTGAACGAGTGGAAGTTCATTAAACCCATTTACATCGGCGATACGATCCACGTGGAGACCGAGGTCAAAGAAACCAAGGCCATCCCGCGCATCCGCGGCGGCTCCATCATCATTTCTTTGGACGTCAAAAACCAAACCGGCGAAACGCTGATGAAAGGCACCTGGACGGCGCTCATCGCCTCCCGCCCTGCCAATCCATCATGACAGAAGGATTGGGACGTTCCCATCGAAGCAGGCGAGAATCCGGCAAGGACGCTCAGGGGTCAGCAAAGGGCAACCTCCCGATAGGCGACACCCAACCCAGCCAGCCCCTGAAGGTATCGCGCCCGAAGGGTGACCCGCAGCCTCTCCGCGGCGCGCAGCCTGACCGCGACACGCAACCCAGCCGCGCCATTAAGATCGGCCAGGTTGCCCCGGACGAAGCGCCCACAATTTTCCCCGGCACTCCGGATAGCGAGTGGGCGCCCGCGCCTCCTCCTCTTGGCCACACCCCGCCCGGCGCGCCTCCGCTCATGGATGAGTCCGGCATGCCGCGGCCGCGCAAAGCCGCCGAGACCGGCCCGCACACCGGTAGCCGGCCGCGCCGACCGGCCAGCAAAGTCAGTGGTGGCGGCTTTGGCGCCTGGTGGGCAGCCGCCCGCGCACGCTTTGGGCGCATGGGCTGCCTGCCCCGCCTCCTCATTTTCGGCGGGTTCGCTCTCATCCTGCTTTTAGTAGCAGGCGTCGCCTTCGTGCTGTATCAGTACAGTGCCATCGCCGCCAGCCTCCCCAGTGTGGACGACCTGCGCGCTCATGCCGCTCAGTTCGAGACCACGCGCATCCTGGATGCAAACGGCAATCTGCTGTATGAGATCCTCGATCCTAATGCCGGCCGCCGCACCTACGTGGCCCTGGAAGATATTTCCCCGTATATGATCGCCGCAACCCTGGCCACGGAGGATGAGGATTTCTACAGCCATCCCGGTTTCAACATCAGCGCCATCTTCCGCGCTTTTTTCCAAAACTATTCCAGCGGCGAAGTTGTCTCCGGGGCTTCCACTATTACCCAGCAATTGGCCCGCGCCCTGCTCTTCACCCCCGAGGAAGCCGGCCAGCAAAGCTACATGCGCAAAGTGCGCGAAGCCATCCTCGCCGCCGAGATCACGCGGCGCTATTCCAAGGACGAGATCCTCGAACTCTATTTGAACGAGATCTACTTCGGCAACCTGGCCTATGGCGTGGAAGCTGCAGCGCAAACCTACTTCGGCACCACGGCCAGCCAACTAACCCTGGCCCAGGCTTCGCTGCTGGCGGGGCTCCCGCAGGCGCCTTCCGTGTACGACGTGTATACCAACCGGGAAGTCGCTTTGGCGCGCCAGACCTCGGTGCTCAACCTGATGGTGAAGCTGAGCAACGAAAGAGGCTGCATCTATGTGAGCAATAACCTGCAACCCGTATGTGTCTCGCTGGATGAGGCCGCAGCTGCGGGCCTGGAGATGTTGGATTTTTCTTTCACCTCGCCGGATGTGCAGCTACGCTACCCTCACTGGGTCACCTACATTCGCTCCCTGCTCGAAGCACAATATGATCCGCAGACCATCTATCGCTCCGGCTTCACCGTGTACACTACGCTGAACCCCGAGCTGCAGGACCTGGCCCAGGAGCTCGTCAGCCAGCACGTGGCCGGATTGGCCGACAAGAATGTGGGCAGCGGCGCCCTGGTTGCCATCCGCCCCTCGGATGGCTACATCCTCGCCATGGTGGGTTCTGCTGATTTCTACGACGAGACCATCGACGGCCAGGTGAACCTGGCCATCTCACCCAGGCAGCCGGGCTCCTCCATCAAGCCGCTCACCTACGTGGCCGCCTTTGAAAAGGGCTGGACTCCTTCCACCCTGATCTGGGATGTGGAGTCTGAATTCCCGCCTTCAGGCAACCCGGACGACCCGCGCCCGCCCTATATCCCCAGGAATTACGACAACCGTTTCCACGGCCCGGTGACCTTGCGCACCGCGCTGGCCAATTCCTTCAATATTCCTGCCGTCAAAGCCCTGAACTATGTCGGGATTTATGACGATCCGGATACGGCGGAACAAGAAGGGTTGGTGGCCTTTGCCCATCGCATGGGCATCACCGATCTGAACCGCGATGTGTATGGGTTGGCTCTCACCCTGGGCGGCGGCGAGGTCAAACTTCTCGATCTGACCAACGCTTACGCCATCTTTGCCAATTACGGCCGCCGGGTGAACCCCATAGCTATCACGCGCATCGTGGATCACGAAGGCACCGTGGTTTTTGAGGCGCCGCAACCTTCGCTCGAGCAGGTAGTACGCCCCGAGCACGCTTACTTGATTTCCTCGATCCTATCGGATAACGAAGCGCGCCGGCCCATGTTCGGTGCCAACTCCGTGCTCAACCTGCCATTCCAAGTGGCCGCCAAAACCGGCACCACCGACGACTTTCGGGATAACTGGACCCTGGGCTACACGCCTGATCTGGCTGTCGGCGTCTGGGTTGGCAACCCCGACAATGCTGCGATGGAAGGCACCAGCGGCCTCACAGGAGCAGCGCCCATTTGGTCCGACTTCATGCAGCAGGCCATCGGCCTCGCTGGAGGCCCGTCCTGGTTCGTGTCCCCGGCCGGCATCGTGGAGGAGGTGATCTGCTCCGTTTCGGGAGCAGAGCCTTCTCAATACTGCGACGATCAACGCCGCGAGATCTTTGCTGTCGACCAGCCGCCTTTGGATGCCGATGAAGATCTCTGGCAGGACGTGCGCTTCGATACCTGGACCAAGCTGGAGGCCTCCTCTGAATGCGACGATTTCACCGAAGAGGAATTCGCCCTCAACGTGGACGATGTGTGGGGCATCAAGTGGATTACCCAAACCGATGCCGGCAAGGATTGGGCCGAGGATCTCGGGTTTGAGGATCCGATTTTCTTCTCACCCATCCGCGCCTGCAAAGCCGATGACCCCCACCCCACTCTGGAGATCGTCTCCCCGAACGACGGAGCTCAATTCAACTCACACAATATAGATATAACCATCATTGCGGACGCCACCGATAACTTCGAAGACTGGACGCTGGAATGGGCTCCCGGCGAAAGCCCACGCAACCGCGATTGGGAACCACTGGAGTTCAAACGCAATCCAGTGCCGAATGCCAATGACGTGCATCGCCTGGACATGGATGAGTTGCCGCGCGGCGCTATTTCTCTGCGCCTAACCATGGCCGCCACTAACGGCGGCTACGCCGAAGTAACTATCGTGATCTACAACGAGCTACCCCTGCCTACACCGGTGCCTACTAACACGCCGGTTCCAACCGCCACACCTACAGAGACGCCACTCCCGAGCGAAACCCCGACGCCCACAGAAACACCGCTGCCAAGCGAGACTCCCACCGAAACGCCCACCGCCTCGGCCACCACAGCCCCTTCAGAAACTCCAACTCCGACGGTCTAGCCACCTTGGTGCCATTCTGAGTGGGTATCTTAGATTCCATCCGACCGCATAACTCTATTTTGTCATTCCGAGTGAGGGCGCATAGCGGCGCCTTTAGCGCCGCTGCCCGACGAGGAATCCCTTTGGTCGCAACAATAATCTTCTCCACTAGGACTCTGGCTGCCCTTGTTAATCAAGCTCTCGATTATCATTAGCTCTAGAGTCACGCGCCTCTCGGAGAAACCATGGCAAGAAAAGTAAAAGGCTACGTTGAGCTTTATTGGAAATGTCCCAGCTGCGGCAGCGAGAACCTGGGGTCGCATGCCTATTGCACCTCTTGCGGCAGCCCTCAGCCGCGCAATGCGGACTTTCACCAGGCCAGCAAGCAACAATTGATCACCGATCCCGAGCGCCTCAAGCGCATCAAAGCAGGCGCCGATATTCACTGCGGTTTCTGCGGCACGCGCAACCCAGCCACGGCGGCCAAATGCAGCCAGTGCGGCGCTGATCTGCAGCAGGGCGCCCGGCGCAGCACGGGCAAAGTCCTGGGCGCCTTCAGCGAAGGCGCTGTCGAACCCGTCACGTGCCAAAACTGCGGGACGATGAATGCTGGCACCCGGCTAAAGTGCGGCAACTGCGGCAGCGCCCTTGCGCATGGTGCACCTCCGCCGGCAGCAAAAGGCGCCGTGGCCACTCAGCCGGTGAGTCGCAACGCATTGCTTATTGGTGGCGGGGTTTTGCTGCTGGTCATTGCCGCGGTCTATTTCCTCTTCATCCGCACGCAAACCCTGGTCGGCACCGTGACAGCCGTCAACTGGTCGCGTTCGGTGGTCATCGAGGCGTTTGGCCCGGTGCAACTCGAGGATTGGCGCGAGGATCTCCCGGCGGATGCCCGCAACTTAAGTTGCCAGGAAGAAGTGAGCGAAGTGCAAAGCGACCCGCCGTCTACGGGTCGCTACGATGAAGTGTGTGGCACGGAGTACGTGGTCGACACGGGCAGTGGCGCCGGCGAAGTGGTGCAAGACTGCGAATACCGCATATATGCAGACTACTGTTCATACACCATCGACGACTGGGCGCCAGTAGCCACCGCCGAGGTTGAAGGCACTGGCACAAGGCTGGAATTTCCGGCCGTATCGCTGGCGACCACCCAGCGTCTCGGGGAACAACAGGCCGACTACGCTTGCGTATTCAATGCAGGTGGAAAAAGCTACACCTACCAGACGGAAAACTTCGATGAATTTCAGAAGTGCCTTATTGGCTCTACCTGGGTCCTTGAGGTGAACGCCTTAGGCGCGGTCACCTCCATCTCTCCCGGGAACTAGAGCAGCGGCCTCGCTCATTTACTTCTTGTCATTCCGAACGGGTTTCGCAAAGACCTACCCAAGGGGAGGTCAGATCAGTGAGGAATCCCTATTGGTCCCTCTTCCAAATAGCCACGTCCTCAATATCCGTTCCACGCCTATGAACATGCGTTTTCCCTCATGGTTATAGCAGCGGCGCCTGGGCGTGCTCCAGCGTCAGCGGATCCAATTCAAGCAAATCGGCGAAGCTCTCGCGCGTCAGCGATAGGTTCTCGGCCAGGCGGCGCGCATGGCGGAACTTAATGAAGCGCCAGCCATCCTCGATGGCTTGCGTGAGGCGCGGGTCACGCTCGATCTTGGTTAGCGCCAAGGCCGCCCGGCGCCCGGGCAAGACCACGACGCTCCTTCCAGGCGGCGTTCCCGCTTTCAGCAGGATCTCTCCCAGCACGGATGATGCAATAGGATAGAACGTCAAAGCTGGCTGCCCGTCCGCTTCGCGCCAATCCACCGCGTCCCCCTCCGCCACCTGGTAGTCCAGGCGCTGCCCCAATCCGGCCAGGGCCGCACGTATCTCACGCAGGTCCTGGCTCCGGCCGCGCGGCCGCTCGCTGCCCGCCGGCAGCCAGAGACCTTCCCGTTCTTCGCCATAGGATTGCAGAGCAGCCAGGATCAGGCTGCGCGGCGGGGTAAGCAAGCCGGGAAACACCCGGCAGATGGTTTCATCGATTCGATCCAGCGTATGGCCGGGCCAGCGCAGCAGGTAGCGCACCACGGCGATCTCCACGCGGTCGGCCAGCGACGATCGAGATTCGCTTGCATCCAGCAGCCACCAAAGCCCCGTTTCCAGCGATTGTTCGCTGGCGCCAAAACGCAGGAAACTGCCGCGGAAAGTTAGGGCTAATTCGAATTGCTGGCGGGTCTCGGTGAACGCCTCGCCAGACTCGCTGGTCTCGCTGCCCATGCGTGGCCGCCTGCTTAGTTCTGCCAGCCCGGCGGCGTGCAAATGCAGGAAATGGGCGGGCTCGCCGCGCGCATTCAGCAAGGCGCGGGCGGCGCGGCGTACAGCCACCGCCGGTTCGATGCCCGGGCCGCCCCTGGCCGCGTCGATCCCCTTGCGCCATTGAAGCTGGAGTTGGTCCTCTTCCCGGCGCATGGCCATGGTTTCCAGGCGAAAGTCGGCCAGGTTCGCCGCGGTGATGGCCGCTGCGTTGAAGCCGGGTTCGGATTCGGTGACTACACCGAACAGCGGAGTTTCTGGCGCCAGGTGTTCCGACAACGCCGAGAGCGCCGCATGCAGGGCTTCGGTGTGCCAGCCCCAGTCATAACGTTTTCGGCGCAGCACCAGTGCGAAAGGCCCGATGGCCTCGCGGCCCCACAGCCAGCCTGCCCACAATGCGCACAGCGTCCAAAAGGCCTGATTGGGCCGCGGGAAAGCCGTAACCACCGCCTGGAATTTCGCATCTCCCATCGCCGTCGCCAGTTCGCGAATGCGCCCTTCATAGAGGCTGATGCCGCCCATGGGTGGCAGTTCCGGCCAGGCCACCAAAGGCACTGTCGCCTCCTCGCGCGCCCAAAGTTCAATGGAACGCTCCATCTCGAGCCACAGGTTGTATTCGCGGAACTGGGCCGGAGCCACCAGTTGCTTGGGCCTTAAGCGCCCGCTGGGGTGCGCCCACAAGCTGGTGGCGCGGTCGCAAGCCGAGAGCACCAGCGCATAGATGAGCCGCCGCCGGGCCTCGTCCAGTTGCATGCCATCCACGCGGTTAATGATGGTGAAGAGAGCGTACACCGCGCGCGGCAAATAAGCTTGCAGGGCTTCCTCGGCGTGTACGCGGTCAGGATCGCCGGTGGGCGCAATGCGTTGCAGGGCACGCGACAGATGCGGCCCACCGCGCTGGTAAGCCGCGGCGCGCTGCTGGTCCTCGGCATCCGTGGGGTATTCGCCCTGTTCGCCGCAAGCCTTGCAGTTGATGATCTTGGCATACGGCGCGGCAGCCTCGCGCTCCCAAACAAAGGCTTTCGCCGGCACCTGTGCCCGGCACTTGGGGCATTGCGTCATGTACAGTTCGAGAATGGCGGGTTCCAGGCGTTCTTCGCCGCGACGGGAAGAGGATAATTCCGCCAGCGCGGCGCGCAAGTCGTCGGCCTTGGGCGGCTGGGCGCGCAGATCGATCAGGAAACGCGAAATCGGATTTCCGGCAGCCACGACCACGCGGTAGCCGGCTCGTGCCGCTTCGGTGGCCAGGTGCGGCGCAGTGCCGAATGGATCCAGGATCCAAGCCCCCTTGGCCACGTTTGCGTCCAGCCAGGCGGCGGTCACTCCGGCAGGCAAAGGCGGCAGGTAGCGTTCCAGCGGTGTGGGTGGAGTATCTCGGCCGGGAAGGTAAACGCCGGGCTGCGGCATGAAGAAGCCTTTTAATTGACTCCGTGATGTCTTCTTAGTTCATTGACGTAGTGCTTCCCCAAGTTTGAGGCATTTTGTCTGGCCCAGTCGGTGAACCGAGTGTTGCACTCGCCTGGATTCCCAGCGATAAGTCTCTCCTGCATTAAGGCAGTCAATTCATCCTTGGTAAGCATGATGTCCCCCAGTAGGGTACTTACAGCCTTCGAAAGGAACAAAGCCACCCAGGGCGAAACCGATACCAACAGAGTCCTGCTCCCACTATTTCGTTTTAGGAACAGCAGCAAGTCTCTGAATGTGAATACCTCCGGCCCACCGACATCGACGACCTCGTTGCTATTCTCTCGAGCCGCCTTTGTTACCAACCGCGCCAGGTCTTGCACAAACACCGGTTGGACGCGATATCGTCCATCTCCCGGAATAGGAAACACCGGGAAGCGGCGCAACAACCAAGTGATGTTGTTGATCAGCACTTCTTCGTCGCCAAAGATGATCGTGGGACGCAGGATGCTATAGGAAAGCCCAGATGCAATAATCAAATCCTCGACCCGTTGTTTCCCCCGGAAATAAGGCAAATCAGATTGGGAATCTGGCTGGCTCACACTGATATGCACCAGGCGGCGGACTCTGGCCTGAATAGCAGAACTCACCAAAATGTGGGTGTTCTCAACGGCCTGCTCAAAGCTGGAGCCAGGATAGTTGTAGCGCACCCAATAGGTGTTAACCAGGACCTCGCTACCCCTGAGATATTCTACGAGCTGTGCCGGCTGGGAGAAATCCAGGGGCAATGCCGAAATCTGGCCCTGAAGAGGGTGCTGGCGATCAGGTCGCCGGGTTAGTGTGGTGACTTGGTGGCCCTTCTTTAGAAACTCGCGCGCGATGTATTGGCCCGTGTAACTGAAGGCCCCGGTCACTGCAATCGTTGAGGGCGATGCAGGCATGGCTTACTCTTATCCTCTGAGTGGGTAGAACTGCAGGATGGCAGGCGTCACGTTCGTCAGGTCCTTCAGGTTCGCGCAGTACTCATCCCGCAGGCCCTTGGCCCCGATGACCAGCGCCGGCACTGGGTTGGTGGTGTGGTGGCGGGTGGTCAAGTTTTCCATATTGCCATGGTCCGAAGTGAGCAGGATCAGGCCACTATTATCATCCCACTCAGCCAACAAGCCGCCCAGCACGGCGTCAATGCTCTCCAGCATACGTATAGCTCCAGCGCGATCCTGGTGATGGCCCACGTAATCGCTGGGCCAGAACTCGAAGAAGGCCAGGTCGTAGCCGGCGCAGACCTCGGCCAGCTTGCGTCCGGCCTCCTCCGGCTCAAGCAGCGGGGCATCCGTATAACCCAGTTGCTCGCGCCAGCCCTGGCCCGTGAAATCTACCGAGAAAGCCTCGCCGGCATACAGGTCGGCGGCGGTCTTCAGCGGGATGCCGGCGGCGGTGACCGCCAGCGGAATGGCGGATAGCAGACGCTTGCCGCTCTCCACGGCATCAAAATAGCGCTGGGGGTAGGCATTCAGCAGGGCCGATTGGTAGCCGCATTGCCGGAGCTGAATGAACAGGTTGTCCTGCTTAATGAGGGCAGCGATTTCCTTGGTAGGTTTTGGCCCATAATGTTCGCCGATCATCTGCGACACATTGAGCCCGGTCAGCAAGGCCGCCTGGCCCGTGGCCGACTGCGGCAGGCCATCCACTCCCAGGTTGGCATCCAGCTGCAGGAGCGTGGCGCGTTCGGTTTCCAGCGGCGCCGCGCCGCGCACAAGCCGCCTGCCGCCTAAAAGAGCCTGCAGGTTGGGTAGGTCGGCGGCGGCAAAGGGGTTGGCGGTTGGATCATCCACACCCAATCCGACGCCATCCAGGAAGAGAAACAGGAAATGCATCGGGGGATTGTAACGGACAGTTGGCGGCGTGAGAAAATGAGAGGAGCTTGAAAATAATAATGTTATTCCGCGGAGGGGACGGGAAAAGCGGGAGTAATAACATTGAGTAGCTTGACATCAGCGGGGTTGGGGTTGACGGGAAGGGGCTTTACCCCCTGTCAACTGCCCCTGACACTCGCCCCTTTGACAAAGGGTTGCAACCCCCTTACAATCCTCAACCTAATCTCTTCAGCGAGGTCAACTCCATGCAAGAGTACACAACCGAACAGATCCGAAATATAGCCATGGTCTCACACAGCGGCGCAGGAAAAACGATGCTGGGTGAGGCCTTTTTGTTTTACACGAAGGCCGTCAACCGCCTGGGCAAGGTGGAGGATGGCAGCACGGTTTCCGACTTCGAGGCCGAGGAACAACGCCGCGGCCTCTCCTTATCCACCTCGGTGCTGCCCATCGAATACCAGAAACATAAGCTCAACCTGCTGGATACGCCTGGCGCTCCCGACTTCGTCGGCGAAACCATCTCGGCGCTTAGCGTCAGCGACGCGGCCTTGGTGGTGGTGGACTCGGTGGCCGGGGTGCAGGTAGGCACCGAGCTGGCCTGGGCGACCTGCGAGAAGTTCAACCTGCCGCGCTTCGTGCTGGTGAACCGCATGCACCGCGACGCGGCCAATTTCGGCAAGGCCAAGGATTCGGTGGCGCAACTGACCGACAAGCGCCTCATCCCGGTGCAGATCCCCTGGGGCGAGGGCGGCGGGTTCAAGGGCCTTATCGACCTCCTGGTGATGAAGGCCTACCCCATCGGCGGCGGGGATGCGCAAGACATCCCGGCCGATCATGCCGAAGCCGCGAAGAAGGCGCGCATGCAGTTGGTGGAAGCCGCCGCCGAAGGCTCCGACAAACTGCTGGAAAAGTATCTGGAAAGCGGCGAACTCACCGCGGACGAGATCATGCAAGGGCTGCAGGGCGTGGTGCGCAACGGCATTTTCGTGCCCGTGTTCGCCGCTGACGCCAGCGATCAGGTTGGCATAACCCAGTTGTTGGGTGCGTTCACTACGCTGATGCCTTCCCCGGCAGCCGCGAAGCCCAAGAAGGCGACCGCAGCCAAGGGCGGCGAAGAGGAATTGAAAGCCAGCGATGCAGCTCCGTTGGCGGCATATGTATGGAAGACGACCGCCGACCCGTACGTGGGCAGGATCACTTACGGCCGCGTGTATTCCGGCGTGCTCACCAGCGACAGCCGGGCGTGGAACCCAAAGAAGGAACAGGAAGAACGGCTGACCACCCTGAATATCCTGCGCGGCAAAGAGCAGATCCCGGTGAAGACCGTGCACGCCGGCGACTTGTTCGCCGTGGCCAAGCTGGGCGCCACTGCCACGGGCGACACGCTGTGCGATAAAGGCCACCCGCTGGAGTTGCCCGTGCCCCAATTCCCCAACGCACCCTATCAGGTGGCCGTGACGCCTAAGACGCAGGCCGACTCAGCCAAGATGGGCCCAACGCTGACCCGCCTGTGCGAAGAAGATATGACGCTTTCGTGGCACAACGAAGCCGCCACCAAGCAGACCATCCTGCAAGGCATGGGCGACCAACACATCGACGTGGCCGTGCGCAAGGCGCACGACAAGTTCCAGGTAGGCCTGGAGATCCATCAGCCGAGGGTTCCGTATCAGGAAACCATCACGCGGCAAGGCACCTCGATCTACCGCCACAAGAAACAAAGCGGCGGGTCAGGCCAGTTCGCCGAAGTGCACCTGCGCGTGGAGCCGCTGCCCAACGCCGATTTCGAGTTCGAGAGCGAAGTGTTCGGCGGGGCAATCTCCAACAATTACTTCCCGGCCATCGAAAAAGGCATTCGCGCTGTGTTGGGCGATGGCGTGGTGGCCGGCTATCCGGTGAAACACGTGAAAGCCGTGGTCTTCGACGGCAAGGAGCATCCGGTGGATTCCAAACCGGTGGCCTTCGAGATCGCCGGGCGCCAGGCCTTCAAAGAAGCCTTCGCCGAGGCCGGCCCGGTTCTGCTGGAGCCGATCATGAATGTGCACATCAGCGTGCCCGAGGAGAACATGGGCGACGTGATGGGCGACCTGAACTCACGCCGGGCGCGCGTGCAAGGCATGGACCAGGAGATCGGGCGCACGATCATCAACGCCCAGGCGCCTCTGGCTGAAATGCTGCGTTACACCACCGACCTGCGCTCCATCACCGGCGGCCGCGGCACCTTCACTATGGAGACAGCGCACTACGAACAAGTGCCGGCCCACCTGGCTGAGGGCATCATCGCGGCTCATAAGAAAGTGGCGGTGGCTGAAGAGCAGTAGACAGGCAGTAGGTAGTAGACAGTATACAGTTGCCAGTAAGAGCTTCCGCCCCTTCGTCATTGCGAGGAGGCGCCCAGCCTTGCCTTCAGCAAGGTTGCCGACGTGGCAATCTCGAATCCGGCACATCGCTAATCATGACGGCTCGGCGTAAATCGCCATCGAGGCAATTGATAGTCATTTCCAGCGGGGGCGTTAGCGCCGCTTTAGCGGCGCGGCCCAGAGCCTGCGCTGAACGAAGCGGAGGGAGGAAATCCCCATATTGAGAGACTCTTTTCCTGTGAGCCGATTGGTGAAAGGAAGACTTCAGGAATTTCTCGTCGGCCTTCGGCCTCACTCGAAATGACAAAATAAAGAACAGGTGGCACGCGCGGTTAATTTCCGATCACGCGCAGCTCGCGGGGAAAGCTGGACAGGGTGGCGGCGCCGTCTTCCGTAACGACCACATTGTCCTCGATGCGCACACCGCCGCGGCCGGCCAGGTAGATGCCCGGCTCCACGGTGAAGGTCATCCCGGGCTGCAGCTTCATTTTGTTTCCGGCGCGCATATAGGGTTCCTCGTGGCCTTCCATGCCCAGCCCGTGTCCGGTGCGGTGCGTGAAGTATTCGCCGAAGCCTGAATCCTCGATGGCCCCGCGGGCAGCCTCGTCCACCGCGGAACAGGGCGCGCCGGGCTTGGCGGCTTCCCGCCCGTCCTGGTTGGCCAGCTTCACCACTTCGTAGATGTGTTTCAATTCCTCGCTAATCTCGCCGACGGCGAAGGTGCGCGTCAGGTCTGAGAGGTAGCCGTCGGCCGCGGCGCCCCAGTCGAAGAGCAGCAGGTCGCCGTTCTGGACCTTGCGGTCGCTAATCGTGGCGTGCGGGTTGGCGCTGTTGGCCCCGGCGGCCACGATGGGCTGGAAGGGCAGCTCGGGGTCGCTGCCGTGGGCGAAGAGCTGCTGGGTCAACTCCCCAGCGATCTCTTTTTCGGTCATGCCGACCTTGACCTTGAGGAGCGTGGCTTCGAGCGCGGCCTCGGCGATGTGCACGGCGCGCCGCATGGCGGCCAGTTCGCTCTCGTCTTTGCGCATACGCAACTCGGCGATGTGCGCTTCGGCGGCCTCGAAGGCAGCGCCGGGGAAAGCGGCTTCGAGATAGCGCAGCTCCATTACCCGCAGACGCAGGCCTTCGACGGCGATGCGCTTCTTGGCGCCACCGAGGAGCTCGGCGGCCTGTTTGAAGGCGGCCTGCCATTCCGCAGGGTCCTCACCGTAGGTGACGGTGAGCAATTGGTACTCAAGACCTTCGGTCTTGCCCTTCTCGAAGCCGGGCAACACCAGGACCGGGGGCTGCTTGCGCGTGAACAGGACGACGGCCGGGCGCTCCATGAGATGGTAATGCAGGCCGGTGAAATAGACTTGCGTTGGGCCGGCATTGATCGCCATGGCGTCGTAGCCGTGCTCGGCCAGCATAGCCGCCAGGGCGACCTGGCGCTTCTTGAGGTTAGCGGTGGAGTGAGGGGAAGTCATAGGGCAATTATAAGAGTAGACAAGTAAACAAGGCCATGTTTCCCTATTTACCTGTTTTGTCTTCTTTGTTTAGCGTTTACCGCTGGCTGCGGTGACGGATCCAGTCGGCCAATGAGACGATGAACACGGAGCCGAGGCCCAGCAGGATGGCGGCAGTGTAAGCTTCCACATACTGGCGCTCCTCCAACGCGTGGTAGATGTAAAGCGTAGTAGTGGCCGTGCGGCCTTGCACGCCGCCGCCAACGACCAATACAGCGCCGAATTCGCCCATGGCGCGCGCCATGGTGAGCGCCACGCCGTAGAACAACGCTGTGCGCAGGCCGGGGAAGATCACGCGCCAGAAGGTGGTCCAGCGGTTGGCGCCCAGCGTGCTGGCGGCCAGTTCCTGGGCGCGGTCCAGGTTCTCGATCACCGGGATCATCTCGCGGATCATGAAGGGCAGCGAGACGAACAAAGTGGCCAGGAAAATGCCGGGCACGGCGAAGGCGACCTGCAGATCGATGGCATCCAGCAAGGGGTATAAGGCCCCGTTGCGGCCGAAGATGAGCAGCAGCATGTAGCCGACGACCACGGGGGAGAGGGCAAAGGGGATGTCGATGATGCCGTTATATAAGGCCTTGCCGCGAAAGTTGTGGCGCACGATGACCCAGGCTGTGATGGTGCCCAGGATGCCCTGGATGACAACCACCGCCAGCGCGATCTGTAGAGAGAGGACGAAGGATTGCCATAGGTCGGCGCTGCTCAAGGCTGTGGTAATGGCGGGCAACCCGTTCTGAAAAGCGCCCGCGACCAGGGCAGTGATGGGCGCCAGCACCAGGAAGGCCACGTAGAGGATAACCAGCAGGATCAGCAAACGGGGACTCTTGCGGCTCCTGGCGGCGGAGGCCGTCTGGGCCTTGGTCAGCGTCATTTGTAAGCCCGCCTGCGCCGGATGATGGCGTTGGTGAATAAGATGACCAGCAAGGATATGATGATGAGCACGACGGACACGGCGCTGGCGGCCAGGCGGTTTTCGGATTCCACCGCGCCCAGCACGTAGACGGCGGCCGTCTGCGACCGGAAGGGGATGTTCCCTGCCACGATGACCACGGCGCCAAATTCGCCCACGGCGCGGGCGAAGCTCAATAGCGAGCCGCTTAACGTGGGCAGCGCCAGCGCCGGGAAAATGATGCGGCGGAAAATGGGCCAGCCGCGGGCGCCAAGCGTAGCCGCGGCCCGTTCTTGCTGGATGTCGAGTTCAAGCAGGACGGGCTGGATGGTGCGCACCACGAAGGGGAAGGTGATGAACAACAGGGCCAGCACGATGCCGGGCGGAGCGAAGATGACCTGGAAGCCGATCTGCTGATCCAGGAACTGTCCGAGGATCTGCTGCGGCCCATACAGGATGACCAGCATGACGCCGGTGACCAGCGTGGGGATGGCCAGGGGCAGATCGATGATGGCATTGAGGGCGCCTTTACCGGGGAAGTCGTAGCGCACGAGGACAAAGGCGGTCGCCAAACCCATGATGGCGTTGATCAGCGTCATCAGCGCCGAGGTCCACAGGGTGAGCAGGATGGCATGCGCCGCGACGGGGAAGGTGACCTGGCGCCAGAACTCATCGAAGCCCTCGCGAAAGGCATCCTGCAGGATGACGATCATCGGGATGACCACCATCACCAGGATGAAGGCGAAGCTGGCGACGCGCAGCCCCAACTCGGGGCTGCGCGCGTTCTGCTTCCGGCTCGACGAGATCGACTTCACTACTGTCCTTGGACTTCCTGGATGGCCTGATTGAAGATGCCGGTCTCACTGAAGAAGTCCTGGATCGCCTGGGTCCAGCCGCCAAAGAATTCGATGGTGAAGATATCGGTCAGAGGCGGGTACTGGTCTGCGGTGGTGGCGGCCACGTCCTGGTCCACCGAGCGCAGGCCGTGGCGAGCGAAGGCTTCCTGGGCCTCCTTGGAAGCAAGGAACTCCACGAAAGCCTCCGCAACTTCGCGCGTGCCGTGTTTGTCCACATAGGCATCCACGACGGCGGCCGGGTTCTCGATCAGAATGGAGGAAGCGGGGAACACCATTTCGTAATTGTTACCCGCCTGCTGGCCGACCAGTACTTCGTTCTCGTACGTGATGGCCAGGTCGCCGACGCCCTGCTCGAAATTAGTGATGCTTTCGCGAGCGCCCTTGTCCATCACGATGACGTTAGCCAACACGGCGGTGAGGAAGTTTTTGGCAGCTGCGGGATCATCAGCCGGCACTCCCTCCACGTGGCCGCGCAGGGCGGCGCCGTAGAGACTTAGAACATTCCACATGGCTCCGCCACTGGTGGCCGGGTTCGGCGTCAAGATCTCGACGCCCGGCTGCGCCAGATCCGCCAACCCGGTGATGCCCAGCGGGTTCCCGGCGCGCACGGCAAACACGACCACGGAAGTGGACACCATGCCGTTGTAACCAACGCTCTTCCAATCATGCGTGATCAGGCCGGCGCCCACAATGCGGGTCACGTCGGCTTCCAGAGAGAGCGCTACGACATCGGCCTCGAAGCCTTCCACCACGGCGCGAGATTGAGCGCCCGAGCCCAGGTAGGACTCCTCGAAGGTGACGGTCTGTCCGGTTTGTTCCAGCCAATAGGCCTGGAACAGGGGGACGATCTCCGAGTAGGCCTCGCGGGGGGTGGTGTAAGCCCCTAGGATCAGATGCAGTTCGCCTTCCCCGGCTGCCGGCTGGCCTGCGCCGCAGGCCGACAAGATAAAAGCAAGTACTAAGGCGAATAGCAAATATCCTTGATGTTTCTTCACTCGTTCTCCTTGTTGCTGGAATCCTTATCCAAAGGACCGTCTGCTCTGATATTCATGGTGAGAACGGACGATCAGGAACGAACAATTCTGCGCTGAACGCAGCACCGAGCCAACTACCCCGGTGAGGGCCAGCCTGCCGGAACGCCCGGGCAACGGCGCGCCAATCACCACCAGGTCGTATTTACCGGTCTGGATCTCTTCGAGGATCGTGGTAAGTGGATTGCCTTTTTTGATCTGCTTGTTGGCCTTGATGCCGAAGCGCGCCAGGCTTTGCACGCCCCCGGCCATGAAGCGTTCCATCTGGACCTGCTGGAACTCGTCGGTCAACAAGGGATTTTGCACCGTCAGCAAGGTGGCTTTAGCCCCGATGTGGCGCAATAAACGGCCGGCGAACATTACGTCATCTTTTCCGGGCTCGCCACTTGCGGCGCAGATCAGCGCGTTAGTCAGAGCCGGATCTGCGCTGGTAGCCAGCAGCAGATGATGATTACCGGCGTGCAGTACTTTCTCGGGGATCTCCAATCCGTCGCCAGGTTTCCAACCCACCACCACCAAGTCGGCCGGCCGTTCAAGGATGACCTTGGTCAGCGCCTGGTCGATGGATTGGGAAGAAGCCTGGGTTTCGATAGAAGCCATGCCGCTGCCGATCTGTTTGCGGGCCTCCTGCAGATGGGCTTTCAGTTTCTGTTCTTTGGCCCCATGCCCCAGGAGTGTCACGCGGGCATGCGCCAGGCGAGCCAAGTGGCCGCCGGTGGTCAGGGCGGCCTCGCTGCGCGAGGAGGCATTAGTCAGTAGAAGGAAATGAAGGCCAGGGTGTGAGAGGGCATGCAGACGACGAATGCCTACCCAAGTCTTTTTGTTAGGTCTTAAAGGAAATGGCCGGCTCTGTTCAGGGGCGCGGCTGGCTTCCACAATGATGTTCTTATTGCCGAAGGGGACCGCGGGCGCAATGGCGCGCACGCCTGGGATGGGCGGCAGCTCAATGCGCAGGCGTTCCACCGGGCCGCTAAAGCTGGTCTCCACGACTTTGCCTTCGGCAAGGGCCACGCCCTCCAGATCGGCGGCCGTAGCGGCCAGGGAGACATCCTCCGGCCGGAAAAGGACTTGCACGCGGCCATCGGAGGTGAGTCGCGCCGTATCGCGGTCCAGCGGAAAGACATTCTTGCCAATGCGCACACGCTCGCCATCCGATTCGCCAAGCAGGATATTGGCCGTGCCCAGGAAGGAGGCCACGAATTCAGTTTGCGGCCGCTGGTAAAGGTCCTGCGGCGTGCCGACCTCGATGAGGCGGCCAAAACTCATTACGCCAATGCGGTCAGCCAAATCGAAGGCTTCTTCCTGATCGTGCGTCACGAGGATGGCGGCCACGCCGAACTGGCGCTGGATGTTTTTGAGGCTGCGGCGCAACTCGACGCGGATCTTGGCATCCAGCGCGCCCAGCGGCTCATCCAGCAACAGGACGTCGGGCTCCAGGGCCAAGGCACGCGCCAGGGCCACGCGCTGCTGTTGGCCGCCGGAAAGCTGGCGCGGCATGCGATTGCCCAGCCCCACCAGGCCGACCAGTTCGAGCAGCTCATCCCGCCGCCGGCGGCGCTCGCCGCCCGGCACTTTTTTGATCTGCAGGCCGAATTCCACGTTCTCGGCCACGGTCATATATTGGAAGAGTGCGTAATTCTGGAAGACGAAGCCGATATTGCGCTTCTGGGTGGGCAGGTTGGTCACATCGCGCTTATGCAGCAACACCTTGCCCTCTTCGGCCTCGGTGAGCCCGGCGATGATGTTGAGCACTGTGGTCTTGCCACTGCCGCTGGAGCCGAGCAAGACAAAGAACTCCCCGTCCTTCACTTCAAGGGAAACATTGTTCACCACGACTTGCTCGCCGTAACGCTTGGTGACGCCTTCGAGGACGATGGACATGACTCTCCCAGGGTTGTTAGTACATCATACAATCAAAATAGCTCTTACCGAAGTCATACACTTTTGTTGGGAGCTGCTTCCTATTTACCCGCCAAAGCTGAAGTGCGGCTAACGATATCGGCCAGAGTGGTGTTATCGAGCACGCTGGCGATGTTGTTGCGCACATCCAGCATGGCGAGACGCAAGCCGCAAGTGGCCTCGTCGGGACAATCGCAGGGTTCGTAAGCCATGTGGCTCACGCAGTTCACCGGCGCTAGAGGGCCATCCAGCGTGCGCACGATTTGCCCCAGGTTGAGGCTGGCGGCGGGTTTGGCCAACTGATAGCCGCCGCCCACTCCCATGCGGCTGTGCAACAGGCCCGCGTGGCGCATGGTCAGCATGATCTGTTCGAGGTACTTGATGGGGATGTTTTCGTTCTCGGCGATTTGTTTGATCTGCACCAACTCGCCGGGCGCGGCCGCGGCGGCCCGAGCCATGTAGAGCATGGCGCGAATGCCATATTCGCCGCGTTTGGATAACCTCATCTTCTATTGTCCTATATCCACATAGACTTTGTATACTATCCGCACAGAAATCTTAGCAGAAAATCAGCGGCCCTGTCAAGACCGCCATTGACAAAACCGCTTGAATTCATATACTATTGCGAATATTTCCATTTGATAATTTTCGCATATGACCATCCCCTACCCTAACGCCAAGATCGAGCGCCGTATTCGCAATATGGGCTTCCGCCTGACCCCACAGCGGGACCTGATCCTGCGCGTGGTGGCCAGCCGCGGCGAACACGCCACCTTTGATGAGATCTATGCCGATGTGCATACGGCGGCGCCGCACGTCAGCCCGGCCACGGTGTATCGCACGCTGGAGACCTTCGGGCGCTACCGCCTGATCCACGCCAATGAGATCGCCGGCGGGCGGGTGTATGAGCTGGCCGGCGAGGACGGCCACCATCATCTGATCTGCCATAAGTGCTGGGGGGTATCCCGCGTGCCGGATGCCCAGGTGCGCAAGCTGTTCAAGCTGCTGGAAAAACAGACCGGCTTCCTGGTGCTTGGCGAACACTTCATGTTCATGGGTATTTGCCCCGATTGCCGCCGCGAAAAAGGCGATGAACTGGGCCGTTTTTCCGTTTATCCCAAATTCCGCATCAAAACAAAGAAAAGGAGCAAGAAAGATGAGTAAGCAATTCGCCTTTGTATTAGTGCTGGGTCTGATGCTGGCGGCCTGCGGCCCGGCGGCCGCGGCGCCAACCGCGCAAGACCAGGCCCCCACCGAGGCCGCATCAGCCATGGCCACGGATGCGCCCGCCAGCATGGAACCGCAAGGCACACTGCGCGTAGCTTTCCAACCCATGGTGCAGACCGACCCGGCGCTGATCTCATCCGACTCAGAGATCCTGGTGGCTAATGCAGTGTACGATTACCTGGTCGACATCGACCCGGTGACCAGCAATCCGGCGCCGCGCCTAGCCACCGGCTGGGAAGTAAGCGATGATGGCCTGGTTTACGTATTCAGCCTGGCTGATGGCGTCACTTTCCACGATGGCAGCCCATTCACCGCGGCCGATGTCGTGTGGACGTTTGACCGGCTGCGCAGCCCGGATGCCGGCTACGTGACTTCTTCGCTCTACGAAAATATCGCCAGCGTGGAAGCCTCCGGCGATCTGGAAGTCACCTTCACCCTAAGCGCGCCGAATGCCTTCTTCCTTTACGACTTGAGCGCCAACCAAGCCCTGGTGATCAAAGACGGGACCGACGACGCCACTGATTTCAACGGCACCGGCCCCTTTACTGTGGCTAGCTATAGCCCTGAGGATCGTATCTCCCTGGAAGCCAACCCCGACTATTTTGTCGAAGGCCAACCCGGCCTGGCGAATGTCGAGATCGTCTTCTTTTCCGATGAGACCGCCATGGTGGACGCGCTGAAGGGCGGCCAGGTGGACCTAGTGATGCGCATGAGCACGCCTTTGTTCGAAGGCCTGCAGGGTGTGGATGGCATCGTGACGGTGGATATTCCCACCAACGGCTTCGACCTGGTGCGCTTGCGTGCCGACCGCGCGCCGGGCAACGACCCGCGCGTGATCCAAGCCATGAAGCTGGCCACCGATCGCGAAGCGATCTGGCAATTGGTGCAGCAAGGATACGGCGCGGTGGGCAATGACAGCCCGATCGGCCCACTGTACGCAGCGTTCCATGACCCGAATGCGCAACCCCCGGCGCGCGATGTTGAAGCGGCGCAGGCCTTGCTGGCCGAAGCCGGCTATGAAGACGGCTTGAACCTGGTATTGCACGTGCCTAACACCGGCGGACGGCCGGACCTGGCCGCCGTGCTGCAGCAGCAATGGGCCGAGGCCGGCATCAACGTCGAGATCAGCGTGGAGCCGGAAGAAGTTTACTTCGGCGACAACGGCTGGCTCGAGGTTGATCTGGGCATCACCAACTGGGGATCACGCCCCTACCCGCAGTTCTATCTGGACACCATGTTGGTGACCGGGGCGGTATGGAACGAGTCGCATTGGTCCGATGCGGAGTTCGATGCGTTGGCTGAAACCGCCGGTACTACGCTGGATGAAGCCGAACGCGTGGAGGCCTATCACATCATCCAGCGCATCCTGGCCGAACGAGGCCCGGTGATCATCGCCTACTACTTCCCGCAGTTCGCCGGCATCAGCGACCAGTTCACTGGTTTCCAACTGGAGGCCTTTGCCGGTCGTACTGACCTGCACACCATCCATATCCAAGAATAACGCAAGAATAGCTTGGCCTTTCAAGCGAAAGCAGTAGAAACGAGAAGCGCTGTTCCCACGGGGGGACAGCGCTTCTTTGCATTCGCGGCGCGGTTGTTGCGGCAGCCCATGCACGCGGTGGGCACGATGATCTTTTTGATCATCCTGCTCCTGGCGATCTTCGGACCGCTGATCATGCCTTATGGCGCCAGCCAGCAGATCGCGGCCGATGCGCGCCAGGCGCCATCACTGACCCATTGGTTTGGCGTGGACCGCCTGGGTAGAGATGTGTTCAGCCGGGTGGTGGCAGGTGCGGCGGATATTTTCGCTTTAGCCGGGACGGGCACCTTGATAGCCGTGGCGGCCGGCACCAGCCTGGGCTTGCTTAGCGGCTACCGCGGCGGCTGGTTCGACGAAGTCCTTATGCGCTTTTTCGACAGCCTGCTGGCCTTGCCCGCCTTGCTGCTGGCCTTATTGCTCTTGGGGTCCCTGGGACCCTCGCGGCAATCCGTGCTGCTCGTGATCATCGTGGTCTACATCCCTATCGTGGCCCGCGTGGTGCGCAGCATAGTGCTCTCGGTCAAGACGCGCGCCTATGTGGAAGCGGCGCGCGTGCAGGGCGAAAGCTCGGCGCGCATCTTGTTCCGCGAGATCCTGCCTGCGGTGCTGCCCACGCTGGCGGTGGAAGCGGCGCTGCGCTTCTCCTATGCCATTTTCCTGGCTTCCTCATTGGGTTTCCTGGGCGTCGGCGTGCAGCCGCCCAGCCCCGATTGGGGGCTGATGGTGAACGAAGCGCGCGACGGCGTATCGCAGACGCCATGGGCGCTGTATTTCCCTGCAGGCGCCATTTCGCTGCTGGTCATTTCGGTCAACTTGTTAGCCGATGGGCTGAAGCAGGCCTTTCAAGCCGACGGCGAAGTCTGACCCATGGACACCTCCCTCCTGCATATTCATGGCCTAAATGTGGCCTACCGCGTCGAAGGGGGCGAGATCGACGTGCTTCGAGACATTTCCCTCAGCGTCCAGCCGGGAGAAACGCTCGGTTTGGTAGGCGAGAGCGGATCCGGAAAATCCACGTTGGCGCTGACCGTGATGCGCCAACTGGCTTCCAACGGCGTAGTGCACGGCGACCACATTCAATTCAGAGGCCAGGATCTGCTGGGCCTATCCGAAGACGGCATGCGCAACGTGTGGGGCCGAGAGCTGGCCTTTGTGCCGCAGAACCCGGCCACCGCGCTGAACCCCTCTATGCGCGTCGGAGAGCAGTTGGCCGAGGCCTTGCAGCTTTACGGCGCCAGCCGGGAGCAGGCCCGAGCCCGCGCCGTGGGATTATTGGAGCAAGTACGCCTGGCCGAAGCACAACGCGTGGCGCGCGCCTATCCGCATCAGTTGAGCGGCGGCATGCAGCAGCGTGTGATGATCGCCCTGGCGCTTAGCGGGCAGCCGCGCCTGCTGGTACTGGATGAGCCCACTACCGCCCTGGACGTGACCACCGAGGCGGCCATCCTGGACTTGCTGCGCGAAACCGTCTTACAGCGCGATTCTTCCGTCCTGTACGTGACACACAACCTGGGCGTGGTGGCCACGCTTAGCGATCGGGTGGCCGTGCTTTACGCCGGCGAATTGGCCGAGGACGCCCCCACTGGAGAGTTGTTCCGCCAGCCGTTACACCCGTATACGCGCAGCTTGCTCGATTCAGTGCCGAGGCTGGGGCAGCGCAAAGACCAGAAGCCGCTGCAGGGCATCCCCGGCCAGGTGCCGCGCCTGCAGGATTTTCATAACGCCTGCGTGTTCGCGCCGCGCTGTCCGCTGGCCATCGAGCGCTGTTGGACCGAAAGACCCACGCTGGACGCTCCCACGCCGCAGCGCCAAGTGCGCTGCCATCGCTGGCCGGAGATCGCCGAGGGCCAGATCAGCGCGCGGCAGGAAGAGACCAAGCCGATCCTGCGGGCGCATCAAGCGGCGTGGCCAGTGTTGAATGTTGAAAAACTGAAGGTTGAGTATCCCCTGCCCCGATCGGTGGGTCAGGTCCTGGCCGGGAAGCCCGCGCGGGCCGTGCACGCCGTGCGCGGCGTTGACCTGAGCCTGGGCTCAGGTCAAACGCTTGGCGTAGTGGGTGAAAGCGGCAGCGGCAAGAGCAGCCTGGCGCGCAGCCTGATCGCCCTGGTGGAGCGAACCGCCGGCCGAGTCGAATTGCTGGGTGTGCAGTTGCCGGCGAAACTGGCCGCGCGCAGCCGCGAGACCCTTTCCCAATTGCAGATGGTGTTCCAGAACCCTGAAGAGGCACTCAACCCCTATATGACCGTGGGCGAATCGCTGACGCGGCCGCTGATCCGCTTACACGGCCAGAGCACGGTGCAAGCGCGGCAGCAGGTGCCCAAGCTGCTGCAGGCAGTGCGGCTGCCCGAGGATTACGCACGGCGCTTCCCGAGCCAATTGAGCGGAGGAGAAAAGCAACGCGTGGCCATCGCGCGGGCTTTCGCCAGCCAGCCCGAAATGCTACTGGCCGACGAGCCCGTCTCGGCCCTGGACGTTTCGGTGCAGGCCAATATCCTCAACTTGCTGGCGAACCTCCAGGTCGAACGGCAGACCGCCATGCTGCTCATCTCGCACGACATCGCCGTAGTGGGCTACCTGGCCGACCAGATCGCGGTGATGTATTTGGGCGAACTCATGCAGACCTCGCCGGCTGAGGCCATCTTTGATGCGCCTTACCATCCGTACACCGAAGCCTTGTTGGCCTCGGTGCCGCCGCCCGATCCCTTTGTAGAGCAGAAGAAAGTGCGACTCGAAGGCGAGCTGCCCAGCGCCATCGACTTGCCCAGCGGCTGCCCATTCCATACGCGCTGCCCGCGCTTCCTCGGCGACATTTGCGTGCAGCAGACGCCGCCCTGGCGCGAGACGAAGGATGGCAAGCGCATCTTCTGCCACATCCCCATCGAGGAGTTGGTGCAGATCCAGGGGCCGGTGCTGCGCTTCGACGGAAGGGGCAAGCAATGACCGCCTATATCCTCCGCCGCCTGGCTTTCCTGGCCCTCACGGTCTTGGTTACATCTCTGCTCATCTTCGCCATCACGCAGGTGCTGCCCGGAGACGTGTGCCGCGTGATCCTGGGCCGCGAGGTGGGCGAAGCAGCTCTCGAAGATTGCCGCGTAGATCTCGGCCTGGACCAGCCGGCGCCCGTGCGTTACTTCACCTGGCTGGGCGACTTCCTGCGCGGCGACTGGGGCAATTCCTATAGCACGGACGCCGAGATCCTCCCTCTGGTCGCGGACCGCTTGGCGAATTCGCTGCAACTGGGCGCGCTGACCCTGCTCATCGCCGTCCCTGTTTCCGTGGCGCTTGGCGTGATCTCGGCGCTGAACGCCGGGCGTTGGGCGGACAACGTGATCAGCCTATTCTCGCTAGCGGTCGTTGGGCTGCCGGAATTCATCACCGGGGTTCTGCTGATCCAATTCTTCGGTTTCCCATCCATCCGGGATGACCTGCCCTTCTTCGAGTCGATCGGCAGGCTTATCCTGCCGGCGCTGACCGCCACTTTCGTTCTGCTGGCCTACGTGGCGCGGCTTACGCGGGCCGGCGTGCTGGAGGAATTGAAGCAGGCTTACGTGCGCACGGCCATCCTCAAGGGGCTGCCGCGGCGAGCCGTGATTTGGAAGCACGTGCTGCGCAACGCGCTGCTGCCCACCATCACGGTACTGGCCATCAGCTTCGGTTGGCTCATCAGCGGAATGGTGGTGGTGGAGAATGTGTTCAATTACCCGGGCCTGGGCCGGCTGATGGTCTTCGCCATTACGCGGCGCGACCTGCCGCTGCTGCAGGCGATCAGCCTGGTCACCGTGCTGGGTTTCGCGCTGGCCAACTTGGCGGCCGACCTGCTGTACGCTCTGCTCAATCCGCGCATCCGAATTGAGGAATAAAACGGGATCTTGACAGGAACCCTAATCTCCTATAATATTAGGCACGCCTAAATATTGAGGAGATCGAGATGTTGGACTTGAACAAGTTGTTACTTGACGGCGGCCTGATGACGGCTGCCTTTATGACGCTCGTCGTACTGGTTGCCGTCTATAAGCCGCGGCTGTTCCTGAACAAAGAAGACCTGCCCGCTGACATCATGGCCGCGGTGCCGCCCAAGACCGAGGCCGAAAAGCGCCAGGCAGTGCTGCTGGGCATTCCGCTCTTCACGATCCTGATCGGTGGAATGCTGTATTCGACTTACACCTTCTACTTGCAGAGCGGCTCGGGATTCTTTGCGCTCTTCCTGCACGCCCTGATCATCATCTTGACGATCGCGATCAGCGACCTGGTTTTGCTGGACTGGCTGGTGCTGAACACGATCACGCCGAAGTGGGTGGTCTTCCCGGGCACCGAGGGTTTCGCTGGCTACAAGGATTACGGCTTCCATCTGCGCGCTCATTTGAAGGCGCTGCCCGCCCAAGTGCTAGGAGCGGCCATTACCGCGGGCCTGGTGCTGCTGGCCGCTCAGCTCGTTTAGCCGGCCCCCGATCGATCCTTGAATCAATAAGGCGCACATGTGCGCCTTTTGATCTCTTCCTCAAGAGAGATTCAGCGTCGGCTTGCCAAGCGGATCTGCTGGATGCCCATAGGGCAGGCCGACTTGTCGACCAGGACGCAGTCGAATTCGGCCGAGCACGTGCGTTGAACGATCCTCACGGGCGATTCGCGGAAGAAGTCCGAGGGGATGGCCACGCGGCTCTCCACTCGAACAGGGACCTGATAGTGCGGGCAGGCAAACACCTTCTGTTCCAGACGAAATTGAGCCGGATACGACATGGTCACCTCCGGGTGCGCCAGTCTCACTATACAGGTTTTCCTCCCTCCTTTTATTGAGGTAAGTCACTGCTTTGTGGGGACTTATGTCATTCTCTCTAGCCGCAGGGCCTTGCTATGCTGGGTCAAGTTTCAGGAGCCCACCGAGGTGGGTTTTAGCCTATTCAAATCGGAACCAGGTGATCGCTATGGCACGCAAATCAATTATCGTCGACGGGAATGAGGCAGTCGCCTCTATCGCATACCGCACCAACGAAGTGGTGGCGATCTACCCGATCACGCCGGCTTCGGCCATGGGGGAGCACTCCGATCAATGGTCCGCCGACGGCAAACCCAACGCCTGGGGTACGGTACCCGCGGTGATCGAAATGCAGAGCGAGGGCGGGGCAGCCGGCGCAGTGCACGGCGCCCTGCAAACCGGCTCCCTAACCACCACCTTTACGGCCTCCCAGGGCCTGCTATTGATGATCCCGAATATGTACAAGATCGCCGGCGAGCTGGTGCCAACCGTATTTCACATCGCCGCGCGTTCCTTGGCCGCCCAGGGGCTTTCCATCTTTGGTGACCACAGCGACGTGATGGCCGCCCGCCAAACCGGCTGGGCTCTATTGGCCTCCGGCTCGGTGCAAGAAGCCATGGATCTGGCGCTCGTGGCTCAGATGGCCACCCTGGAAACGCGCCTCCCCTTCCTGCATTTCTTCGACGGCTTCCGCACTTCTCATGAGATCAACAAGGTCCTTCCGATCAGCGACGAAACTATCCGTAAGCTGATCCGCGAGGACCTAGTCCAGGAACACCGCGCCCGGGCATTGAATCCCGAGCACCCGGTGATCCGCGGCACGGCGCAGAATCCGGACGTGTACTTCCAGGCGCGCGAGACGGTGAACCCCTATTACGAACGCTGTCCAGAGCTGGTGCAGAAATCCATGGACCTGTTTGCCGCCGAAACCGGCCGCCAGTACCACCTCTTCGACTATGTAGGCGCGCCGGATGCACACCGCGTCATCGTGCTGATGGGCTCCGGGGCCGAGGCTGCCGAAGAAGCCGTGGCGGAATTATTAGCGCGCGGCGAGAAGGTTGGCGTGCTCAAGGTGCGTTTATACCGCCCCTTCTCGGCCAAACATTTGCTGGCGGCTATCCCGCGCATGTCACATTCCATCGCCGTGCTCGACCGCACCAAGGAACCGGGCTCGATCGGCGAGCCGCTGTATCAAGACGTCGTGGCGGCGCTCAGCGAATCCTGGCTGGGCGTGGCCGCCCCGCGCGTCATCGGTGGGCGCTACGGCCTTTCCTCGAAGGAGTTCACCGCCGGGATGGTGAAGGCCGTGTTCGACGAAATGCGCAAGCCGAGCCCCAAGAAGCATTTCACCATCGGCATCAAGGACGATGTCAGCAAATTGAGCCTGGAAGTGGATGCAAAATTCACGGCGGAAAAGGCCGACGCCTACCGCGCCGTGTTCTTCGGCCTGGGCTCGGACGGAACGGTTAGCGCCAACAAGGCCAGCATCAAGATCATCGGCGAAGAAACCGACAAATACGTGCAGGGCTATTTCGTGTATGACTCCAAGAAAGCCGGCACGGTTACCGAATCGCACCTGCGCTTCGGCGACTCACCCATCAAATCGACCTACCTGATCGAGCAGGCCAACTTCCTGGCCTGCCACCAAAGCAACTTCCTCGAGAAATTCGACGTGCTAAAGAAGGCCGCCAAGGGCGGGATATTCCTGCTGAATACGCCCTACGGGCCGGACGAGATCTGGCAGGAACTTCCCCTACGCGTGCAACAGGGCATCATCGCCAAACAGCTCAAGATGTATGTGATCGATGCCTATCGCATCGCCGAAGAGGCGGGCCTGGGCAAGCGCATCAACACCATCATGCAAACGTGCTTCTTCGAGATCAGCCAGGTGATCCCCAAGGAACTGGCTCTGGACAAGATCAAGGGATCGATCAAAAAGAGCTATGGCAAGCGCGGCCAAGCAGTGGTGGATCAGAACATAAAGGCCGTCGATATGGCGCTGGCGCATTTGCACGAGGTCAAGATCCCGGAGCGTGTCAGCGCAGTCTCCGATACGCGTTGGGAGATGTCCAAAGAGGCTCCTGAATTCGTACGGGAAGTGCTGGGCGCCATGATCGAGCGCCGCGGCGATGGGTTACCGGTGAGCGCCCTCCCCGTGGATGGCACCTACCCCGTCGGCACCACGCAATGGGAGAAGCGCAACTTATCGCTGGAGATCCCGGTTTGGGACGCGGAAGCCTGCATCCAGTGCGGCAAATGCGTATTCGTGTGCCCGCATGCGGTCATCCGCGAAAAGGTGTATGCGCCTGGCACACTGAATGGCGCTCCGCAGAACTTCAAGTCTGTTGACGCCCGCTGGAAGGAATTTCCGGATTGGAAATACACGTTGCAGGTCTCCCCTGAAGACTGCACCGGTTGCACCCTGTGCGTAGAAGCCTGCCCCGTCGTCGACAAAGCCACCGGGCTTAAAGCCGTGAACATGGCACCCGTGCAGCCCCTGCGCGAGGCGGAAAAGATCAATTGGGAGTACTTCCTTACCTTGCCCGAAGTGGATCGCGGCGTCATCAAGATCAACACCGTCAAGAATTCCTCCCTGCTGCAGCCGCTGTTCGAGTTCTCCGGCGCCTGTTCCGGCTGCGGAGAGACCCCTTACCTGAGATTGATCAGCCAGCTGTATGGCGAGCGTGCCATTGTGGCCAACGCCACCGGTTGTTCGTCCATCTATGGCGCCAACCTGCCCACCACCCCGTGGGCCAAGAACCGTGACGGCCGCGGCCCCGCCTGGGCCAACTCCCTGTTCGAAGACAACGCCGAGTTTGGCCTGGGGATGCGCGTCTCGCTGGACAAGCAAGGCGCCATGGCCCGCGAGATGCTGACGGCTCTACGCAAGGAGATCGGCGAGGGTCTGGTCGACCGCCTGATCGGCGCCGACCAAACCGATGAGAAGGGCATCCAGGAGCAGCGCCGCCGCGTGCAGGAACTGCGCGGCCGGCTTTCCGGCCTGGACCGCCCGGAAGCCCGCCGCCTGGAAGCCTTGGCGGATTCGCTGGTGAAGAAGGCCGTGTGGATCGTGGGCGGCGACGGCTGGGCCTATGACATTGGCTATGGCGGCCTGGACCACGTGATCGCCTCCGGCCGCAATGTGAACATCCTGGTGATGGACACCGAGGTCTACTCCAATACAGGAGGACAGGCTTCCAAGGCCACGCCGCGAGCAGCCACGGCGCGTTTTGCCGCCAACGGCAAGGAGACGGCCAAGAAGAATCTGGGCCTGATCGCCATGAGCTACGGCAGCGTTTATGTGGCCAGCATTGCCATGGGCGCCAACGACGCGCAAACCGTGAAGGCCCTGACCGAAGCGGAAGCTTACGACGGGCCCTCGCTGGTGATCGCCTACGCCCACTGTATCGAACATGGCATCGATATGACCAAGGGCCTTGACCAGCAGCGTCGCGCCGTGGAATCCGGCATGTGGCCTCTGTACCGCTTCAACCCGGACCTGGCCGCGCAGGGCAAACCGGCGCTCACCGTTGACTCCAAGGAGCCCAGCGTCCCCGTGAAGGAGTACATTTATAATGAGAACCGCTACCGCCGCCTGGTGGACACCGATGAAGCGCGCGCCGAGGCCTTGTTCGCCAAGCTGGAGAAAGATGTACAACGCCAGCGCAGCATGCTGAAACGGCTAGCGGCGGGCGAAGAACTGCAAAAGGCAGTAACTCACAGCTAAACTGCAAGGGCGCGGCAACCCCTCGCCCTTTTTTCATAGTGGAGGGGTCGGAGCAATATGAAATCAATCGACAGCGCCAACACCAACGGCGCCATGTTTCCTGCCATGGGTTTCTGGACGGCGATCCTACTCGTGGTCCTGAACATTTTTTACCTCGCAGTTATGGCCTTCTCGGCCGCCGTCTTCCCGCCACCGGAACCGCTGCAGAGCCTGATCCACCTTCTGGTGCTGATCACTCCGCCGATAATGATCATCCTTTGGGTTCAACTTCACGATGCGGCGCCTTTGGACCGGAAACTATTCAGCCACGCGTCTTTGGCTTTCCTGGTCATCTTTGCCGCGTTGGTATCCATCAATCGCTTTGTAGCGTTGACCGTGGTACGGCCAAGTTTGGCGGCAGGCAACGTCGATGGGTTGCAATGGTTCCTACCTTACGGATGGCCATCGGCCATGCTGGCCCTCGAAATGCTGGGCTGGGGCTTATTCTTCGGATTTGCCTGCCTGACTTTGGCTCCCACCTTTCAAGGCGGCCGGCTGGAGAGGAGCATTTGCTGGACCTTGGTGGTTACGGCGGTTTTCAACTTCGCCATCATTGCAGCTCTGGTCGTTGATCAATTCGGCGTGCTTTGGTGGCTGGGGCCGGTCGCCTGGGGAGCTGGGCCCACGGTGGCTATTGCCCTGATGGCCGCTTGGTTCCGGCGGCAGATGTAGCTTGCCTCGGCAGATGTAGCTTACCTCGGCAGATGTAACCAGCCGCCGGCAGGGAAAGAAAGGGCTTTGGATGAACAAGACTTGGGCCGCCTATCTCTTGTTTTGGCTGGGCGTCTTTCTTCTCGGGATACACACCACGCTCCCGGTTTTGTGGACGCTCCTAGGCTTACCTGAACCCATCCCCTTTACGGCGGACAGCGGCGTTCTTTATTACCTGCAGGGTTTCACACCTCCGCTGGGCGCCATCCTGATGCTGATTGCCGGGCTCGTTTATGGTGCCCAGAGCAAGCGAGGTGAAAAGTGAATTTTCCTCCGTATATGTGGATTTACTTTGCGGAGTTCGGAACACTAGCCATTGTTTTCCTTGCGTTGACTTTCTGGACTTGGATCAAAACGACCCGGCTGACCAAAGGGCCGCTCAAGCGCGCATTGCTGTGGAATATGGCCGGCTATGTGGCGCTGTTCACAGCATTATGGTTCGCATGCGGCATCGGCGGCCCTCCCGGTAATCTCTTGAGCACGGATCCGAGCCTGCAGAACCCGACAGTGGCGGGCGGAGCCGCCATGGCAGGCATGTTCTTTTCCGTGGTTGGGTGGATCCTCCTCTGGGTAGGGATGCGCAACATGTTGAAGGTGGTTAGCAGCAAGTAGCCGGGCATTAGAAACAGGAGGAGTGTATGAGTGGCAAGACGTTGGTGGCCTATGCAACCAAGCATGGCGCCACGCGCGAGATCGCCGAAAAGATCGGGGAGGCGCTGCGACAGGAAGGTCTGCAGGTCGAAGTAGAGTCGGTGGAGAGTATCCGCAATCTGGATGCTTACGCCGCGGTGATCCTAGGCAGCGCGGTTTATATTGGTCAGTGGCGCAAAGAGGCTATCGATTTCCTTGAGAGCAATGAGGCCGGCCTGGCGAAGCGGCCAGTATGGATCTTCTCCAGCGGCCCGTTAGGCGAGGGCAATCCGGTCGAGCTGCTGAAGGGTTGGCGCTTTCCCACCGCGCAACTGCCGCTGGTCGATCGCATCCGGCCGCGTGATATCGTCGTCTTCCATGGGCATGTAAACATCCAGCAACTGGGCTTTATTGAAAAGTGGATGCTGAAGAATGTGAAGGCGCCCATCGGCGATTTCCGCAATTGGGACGCCATCGCCTTCTGGGCCAAGTCCATCGCCATCAGCTTGAAGAAAAAGAAGGCCCTCTGGCGGAGGGCCGCGTAATGAAGATCCTCGCCCTCGAACGCGATAAGCCCGGCGCCACTGATGCCGACTTCCAGCCGCACCTGAAGGCGGAGGCTGCCCACGCCTGGGTCCTGCATCAGCAGGGCATCCTGCGCGAGCTGTATTTCCACCGTGATGAGCACACCGCCATACTGATGCTGGAGTGCGCCGATCTGGAGCAAGCCAGCGCCATTTTGGGCACCCTGCCGTTGGTGCAGGCCGGGCTGATCAGCTTCGATCTGATCCCATTGGTGCCTTATTCAGGTTTTGCGCGGCTGTTTGGAAGCCAGTCATGAGGGCGAAATTGGTGCTGACCCACCTGGTGGTTGCTTTCAGGGATTCTTTGGCTGCATCGAGTCCGGACTGGAAGGCCACGATAAGAACGGTCGAAACGGATTAGTTGGCTTCGAGGTATGGTTACTGATTCGTGATCGGAGTTGGCTTGTTTGCTGAAAGAGAAAAAACAGCCTGAAAATCGGTTAGTTCGACATGGATAAACGAGAATTCGTCCTCAACAACGTAATTAAAAAGATCGGTCTTCCCGTTCAACGTCAGGCGATTCAGGCAGGGAATGTGAGGACTCATTTTCTGCTTGCGGGAAAAGGTGAGCCGGTTATATTGATTCATGGAGGCGACAGCGGTGCTGGCGCTGTTCGATGGTATCCAGTGATCGCCTCCCTTGCCAAATGTTTTCAGGTGATTGCTCCTGATGTTGTTGGGTATGGAGAAACGGATAAACCGTGGGCTGCTTACGATCGCCCTTATTTTGCTACATGGCTGGGAGCCTTCATCAAGACTCTCGGCATCCAGGGTGTAAATCTGGTCGGCCATTCTGCTGGCGGCGCCATCGCGCTCCACTTTGCTCTCGAACATCCCGAATCGATTGAACGATTGGTCTTGGTGAATGCTGCTGGCTTAGGCGCCGGTACCCAGAGCGTACCCGCCAGCACAAAGCTGCGCATGATTTGGCAGAATCTATTTCCTTCCCGCGAAGGCAGTCTCTGGTGGTTGGAGCAACAGGTGTTAGCGGATGGCGCCAAGCCGGACGATACGATGCTGGAGGTGGAGGATTATGGCGCTGAAGTAGTCCGTGGGTCGGGCGGCCGGCGTGTCTTCTGGTTGGGACGGGGGAGGATCGTTGCACCTCTTGCGATGGAAAGCATGGCCTGCATCGAGGCTCCTACCTTGTTCATCTGGGGCGAGAAGGATATGAACTTCCCTATATCTATGGCCCAGGAGGCCTGCGCCTTAATGCCCCATGCGCGCCTGGAAACCATCCGGGACGCCGGACACAACTGCTACTATGACCAACCTGGTCTTGTTGTCGATGCCCTAACTGGATTTCTAGAAGAATAATGGCGACTTCAAAATTGCCCTCTTTTCACCGACCTTCTACCACCTCGACCTGATCTCTTTTGGTGGCACTCGCTGTTATGCGGGGGCAGCCTCGCTGCTTACAGCTTCCTGGGCCGCTTCTTTTTCGCTCTGGACCCGGATGACCACATTGGGGATTTCGCTGTCTACATTGCGCAAGCGTGGGATGCTGAAAGCGATCAGGGTGATGACAATCAGGGCAAGGCCGATGCAAACGAAGAACAGGGCCAGCCCGCGGCCTTGACCCGTACCCATGATCTGGCCCACGAACGTATTTGCCAAGGCGCCACCTTCGGCCATCAGGGGTTCGAAGACGCCGTCCACCAACGGGCCTGAAAGCAAGAGGCCGACGGGCACAGTAAATTGAGCCAGCATGCGCCGCACCGAAAACACGCGGCCTTGCACGTCCGGGTCGGTCTTGCTCTGCCACAAGGCCTGGCTGGATGCGTTCATAATGGGATTGACCATCATGGCCAGGAAACCGGCGGCAGCCACTAGTGGAATTGAGGCGCGGAAGCCCAGCAGCAGCATCATAAGCCCCATCCACAAGCCCGCACCCAGCACGCCAAACACTCGCCGCTTTGGACCGCCCCAGGCGCTCATTACGAGGGTGCCCAGCAGCATGCCGGCCCCGACAATGGAAAAGACAAAGCCGGCCTGATCGGGCGTGCCCAGGTTCAAAAGCAGCGGCGTCCACAAGGGGCCGATCATATTGAAGAACAAGTTGATGCAGGCAAAGTACATCAGCAGGTAGAAAAGGCCGCGGCGGGCGCGGATGTAATCCAATCCGAAGCGGATGCTTCTGGAGATGGACTTGCGGCTTTCCTGTTCTTCCTTGCTACGCGCCGGCTCGGGGATGCGCACCAGCAGCAGGGTCGCCACGGCCAGGGACATGGTGATCAGATCGACAAAAATGACGCTGGGCATCCCCATGGTGACGAACATGATCCCGGCGATCGCCGGTGAGGCCAATTGAGAAAGCGCTTCGCCGATCTGCACCATGCCACCCGCGCGACCCAATTGGCTTTGCGGCACCAACATGGTGGTGGCTGCCGATTGCGCCGGCCACTGGAAGGTATTGAACAAGCCGTTGAAGAAGTTGGTTACGTAAATGTGCCAGACTTCCAGCCGGCCGGAGGCGAGCAGCAGGAAGATTGCCAGGGTAGTGAGGCCGGCGCCCACGTCGCTAAGGATCATCATCCAGCGACGCGGGAAGCGGTCGACCAGCGCCCCGGCGACGGGCGAAAAGAATACGCCGGGGACGGTGAAGGCCAGCATGGCCAGGGCGAAGGCCGTGGCCGAGTTTGTGGTCTGATAGATATAGACACCCAGGGCGAACCCGGTGAGGCCCGAACCCAACTGAGAAAGCAACTGCCCGAACCAGATCACGTAGAAGGTTCTCATGGACTGGGGGCCGGGACCTTGGCTGTAGGTGGCTTGGTTAACCGTCATAACTCTCCGTAATAGACTGGCCTTTCTGCTTTTGGAGCACAGAACGGCGAGTATAACATTTCCGGTTTCTCATAGCGAAAATCAATCATTCGTAGCCTATAGACGAGGTGCAGAAGGCATAAGATACCGGACGGCATTGACAGCCCTATTACGCCAAAGTACAATCGTGGACGTTAACATTTGAGCAACCTGAAGGTGCGTCACTCGGCGAAGCCGAGTAGCACACTCCAAGCGCACGGTGTCTTTCCGTGCGCAAGGGCCTGTAGCGCAGTTGGGAGCGCGCTTCAATCGCACTGAAGAGGTCGCGGGTTCGAATCCCGCCAGGTCCATAGCATAAATGTGCAATGTTCCTGGAACATTGCACATTTATGCCTAGCGAAGCAAACAATGCCTCGCCAACTGGAGTTGCACTATCGGCTATGCCGATCAGCACACTCCAAGGCCAAAGGTGAAATGTTTACGTGGTAAACATTTCACCTTTGGCACGGGCCCATAGCGCAGTTGGGAGCGCGCCTCAATGGCATTGAGGAGGTCGTGGGTTCGAATCCCACTGGGTCCACTGAAAAGTGAATAGCGGCTCGCAAGAGCCGCGGCCAGGACAGGAGTAGTAGGCCATCTGCCAGAGAGCCGGGTGCTTGGTGCAAACCCGGCGGCATTCGCAGAATGCCCCCGAAACTCGCTTCGGAAAAGACCGAACTCGCCTGTCACTCGAAAGGGAAGCTCCGCATCCGAAAACAGAATAGGATGCGGCGGGAACGCCCGTTAGCGCGGAATCAAGAGGCTTGCGCTTGAGAAACAGCGTGAGCAATGCGGGTGGTACCGCGGGAGTAATGGCTCTCGTCCCAGGCGAAAACGGATATCGCGGACGAGAGTTTTGTTTTTAAGGAGAGCGAATGGCAGACAAGTACTCACCGGCAGAGATCGAGGCCAAGTGGCAGCAGCGCTGGGAGGCGGACGGGCTGTACCACGCCGACATCGACCCCAAGCGCCCCAAGCACTACGCGCTCACCATGCTGCCCTACCCCTCGGGTGACTTGCACATGGGCCACTGGTATGCCATGACGCCTGCGGACGCGCACGCCCGCTACATGCGCATGAACGGCTTCAATGTGATGTTCCCGATGGGCTTCGATGCTTTCGGCCTGCCGGCAGAGAATGCGGCCATCAAGCGCAACATCCATCCCAAGGAATGGACCTACGCCAACATCAAGACCATGCGCCAGCAGATGCGCACCATGGGCAATATGTTCGATTGGCGGCGTGAGGCCGTTTCCTCCGATCCGGAGTACTACCGCTGGACGCAGTGGTTCTTCCTGCAGCTGTACAAAAAGGGGCTGGCTTATCGCAAAATGGCCGCGGTGGACTGGTGCCCCAAGGACAACACTACCTTAGCGCGCGAGCAAGTCGTGGGAGAAAAACGCGTGTGCGAACGCTGCGGCACCCCGGTGATCAAGAAGAACCTGGAGCAATGGTTCTTCCGCATTACCAACTATGCCGATGAGCTGCTGCACTTCGAAGGCCTCGATTGGCCTGAGCAGATCCGCACGCTGCAGACCAATTGGATCGGCCGCTCGGAAGGCGCCAACGTAACCTTCAAGACCGAAGGCGGCGACGAATTCACCATCTTCACCACGCGCCCGGACACGCTGTGGGGCGCCACCTTCATGGTGCTGGCACCCGAGCATCCGCTGGTCGCCAAGGTAACGACGCAGGGGCAGAAGAAGGCCGTGGAGGACTACGTTTCCGAAGCCACGCGCCGCACCGATATCGAGCGTGAATCGATGGAGCGCGAAAAATCCGGTATGTTCACCGGCGGTTATGCCATCAACCCGGTGAACGGGGAGCGCGTGCCCATTTGGACGGCCGACTATGTGCTGATGACCTACGGCACCGGCGCCATCATGGCCGTGCCCGCCCACGACGAACGCGACTTCGCCTTTGCCCGCAAGTTCGACCTCGAAGTGCGGCCGGTGATCCAGGCGCCGGATGCCAAACCTCTGGACGGCAAGACCATGACCGAGGCGGCTGCGCACTACGGAGTAATGGTCAACAGCGGACCGCTAACCGGTACCAACGCCGAAGAAGCCGTGAAAAAGACAGTCGCCTACCTGGAGAAGAACAAGCTGGGCAAGGGCGCGGTAGGCTACCGCATCCGCGATTGGCTGATCTCCCGCCAGCGCTATTGGGGCGCGCCCATCCCCATGGTGTACTGCAAGACCTGCGGTGTGCAGCCAGTAGCCGAGAGTGAACTGCCGGTGGTGCTGCCGGACGATGTGGAATGGAAGCCGACCGGCGAGAGCCCGCTGAAGCTGCACCCCACCTGGAAGCAGACCACCTGCCCTAATTGCGGCGAAGCGGCTGAGCGCGACACGGACACCATGGACACCTTTATGTGCTCATCGTGGTATTTCCTGCGCTATTTGAGCCCGCATTACGACAAGGCGCCTTTCGACCCGAAGGAATACGACTACTGGATGCCGGTGGACGTGTATACCGGCGGCGCCGAACACGCCGTGATGCACTTGCTCTACATGCGCTTCTTTTGGAAGGCGCTGCGCGATCTGGGCATCGTGGAAGGCCACGAACCCGCGATGAAACTGCGCAACCAGGGCCAGATCCTAGCCGGGGACCACCAGCGCATGAGCAAGTCGCGCGGCAACGTGGTGGACCCCGACGAACTGGTGCGCCAATTCGGCGCCGATACCGTGCGCGCTTACCTGATGTTTGGGTACCGTTGGTCCGAAGGCGGCCCGTGGAGCGATGAGAACATCCAGGGCGTGGTGCGCTGGATCTTCCGTGTCTGGTCGCTGTTCACTGAAGGGGCTGGAGGTGGGCCGAGGAACACGGCTGCGGGCCAGAAATTATGCCGCAAGGCGCATCAAACCATCCAGAGTGTTACGCGGGATATGGAGGCCTTCGAATTCAACACCATCGTCTCGGCCCTGATGGAGCTGACCAACGTCATGCAGGAGGCCAAAGACGCCGGAGCGGCCGGCGGACCCGAATGGATGGAGGCGCAGGACATCCTGCTGCGTCTAATGGCTCCCATCACCCCGCATGTCAGCGAGGAACTGTGGGCGCGCGGCGGCAAGAAGTACTCGGTGCATTTGCAGGGGTGGCCGCTGGCCGACGAGACCGCAGCCAAGGAGGACGAGATCACACTGGTGGTGCAGGTGAATGGGAAGCTGCGCGACCGCATCACGGTGCCGGCGGACATCGGTGAAAACGAGGCAAAGGAACGCGCCCTGGCCAGCGAGGCCGTGCGCAAGCAACTGGAAGGAAAGAAGCCCAAGCAAGTGATCGTGGTGAAAGGCAAGCTGGTCAATATTGTTGTGTGACCAGTCTATCGTTGAAGATAAAAAGGAAGCCCTGGGAAATCCAGGGCTTCTTTTGTTTCTTATTGCAACGGCCGGTTTAGTACTCCGGCATCGGAGGCGCAGCAGGCGCCTTGTGCTCTTCAGGTTTGTCGGTGATCAACGCCTCGGTGGTCAGGATCATGGCGGCGATGGAAGCCGCATTCTCCAGCGCACCGCGTGTCACCTTGGCAGGATCGATCCAGCCGGCGGTGACCATGTCGACGTATTCCTCGGCAAGAACATCGTAGCCGATGTTCTTATTCTTCTTCTCGCCGGCGCTCTGGTGGCGCAACACGCCATCCACGATCACGGAGCCGTCTTTGCCGGCGTTTTGGGCGATGCGGCGCATGGGCATTTCCAGCGAACGGCGCACGATCTGCACGCCGATCTTGGCATCCTCGTCGTCCATCTTGACCTTGTCGAGCACGGAGCGGGCGTTCAGCAAAGCAACGCCGCCGCCGGGCACGATGCCCTCTTCGATGGCTGCGCGGGTGGCCGATACGGCGTCCTCCACGCGATGCTTCTTTTCCTTCAGCTCGGTCTCGGTGGCCGCGCCTACACGGATGATGGCCACGCCGCCGGCCAGCTTGGCCAGGCGCTCGTCCAGCTTCTCTTTGTCGTAGTCGCTGGTGCTGTTTTCCTTCTCGGTGCGGATCTCCTCGATGCGGCCCTTGATGGCCTTCTCGTTGCCCTTGCCGCCGATAACGGTGGTGTCGTCTTTATCGGAGATGACCTTCTCGGCTTTGCCAAGGTCTTCGAGGGTGGCCGACTCTAGTTTGCGGCCAACTTCCTCGGAGATCACGGTGGCACCGGTGAGGATGGCGATGTCTTGCAGCATGGCCTTGCGGCGGTCGCCAAAGCCGGGGGCTTTGACGGCCAGCACGTTCAGCATGCCGCGCAGTTTGTTGAGTACCAGGGTGGCCAGCGCTTCGCCGTCCACGTCCTCGGCAATGATCACCAGGTTGCGCTTGCCGGTCTGCACCATTTTCTCCAGCAAAGGCACCATGTCCTGGGCGGCCGAGATCTTCTTGTCGTAGATCAGGATCTGGGCGTCTTCGATCACCGCTTCCATGTTCTCGGGACTGGTGACGAAATAAGCCGAGAGGTAGCCGCGGTCGAACTGCATGCCTTCCACGTACTCGGTCTCGAACTGCAGGCCTTGCGAGTCCTCGACGGTGATCACGCCGTCGTTGCCCACCTTGTCGAAGACTTCGGCGATCAGCTCGCCGATCTCGCGGTCCTGGGCGGACACGGAGGCGACGTTAGCGATGCCTTCTTTGTTGGTGATCTTGATGGACTGCTTCTTGATCTCTTCCGAGATCGCTTTGGTGGCGGCCTCGATGCCGCGCTTGAGCATCATGGGGTTGGCCCCGGCGGCCAGGTTCTTCATGCCGTCGGTGACGATGGCATGCGCCAGCAGGGTCGAGGTGGTGGTGCCGTCGCCGGCGATGTCATTGGTCTTGGAAGCGGCTTCCTTGAGGAGCTGGGCGCCCATATTCTCAAAGGGGTCTTCCAGCTCTACTTCCTTGGCCACCGTCACACCGTCGTGGGTGATGGTGGGTGCGCCGAACTTCCTATCTAGCGCCACGTTGCGGCCCTTGGGGCCCAGGGTGGTGACCACCGCTTCGGCAACGGCGTCCACGCCGCGCAACAGGTGGCGGCGGGCATCTTCCGAAAAGGCGAGTATCTTAGCCATAGTTTAGTCTCCTAGTTGATTAGTTCAATAGTTCCGTGGTTGGCAGGATTACTTGCCCTTGCCTTCCACGATGGCCAAAATATCCGATTGGCGCATGATGAGCAGCTTCTTGCCGTCCATCTTGATCTCGGTACCGGAATACTTGGCGAACAAAACGGTCTGGCCCACCGCCACTTCCATGGTGAGGACCTTGCCGTCCTCGTCGCGCCCGCCCGGGCCGGCGGCCAGGATCGTGCCGCGCTGCGGCTTTTCCTTCGCCGTTTCGGGGAGGACGATGCCACCTGGGGTCATCTCCTCGTCCTCGATGGGCTCCACCAACACGCGGTCGGCGAGCGGTTTGAGTTTCATAGCCATGCAATGCCTCCTAAAAGTTTGGGTTTTCTGGGTCTTTGCTTGTGCGAAAAGTTCAACACGTTAGCACTCGCCCCTTCCGAGTGCTAATCCGTATCATACCATGATGACTTGTCACGTCAATATAAGATGGCGGAAAGATAGTACTTTCCAGCCTAATTTCTTACGAATCTCTGATGGAAACTAGTTGCCGCTGCCGCTGGCGGTGGCGCCGCCGCAGGTTTCATAGCCGATGCCCACAATGCCCATGACGATGGCGTCCCCGGGGTAGGAAGCGCTCAAAACATCCAGGAGGGGCGTGGCCTCATCGCATTGCTCCAAAGCGGCCAGCACCGAGGCAAAGGTGTAGTAATAAATGAGGGTGTTATCGTCCAATGGCAGGCCGCCCACCGCGACGGTCCAGCGGCCCTCACTGGCCTCCGAGTTTTGCACATCCGAGCAGCCCGATACTGCGCAGCGCAGGACCGGGATGGAGCTTTCATAATTGCGTGCCTGGAAGTAGATCCTGCCCAGCTGACCGTACCAATCGGGATTGGTGGGATCCAGGTCGACGGCTTTTTCGGCATTCAGGGCGGCGGCGAAGAACTCGCCCATGCGCGTGTACGTTTTAGCGATGCCAATGTATGGCAGCGGGTCGTCGATGCCGAGGCCTGCATTGATGTTGGCTGCGCGGTCGAAGTATTCCAGCGCCTGATCGTGCAAGCCCAGTTGGCGGTAGTTCTGCCCAATGCGAATGTAGATATACGTCTGGTTTGGCGCCACCTGAACGGCGCGCTTGTACTGCTCGATGGCGGCGGCGTAGCTGGCGCTGGATTCCAGCACATATGCGCTTACGCGCAGCGTGTCGAAGGAGTTCGGATCGAGCGAGAGGGCGCGCTCTGCGTATTCCGAGGCCTGCGTGTACTGCTGCAGATCGACATATATCTCTGCCTGATAAGCCAGAGCCAGGACGTTGAGGTTATCTAATTGCAGGGCCAGCACGGCTTCGGTACTGGCCTGCGCCAAGGCGCCCTGGCGTTCGGCGACGGTCCCGGACGCGCCGGCGATCCAATCCAATACGAAGGCGCGCACCGCATGGGCAGTGCTGTCTTCGGGGGCCAGCGCCACAGCTTGGTCCGCGCTGGCCAGGGCCGCAGCCAAGCGGGCGCGCTGGCGGTCCTGGGTCAGCAGCGCCGAGGAATACGTTTGGATGCGGGCCAATTCGGCCCAGCCCTCGAAATCATCAGCGTTGACCGTCAGGGCATCCTGGTACGCCTGTATGGCCTGATCCAGGTCACCGGCCTCGAAGAAAGCGGTGCCCTCTTCGCGATAGGAGAAGGCGTTACGCGTGGGTATGGGAGTTGGCTGGAACAAAGGCTGCATTTCGCCGCGATCAATATTCCACAACATGTACAGGCCGGCCACAATCAGCAAGCCCCACACCATCAGGCGGAAGGGATTCGAATGTTGACCGGGGTCGTGGAACAGAGTACGGCGTTGGTGGACTCGCATGCTCGTTGCTCTTCTTAGGGAGGTGCCATCATTTCGGATTCTTGGGTGGCCTGCGCCGTGGCTGTGGCACGCGGGGTGGCTGTCGGCGTCGGGTTGCCCGATTGCTCTTCACAGATGGTTACCATTTCTTCGGCGTTGCTAACTGCCACCCCATCGTCCGGCACGCTGGCGATCAAAGCCTGCGAGATCGGCAAGGCCTCGGGGCAGCGGTTGGCGCGCGCCAACAACAAGCCGTAGATGTAATAGTACGGCACCACCTCGGCCGAGTCCAGGAGCAGGCCGTTGACCATCATGCCATCTTCCGTGAGCCCGCCGCGAATCGCCAGATGCAGGGCATCCAACGCCTCGGTTGGCTGGCGGTTGCGGTAATAGGCCACGCCCAGGTTGGCGTGGCGGAAGGCGTTAGAGGGATCCTCGTCCCTAGCCTGCTGCATGGCCTGCACGGCCTTGCCGAACTCTCCGGTGGTGATGTAGATCAAACCGGTGTAGGTGTTGGGCAGCGGGTCGGTGGGGTTGAGCGAGTCGGCCACTACGAATTCGTTGATGGCGTCCTCGTAGCGCTCCATGGCGCGGTACACGCGCCCCAGTGACAGGTGCAGGTCGGCGATGCGATCGTTGATGGCGATGGCCGCTTCATAATGAAAGGCGGCCTCTTCGGGATTTCCAGTGACTTCCAGCACGTAGCCGCGCGAGCGGCGCACTTCCAGCAAGCTGCCGTTTAGGTCCACGGCCACGCGCGATTCTTCGGCGGCCGCTTCGAATTCCTCTTTGTCGGCCAGTACCTCGGCGAGGAAGCCATGGGCGATGGCGTTGCTGGGCTCCAACAGTAAGGCATGCTCCAAGGTGGTCTGGGCAGTATCTCCCTGGCCGAGGAAATTCAGCGTCCAACCCAGGATGGCCAAGGCGGTGGGGTTATCCGGGCTCAAGAGCAAGGCGTTGCTCACGCTGGTTTGCGCGGCTTCGTAGCGCCCGGCGAAGACCTGCATGCGCGCCAACTCGATGTAGATGGCCGGGTTATCCGGATCGGCGATGACCGCCTGCTCGTAATTGCTAATGGCCTGGATCAGATTGCCGCTCTCGAAGTCAGCCAGCGCGGCACTCACATAGGATTCCGGGTCCCGCGTGGCGGTTACCGTTGGCGCTTGGGGCAAGGGCAGCGTGGGCACCACGTATTGGTTGAAATAGCACACCGCCGCGCCCATCAGGAGTACAAACCCAATTAGCGCCGGGTTCACCCGGCGCTTTTTTTGCTCCCGCTGCATACGCCAGCGGCTGCCCCGTAGATACATGTACGAATTCTACCGTGCGGTAAGTGAGTAGGGATTAGTGATTAGTGAACAGGTTATTACCCGTTCACCACTCACCGTTCACTACTCACCATTTCTTAGCAGTTAGAATGTCCCTGTGCGTATCGACGTCTTCACCTTGTTCCCGGAGCTGTTCGCTCCCTACCTGGATGCCAGCATCCTGGGCCGCGCACGGCAGGCCGGCCTGCTGAACGTGGGCTTGCACAACATCCGCGATTACGCCACCGACAAGCACCAGGTGACCGACGATGAGCCCTATGGCGGCGGTGGCGGCATGGTGATGAAACCCGAGCCGATCTTCGCCGCAGTAGAGGCTGTTCTGGGCGTCCCACCGTGGGTTCCGGTCATCCTGCTTAGCCCGCAAGGCCGCCCGTTCAACCAGGCCGTGGCTCAGGAGCTTGGCCGGCAGGAGCATTTTGCCCTTATTTCCGGCCGCTACGAAGGCGTGGACGAGCGGGTGCGCCAGCACCTGGCCAGCGACGAGATCTCCATCGGCGATTATGTGCTCACCGGCGGCGAGCTGCCCGCCCTCATCCTGATCGACGCAGTGGCCCGCACCTTGCCCGGCGCTCTGGGCGACCCGGAAGGCGCGCTGACCGATTCCCACGCCAGCGGCTTGCTGGAGGGCCCGCACTACACCCGTCCGCTGACCTTCCGCGGCTGGGAAGTGCCCGAGATCCTCCGCTCCGGCGACCACGCTCGCATCGAGCGCTGGCGCCGGCAGCAGTCCCTGCTGCGCACAGCCCAGCGACGGCCGGACCTGTTGGAACGCGCAGGGTTGAGCGACAAGGATTGGGAATTGATCGAAGAAGCCCGAGAACAGGAAACTGAATGAAGGCCGTCTGCGTGTATTGCGGTTCCTCGGATGAGGTGGCGGACAAGTACCTCCAGGCCGCCCGCCATATGGGCGAAGTGATGGCGGCGCGCGGCCTGCAGCTCATCTTCGGCGGGGGCAGCACCGGTCTCATGGGGGCTGTGGCCGACGCGGTGCTGGACGCCGGCGGCGAAGTGATTGGCATTTTGCCCATACACTTCAACCGACCGGAACTGGCACACGCTCGCCTGACCCGACTGGAATTGGTGGATGGCATGGCCGCCCGCAAGGGCCGCATGTTCGAATTGGCCGACGCCTTCGTGGCGCTGCCGGGCGGCTTTGGCACCCTGGAGGAATTATTTGAGACGCTAACTGCAGCCCAGATCGGCCTGCATACCAAGCCCATTGGTTTGCTGAACGTCTACGGTTACTTCGATGGGCTGTTGACATTTTTGGAGCACGCGAACAAGGAAGGCTTCACCTTCTGGGAGCACCAGAAGCTATATGCCCGCGCCGATAAAGCCGAAACGCTGTTGGACGCATTGGCGGCCTATTCGCCGCCAGAGGGCCTGGATCGCTGGCTGCAGCGTTAGGAGATGGGGATGGAAAATGTGACTGGCATTGGGGGCCTATTCTTCCGGGCGAAGAATCCGGAAGCCCTGGCTAAGTGGTATCAAGATAATTTAGGCGTAACTCTGACTCCCACCAGCTACGACGGCGAGCCCTGGCAACAGGAAGCCGGGGTCACAGTGTTCCAGCCCTTCCCCGAAGATACAGATTATTTTGGAAACGCGGCCAAGGTCTGGATGGTGAACTTCCGCGTGCGCGATCTGGATGCCATGGTTACCCAGCTACGCGCCGCAGGGATGGAGGTGAAGGTCCACCCGGAACCCTATCCCAACGGACGCTTTGCGCACTTGACCGACCCCGAGGGCAATCCCATCGAACTCTGGCAGCCAGCATAAAGGCCCGGCGCCCAGTGTCTTCCGATTAGCTAGCCTTCGCAGCTAACCCCAGCCAGTCCTCGATCTGCCGTTCTTCGATAATTTCCATTCTGGCGCTTTTCAAAGCCGATTGCATATCCTGCGTCTGGGTCTCGAGGATCCCGGAGAGGATAAGCACACCGCCCGGCTTCACCAGCTGAGCCAATCCACCGTCCAGCAGCCGGATGAGCACCGGCGCTAAGATGTTAGCGACCACTACATCCGCCTGCTGCAGCGAATACTTACCGGCCACCAACTCCGCCACTGATCCCACTCCGAACTCAATGGTTACGCTATTGACTTTGGCGTTGTGGCGCGCGTTCTCCAAGGCTTGTGCGTCGATATCCACGGCCACGGCGCGCGTTGCGCCGAGCTTGATGGCGGCAATGGCCAGGATGGACGATCCACAGCCCACATCGATCAGCGTGCTCCCCAGCCGCACGTAGCGCTCCAGCAATTGGAGGCTGAGCTGCGTGGTGGGATGCACGCCGGTGCCAAAAGCCATGCCCGGCTCGATACGCACAGGCACGCGCCCGCCGTCTTCCATCTCCATCCAGGCCGGCACGATCAGTAACCTTTCGCCTATGGCCAGCGGCCTGTAGTGTTTCTTCCAGGCCTCCATCCAGTTTTGTTCGTGGATAGTTTCGTATTGAGGTTCAGGGATGGATTGGATGAGCGCCAGATAGCGCAGACCCTGTTCGATCTGGGCGCGGCGTTCTTCGAGCCGTTCATCCACGGGGATATAGCCCAGCACGCGCAGCGGGCCGACTGGGCGGCCTTCATCTTCCGCATCCGCTGTCACCGCGGTACTCTCGATAGCGATGCCGCCGGGAATATAACGCGCCAGGACTTCGGAAACGGCTTCGGCTAGTTCAGGATCGACTTCGAGGGAGATGCGCAGCCAGGCATTAGGCATGCCGCGCAGTATAGCACCGCGGCAGACCTAAGGGCGCACCGCACCGCGCTGCGCCCTTAGGTCATTATTCGTTCTTGAAGATCTCTTCGATCTTGGCCTCGAAGATCTCTGCCAGCTTGAAAGCCAGCCCAAGGCTGGGGTCGTACTTGCCGGTCTCGATAGCATTGATGGTTTGACGCGAGACCTGCGCCTTCTCCGCCAGGTCCGCCTGCGACCAATCGCGCTCGGCGCGCAGCACCTTGAGGCGGTTCTTCATGCCATGTATCTCCGCCATACGATGAACAGGACTGGGATCCAGGCGCCTGCCAGCCACGGCCAAAGCACGTCGGAGGCAGTCCAGTCTGCCAGGTAACCAGCGCGCTGCGCCATCTCGATGGTAAAAGCGATAACCAGCGTAAGTGCGTAGGCTATGGCGGCTGTCTCCAGCGCGATGCGGCGATGGAATTCATCGAGGAAGGCCAGCGCCCAAACCTCCACGCCCACCCACAGGACGAAGACCGGCACCACCAGCAGGGAGACGATGAGTACGGTGGGGGCGTGATCGGTTAGCTCCGCCACGCGAGCGGAAAGGAAGTTGAGCGCGGCCAGGTCCACGGCCGCGGCCAGCGCGAAGATGGACAGCGAGACGGGGTGTCCTTCGAAGCCGCCTTTGCGTTCCGGCAGCTTAGGCAGTCCGGTCTGCAGCACTCGGATCCACAATGGAATGGGCGGGATGAGGCCGGCGATGATATTGGGCCACAAGTCTGGGATGAGGGCGTAGGCGGTCGCGATGCCCCAGGCCACCAGTAAGGCCAGGGAGAGACTGAATGCTACTTTATCGGGTGTCTGCCAACGGGGTTTCATACTGCCTCCTGAATTGGAGGCAGTATACAGGATGCTTTACATTATGTCAAGTATACTTGACTAGACGTTGTTGCCTCTTTTCCCTCAAAATTTGCTCGAGCAGGGGCCGGCGCAAAGGCGTTTGCTCCATGTAATCGCGTGGTCCCCAGTACACGCCTTCATCCCTGAACCACGCCCATAAATCCTCTTTATAGACACCCAGAGGCGAGAGGATCTCCTCCGCGGCGCGCAACAATTGCTCCGCATACCAGTCTGTATCCAACTCCATCTTTCGGTGATCACGGAGGAGCTGCCAGGGCAGTGAATTAGGCGTCCCCTTCACGCGCACAAAATCCACATTTTGCCCAGCGCGGATCGATTTACCATCCGTTTCCAATTGCATAGCAGCAGTGCTGGCCGGCGATCCAGCTCGGAAGTCTTCAAGGTTTCGGCTTAGTGTTTGCGAAATCACCATCTGCTCAAGCGGCACTTCGTCGTGAACGATCTTCCAATATTGCCGCTTAAAGAACCTGACCAGTGCAGGAATGAGGTTACGCAACTTGTCGAATTCCGCTTCCGCCGTCATCAGCCGGATCGCCTGCATTTGCACGTCGACAATAAACCGCGGCGTGTCCCCGCGGCGGGCCATGATGCCGCGGCATTTCAATTTGCCGCTCTCGAAGACGCCGAAGTAGCAGTTCGGCACAGGCACGCGCTCATTCTGTTTGGACGGCAGAAAGGCGATCCAACGCAGTATGCCTTCCAGGTCGATCTTCAGACTTGTACGACGCTTGATTTCGACCAGCAACTCGTCCAGCTCACGCCTGCGCTCACCGATGCTGGCAAAGAGACTATCGACGTAAAGGTGCAGCACCTCGAAGCCGGCTTCCTCGGCGGCTTCCTTGGCGTGCAGGATTACGTCTCGGCTGACGGCATTGATCGCCTCGTGCGCTTCAATGCTTCCTATGCGGTTGCCGCTGAACCCTTGATACCCGTATGAAACCCAGCCCAGGCCCTTCAAAAATTCATAGGCGGTTTCGAGGTACTCTTTGTCATACCCTGCAGTATTTCCAGTTTCCAGCAAATCCTTGGCCGCCGCCCGCTTGGCCAGCACCGGTTCCAGAATATCCGCCACAATTCCACGGCTATCTTGATTAATCGGCGCACCGATGCCGGGCGCGATGCGCGTATCTTCCCCCACCACCCCCACGGTCTCCGCCGAGATGTTCCAGCCGGTCATGATATGCGGATACATGGAAAAGAAATCGATTTCCGCCACGTTGGCATGCAGACCGATGATCGGTTTGTAAATGACGCCGCCATTGTCGGCGGCGACCATCTGGGTGGCGCTCTTGAAGCGCTCACGTTGCTCTTTGCGAATAGGGATCAGGATCCCTTTCTCGAGCGACGCGGTGACCTGCATGCCCACGAAGGCGCCTCCCGCGCTGCGCCGCGCCGCATTTTGGATGGGCAGGTTACTCAAACGGGCTGTCTCATACGTGCCACCCGGGCCCCAATCTTTGAAAGCCATCGAGTTCTGCGGATCCAAATGCAGGCGGCCGAAGAGCAGCGTTTGCTGGTCGCGATGCACCAGCCGCCCATAGCTCTCGAACTGGCTGGCCTCGATGCGCAGCGGCGGGCGCGTTTTATCGCGGTTGGGGTTGAACGGTACGCGGGCCGCCTTTGCAATCGAGAATAAGTAGGGGAACATCCACGCGTCCCCGTAACGGGTACGGATAATGTCGGGATCGTACACCGCGATCAACTCCGCGACGCGCTTCACCAGGTAAGGCGGATCTTTGGTACTGATTGTTTCCGTTTTGCGCTCGACTGTGACGCGAATTGAAGGCGGCAACGACTTGATGGGTGAGCCCGTTGGCTCCGTCTCCATTATTCGCAACCGAGGCAGATTGGGCTTTAGTCCCCACTTGTCCTCATGCGTAACTATTTTGACAATTCGGCCTTGTTCATCTACCCAGACGTTCGAGAACGCCAGGGGGAAGGTCTTGGTGGACACGAAATAATGCACGGGCAAAGCCAGATCGGCATCGTAATAATCCAGCTCGGGAAACTGGCCGTGCAACTTGCGAAATAGGGGCCGCTGCAGCGCGCCGTTAGCAACGCGGATGGCAACTACATCGATATCTCCCTTGAACAGGTGCTTGCGTTTTGTGGATTGGAATTGGCAGCGCGCCTTCTTGAGAAACTCACACAGCCTGGCCACTTCCTGCCAGTCGCCGCCCACATAAAAAGTGACCGCCAGATCTTGGGTGAAGCGCAGGCGGCGCCCATCCTGACTAACGAACCAAACCACCGCACCTCTGCCCCGGTCGGCGTACACATCCAGGATCCAGCCGGTGTACTCAGCGACCATTAGGCGCACCCTTCATCAAAAAGAGCTCCGTGCGCAATTTGCTAAGCTCTACCTCGAATTGCTTGCGCAACTTCTCATGTTCCCGTTCGAACTCCATGCGCAGGTTCTCGAACTCGGCCTCCTGGTGCATTAGCTGTTTGTGCTTCTCTAACAACAAGGAAAGCAGGAAGGCAATACCCGGCAGCAGATTGGCTGCGTAGCCGGCCGCGGGCAAATGCTGACTGGCTTCATCCAGCAGGGAATCCAGCGCCAATTGGTCAGACTTGCGCAGGGCGCGCCTGAACGGCTGCACGTAGGCTAAAAAGCGCTGATAGTTCTGCGTGACGGTGGAGAGTGTGTGACCCATGGCTACATCCCAGAGAATCTGGGCTGCACAATTCCTTCGCTATCCGCAAAGGGTTGGAAATAAAAACGCTCGTCTGAATTGCGTTCCAAGGCCTCCAGCAAACTTGGCCTGGACGGGTCGCCGCTGGCGCCGATGAGCACGGGTGCTGTTTCGCTAAGTTCGTGGATGCGCCTGAGACACTTCTGCAGGAGGAAGCTCACTTCCTGGAGGGCCAGGTCTTCTTCGTAGAAGGATTCGAGCATATCGGTGATCACGATCGGTGTTGGGCTGGGCGCCAGGGCCGCCAGCACGTCCTGCATCTGGTAGCAGACCTCTGCCCGCGAAACCAGGATACGGTCCATGATCTCGTAGACGCTGCCGAGCTGTTCGCCCAGGATGAGCGGCAAATGGTCGAATGAAATGCGGTTGCCGCCTACGATGACCTGCACCGGTCCCTGCATGGCAAAGCGATCGATCAGTTCTTGCATGGCCAGGCGAAGGATCTGGCTCTCCCCCTGAAATAGGTATACAGAACCTACATGGGCAAGTGGCACCATTTGGCGCACTTGGGATAGGACATAGGAACTGGGAATTTGGGTAGCTGACAGGCTGTTCATCTCCACCGGTATAGAGATGATAATAGAACGTACGTTCTATGTCAAGGAACTTGCCTTTATCCCCCCAGCGCTTCCCTGAGTTTATCCAGCCAGCCTTCTTCCTTGGGCTGCACTTTGCTTTCCATGGTCCCCGCCAACTGCTCGAACAGCTTGCGCTGCTCGGCGTTCAGCTTGTGTGGGATGGCCACGTTGAGCATCACCAGCTGATCGCCGCGGCCACCGCCGCGCAAATGCGGCACGCCCTTGGCGCGCATGCGCAGCACCTTGCCGGGTTGCACCCCAGCCGGGATGCTTAACAGCGTCGGCCCGTCCACGCTAGGCACTTCCACTTCAGCGCCCAGCGCGGCCTGGGCCACGTTGATGTCCAGGTCTAGCAGGATATCGTCCTCCTGGCGGTGAAAATATTTGTGGTCGCGCACACTGATGGCGATGAACAGGTCGCCTTGCGGGCCGCCGTTGCTGCCAGGCTGCCCTTCGGCGCCCAGGCGCACTTGCGTGCCGCTGTCCACGCCCGCGGGGACGTTGACCGTGCGCTTCACACTCTTGCGCTCCAGCCCACGGCCATTACACACTTTGCACGGCGAACCGATCATTTCACCCGTGCCGCGGCAGGTCGGGCAGGTCACCACCTGCACCATGTTGCCAAAGAAGGTCTGGCGCGTCTGGCGCACTTCGCCGCGGCCGGCGCAGGTCGGGCAGGTCGATTTCGTGGTGCCCGGCTCGGCCCCGGCGCCATCGCAGCGCGCACAGACCTCGTCGCGGGTGAACTCCACTTGCTTCTCGGCGCCGAACACGGCTTCTTCGAAAGTGAGCGTCAGGTTGTACTGCAGGTCGGCCCCGCGGCGCGGGGCGTTGCGCTGCTGCTGGCGGCCGCGGCGCCCAAAGCCGAAGCCGAACAGCTCTTCGAAGATATCGCCAAGATCGATGTTGGTGAAGTCCGGCATACCGCCCATGCCATCCAGGCCGGCGTGGCCGAAGCGGTCGTAGGCCGCCCGCTTTTGTTCATCGGCCAGCACCGCGTAGGCTTCATTGATCTCCTTGAAGCGCTCTTCAGCATCCTGGGCTTTGTTCACGTCGGGGTGATACTGGCGCGCCAACCGCCGGAAGGATGCCTTGATCTCTTCCGGCAAGGCGTTACGGTGCACGCCCAGGATCTCGTAATAATCGCGTTTGGTTGCCAAGGGATAGTGAGTGGTGAAGAGTGAATAGTGATTAGTGACCAGCAGACCAGGATGATGTTTTCCTAATCACTACTTACTGATCACTAATCACTCGTCTTACGCCTCTTTAAATTCACCTTCCACAACGTCTTCGCCGCCCTTACCGTTCCCAGATTCCTGCGGGCCGCCGGGCTTTTCCTCGCCGCCGGGTTGCTGGCCGGCCGCAGGCCCTGCCCCGCCCTGCTGGTAGGCTTCTGCGCCGAGCTTCTGCACGATCTCCATCAGCGCTTCTGTGGCCGCCTTGATCGCCGCGGCATCCTCGCCGGGCAGCAGGCCGCGCAGCTTGGCCACTGCGTCCTCGATCTCTTTCTTGCGCTCGGGCTTCACCTTGTCGCCCAGGTCCTTCACCGTCTTTTCGGCGGTGTAGGCGGCGCTGTCGCCGGTGTTGCGCGCTTCCACCAACTCGCGAAGTTTCTTGTCTTCGCTGGCGTGTGCTTCGGCTTCCTTGCGCATGCGTTCCACTTCCTCATCCGACAATCCGGAGGAGGCGGTAATGGTGATGTGCTGGCTGCGCCCGGTGGCCTTGTCGGCCGCGGTCACATTCAGGATGCCGTTGGCGTCGATGTCGAAGGTCACTTCGACCTGCGGGATGCCGCGCGGCGCCGGCGGGATGCCGTCCAGTACGAAGCGGCCCAGCGATTTGTTATCTACCGCCATGGGGCGCTCGCCCTGCAGCACGTTCACTTCCACCTGGTTCTGGTTATCCGCCGCGGTGGAGAAGATCTGGCTCTTACGCGTCGGGATGGTCGTATTGCGTTCGATCAGCGGAGTGGCCACGCCGCCCAGCGTCTCAATGGACAGGGTCAGCGGAGTCACGTCCAGCAGCAGGATGTCTTTCACATCGCCGCCCAGCACACCCGCCTGGATGGCGGCACCCACGGCTACGACTTCGTCGGGGTTCACGCCCTTATGCGGATCCTTGCCGAACGCCTTCTTCACCGCCTCTTGCACGGCGGGCATGCGCGTCATGCCGCCCACCAACACCACTTCATTGATGTCACTGGGCTTCAGGTCTGCGTCCTTGAGTGCCTGCCGCACGGGGCCCATGGTGCGCTCGATCAGGTCGGCGGTGAGCTGCTCCAACTTGGAGCGGTTTAGCTTGGTGACTAGGTGCTTCGGCCCGGAGGCGTCGGCGGTCACATAAGGCAGGTTGATCTCAGTCTCCTGCAGCGTGGAGAGCTCGATCTTGGCTTTCTCGGCGGCCTCTTTCAGGCGCTGCAGCGACTGGCGGTCCTTGCGCAGGTCGATACCCTGGGCCTTTTGGAAATCATCCGCCAGGTAATTGATGATGCGCTGGTCGAAGTCATCCCCGCCCAGGAAGGTATCCCCGGAGGTGGAACGCACCTGGAACACCCCGTCGCCCACATCCAGGATGGAGATGTCGAAGGTGCCGCCGCCCAGGTCGTAAACGGCGATGACTTCGTTCTTCTTCTTGTCGAGGCCGTAGGCCAGCGATGAGGCCGTGGGTTCGTTAATGATGCGCAGCACTTCGAGCCCGGCGATCTTGCCTGCATCCTTGGTGGCGTTGCGCTGCGCGTCGTTGAAATAAGCCGGCACGGTGATGACGGCCTGCGTCACCGGTTCACCCAGATAGGCTTCGGCGTCGCGCTTGATCTTCCCCAGGATCATGGCCGAGATCTCGGGCGGCGTGTAGTTCTTGCCGCCCAGTTCGACCTCGATGCCTTCTCCAGCGCCCTTGACGATATGGTAAGGCACCACCTCCAGGGCTTTGGCCGTCTCCGGGTCGCCGTATTTGCGTCCCATAAAGCGTTTGATGGAGTAGATCGTGTTTTCCGGGTTCACCACGGCCTGGTTGCGCGCCGAGCGCCCGACCATGCGTTCGCCGTTCTTGTTCACGGCCACCACGGAAGGGACCAGCCGGTCGCCCTCGGCGGTAGGGATGACGACAGGTTCGCCGCCTTCCATCGCTGCGCCAACGCTGTTGGTGGTGCCCAGGTCAATGCCAATGATCTTTGCCATATCTGTCTCCTCGTTTACTTCGCAACTTTAACGGCTGCGGGGCGCAACACGCGCTCCCCGAGCAGGTAGCCCGGCCGCAGCACTTCGATAATGACACCACTTTCGTGGTCCTTGCTTTCTTCCTGCGTAACAGCTTCATGCATGTTGGGATCGAAATGCTGGCCCAGGGGATCCACGCGGGTCAAGCCTTCGCTCTCCAAATAGGCCACCAGTTTTTTATAGATCAGGTCGATGCCCTCCGCCCAGGTGGCGCCCTCGCCCTCTTGCGGTTGGTTCTTCAGGGCGCGCTCCAGGTCATCCACGATCTCCAGGTAGCGCTTGATCACCCGGCCGCGCACCTCGGCGGCCTGCTGCTCCTGCTCGCGCGCCAGGCGTTTCTTATAGTTGGAGAATTCGGCTTGGGCGCGTTGCCACCCATCCAGGTTTTCCGCAGCCTTGGCTTCTGTCTCGGCCAGCTTCTCTTGCAAAGCGATCAGCTCGGCCTTGCCGTCCGAATCATCGGCCGGCGCCTCTCCGGCGGCCTGCGCTTCCTCATTGACCAAGTCTTCTTTCTCTTTGTCCTTCATCTACTCTCTCGCCTCTGTTCCACCCATCGATTCACTGACCATGTCACTTAGCAGGCCAGCCACGTAATCCACTGTGGAAACGGCGCGGCCGTATGACATGCGAATAGGGCCGAGCACGCCCAGGTAGCCGCTGGCGGCATTTGCCGAACCGTAGCGCGCCAGCACCAGCGAAAAATCGTTGAGATGCTCCCAGCGCCCTTCCCCGCCGATGAGTACCTGCACGCCACCGATCTGGCTGTCGTTCATCACCTGGTTCAACAGGTCTTCCAATAAAGGCCGTTCTTCCAACACGCGCAGGGCGCGCTGCGCGGCGTCGCCCTCGCTGAACTCCGGTTCGGCCAGCACATTCGTCCACCCATCGTGGAACACCTCGCCGAAGCCGCTGCCCAGCCGTTCCATCTCGGCTTTCACCAGCAGAAAGATCTCACTGGCCAAAGTTCCCATTTCTTGCGGCGGGGCCGGCATTTCAGAAGCGGCTTGGCCGCGCAATATATTGTTCAAATGTTCCGCGGTCGAACTCAAGCGTTCTTGCGGGAAAGCCTCCTTGAGCACCAGCATCTGCTGGATCACCTGCCCGCTCTCCAAGACCAGCACCATTAACACGTGCTTGCCGGTCGTGACGATCAGTTCGAGATGCTTAAAGCGCGCCTGCTGCGTTTGCGGCAGCGTGATGAGCGAGGCCGCTTTGGCCTGCGTGGCCAGCACGGAAGCCGCCAGGCGCATCCACTGGCCCACCTCGTGGCGTGCCTGATAGAACTGGTGGCTGATGGTGTGCTTGAGCGAAGATGGCAATTCCTGGCGGTGCATCAATTCGCCCACGAAGAAGCGGAAGGCCTCTTCTGTCGGCACGCGCCCGGCAGAGGTGAAGGGTTGCCGCAGAAAACCGGTATCGGTCAGCTCGGCCATTTCGTTGCGCACCGTGGCCGAACTCACGTCCAGGCCATAGTGGTCCACCAGCCGCTTGGATCCCACCGGTTGTGCGGACTCCACATAATCCTGGACGATCAGGCCCAGGATGAGTTTCTGGCGTTCAGTTAGTGGATTCATTTTTCTCTTTTTAGCACTCTCGTATTGAGAGTGCTAAATTAGGCTATCTGTCATTTTAACAAGCTAGAAGGGGCTAGTCAAGAAAACAGGTGCTTCGGGTTTTCCCTTCTAACGAAAAGTTAACGCCGCCAGCCGCCTCAGGCCGGGCAAGCTCGGCTTTATAATTGGCGTCCGCAAGCCTCTCCGCCGAGGAGCAAGCTTGCCACGAATTAGCAACTGGCCGCGATTAGCCTGGTGGGGGTTTCTGCTGATCAGCCTGGCGATTATCCTCAACGGCATCCCCGCAACCTCCCACGAAACCTATTTCCTCGCGAACGCTCCTGAGGAATTGGCTCAGCTCCAACTCTCGGAATACACAGCTGGGATCCTTTCGTTCATTGCCTTCTTTCTGCGCATCCTGCTGATAGCGGGTTTCCTGACCGCGGCAGGTTTGATCTTCCTTCATCGAACAGAAGGGCGGCCAGGGCTAATCTTCTCCGCGGCGCTAATTGCCATCGGAGTTACCAACGGGGTTATCAACTACCTGCCAGAGCCGACACCCGCCGCCCTGAGAGCCTACGAAATTATTAGCGATTTGTTCACTATGGTCTTTCTATATACGTTCCCAGACGGAAAGTTCCAGCCGCGTTGGGTCGGCTGGCTGCTGGCGCCCTGGCTGGCTTATCTGGTCATCAACCAGATGGACCTGCTGCCTGGCGATGCCACCGAGGACATCATTGACTTGCTCTTCCTGGCGACCGGCATCTCTGCCCTGGTATACCGCTTTCGCATCAGCGCGGCAGAGCAGCGGCAACAGATCAAGTGGGTCGTGTTTGGCAGCGCAGCCATCATCTTGATCGCCTACGCGCTCAACCTGCTCCATTTCGCTGCCCTAGCTTATTTTTCGCCAGCCAGCCCTTTAATCTTGGTATATGAAGTCTTTCGTACCTACGCCCAGATCCTCACACTCCTCATCTTGCCCACCGTGCTGACCATCTCCATCCTGCGCTATCACCTGTGGGATATCGATTTCTTTATTAACCGCAGCCTGGTGTATGGCTTCCTCACTGTTCTTCTGGGGATCGTGTTCTTCGGTACCGCTCTCCTGCTCCAGATTCTGTTTAATAGCATCTTCGGTAGCCAATACACGTCCATTGGGCTGACCGCTTCCGCCGTGATCATTGCCATTTTGTTCCAGCCGGCACGCCAGCAATTGCAGACCTCGGTAGACCGCCGCTTTTTCGGGATCCGCCCATATACAGTTCCACAAGCGGACCCTGCTAATGCGCCGATTGCCCTCATCGAACCGCTGAGCCCCCGTGAGCTGGATGTGCTGCGTTTCGTCGAGGCCGGCCTATCTAACCGGGAGATCGCCGGCCAGCTTTTTCTTACCACGGGTACTGTGAAGTGGCATACCAATAACATCTACACTAAGCTGGGGGTCAGCAGTCGGACGCAGGCGCTGGCACGCGCCCGAGAGTATCAACTGCTTAAAAATCAAGCATCACTTTGATCTATTCAGATCACTTCGCCCTCAACACGGGTCTGGCCTTTGCCCAGACCCTTACCTTTTCTAGGCGACAACCCTACCTGCACCTGACTATGGTGGGAGCAACATCATGATCCGCAATTTTAGCTAGGAGGAACGCATGAGCATCAAAAGCCGCATAAGTTGGTTCACCCCGCTCCGTCTCATCTTCATCGTCTTAGTGGCCTCGCTGGTAACCGCCGCGGCCTTCTACTTCTGGCCGCGGACGGCGCAATCAGCTGCGGCTGACTCCAACAGGCAGGTACCACAGGCGAACTACTGGCCGACTAATGGCTGGCAGGCCGCCTCGCCTGAGTCGCAAGGCCTGCTATCCGGCGAACTCGCCTCAATCTTGAACGGCGTCCAGCAAAACAGGACCCCGATCCACAGCTGGATGATCGCTAGCAACGGCTACGTCCTGTTGGATGCCTACTTTTACCCCTACGATGGCTCCATCCTTCACGATATGGGATCCGCCACCAAGAGCATCACAACGATCCTGATCGGCATTGCTGCCGACAAAGGCTTCCTGAGCCTGGATGACACCATGCTCTCCTTCTTCCCCGACCGAACGATTGCCAACCCAAATGAGTGGAAGGAACAGATCACAGTTCGCGATCTGGTCACTATGAGTTCCGGCTTGCATTGCGACGATAAGGGTGGCCGCGAATGGACTCAGGACGAAATGCGGGCCAGCGACGACTGGGTGCAATTCGTGCTCGATCTGAAGGCGATCCATGAACCGGGTACCGTTTTTGCCTATTGCAGTCCGGGCTCCTACATGCTGTCCGCCATCCTCACCGAGGCGACCGGCATGAGCGAATTCGCCTTTGCCCAGCAGTATCTGTTCACCCCGCTGGGCATCGAGGAGGTCTACTGGCCCGCCGACGCCAGCGGGATCAACTATGGCTGGGGTGACTTAGCCATGTATCCTCACGACATGGCCAAGATCGGCTACCTGTGGCTGAACGAAGGGGTATGGGACGGCAAACAGATCCTCTCCAGGGAGTGGATGCAGGAGGCGATCGCCAAGCAGATCGGCACCGACCGTGGTCAGGACTATGGCTATGGTTTATGGCTGAACCACGATGATCCCTTCTCCTACATGGCTTCGGGACGCAATGGCCAGGAGATCCAGGTGATCCCGGCGTTCAACATCGTGATGGTCAAGACCGGGGGCGGCTATGAGCCGGCCGAGATTGATCGCTACCTGACAACGGCTGTCGGCAACCTGGAGAACGGTAACCCCGAGAACCCGGAAGGCCAAGCGCAGTTGCAGGAAGCCTTGGCGGCAATGTTGCTGGCCCCCGCGCCTGAGCCGATACCCGCCTTGCCGGCCATTGTTGAGAGGATATCTGGTAAGCAGTATTCCTTTGAAGCCAACGGCCTCTTCGAATCCACACTGACGCTGACCTTCCTGCCATCCGGAGAAGCACAACTGGAGTTCACCGTTGTCGACGAACCTGCCCCTCGCATCACCATGGTGGGCCTCGATGGGCTCTACCGCGCGAGCTTGGCCGGGAAACCGGCCCTGGCACGCGGAGGATGGCTAGATGAGCGGACCTTCTCCATCCAATACAACGAGGGTCCGGGCTTGAACCTCTTAACTATCAATTTGCTGTTCGAAGGCGATCAGCTGCAATTGGAGGTCCGCGGGATTGGGACATTCCAAGGCCAGATGAAGTAACAGCCACATCTGAAACAAAGAGACGCCGCAATTGCGGCGTCTCTTTTTGTTTCCACTACCCCGCCAAGACAGTTCACTGCGGCAACAGGAGCCGGACTCTGACGGTGTAGGATCCTACCGGTTCTTCATTTGGGAATACTTCTAGCTTCGCCGCCCAGGAGCTACCTTCCTCATCGACCAGTTCCCAAAACGTAACCTTGCCGTTCTTGGCCGGCTGGTCATCGACGAAGCGCCATCCCCTTTCCTCCATCTGGGCGGCGTAATGTGTATGGATTTCCTCCGTGCTCAGGTCGCTCCCAAAAATCGCTTCCGCTCCTTGGGAGATGGGAGAGCCGCCTCCCCCGCCGCCCATGGGCTGTGCGCCGGGAGGAAACTCGAAGTTCGGAATAAGGTGCTCAGGCGGAGCAAAATACGGAGTGGCCTCCATGGGGGCTCCGCAGATCCACACGCGGCCAATATCCAACTAAAAGCTGCAAGAACCATTAGTACGTTTCGCATTGTCCTCTCCTGATTTTTAAGGGGTCGCACCCAGGAAATTAAGCGCCTGCTCGACATAGATTGAGTTGGGGTTAGCCTCACGAGCTAGTCGGAACTGCTCCGCGGCTCCATTAATATCACCGCGCTTATATAACAGCCACCCCTTCCACAGCATCACATCCTCCGAATTGGGTGTGACTTGCAGGGCGTAGTCTACGAGCTGCTCCAGGTCATCCAGCCGGTTCGTGTGATAGTCGGCAAAGAAAGGCCCGAACTGATAGCGCAGCATGCGCATGGGCAGGCCGATGGCGCGCGCCTGGTCGAACGACGCGGCTGCCGCACCATACTCTTCGAAATACACCTGGTTCATTCCCACGTTGAACCAGGCATACGCGTTCTGGGGATCAGCGACCGTTTCCGCCTGCGCCATTGCCAGCGCATTTTGGCGGTTTGTGTCCTCATCCCAATCCGCGCCAAGGATGGCCTTCACCGTTTCCTCCTGATCAGGGAGGTAAGCAAGGATATAGATGCGATTGAACTGCTGCCAGTACTCGTCAACTTCGTCATAGGTCTTCGCCTGGTCCGGCCCTCGGAAACTGTCCTGATAGGTGAAGGATCCGGACCCATCGTCGTAACCTGTGATCAGAATATAGTGCGCCGCCCAATTGTCGTCATTGGGACCCTGGTTCAGGATGATCTCACCTTCTTCGATCATCACCGGAATTCCTGCGGCAAGGAGTTCCTTGATCAATTCGATGCTGCCCCCCACGCGAAATGCCGTCTTGGCCCAACCCGCCCAATTGCTGGCGTAATAGATCAACTCGTCCGGGTTCACGTTGCGATCGGCGTTCACCGGCTTGACCTCGTCGGAGATGTCGTATTGGTCGCCCTCCCAGCCGTAATAACGCAGGTACATCGCCAGCGTGGCGGGGCCGCAATTGTTAGCCCCCTGGAACTCGTGCGCCGGCGCCACCAGCTGTACAGCGCCTGGCAAGGCCGTAGGCGTAACTTGGGCTATTGGCGTCGGCGCCGGCGTCGGGTTTGCGATGCCCCCCGCGGTCGCCAGCGGCGCCGACGAATTTTCCACTTGCGGTGGGGGCAACTCACCAGCAGGTGCCAGCCAGTTGCGCAGATAGACGATCGCCGCGTCCAAGCGCCATTCGACGCGGGCTTTGACAGCCGGGATCTGATATACAAGGAAGGCAAATGCCATCAGCCCAACTAGGACAAGGGGCCAGTGCCGGCGAATAGACATCGACAGATTTTACCGTTCCCATTGTGTCATTTTTTGTGCCCACTCCTTGCAGCACTCTATTCAATCCGGCAGGAACTTCTTGCGTCCACCTTACGTTAACCATCCAAAGGACCGAAGATGAAATCGAAATTAAGCCACCTTACTCTCTTGCTTTTCCTCCTCGCAGGTTGTTCACAGGCTGGAGGTGGCTTGCCAACTGGCACGCAGGTCCTCAAACCGGGGCAATCCATCAGCAGCGCGGACGGCTCCATCGCCCTCACTTTCGTCGAGGTCCTGGACGATAGCCGCTGCCCGGCCGATGCTATGTGCGTCTGGCAGGGCAACGTCAGGGTCCTGCTCGAGGTCACCCAGGGTACTGAACTCCAGCAATACACCCTCACCCTAGGCGAGTTGCTTCAGGGTGACGTGGATTCCATCAGCGTGAGCGGTTCCACAGTTGCCCTGGTTCAGGTGGACCCATATCCGTTAGCCTCGCAGCCTACAGATCCGGCGGATTACGAGATCACTCTGAGTATTGAATAAGCAATCTTCAGTCTCTAGTCTCTAATCTCCGGCCTCTGATCTTCAACCTCTTTTACCGCGTTGTTATAATCGCCCTCTTATGAAGTATCACATCTGGACCGAAGGCTGCCAGATGAACCTGGCCGACTCGCAGCGCGTCGCCTCCGCCCTTGAACGCCTCGGCTACCAGGCCGAGCCGGTCATTGAGCGCGCTGACGTCATCGTGCTCAACACCTGCGTGGTGCGGCAGCAGGCTGAAGACAAGGCCATGGGCCGCGTCACCTCGCTCAAGCCGCTCAAGGAAGCCCATCCCAACATCACCATCAACCTGATGGGTTGCATGGTGGGCGTCAAAGGCCAGGAGCGCCTGCGCAGGCAACTTCCCTTCGTCGATGTTTTTTCTCCACCCTCGGATCCCGGGCCGCTGGTGGCGCATCTCACCCAGCGCGAGGACCGCTTCATTGAATTACAGGAAACGCAACGACGCTTCGCCACCATGGATGGCGACCCGTTCGCTTCGCTCAGGGCAGGGTTCCCCTTACCAGCAGCCGAGCGCGGCAGCCTGATCGCCGCTCATGTCCCCGTGGTGTACGGCTGCTCGCATGCCTGCACGTTCTGCATCATCCCCTACCGCCGCGGCGCGGAGCGCAGCCGCCCGCTGGGCGAGATCGTCGCCGAGGTGCGCTCGCTTGCGGCGCAAGGCGTTAAAGAAGTCACCTTGCTCGGCCAGATCGTAGATCGCTACGGCAAAGACGTGCCCGACGGTCCCGACCTGCCTGCCCTCCTGCGCCACGTCAGCCAGGTCGAAGGCCTTGAGCGTATCCGCTTCCTGACCTCGCATCCCAACTGGATGAGCGACGAGTTGCTTGAAGCGGTCGCCGCCCTGCCCAAGGTGATGCCGCATATCGAAGTGCCGGTCCAAGCCGGCCACGATGAAGTGCTGAGGAATATGAAACGCGGCTATACCGCCGAGGATTACCGCCGCCTCGTCGCCCGCATCCGCCAGATCATTCCCAATGTAGCCATCGCCACCGATGTGATCCTGGGCTTCCCCGGGGAAACCGCAGCGCAATTCCAGGCCACTTACGATCTGCTGGCCGAACTCAAGCTTGATGTCGTCCATGTAGCGCGCTATTCGACTCGCCCCGGCACCGTGGCAGCCCGCCGCTTGACGGATGATGTGCCCCAAGAGGAGAAGATGCGCCGCCTGCAAGCCTTTGAAACGCTGCAGGAGCCCATCCTGGCTGACATCAACGCCCGCTACCTGGGTGAAACCGTCAAGGTGCTATTTGAAGGTGAAGTGAAGGGACGTTGGAAGGGCCGCACGGAGACCAACAAGTTGGTCTTCGCCCAGTCCGAGCGCAGTCTGCGCGGCCAGATACTGCCCGTGCAGATCACCTGGACAGGACCGTGGTCCATGCAGGGCCGCCTGCCGCCGGACCCGGCGGTTGTCCGCCTTCCGCTGGAACGTGTAAACGTCATCTTATAAACCACACTGAAAACAAGAGACCGCCTTTCGGTGGTCTCTTGTTTTCCGGAGGAGAGAGACTCTTCATGCTTCTACGTTCTCGCTAACAGCCGCGGCCGGCTTTGCCCCTTCTGGCCGCCCGGCCTCCAGCTTCATCACACTGGGCAGGAAGAAACCTAACACGCCCATGAAGATGCATAAGCCGCCGCCGAACACATACCAGGTCTGTAGCCCAAGGTAGTCAGCCAGCGGGCCTGCCAACAGCAGGCCGATGGGCGTCATGGCCATCGCCATACTGCCCACCAGCGTAAACACGCGGCCTTGCATCCCAGGATCTACCACCGCCTGCAGGGCCGCGCCCAGCGATCCATTGGTGATGGGCTGCATAATGCCGGCCAGGGCGAAGGCCACCAACGCCAGCGTGAATCCATCGGGCGGCGCGAAGCCAATGATCGCCGTGCCGATGCCCAGCCCGATGAGGCCCAGGAACGCGGTCACCAAGCGGCGTTTGAAGCCGCCCCAGATCCCCAACGCCAGCCCGCCGATAATGACGCCAACGCCGAAGGTGGCATCGATCCAGCCCAGTTGAATGGCGCCGCCGCCAAAATGCTTGCTTACCAATAAGGGCAGCAAGGCGAAGGCTGGCGTCAAGAGCAGGTTCAGTAACGTAGCCATCACCAGTACGATCATCAGGCCCGGCCAGGTGAGTACATAGCGGAACCCGGCGCGCATGTCCGCCCAGATACCAGTGGCCTTTTCGCCATCTGCCAGCGGCTTTCTCTCCGGCTGCGGGATGGAAATAAAGACGAGAGAGCCAACCGCCAAGAGGGCCGTCACCACATCAACGGCCAGCACACCCTGCATCGGCAACAGCTCCATGAGTAAGGCGCCCAACGGTGCGGAGAAGATACCCAGGCCGCCTTGCAGAGTCTGGTTGAAACCCTGCACGCGGGCCAGGTGTACTTTGGGAACCATGAGAGTGGTTGAGGCCGTGAACGCCGGCTGGTGGAAGGCCCCGCCCAAAGAGCGGACCAGCATGAGCGCATAGATGTGCCAGATCTCCACCCAGCCCAGGGCGAACAAGGCCGCTAATCCCAATGTGCTGATGGCGATGCTGCTGTCCGCCAGGATCATGATGCGCCGCCGATTGCCCCGGTCCACGATGGAACCCGCAATGGGGCCCAAAAAGATCTGCGGCAACAGGGCGACCAGCGTCGCAGTGGTCAGTACGACTGCGGAGCCGGTCTCCCGCGTCAGATACCAGACTAGCGCGAACTGCACCAATTGACTGCCAAGCAAAGACAGCGCTTGGCCGATCCACATAATGAAGAACGGCTTCTTCCAATTACTTTCAGGTGCAGCAGCGGTTGGCAGGGTCATTCTAATGGTCCTCTTTGAGTTTATTTAGGTAATCTTGAATATTATTCATTATGCCATACTTGTTTCGCAAGAATTATAGGCAGTTACTTAGTTTTGTCAAGTGCGAGTTTAATAATATTCAGGTGGAGCTCAGATTTTCTATCTGGCGGAGTGTAGAGTAGGTTTATTGGTGCGTATAATAGGCCCAATTATGAATAGCGAAACGTTCTCTCTCCATTTCGAAGACCGCGGGATAGGGGTGCCGACGCTGCTCATCCATGGCTTCCCATTCAGCGGGCTTTTATGGGCGCGACAGAGTGAAGCCCTGAGCGAGCAAGCCCGTTTGCTGGTTCCCGATCTTCCCGGCTTCGGCAATTCTCCGCTAGCTGACACATCGTACACGATGGATCGCTACGTCGAGGATTGTGTGGCGGTGCTGGACGCTCTGGGTCTTCTTGAACCCATCACGATCGGCGGGCTATCCATGGGCGGCTACATCGCGCTGGCCTTTGCCCGCAATTTCCCAGAGCGCGTGGGCAGGCTGCTGTTGTTTTCCACGCGCGCCGGCGCCGATTCCGCCGAAGCCAAGGCGGCTCGCGACAAGACTATCGCCCAGGTGGAGGAGCACGGCTCCAGCGCAGTGACCGAAGCCATGTACCCCAAGTTGTTGGCGCCTGCTGCTTACTCCGAAAATCCTGGCGCGGCCGCCGAACTGCAGATGGTCATGCAAACCGCCAGCGCGGAAGGCATTATCGCGGCTCTGCGCGCGATGCGCGATCGTCCGGACTCCTCCGACCTGCTCGGCAAGCTGCAGGTACCAACTCTGATCGTGCATGGCCGCGAGGACCAGATCATCCCGCCCAGCGAGGCCGAAGCCATGGCCAAAGCGATCCCCAACAGCGAGCTGCACCTCATTGACAGTACGGGGCATCTCCCAAATTTGGAAAAACCAGACGAATTCAATCGCATCGTAGCCACGTTCCTTGGAAACCATTGATTGCCACTCCCTACATAGCCTGATGGTTTTTGTCATTCCGAGCGAGGGCGCTTAGCGCCGCCTTTAGTGGCGCTGCCCGACGAGGAATCCCTTTCGCATCCATCGTTCTCCCGCGAGTCGGCGGTAATAGATTTCCCCTACTACCGCGGCGGTATAATCCCGCCATGCACCAACCCGCGCGCCTCGAATCCCTCGATTATCTGGCTATCGGCCACATCACCATCGACCTGACCCCGGACGGGCCGCGCCTGGGTGGATCAGCGGCTTACGCCGCGCTCACTGCTCGCGCCCTGGGTTGGCGCGCCGGCATCCTCACCGCGTGGGCAGAGGACCTGTCGCTCGGACCCTTGGCGGACCTGCCCATCGTGAATCTGGGCGCCGAACACAGCAGCACCTTCGAGAATATCTACACGTCGACGGGTCGCTTGCAGCACTACCATGGCGATGCGCCGTTTCTTGAGTTCCATCTGATTCCCCCAGTATGGCGCACGCCGCGCGTTTTGCATCTGGCCCCGGTGGCCCGCGAGGTCTCCCCGCGCATCTTGAAATACTTCGACGAATCTTTCTTGGGAGTCACTCCGCAAGGATGGCTGCGGGATTGGGACGAAGGCGGACATGTGCATGCCACTGATTGGGAAGAGGGTGAGCATGTACTCGGTCGCGTCGACGCGGCCGTCCTGGGCCTTGAGGACGTGAACGGCAACGCCGCGCAGGTCGAACGCCTGGCTGCCGCCTGCCCCACGATGGTGGTGACCGATGGCGAAAATGGCGCCACCTTATATGCGCACGGCGCGGAAAAACACATCCCGGCGCCGGCCGCTTCCTCGATCGATTCCACCGGGGCAGGCGATATCTTTGCCGCCGCCTTTTTCATACGCCTTTTTCAAAATGGAGAGCCGGCAGAGGCCGCCGGCTTTGCCGCCCGGCTGGCCGCGCGCTCCACGGAACGGCTGGGCCTGGATAGCATTCCGACGCCCGACGAGATCTACGAATTAGCCGCCAAGGCGCTGTAGTATGGCGCTCATTTACACCCTGGTGAACCAAAAGGGCGGCGTGGGCAAAACCACCACCACTATCAATTTAGGCGCTTATCTTGCTGACCTGGGCCAGCGCGTACTTCTGGTGGATCTGGACCCGCAGGCCAATGCCACCTCCTGCCTGGGCATCGACAAGAACGGCGTCAAGACCGGGACGTACGAAGCGCTCATGGGCAGCCGCCAGGCCGGCGATTGCATCCTTCACAATAAGCAGTTCAAACTCTCGCTGCTGCCCTCTTCGCCTTCCCTGGCCGGCGCCGAGGTCGAATTGGTAAACGAGCTGGCCCGCGAGGCGCGCCTGAAGCAGGCTCTGGCGCCCATAAGAGATCGCTACGATTACATCCTCATCGATTGTCCACCATCATTGGGTTTGCTCACCTTGAATGGCATGGTCGCCGCCCAGGACGGGCTGATCATCCCGGTGCAATGCGAATACCTTGCGCTGGAAGGCTTAGGCATGCTCATGGACACCATCGAACGCGTACGCAAGGCGCTGTTCCCAAAGCTGCGTATCCGCGGCGTGCTGCTCACCATGTTCGATAACCGCACCAACCTGGCCCAGGAGGTTGTGGAAGAGGTGCGCAGCCACTTCAAGGGGAGCACCTTTGCTGCCGTTATCCCGCGCAGCGTCCGCCTGGCGGAAGCGCCTTCGTTTGGAAAACCGATCATCGCCTACTATCCCCATTCCCCGGGCGCCGAGGCCCATCGCGCCCTGGCCGAAGAAATCATGCAGCAGGACGGCGTGAAGATCGCGGTGGGAGTTTAGATGGCGGGCAAGATCCGCCTTGGCAAGGGGCTGGATGCGCTGATCCCGCCGGGTGAAAGCGCGCTAAAGGCCAGCGACGTCCAGTTGGTGGCCGTGGACCAGATCCAGCCCAACCCGCACCAGCCGCGTACCGCCTTCCCCAAAGACCAGCTAACCGAGCTGGCTGAATCCATCCGCGCCCACGGCGTCATCCAACCCCTGATCGTCAAACAAGGCCCTGGCAACCGCTATACGCTGATCGCTGGGGAACGCCGCCTGCACGCCGCCAAGCTGGCAGGCTTGGCGGACGTACCCGTTGTGCTGCGCGAAGCCGACGACCAGGCTCTGGTTGAACTGGCCCTGGTCGAGAACGTACAGCGCGCCGATCTGAGTCCGCTGGAAGCCGCTGAAGCCTACCAGCAGTTGCACCGCGACTTCCGCCTGTCACACGAACAGATCGCTGAACGGGTCGGCAAGAGCCGCGTGGCCGTCACCAACACCATCGGCCTATTGGACCTTTCCGCAGAGGTAAAGAAGGCGCTGGCCGCGGGCACCATCAGCGAAGGGCATGGCCGGGCGCTCAACGGACTCGACGCGCCCGCCGCCCAGAATGCCGCCTTGCGCACCATCCTCTCGCACGATCTGAACGTGCGCCAAACGGAAGAATTGGTGCGCAAGCTAAAAGGCCATAAGGTGAAGAAGGCCGCCAAGCGCGGCCTGCCTGCCGACATTCAGGCATTGCAGGCCGAGTTGCGCGACACGCTAGGCACCAAAGTGAATTTGAAACCCAGCGGCAAGGGCGGTCGCCTTACGCTGTACTATTATTCCGACGAAGAGCTTGACAGCTTGGTCTCCCGTCTCCTGAAACGCCGGTAATCTGGCATTAATAGCTCCCAAGCCATTGCGAGGAGCGGAGCGACGAAGCAATCTCCGTCCCTTTCGTCATTCCGAGTGAGGCATTTTTGCCGCAGGCAAACTAAGCCGGCGAGGAATTCCTAATGCGATTGTCTCCTTCACAAGCCTACTGGACCTCAGATTCCCGTTTTTCACCCAACGGTTGTCAAGTAATGTGGAGGCCTCTGTATGATAGTCGGTACTACTTGACAACATGTTGATCCTGCATAACGCCCGCATCCATACGCTGGATCCCCAGCGACCCAACGCCACAGCGTTGGCCATCGGGCTTGCCTCGGAACACAGCAGCAGGGTCGTGGCAGTAGGTGATCTGCCTGAGTTGAAGGGCGAGTTTCCCAACGCAACGCTGGAGGACATGCAAGGCCGGGTCATCCTGCCTGGCCTCACCGACGCCCACGTCCATTTTCGCCATTACGCGCATGGCCTGCAGTCCGTAGACTGCGACACGCCTACCCGCGCTGAATGCATAGACCGCGTGCGTGCCCGGGCTGGCCAGGCTAAGGCTGGGACTTGGATCCTTGGACATGGTTGGCGCCAGCACGCCTGGCCCGAGGGTTTTGGCGACGCCGCCATGCTGGACGCGGCCGCCCCACGCAATCCCATTTACCTGACCGCCGCCTCCTTGCACGCCGCCTGGGCCAACACCGCCGCCCTGCAGGCCGCCGGCATCCACGTCCAAACGCAGGACCCGCCAAATGGGCAGATCCAGCGCGATGCCCGGGGAAACCCGACCGGCATTCTTTTCGAAGCCGCCATGCATCTGGTTTCAGAGACTGTCCCTCAGCCTACCGCCGAGGAAGATGTGGAGACTATGCAGGTTGCTCAAGCCCGGCTGTGGAGCTATGGCCTGACCGGCTTGCACGATTTCGATCGGGTGCGCAGCTTCCGTGCCCTGCAAACATTGCGCGAGCGCGGTCAGCTTAAGCTGCGCGTGCTGAAGAACCTCCCCGTCGAGTCCCTGGCCCATGTCATCGAGGTGGGCTTGCGCAGCGGTTTTGGCGACGACTTGTTGCGCGTCGGCTCCATAAAGGTTTTCGCCGACGGGGCGCTGGGTCCCCGCACCGCAGCCATGTTTGAGCCTTACGCCGGCGAACCCGAGAATCGCGGCATGCTTTTCGTGGATAGCGAACAATTATTGGAGTGGGGCCAGCAGGCGGCCAAGGGCGGCTTAGCCATGACCGTGCACGCCATTGGGGACCGGGCCAACCACGAGGTGCTCAACGCCTTCGAGCACTTGCGCACCTACGAGCGCCAGCATCAATTACCGGCGCGCCGCCACCGCATCGAGCATGTGCAGGTGCTCCATCCAGACGACCTACCGCGCCTGGGCCAGCTAAAGCTGGTAGCCTCTATGCAGCCGCTGCACGCCACAGCAGATATGGCGGCTGCCGAGGAATATTGGGGCCAGCGAGTGAAGGACTCCTATGGCTGGAAAACGCAATTGCAGGCCGGCGCTGTGTTGGCCTTCGGCTCGGATGCGCCGGTCGAATCGCCCAACCCCTTCCTGGGACTGCACGCCGCCATCACGCGCCGGCGGGCCGACGGGACCCCGGGCGCAGATGGTTGGCTGCCCAAACAGAGATTGGCATTGGAAGAAGCGTTGGCCGCATTCACGTTCGGGCCGGCCTACCTTGCCAGGATGGAAACGCGGCTGGGGCGACTGGCGCCTGGCTACCTGGCGGATCTCATCGTCTTGGAGCAAGACCCCTTTGCTATGGATGGGCACGACATACGCCACGTTAGGCCGGTGGCCACCATGGTCGGGGGAGATTGGGTGTGGCGTAAATAACGAAGTGCTGGTGGCCAGACTGGGCAGGCGCTGTTTATTTGGAATTGCTGCTAAGGAAGCGTTCGTTTTCGGCCAACGAATCCCGCGCCATTTCAAGCACGCTTTGCAGGTTGCGCTCGTGCTGTTCGCTAAGGTGTTGCAGATTGTCTTGCACTTCGCGCAAAGCATCTTCCAACTGCGTGACCCGTTCGGCCAGCTTCTCCCGCAGGCGCAAAGCCTCGCGTTGTTGCTCTTCGCTGGTCAGCGTGAAGTTGGACCAGCGCTTTTGTGAGTCGGTCAGGAATGTAGACCACTCCTGGCGGAAGCGCTGGTCGCCCAGACGTTGCATCTCGCCAAGCTCGCTGACCCGCCGGTTGATCTTTTCCACCAGTTCGTCGAAGGCCTGTTGAGCGCGCTTCAGCGCCAGTTCGGTGTTATCGAATTCCTTGAGCCGGTCAGCCACTTCGGCGGATTGCTTTTCGATCACCTCAAAGCGCAGACCCCAATCCTTCCATTGGTGCTCTCTGTCCGTCTGGCCCAAAGCAGCCTCCTGGAGGAATTCATCCTGGTCGGTCTTGCGCTCCTCTTCGCTCTTCACCACTTCTTCGATGCGTTTTTCCATCTTGCGCACGGTAATGTTCACCAATTCAGTTTGGCTAGCGGCAGATTCCAGTCGCGTCAGCAGCGCCGAGACTTCGGCGCGCATCTCCGCCAGCCGCCGGGCATCCTCCTGACTGGCCTGCTCCAGGCTCTTAGCCAGTTGACCCCGCGTTTGTTCGCCGGCAACAAGCGCCTGGATGGTCTCGTACAGCTTGTCAGTCTTTCCGGTCAACTGAATTAGCTGCGTAGCTTGGTCATTTGAGGCCTTTTGCAGGGCCTGCAGTTGGCCGATCTCCTTGCGAAAATCCTCCAAAACCGCATTCAACTTTTTCTGGTCCTGCTGGATCGACTTTTCCAATTGCTTGTTCTGCTTGTCGATCTCCTGCAGTTCTTTCTTGGATGCACTTTGCTGGGATTTGAGTTGTTTCTCAAGCTCGCCCAGACTTTCGGCGATCGAGTCGAGTCTCGCCTTGTACGAGGTCAGAGATTTCGTCGATGTGGTTGGCTTCGGCTGTGATTTTTCAAGAGCGGCAAGGCGTTTCTCGAGCGCGGTAACCGCCTCGATCGCCTTGCGGCGCTCAGCGTCAAGCCATTCGACTTTCTTTTCCAGTTGTTCTTTTTCCATGGGTTCGCGCCTAGGTATTGATCGGCGCGATTATAGCAGAGCGAATCGTTGGATGTTTTAAGGCAAAAGCTGTGTGAACATAGCAGCCATCCCGGGTACAGACGACAGGAACAGCTGCGGCAGCACGCCAAAACCCACCAGCCCAACCGCAGATATAGCTAAGAGGACCCACGCGTAAAGGCCTGTCATCTGGATTCGATGGCTCGGTGGTTTATCCACTTCAGCCTCCTCGGTCCACTTCTGCCGGCCGCCTTGCTCCCGTGGCATCAGCTGGACCAACATGCGCAACGCGCCGATCAGCAGCCCGAGGCTGCCGGCCAGCGTGGCCACCGCGGCCAACGGCGACACGGCGGCGATCCCATCCAACAGGGCCAGGCGGCCTGGGAACCCGCCTAAGGCCGGTAATCCGGCGAGAGAGAACGCGGCCAACAATAGCGAGGCCGCCAACCCAGGGTGCGTCGAGGGGATCGAAGGCGAATCCGAAACGCGGCCCGGGAGCTGATCGCTCCCAATAGCCCCGAGGGCAGTGGCCCATACCCACATGGCAAGCGCCTGCGGGAGCCAGAGCGCGAAGAAAACCTGCGCGCTTTGCACACCTCCCAGCCCCACCGCCTGCAGGCCAAACCCGATGTTAGCCATCGCCGCGAACGCGAACATGCGCACGGGATGCCGCTCGGCGGCAACCCAGAGGCCAGCCAGCAAAGTAGCCAGGGCGCCAGCCCAGACGACAAGCGGGTAGGCAAAGTTACCATCGCGCAACCAAGCGTAACGATCAAAGAAACCCAAACCGAAGATCAAGGCGATCGAGGGCAAGAAGAAAACCAGGAATCCAAATACGTAGGGGTGGCATTCCTTCGCCAGCAGCGGCACCCAACTGTGGAAGGGGAAAAGTGCCAGCAAGAACGTGAACCCCAGAGCTAACAAGAGTCCAGCCCGCAATACCAAGTCCAGGTTGCCGGGGCTGGCCTCAACGCCGGACAAAATCCATCCGGTGAACAAGATAAATGGCACGGCGAAGATCTGGTATTTGAGGAAGCGCTGCACCCCTGGGCCAGGTCGCGAGCCGGGAGGGACCATCAAAGGGATAATCAACATGGCGGCCACGGCGATGAGCAGAGCTGCATACAGGAAGGGTTCCACAGCCAGCGAGGCTACCAGGAGGCCAACGCAGATCAAACTGATGGGCACAAATAGACGCCCCGGCTTGGCGAAAAACGCTCCCAGCAGCCAGAATGCTTCCAACAGATAGATAAAGGCGAGCAGAGGGGTCTGCGCTTCGCCAAGCGTGAAGCTGCGCCCAAGCATAATGAAGGATGGCGCGATTTCCACTGTAAAGGGCCCAAGCTGCATAACCACGTCCAACGGCAGTTGCCAGGCAGCCAAACTTAGAAAGAGGCAGGTTAGCGAAGCGAGCAAGCCTGGAAAAGCATCCTGGCGGCTATAAAACAGGAGGGCAACCCCGAGCGCCAATGGCACAAGGATCCACAGTAACGCGGAACTCATGAGCGCGGCTCCATTCCCGGCGCCAGCAATAGATAGGAACCGATCAGGGAAATCCCGAGGTTAACAATGGCCAGCAGACCTGCAACAAGGATCGAGGTCTCCACGCTTGCATATAAGATCTCGAACCCCGCCAACAGGGTGAGCAAACCCAGGATGATCCGGAAGATACGCGATCCGAGGCCCACTTGTATGACTCCCAGGCCAATTAGCAGGAGGCCACCCCAGGCCTCACTACCCGTAAATTGCCGGCCCCACGCCGCCAGCGCCGGAGCCGCGCCGACGACAATGATGATGACCAACCCGGCGGCCAATCCCAGGAAGCCACGGCTGCGCGGGAAGCCGGCACTTTCATCGGGTTGCTCCGCCATATTCAGATAGCTCATCCCCAGGATGGCCGTTGCCATCCAACCGCCGACCAGCTTCACAGCGGCCAACTCCAGCGGCCAGTAGACCGAGACCAGGAAGAAAGCCAGCAAATACTGCGCGCCTAGCGCGGCCAGCGACCAACGCCAATCGCGGCTAAGCAACAGCGCAAGGCAATTGGCTACCAGCAAGGCCAAGATCAGAAAACCCAACGGGGTGTTTTCCATTGTCTAGCCGCCCAGACCGAACTGGCCTACCAGCGAAAGCAGAAAAGCCATGAACAACATCGCCCAGAGAATTCCGGCCTCACCTTCGAGAAGACTGCTTAGCATGGCCATCAAGTTTGCGAGCAGGCGCCCAGCGAACTCGATGCCCAAGGTCAGCCAGCGCAAGGACAGGATCCATTCCAATGCTTGAATGGGGCGCGGGGCGATCCTAAAGCGAACGGTGCGTTGGAATAGAAAGAGGGACCATGCGCCAATCAGGGCGACTAACGCGGGCCACAGCGGAAAGGTCTGTCGCGCAGAAAATGATGGCAACAGGCCCAGACCCAGCAGCACAAGAACTATTGGAATTACGGAACTTGCCAAACTCTGGGTGGTGCGCATCCAAGGTTCGGCGGGGAGAGGAAGAGGCTCCTCACCTAACGCGCGACGCAGCCAACCAGCCAGTATGGCTGAATATGCCAACAACAAAAAGGGAGTCGACCAGGCCAGTTCGGCAAAAAGGCCGGCAGCGCCATGGCTGAACGTATAAGGAAGCCCGCTCAAGAACAGGGAACCAATGATCGCCAGCGGGATGCGCAAGCGGCCAGTAAGTTGCATCAATGGCAGCAGAGCGCGGCCCGCCAGCATCAGCATACCGAAAGCCAGGGCGGCTGAACCTTGGCCGCCAATGGCCGAGGCGGCAGCCAGGCTCCCCGCACCCAGATCCCAATAGGCTGCGCTGGATTTTTGCAACGGGCCAAACAGCCATGTTGCAGCGCAAAAGACCGCCGGCAACAGGATCAAAATCAGCAACAGGGATCCCGCGGGCTCCAACATCGCGCCGGCGCGGGCCAGCAGAGGGATGCCGGCCGCCGCTGGCGTCAGCAACAACATGGTGGATAAATCGGCCCGCAGGCTTTGCGGGGCGCGCAAGACCAGGTGAGGGGTAAGGATCCCCAAGCGCAGTACGACGGCGGCAAGGATCACAAATTGATTCAATTGTTGCCCATAAAAAGACAGGGTCCACGCAACCAACAACAGAAAGCTGGCCAGCAGGTTGACGGCAAGCATTTGCAGGGCCGTCTGACGTTCTGCTGCGTTCGTAATGAAGGTGAATAGTAGTATGTAAACAACAAGATCCAGCAGGGTCCAAATAAAGATGGTGGTGAGCACGTCCCCGCTTAGTACGGCCAGCAAGCAGGCCATGGCAGCCACAAGCCCTGGCGCCCAGGAAAGCCATTTGGCGCTGATCGCCTGGCGTACTTCTCCCAGCAGCGCGCCGGCAAACAGGCTGACGATCAACAAGGCTAGCGGCCAGGAGAATTCATCGAGGACGAAGGTGAGGAAAAAGTGTGGTCCTTCGCCAAATCCGAAAAAGGCGAAGCTAGTCGTTTGGGGAAGTTGCAGCCGCAAATAGATCAGGCTAATAAAAGCCAGGGTAGCGCCGCCGAGGGCGAGCAGCCAGGAGGAGCGGAAGCCGCGCTGCAAATTGCTGGCCACCAAGGCCAACACGGTGAGCGCCAGGATGGCGGCCGGAAGAAAGAGCAGCATCAGATGAACTGCCCTTCACCTCGATGCAAATACCGTCCCGATCCAGCCTTGCCTAGCCAACGGTCGCCGTCCACGATCAACTGGCCGCGGAGGAAGACCTTCTCCGGGAAGCCTCTTAATTTCCAACCCTCGAAGAGGTTGTAGTCGGTGCGGTGCTGACTGTGGGCCCGACCATAGGTCAATTCGCGGTCCGGATCCCAAACGACGATGTCGGCGTCGGAGCCGGGCTGCAGCGCGCCCTTGCGCGGATAGAGACCGAAGATCTTGGCGGGATTGGTGCTGACCAGGGCAACGAACTGCTGCGGGGTCAGCTTGCCGGCGCCAACTCCGAAGGTCCAAAGGATAGGCAGGCGGTCTCCCACCATGGGCAGGCCGTTGGGGATCTGGGTGAAGTCGCCGAGCCCCAACTCCTTGCCGGGAATGGCGATGGACTGACCTTCGTATTCAATTGCTTTCCTGCCGTCGAAGAAAAACGGGCAATGGTCGGTGCCGACAGTCTGGAAACCGTCCGTGGTCAGGCCTTTCCACAGGGCTTCATTGTCCAGCTTGGTGCGCATCGGCGGGGAACAGATCCACTTGGCCGCATCTTCGCCAGCCAGGTCTTCTTCACTAAAGAACAAATACTGGGGGCAGGTTTCGCCCATGACGCGGAGACCGCGTTCCCGGGCGTAGGCCAACTGCTCCAGCTCGCCCGCGCTGTTCATGTGCACGATGTACAGCGGGGCGGCGGCCTGCGCCGCCAAAGCAGATCCGCGCAATACGGCTTCCACGCCGCCCCAGGGAGGACGAGTGCGTGCATGCCAGATCGGTTGCGTGTGACCGGCGGCCAGGGCTTCAGCCACCAGCACATCGATCACATCCCCGTTTTCGGCGTGCAGCATAGTGAGCATGCCATGTTGCTGCGCGGTCCGTAATACCTGGAAAATCTCGCCATCCCACAAACGCAGGCGCCCGTTGTAAGCCATGAAGACCTTAAGGGTAGAAATACCCTGATCGAGGAGGCTGGGGATCTCAGCGAGGATGTCTTCGTCTAGGCGCGTGATGTTGGCGTGAAAACCCCAATCCACGGCAGCTTTGCCATCGGCTTTGGCGTGCCAGGCATCCACTCCTGAACGCAGGCTGCCGCGATCCGGTTGGGGCACGAAGTCCATAACGGTGGTGGTTCCGCCGGACGCGGCGGCTTTGTGGCCCGTGTAATGGTCGTCCGAGGATACGGTGCCGAACATAGGCAGGTCGAAATGCGTGTGCGGGTCAACGCCGCCCGGCATCACCAGTTTTCCGGTCGCGTCCACTACTTCTGCGCCGGGAGCATCGAGGCCTGCGCCGATCTTAAGGATCTTCTCGCCTTCGATAAGGATATCGGCCTTAGCGCTGCCTTCGTGTGTGACCAGAGTTCCCGATTTAATGAGCAGCATATTGGCGCTTCAGGAGTTGTTGCCGACCTTGGCCCCACCCATTGAGTGCATAGCGATATAAGCCAGCAATTGCGGATCGAGCGGGAATTCCGGCTGGTACTCCGCCGAGTATGTTTGCTGTTCCCTGGCGCGCTCACGCAAAGCATGGAAAAGAACCTGGCGTTCTTCATCGCGCACGCTGAGTTCCTCGACGCTTGTGGCCGCCAGCAGCCGCTCACCCGTCGTGTAAAGGAAGGTCAAGCGCTTCCAAGAGGCCGCAGGGATGGCCCGGGTCAGAGGCTGCACGGGGCCAAGGGAAAGCTTGAAATACTCGTGTCCCGCCTTTGGCCCCTCGCTATCCTTCTTGAAGAGCTGCTCACGGGTGACCAATTCATGGCCCAGGACAGGAGCGATAAGTTCAATGCACCATTTGTGGCCGTCGCCAAAACTGGCCGGCTGGTAGAAGGCCAGATAATCAACGGCCACGACGCGCGGCGCGCTCTTGAGGGGAATACGATACCAACCCAGGACGCGCGCGATCTCCAGATCGCGCCGCGAAGGGAGAAAAGCGACCAGTACCAAATCGTTGGGATTTGGAAGATCTGACATTGCAAGCCTGTGCTTGCAGAATATTGTACTGCCTTAGCATGGACGAGTTAAAACCTCGTCCATACTATTTCTAGTTCAATCCAACTTTGGCGTTGAACTCCTCGATCAGTACGTCGATCTCAGGCACCTGGCGCTGGACGCCGGTCCAGTAATCGGCCTGATGCCACTGGGCCTGGATCTCCTCGTAGGTGCGGCCCTGCTGTTCAACCCAGGTGTAGTACTTGAGGTTGTGGATGCGGCGGCGATCTTGCTCGTTCGTCTCCAGCATGTTGTCGGTGTTCTCGCCCAGCAGCCAGCGCGCCCGGTCGGCGGCGGCCTGCTGTTCGTTGTACGCGCCCATCTCGGCATGCATTTCCTTCAGGCGGCTGCCGTACAGTTCCATCGAATCGGTGAGCACGGTGAGCAGCACATCATCGGGACCCAGATCGTAATGTTTGGCCATCTTGATGCAGGAGAGCACATTGGCGATCCCCGAGAAGCCGAGAAGATCGAGTTGCTGCACGATAGCCTCGGGAACTCCGCTCTTCACCAAGTGCTTGCGGCCCTCCGGCTCATTGAACAAACGCGCCAGATTCACCACGGCGTTGTCGTCGATGGCAATGACCATATCCGTGTTCTTGACGTTGTGGATCCAGGGGACGTGCTTGTCGCCGATGCCTTCAATGCGATGGGCGCCAAAGCCGTTCTCGAGCAGGGTTGGGCATTGCAAGGCCTCGCAGGCCGCCACCTTGCTGGTTGGGAACGCCTGCTTCATATAATCCCCGCAGCCAATGGTGCCCGCCGACCCGGTGGTCAGAGCCACGCCGCGGAAGGAACCATCGCCCAGTTCGCGCTCCAGCACTTCCTGCATGGCATGGCCGGTGACTTCATAGTGCCATAGGTAATTGCCGAATTCTTCGAACTGATTGAAGATCATCAGGTCCTGGCCGGATTTGCGCAGCTCCCAACACTTATCGAAGATTTCCTTGACGTTGGATTCGCTGCCCGGCGTTTTGATCACCTCGCCCGCCACCGTTGCGAGCCACTCGAAGCGTTCCTTGCTCATGCCCTCCGGCAAGATGGCGATGGACTGGCAGCCCAGCAGCGCCGAGTCGTAGGCGCCGCCGCGGCAATAGTTGCCGGTCGATGGCCACACGGCCTTCTGTGTAGTCGGGTCGAACTGGCCGGTCACCAGGCGTGGTACCAGGCAGCCATAAGCCGCGCCTACTTTGTGGGCGCCGGTGGGGAACCACTTTCCCTGCAAGGCGATGATGCGCGCTGAAACGCCGGTCAGGCTGGGTGGGAACTCAATGTAATTGACTCCGCCGTAAGCGCCGCCTTTGGCCTTCGGCTCGTTCTTCCAGGTAATGCGGAACAGGTTGCGCGGTTCCACATCCCATAACCCGATCTTGGCCAAGTCAGCCTTGATCTTGGCCGGCACTCGATTGGGATCCTTCTGTTGCGCAAACGTAGGGATGGTGATATTGCGTTCCCGGGCGCGTTTTACCCCTCGCTCCAGGCGGTCTTTAACTACTTTGAGGTCGATCATTTTGCGACTCTTCTCCGTTTCGTAGGGATGTCTTCCGGCCCCTGACGCACGATGTACAAAGGACGGCCGCGGGCTTCATCGTAAAGTCGGCCGATGTACTCGCCAAGGATGCCGAGTGAGATCAGTTGCGCGCCGCCGAAAAACAATACGGCGATCAATGTAGTAGCCTGGCCGAAAAACGCTTCGCTGCCCATCAGACGTAAGGCGATGACCACGGGAATAGCCAGGATCGCCACGCCCGCCGAAATAAACCCCAGGTAGGTAGCCAGTTGCAGCGGGAAAAATGAAAAACCGGTGATGGCGGTTAGGGCCAGACGCACCATACGCGGCAGGGTGTAATGCGTCTCGCCGGCGAATCGTGCGGCGCGATCGTAAGGCACGCCCACCTGACGGAAGCCGACCCAGGCCGACATACCGCGCAGAAAGCGATGATGCTCGCGCATCTTGTTGAGCACATCCACCACGCGGCGGTCCATCAGTCGGAAATCGCCGGTATCCAGCGGGATATTGATCTCGGTGATGCGATTGATCAGGCGATAGAAGAACGACGCGGTGACACGCTTGAAGAACGATTCACCCTTACGTTTGCGCCTCACCGCGTAGACCACTTCGAAACCGTCACGCCAATTGGCTACCAGCTCGGGGATCAGTTCTGGTGGGTCCTGCAGATCAGCGTCGATCAGGATGACGGCCTGGCCCTGGGCGTAATCCATGCCCGCGGTGACGGCGATCTGATGCCCGAAGTTGCGCGCAAATAGAACCGGGCGAATGTGCTTGTCCTTGGACGCTTGCTGCAGGATGATTTCGGGAGATCTATCCGTGGAGCCATCATCGACGAGAACGAGCTCCCAGGTCTCGCCGAGCTTCTTCATGACCGCGGTTGTGCGCGCGATGAACTCCGGCAGGCTCTTGGCCTCGTTCCAGGCAGGGGCAACGACCGAAAAGACCGGCGCCTTGCTCAATGCATCACCTCGATGGCGGTTTTCAGCGCAGCCAGCGTGGGCTCGATGACCGGAGCCTCTTTGACGGCTTTGCGCGCCGCACTCACATCTTTCAACCCCGAGCCTGTATTCAGCACCAACACTGGGTCTCCCGCCCCGATTAAACCCGATTCCAGGGCTTTGCGCAGGCCGGCAAAGGCGGCTGCCCCGGCAGGTTCGGCGAAGATCGCATGGCGGCCCAGTTCGCCAATAGCGGCCAGGATCTCCGCATCGCTCACTTTCACGTAGGCGCCGCTGGTTTGGGTGGCGGCCCGCAACGCGCGCAAGCCATCACCCGGCAGATCCACGGAAATACTATCGGCCAGGGTATTGGCCTTCACCGCGCTGATGGTCTCCGTGTGGGTATCGAAGGCATTGGCAATAGCGGCCGAACCTTCGGCCTGCACGCCAAAGATCCTAGGCATTTGATCCAGCCAACCCAGTTCGTGCAGATCCTTGAAACCCTTGTGAATGCCGGAAATGATGTTGCCATCTCCCACAGACACAAAAACGTTCAGTGGGCGATCCAATTTGGCCGTTAAGAGCACCTGCTCCCAGATCTCGAGGGCGGCGGTCTTCTTGCCCTCCGCCGTGAAGGGGTTGTAACCCGTATTGCGGCAGTACCAGCCGAACTCATCAGCCGCCTGTCGGGCTAGTTCTACCGCATCGTCATAGCTTCCGTCCACCAGCAACACTTGCGCCCCGAAGACCAGTAGCTGCGCGACTTTAGCCGGCGGTGCACTCTTGGGCGCGAAGATGACCGCAGGCAGCTCGGCGGCGGCGGCCATGCCGGCCAACGCCGCCCCGGCGTTGCCGGTGGAGGCCGTCACGACCATTTTGGCGCCGATCTCCCGCGCGCGGGCCACCACGACCGCGCTGGCGCGATCCTTGAACGAGGCTGTGGGATTGCGCGACTCGTCCTTGATCCACAACTGGCGCAGGTTCAGTTGGCGCGCTAAGGTTTTGGGCGTATACACCGGGGTCCAGCCCACGGCGCGCAAGGGAGTTCCCTGAAGGCCAGGATCACCTACCGGCAATACAGGCAAGTAACGCCAGATCGATGCATCCCCCGACTTCGTGACGGGTTGTTTTACGGGTCTGATGGCCGCATAGTCCAGGACTACGTCCAGGACGCCGCCATCTTTGGAACACAGATAAGTCGCGTCTTCCGGGCCATATTCCTGCCCACAAACGCTGCACCTGTATCCCTGGAACTTCGCCATATTCTCGCCCACTCCGCCTAGCCGATTAAGGAGTTATCCAAGTACCTGTCTCGCCCGCCAGCGCCCGCGTGATGTTCGGCGGATCGGTGATCAGCGCCTGTTTGCCGCCGGCTTTTAGATAGCGGATGGCCGCCTGCACCTTGGGCAGCATACTGCCCTTGGCGAAGTGACCTTCCGCGATGTACTTCTCCGCTTCGGCAATGGTCATGCGGTCCAGGTTGCGCTGGTCTGGCTTATTGAAGTTGATCGCTACCTTTTCCACGGCCGTGGAGATGAGCAGCAGCTCGGCATCGATCTCGGTGGCCAGCAAGCTGGAAGCGAAGTCTTTGTCGATCACTGCGGCGATGCCCACCAGGTTCCCTGCTTCATCCTCAACGACGGGAATACCGCCGCCGCCCACACCGATCACGGTGAAATCGCTCTCGATGAGCTGCTTGATGGCCTTGGCTTCCACGATCTCTTGCGGGTTCGGGGATGCGACCACCTCGCGCCAACCGCGGCCGGCGTCTTCGATAAAGTGCTTACCTTCAGCCATGCGTTGCTTGGCGGTCTTCTCATCCAGGAACGAGCCGATCGGCTTGGTAGGATTCTTGAAGGCCGGGTCATTGCGGTCCACCAGGCACTGTGTGACCACGGTCACAGCGTGCTTCTTCATACCACGGCGTTTGAACTCGTTGTGCAGCGATTGCTGGAACATGTACCCGATGGCGCCTTGCGTATCGGCGCCGCAATAATCCAGCGGCACTGGGTGCAATTCGTGCAGGGACAATTCGGAACGGCGCAGGATGAAGCCCACTTGCGGCCCGTTGCCATGCGTAACCACCACATCCCAGCCCTCGGCGATCATACTGGCGATGTACCCCATGGTCTCACTGGCCGCGGCGAACTGGTCCGGCACGGATTGTTTTGATTTTTCCTTGATAAGCGCATTGCCCCCCACGGCAACCACTGCGATCTTTCTAGCCATTGGGCGAATTCTCCTTAAGCCATGGTAAGGGCCATGACCGCTTTTTGGGCGTGCAAGCGGTTCTCGGCCTCATCGATTACTACGGATTGCGGGCCATCCAAAACCTCGCTGGTCGTCTCGACATCGCGGTCAGCTGGCAGAGGGTGCATGTAAATGGCGGAGTCTTTCGCTAACGCCATCTTCTTGGCATCGGTGATCCAATCCTTGTTAATGTCCTGCAGCTTCTTGCCTTTTTCCTGGTCGTTCGTAGTGAGCAAGGGTCCCCAGGATTTGGCGTACACAACATCGGCGTCCTTGAAGCCCGCCTTCATGTCGTGGACCACATCAAAGCCGGTCTTGTATTGTTTGGAGAGCGACCTGGCTTGGTCCATGATCTCGGGCATCAACTCGAAGCCCTCCGGATGGGAGAGCACCACATCCGCCCCGAAGCGCGGCAGCTGCAAGATGAGCGACTGCGGCACCGAGATCGGCTTCAGGTAGCTGGACGCGTATGCCCAGGAGACCACCACGCGTTTGCCGCGCAGGCTGCGCGCGCTGAACTTCTCCATCATGGTCATCAGGTCTGCCAGGCATTGGTGCGGGTGGTAGATCTCGCATTGCATGTTGAGCACCGGCACACGCGAGGCTTCGGCGACGAGGTTCAGGTAGCGGTTGCCCACGCCCCACTCTACGTGGCGGATGGCGATGCCGTCAAAGTAACGGCCAAAGATATGGCCCATTTCCTTCTCGGTGTCGCCGTGCGCGATCTGGGTCGTGCGCGATTCGATGAAAGCGGCATGCCCGCCTAACTGGGCCATACCGGCTTCGAACGAGCCGCGCGTGCGTGTGCTGGAGAAGAAGAACAGCATAGCCAGCACCTTGTCCCGCAGCAGTGCATGTGGTTCCCCCAGGGCGCGCTTACGCTTCAAGTCCCAGGCTACGTCCAGGACGGTCTCGACTTCTTCCTTGCTGAAGTCGAGATCGCTGATTAAGTCTCTACCACGTAAATCTGTTTGCATAGTTAGTTCCTTAGTTCATAGTTTTGTAGTTCAATAGTAAAGTCAATGGGACTTAGTTCTGCTGCCTTAGATAAGAAACTAATCCGTTGATCAGTTTCTTCGTTTCAGTGGCCAATTGATAGCCGGAATCGAGTTCCTCCTTAGTTATATAAGTAAAATCGAGGGCGAGATAAAGCTGTGATTGAACTTCGCTGGCTGATCGACGAGCCAACTTTAGGAAGCGAATGAATTCAGGATTGGACCCCGCATCAAACCCTTCCGCAAGATTATGCGTGGTGGAACCCGCAGCTCTGCGGATCTGGTCTCGCAATGCGAAATCCTTTGAGAAAGCTCCATTCGAAGTTAAGGTATAGACTCGATTAACTAACTCGCGAGCCTTTTGCCAACTCTGCAAATCCTCAAACCGCTCGATCTTGCTCATTACCAACTATCCAACTATAGAACTATCAAACTAATCAACTAGCCACTTATTCTGTGGCGCCTAACACCAGCGCCAGCAGCGCCATGCGCATCACGACGCCATTGAAGGCTTCCTGCCAGTAGCGCGACCAACGCGTGATATCCACGTCGGGCGGGATCTCGTCCATGCGCGGCAGCGAATGCAGCAGAATGGCGTCCGACTTGGCTTTGGTGGCCAGTAGTTCGCGCGTGATCCTGTAGTTGGCGGGCGTCAGGTTGACGTCGCCGGAGCGCTCGTCGCGCGATTTTGTGTAATCGGGCTGTACCACAGGCTCGACAAGGATCACGTCAGCTTCGGCGATAGCCTGCTCCACATGCTCGGCTTCCTTGAAATTGAGGCTATATTGCTTCAGCTCGTCCTTGAATTCCTTGGTCAACGACATATCCGGCGGGGCCACGAACGTGATCGGGCAGTCGAATTGCGTGAGGCCGTAAGCCAGCGAATGCATGGTGCGCATGCGCATATCGCCCACCGCCAGCCACTTCAGCCCATCGATGGTGCCCCTTTCCTTCCATACCGTATAGAGGTCGGTCAGGATCTGGGTGGGGTGTTCGCCCCAGCCATCGCCGCCATTGATGATGGGAATGCTGGCCCACTTGGCGGCTTCGTGCGGCGCGCCCTGCTGGAAGTGGCGCATCACAATCACGTCGCCATAGAACTCCAGCATTTTCACTGTGTCCTTGATCGACTCCTGGTAGAAGTCTCCGGCGCGGGTCATCTTGGCGTCCGCGAAGCCGGTCACCTGGCCGCCCAGGCGGATCATGGCCGCTTCGTGCGCCAGCCGCGTGCGCGTGCTGGGCTGATAGAAAGCGGTCACCAGCGTCTTTTCCTTGAGCAGATCTGTGTTCTGGCGATCGCGCGCGAAATGCTCCAGGTCTTCGGCGATCTCAAACACGCGGAAGAACTCCTGGCGTTCGAAGTCCTTCAAAGAGAGAATGTCACGTCCTGCAAAACTACGCATTGCCTACCTCCATAGGTCGGGTCTTATCGATTCGTTAGTTTCCGCGTTTTAGATTCGACCCGGCGGATCACACGGAAACGGAAAAAGCCGGGCAAGAAATAAGAACGGGACAGATCGATCACCGAGCCGTCCTGGGCGAAAACGGTGGATTTGAAGTACAGCACCACGTCGCCGCGCTGGATGCGCAGGGCGCGGGCCACCTTGGTCTCTACGGCTGTGGCAGCCAGTTCCGTGTTGGAGCTGGTCAGTTGTGGCTCGCCGCGCGTCAGCAGCAGGTCTAACACTGAACCGGTGAATTCGTGTTGCAGCTCCGTGTCGCCCAGCGCCGTGCCGGGCAGCACATCCACCAAATAGGCCACCGGCCGGTCCTGCGCTTCGATGACGCGCGAGACGCGCAGGATCTCGTTGGTCTTCAGCAACTTGCGTTCGTCCGAGCTAGCCGCTCGTCGCTCCACCTCGTACGCTCCCATGCTCACGGTGAGACCGGCGCGCTCCGCCATGCTCTCAATGCTCTCCAGCACTTCGAGGCCCGTTTCCAGGACTCCTGATGGGCGCACCACGAAGGTGCCCACGCCCTGCCGCCGCTGGATCAGGCCTTGCGTCTCGAAAGTGCGCATGGCCTCGCGCAACGTAGCGCGCGAAACACCCAACATTTCGGCCAGTTTTGGCTCAGTGGGCAACCGGTCGCCGGCGTTGGCCGCGGCGATCAGTTCGCCGAGCTGCGTGTGTAAACGCGTGGATAGATTCGTATTGGCGATCATCTCAACCTTCCAACAGGCGCTTGGCAGCGCGGTTGTGTTTCTCGATATGCGGTTCCAGGTCCAGGGTGGCCATGTGGCCCTCCTTGACAACAAAACGGCCGCTGACCACGGTGTAATCGGCCTTCACCGGCGCACAGAACACCAGCGCGGCCAACGGATCGTGCAGAGCGCCGGCGTAATCCAACTGCTCCAGATCCACGGCGAAGAAATCGGCGCACTTTCCCTCTTCCAGCGAACCAATATCATTGCGGCCCAACACGGCCGCTCCGCCGCGCGTTGCCAGATCCAGAACTTGGCGCGCCCCCATTAGCGGAGGTGCTTCTTCGGCGGATAACGACGCACCTTGCAACCCAGCGGACAACCGCGCCAATAACATGGCCTGGCGCGCTTCGGCCAGCATGTGCGAAGAGTCGTTGCTCGCCGAGCCATCCACGCCCAGGCCAACCTTCACACCAGCAGCGAGCATCTTGGCGATGGGGGCAATACCCGAAGCGAGGCGCATATTGGATGTGGCGCAATGCGCCACGCCGCAGCCTGTTTTCGCGTACTGGCCAATCTCTTCATCATTCACGTACACAGAGTGTGCGAACCAAACATCTTCACCCAGCCAGCCGAGCGTCTCCATCCAACCCACCGGGCGCAGGCCAAAATGTTCCTGCGTGTACTGCTCTTCGTCCTGCGTCTCGGCCAGGTGTGTATGCAGATGAACTTTATAGTGCCGCGCCAGCTCCGCCGTCTCGCGCATCAGGTCCGGGGACACACTGAACGGCGAGCAGGGCGCCAGCACGAGCTGGGTCATGGAACCAGGCTCAGGGTCGTGATATTTCTCGATCACGCGTGCGCTGTCGGCGAGGATGGCCTGCTCGCTTTCCACCACGCTGTCAGGCGGTAAGCCGCCCTGACTTTGGCCCACGCTCATCGAGCCGCGCGAAGCGTGCAGGCGTAAGCCTACGGCCCGGGCCGCGTCAATTTCATCGTCCAACTTTGAGCCATTGGGAAACACGTACAAGTGATCGGAGGCCGTCGTGCAACCCGAAAAGGCAAGTTCGGCCAATGCGGTCTGCGTGGAGATGGTGATATCTTCCGGCGTCAGCCGCGCCCAAATAGGATAAAGAGCGACCAACCAGTTGAACAGGTTGGCATTTTGGGCCGCAGGGACAGCCCGTGTCAGCGTCTGATAGAAGTGGTGGTGGGTATTGACCAGGCCGGGGAGGACAACATGGCCGCGCAGATCGAGGACTTCATCGGCCGTTTTAGGCAGCTGGCTGCTGGGTCCTACCTGTTCGATGAATCCATCTCGGGCAAAGAGCCCGCCATCGGGAAGCTCGCGGCGCTGGCCATCGAAAGTGGCCACCAAAGCCGCATTGCGCACTAACAAAGTAGACATGAGGTCGACAACGGGCCGAAGTCAGTTGTCTGACAACTAGTGTACTAGTTGACAGGTTGTCTGTCAACTGGGGTTGGGGCAAATACGGGAGAAAAGAGCGTTTGAAAGGCGGCTATTCAGCCAGCTCTGCGGCGCGCAGCGTGTTCTCCAGCAGCATGGCGATGGTCATCGGTCCGACACCGCCGGGAACCGGCGTGATCGCCGCAGCCACCTCGGCGGCTTCGGCGTAGGCCACATCACCCACCAGGCGGTACCCGCTCTTCTTGGTCTTGTCCTCGATGCGGTTGACGCCCACATCTATGACCACCGCCCCCGGCTTCACCCAGTCGCCGCGCACCATCTCGGCCTTGCCTACCGCCGCCACCAGCACGTCCGCCTGGCGGCAGACCGCGGGGAGCTCGCGGGTGCGCGAGTGGGCGATGGTCACCGTGGCATCCGCCTTGATCAACAAGAGCGAAACCGGCATACCTACAATATTGGACCGACCCAGCACCACGGCATTGGCGCCCGGAAGCTTGGCGCCCGCCTCCGCCAAGATGCGCATAATGCCGGCCGGCGTGCACGAAACAAAGCGCGGCTGCCGGCCCTTTTGCGCCAGCAGGCCGATATTCTCGGGGTGCAGGCAATCCACGTCCTTTTCAACGGCAATGGCAGTTTGGACCGCCATGGGGTCGATCTGCTTAGGCAGCGGCAACTGGACCAGAATGCCGTGCACGTCCTTTCGCGAGTTTAGTTCGGCGATCAAGGTCAGCAGGTCGGCTTGGCTGGTCTCGGCTGGTAACTCGTGGCCGAAAGAGAGCATGCCCACTTCCTCGCTGGATTTGCGCTTACTGCGCACGTAGGTCTCAGAGGCTGGGTCCTGGCCCACTAATACAGTGGCCAAACCGGGGGCCGGCTTGCCAGCCGTCGTTCTCGCCGTTACTTTTGCGGCGGTCTCGGCGCGCACTTTTGCAGCTAGGGCTTTTCCGTCAAGAATGGTGGCTGTCATTGTTCCTCCCAGGAAATTATACGTGTGAGGGATTGCACAAACCTAGGGACTAATGACCCCCATAGTTCTGGCAAACCTACTTCCGCTTTTCATCGTAAGTGCAATACACAGCCCCCACAAGAAAAGAAGGCGGCCCTGCCGCCTTCTCTCACATCCCTGGTTCCCCAATCACTGATTATCTGATCCCTGATTACTAATCACCGCTCACCAATCACTTGTCTCTTATATATCCAGGTTCTGTACTTCTTTGGCATGCGTCTGAATAAAGCGCCGCCGCGGTGGGACGGCGTCGCCCATCAGCATGTCGAAGGTATGGTCGGCGTCGGCCGCGTCATCAATGGTTACCTTAAGCAACATGCGCCTCTCGGGATCCATGGTGGTTTCCCACAATTGCTCCGCGTTCATTTCGCCCAGACCTTTGTAGCGCTGGATGCTGACCTTTTCTGCCTGCTTGCCCAGCCCCTTCATGATGCGGCTGCGCTCCTTGTCCGAGTAAGCCCATTCCAGCGTTTTGCCATTGACGATGCTGTACAACGGCGGTTGGGCGATGTACAGGTAGCCGTCGGTGATCAGCCGCTCCATATACCGGAAGAAAAACGTGAGCAGCAGAGTGCGGATGTGGCTGCCGTCTACGTCGGCATCCGTCATGATAATGACGTGGTGGTAGCGCAATCCGCTGATATCGAAGTTGTCGCCGATCCCCGTACCCAACGCCGAGATAAGCGACTTGACCTCATTGTTCGAAAGGATTTTGTCCAGGCGGGCGCGCTCGGTATTTAACACTTTGCCGCGCAATGGCAAGATGGCCTGGAAGCGGCGATCACGACCCTGCTTGGCGGAGCCGCCGGCCGAGTTGCCTTCCACGATGTACAGCTCGCTCTTTCCGGGCTCGCGCTCGGAGCAATCCGCCAACTTGCCGGGCAGCGTCAGGCTCTCCAGCGCGGATTTGCGGATCACCAGATCGCGCGCTTTGCGCGCCGCATCGCGTGCACGGGCCGAGGTCAGGCACTTGGCCACGATGGCGCGGCCTGCCGATGGATTTTCCTCGAGGAACATGGCGAAGTGCTCGTTGACCACTTGCGCCACGTAGGTCTGGATCTCGGGGTTCATCAGCTTGACTTTGGTCTGGCTCTCAAACTGCGGGTCAGGCACCTTCACGCTGACGATGGCCGTGAGGCCTTCGCGGGTATCGTCGCCGGTAAAGTTGGGATCGGCCTCCCGCAGCAAGCCGGCTTTGCGGGCGTAATCGTTGATGGTGCGCGTCAGTGCCGAGCGCAGCCCGGTGAGATGGGTGCCGCCGTCGATGGTATTGATCGTATTGGCGAAGGCGAAGACGGCCTCGGTGTAAGCGTCAGTGAACTGCACCGCCACCTCGACGACAGTATTCTCGATCTCCTGTTCGCGATGGAAGATGGGATGTAGCAGCTCTCGGTTGCGGTTGAGGTATCGGACGAAGGACTTGATGCCGCCTTCGAAATGGAAGGTCATCTCGCGGTCTTCGCGTTTATCGAGCAGCTTGATCGTGACGGCGCGAGTGACGAAGGCCATCTCACGCAGGCGCTGCACCAAAGTTTCGAAACGGTATTCGACGTCTCCCTTGAATATGGTCCTGTCGAATTTGAAGGTCGTGGTCGTGCCCGTGCGCTGCTCCTTGGCCATCTTGCGCACCGCTTTCACCGGCCCGGTGGGTTTGCCGCGTTCGTAGCGCTGGGCATACACTTTCCCATCGCGGTTGACTTCGACTTCGCACCATTCCGAGAGGGCATTGACCGCCGAAACCCCCACCCCGTGCAGGCCGCCGGAGACCTTGTAGCTGCCGCCGTCGAATTTGCCGCCGGCATGCAGCATGGTCATCACCACTTCAAGGGCGGATTTCTTGACCGTGGGATGCTGTTCCACTGGAATGCCGCGGCCATTGTCAGAAACCGTAACGCTGCTGTCCTTGTGGATAGTGATCTCGATGCGATCGCAGGAACCCGCCAGCGCTTCGTCGATGGAGTTATCCACCACCTCATAGATCAGGTGGTGCAGGGCCTTGACATCCGTACCGCCCACATACATGCCGGGGCGGCGGCGCACGGCTTCCAGCCCTTCGAGGACTTGGATATTCTCAGCCTGGTAGGATCGGGGCTGCACTTTTGCCAAAGCTCTACCTCCGCTTGTCAGTCAAACGTGGTCACGCGACCTTCCCCTGAGGGGATTCTATTCGTTTGGGGATTACCTGCTGGGAAACCTTGCCAGCGAACCTACAAGCTATTTCGATTGTATGTTCTATTTTACCACGAAGGCCCTCGATGGGCTATTACGCATACCTACAGAGCGGAATGGCGCACTGATCCTGTCAGCAGGCCGCCTGGCAGCAGGCCTCCGCGGAACCTGTGGTCTTTTGCCCACCGATTCAGTTGGTTTGCTCAAGTATGTCTAGCTGCAGTTTGTGTATAGACAACTACCTGGACCAGATCAGGAATGGGCGCTTGACCTAAACCTATCATCTATGTAAAATGAACTGTTACAAGTAACCTGAACCTTCATCTTATGCCCGGTTCAGGTTCTTCTTAATCTAAGTGCATCGAAGGCAGTAATACCTGCGCTGAGGAGCGCTTACTAGTGCTACCTATCGTAATCATCCACACATTCGCCGAGAGGAGGTGAGCGTCTCCAGACAGATTCGCCTGTGTTGACGATTTCCTTCCTAGGAAGAACACTAATTGTTGCATCTTTGTAACGGAGGAGTAAGAATGAATAAAAGAAGTCTATCTGTTTTAGGGTTGCTAGTGGTCGCCAGCATGTTGCTCGTCGCCTGCGGCCAGGCAGCCTCTGCAATGGAAATGTACCGATGCTATCGGTTGCGTCGAAGTCGCCGCGGGTGACCCCATCCGCATCGCTTCCGCGCTGGTGATCTCTGGCGCTAATGCCGACCTCGGTCTCGACTCGCAGTATGGTGTCGAGATCGCTATCCAGTTCAAGGGTGAGGTCTTGGGTCACTCTGTCGAACTCCAGGCTGAAGACGACGGCTGCAGCGCTGAAGGCGGCCAAGCTGCTGGGCAGAAGATCGTTTCTGATCCCAGCATCGTGGGCATCATCGGCACCAGCTGCTCCGGCGCCGGTGTACCTATGTCGCAAGTAGTCTCGGACGCCGGTTACTTCATGGTCTCACCGTCCAACACGGCCCCGTCCCTGACGGATGCCAATCAGGCGTGGAAGCCCGGCTATCTCCGCACCGCCCACAACGATAAGGTCCAAGGCGCAGCCATGGCCGAATACGCCTACAGTGAACTCGGCCTGACCACGGCCGCTGCCATCCACGATGGCGACCCCTACACCGAAGGTCTGGCCAATGCCTTCCGCGAGTCTTTTGAGGCTCTCGGCGGCACTGTGGTTGCCTTCACCGCCGTGAACGTCGGCGACACGGACATGCGCCCTGTGCTCACGTCTATCGCCAACTCCGCAGGTGGCGCGCCTGAATTCCTGTTCTTCCCGGTCTTCACCGCTGAGTGCGCCCACCTGGCCACCCAGGCCTTGGAAGTCGCCGGCTTGGAGAACACGGTGCGCGGTGCTGCTGACGGCTGTTTCTCCGCTGCTGCAGCCGACGCCATCGGCGATGCCAGCCCGGGCATGGTCTTCTCCGGCCCTGATCTGGCCTACGCTGGTCAAACGTACCAGGACTTCCTGGCCGCTTACCAGGAGAACTTCGGCTCCGCCCCGTTGTCTGTGTTCCATGCGCATGCCTTCGATGCCGCCAACCTGATCTTCGGCTGCATTGAGACCACTGCTCAACAGGGCTCCGATGGCGCTCTGCTCATCGGGCGCCAGGCCATGCGCGACTGTATGTTTGCTACGTCTGGGTATGCTGGCATCACCGGCTCCCTGACCTGCAATGCGACAGGCGACTGCGCCGATCCCAAGATCGCGGTCTACGAGATTCAGGGCGGCGAATACGTCAACATCTGGCCGTAAGCTGGTGTTCAACTGATCCTGGAGTACAAGAACCAACAGGCCCAGGGCGCTAAGCCCTGGGCCTGTCCTAAGCCTTCGTGGAGTAGGTCTTTATGATCGATCGAGCGATTGAGCGAATAAAGGGGCTTTCCTTTATAAATGGGTTTTTGTGGTTGATGCGCGCCGCAATCATTTTTGTCGTCGTATGGGGGACCATCCAGACCATTCTTCACAATCCTTATTCGTATCGCAACTGGCTGGACTTCATCATCTTCGGCATTGCGCAGGGGAGTATGTATGCGCTTATTGCCATTGGGTATACGCTGGTTTACGGTGTACTGAAGATGATCAACTTCGCCCACAGCGAATTTTTTATGTCCGGCATCTTCACCGCCACCTGCGTTGTGGCGATCCCCCTGGCTGAATCGGGATACATGGCCGCGCATCCTTTCATCAGTTTGACTCTGGTGGCCGTTGTCACCATTGGCGTCTCCGTCCTTATCGCCCTGGTCACCGAACGTGTTGCCTACCGGCCGCTACGGCATTCCCCGCGGCTGATGCCATTGATCACCGCCATTGGTGCTTCGTTCTTTTGGCAATACTACTTCCGCGGCCTGTTTGGCTCCCAGGTCAAGCCCTTCCCCACCATCGCGGCGCTGGACGGCACCATTTCGTTCCTAAACACCCAGGTGCTCAAGACGCATGTCTTGGTGGTTGTGGTCACCATCATTTCCCTGGTGGCCCTCAACTTCTTCATCACCCGCACCAAAGCGGGCATGGCCATCCGCTCGGTGGCCGAGAACAAAGATGTGGCCGCCCTCATGGGCATTAATGTCAACCGCACCATCTCGCTGACCTTCGCCACCTGCGCCTTCATGGCCGGCATTGCCGGTGTGCTTTATGCGCTGGTGTACCACCAGGTGCATTTCTTTATGGGCTTCATCCCTGGCATCAAAGCTTTCACCGCCGCGGTGCTAGGCGGCATCGGCAACATTCCCGGGGCAGCTATTGGCGGACTTTTCCTAGGCCTCTTTGAATCCGTCGGCCCAAGCCTCTTTCTGCAGAGCCTGGGCATCCCGGCCTTCAACCAGCTGAAAGACGTCATTGCCTTCACGCTGCTAGTGTTGATCCTCATCTTCCGCCCCCAGGGCATCCTGGGCGAGCGGTTGGCTGAAAAGAAGGCTTGAGGTGTTGGCCATGAAGAACCTGCTTAATCCCAGTCGCTCGCGCACCTTATCTCAAGCCCTGATCGCCGGTTTCGTCTCTGTAAATCTGGCGGCCATCGGTATGGTCGAACTTTTCGGTGAACGCTATTTGGTTACTGGCATCCTCACTATGGGCCAAGTCGTCTTTCTGCTTGCCCCAGCCGCCTTCTCGTTCTTTGCAGTCAGGGGTACAGGCAAAGATTGGAAGGATCTACTCAAGGCGCTGACGATCGGCCTGGTAGCCGGATTTATGCTCCTTCTGTTCATCTGGCTTGCCGTAAGCTTCCCGGTGCGCAGCGTCTTGTTGAACGTGTCTCCCAGCCTCATTGACCTCTTGACCTTCGGCCTGGGAACCTTCGCAGGCAGCCTCGCCCTGCTGGGGGTGACCGTAGCTGTGAGCCTGCTGGCTGCGGCCATGAACTATCTGCCGCAGCTCTACGGCCGGGCTATCCTTTACGGCTTTAGCCTAACTTTGTTGCTCGCGCTGTTGTCGCAGATCCTAGTTGAACGCATCAGAAATTTCTTTGGCCAGCAGGCCATTGGGTTCCTCTTTTCATCTGGCGCATTCAAACCCTTAACCGCCCTGGTCCTGTTCATTCTGCTAACCGCGCTATTTATCGCCCTGCCCAGGCTATCCAAGCCGAAGGCAGCCGCCCCCAAGCCCCGCGTGCCTGTGAAGCTGGCCCGGCAGCTGGCGCTTTCGCTGCTGCTGCTGGCGCTCCCATTTTTCCTAGGCACTTACCTAACCGAAGTAACCAATAACGTTGGCCTCTTTCTCCTCATGGGGTTGGGTTTGAATATTGTGGTGGGTCTGGCCGGCCTGCTCGACCTGGGCTACGTGGCCTTCTTCGCCATCGGCGCCTACACCATGGCAGTGTTGACCTCCACCGGGCCTTTGGGCCTAGGCTTGTCCTTCTGGTTTGCCTTGCCCATTTGCGTGGTAGTCGCCGCTCTGGCTGGGCTTGTCCTCGGCATCCCGGTACTCAAGATGCGCGGGGACTACCTGGCCATCGTCACCCTGGGCTTCGGGGAGATCATCCGCATCCTGGCGCTATCCGACCTGCTGAAACCTTACATCGGCGGTGCGCAAGGGGTGCTGCAGATTCCCAAACCATCCCTTTTTGGCTTGGTCTTAAGCACTCCAGAGAAGCTTTACTATGTGATCCTGGGCTGCGCTTTGCTGGCCGCCTTCATTTCGAACCGCTTGCGGGAATCGCGGCTGGGCCGTTCGTGGATCGCCATCCGCGAGGACGAGGACGTGGCCGAGGCTATGGGCATCAACCTGGTCAGGACCAAGCTGATGGCCTTCGCTATCGGCGCAGGGTTCTCGGGGTTGGCCGGCGCCATCTTTGCTCCCAAGCTAACCTCCATCTTCCCGCACAGTTTCAGCTTTCTGATCTCGATCAACGTGCTTAGCCTCATCATCGTGGGCGGCCTTGGCAGCATACCCGGAACCATCGTCGGCGCCATTGTGCTGGTGGGCTTGCCAGAATTGTTGCGCGAATTCGCCGAGTTTCGCTGGTTGGTGTACGGCGCCTTGCTGGTGATGATGATGCTTACCCGGCCCGAAGGGTTTATCCCGTCCGATATCATGCGCCGGGAATTGCACGCCGGGGATTCCGAGAACGTGTCCCCGTCATAAGAACGGATCTGACCACTATGCCAACGATACTGACCTCGAACCACGTAACCAAGACTTTCGGCGGCCTGGTGGCCGTCAGCGACTTGAACCTGGAGATCCAGGAACACAGCATATCCTCCGTCATCGGCCCGAACGGCGCCGGTAAGACTACCTTCTTCAATTGCGTGACCGGTTTTTATCGGGTGACCAGCGGTGAGATTGTTTTCGACGGGAGGCCCATCCACAACCACCGGCCGGACCAGATCTGTGAGTTTGGCATCTCGCGCACCTATCAGAATATCCGCCTGTTCAGCGCCACTACGGCCATCGAAAACATCCTCGTCGGGGAAGACCCCAGGCTGAAGGCCAATGTCATCGATGCCGTCTTGCGCACCAAACGTTTTCACGACGATGAGCGCGTCGCCGTAGACGAAGCGCGGCGGCTGCTGGAGTTCATCGGCTTGCGCGGCATGGGCGACCAGCTGGCGCGCAATCTGCCCTACGGCGCCCAACGCCGCTTGGAGATCGCCCGCGCCCTGGCCAGCAAACCTAAGCTACTCCTGCTGGACGAACCCACCGCCGGAATGAATCCGCATGAAACCGGCGAAATGACGCACTTTATTCAAAATCTACGCGACGATCTAGGTATCACCATTCTGCTCATCGAACACGACATGCGCGTCGTGATGGGTATTAGCGAACAGATCTCCGTATTGGATTACGGCTCCAAGATCGCCGAAGGCAAGCCTCAGGAGATCCAAAAGAACCAGCGCGTGATCGAGGCTTATCTCGGGCGCAGCGCCACCAGCGGTAACGAGTCTAAGGCCAGGAAAGGAGCCGCTCATGGCGATGCTTGAGGTTAACGACGTCCATACTTATTACGGCAACATCCATGCCTTGAAAGGCATTTCACTGGAAGTCAACGAAGGCGAGATCGTCACGCTCATCGGAGCCAATGGCGCCGGCAAGACGACCACCTTGCGCACCATAAGCGGCCTGCTTAAACCCCGTCAGGGCTATATTCGCCTGGGCGGCGAAGATTTGGCTAAGTACGCCGCTCATGATCTGGTGTACAAGGGCGTTGCCATGGTGCCTGAAGGCCGCGGTATCTTCTCGCAACTCACTGTTGAAGAAAATATGGAAATGGGTGCCTTTAGCCGAAAAGATCGCGCCGCCATTAACAAGGACAAGGACTTCGTATTCACGCTCTTCCCGCGCTTGAAGGAACGCCGCGGACAGGTGGCCGGGACCCTATCGGGCGGCGAGCAGCAGATGCTGGCTACCGGCCGGGCGCTGATGGCCCGCCCCAAACTTCTGCTGATGGACGAACCCTCTATGGGCCTGGCGCCTATCCTGGTGGAAAGCATCTTCAAGACTATCCAGGAGATCAATAATCAGGGAACCACCGTCTTGCTCGTAGAGCAGAACGCTTTGATGGCGCTGTCCATCGCCCACCGCGGCTACGTGCTACAAACGGGCCAGATCGTGCTAAGCGACACGGCCAAGAATCTAGCCAAGAACGAGATGGTGCAGAAGGCCTACCTGGGCATTGACTGACCCGGAGACGATCGCTTGGCGCGCGGTGAGGTCTCCTTGCCGCGCGTTTTGTTTAAGAATTAGAATCCATTCATGCTCTTCCTGAACGCCGCCGAGGTCCGCCGGGCCTTGCCCATGGCTGCCTGCATCGCAGGCATGAAGCAAGCCTATGCGGCCCTCTCGGCCGGGAAGGCCGAAGTGCCCTTGCGTCTACGGCTGCCGGTGACGCCCAACGATGGCATGAGCATCTTCATGCCTGCTTTCGTGGATGACGAAACCGGCCAGGCCTTGGCGGTCAAGATTGTCTCCCTGTTCAACAGGAATCCCAGCCGCGGCCTGCCGCTGATCCAGGCTGTTGTGTTGGTGCTGAACCCCGAAACGGGGGCCGTGGAAGCCTTGCTGGAAGGCAGCACACTGACCGCCATCCGCACCGGAGCCGGCAGCGGCGCGGCCACCGACCTGCTCGCCCGCGAGGACGCCCGGACCGTCGCCATCTTCGGCGCAGGGGTGCAAGCCCGCACGCAGCTTGAAGCCGTGTGCGAGGTGCGCGAAATCCAGACGGCGTGGGTCTACGACTCCAATGCCGCAAAGCTTGCACAATTCGTAAGCGATCTGGCCGGCCATGGAAGAATACCCAAAGATCTGCGCGTCGCCAAAAGCCCGGCGGAGGCGGCCCAAGAGGCCGACATCATTTGCACAGCGACCACCAGCCGGACGCCGGTATTCGCCGATCACGAGCTCAAGCCCGGTGTGCACATTAACGCCGTGGGCTCCTACACTTTGGACATGCAAGAGCTCCCTGCCGAAACCGTTGCCCGCGCCCGCCTTGCCGTCGACTCGCGCAGCGCCGCTCCAGTCGAGTCCGCCGACCTGGCCCTACCCCTGCAGAACAAACTGATCAAGCCAGGCGACATCATTGAACTGGGCGAGGTGCTTTTGGGAAGGGCCAAGGGGAGGAACTCGCCTGAACAGCTCACCCTGTTCAAATCAGTCGGCGTAGCCGTGCAAGATGCTATGGCCGGCCGCTTGGCGGTGGAGAATGCACGCAACCTCGGTCTGGGGACCGGGCTCAGTTGGTGACCTTCGCTTATGTCCTTTCCTAAAACTGCGGCCGTCGTTATTGTGGGAGGGGGCGTCATGGGCGCCTCCACCGCATACCACCTGGCCGCCCGCGGGGTGAAGGATGTCGTGCTGCTCGAGAAGGAGGACTTCTTCGGCCAAGGCGCTACCGGCCGCTGTGCGGGCGGCGTGCGCTACCAGTTCGCCACAGAGGTCAATGTCCGCCTGTCGCTGGAAAGCCTGCCCATGCTGGAGCGCTTCCCTGAAGAGATCGGCCAGGAGGTGGACTACCGCAAGTGCGGTTATCTCTTCCTGCTGACCGACGAAGCCGATATCGAGGCTTTCAAGCGTAATGTGGATTTGCAGCACAGGCTCGGCGTTCACACCGAATGGCTCACAGGAGACGAAGTCCGCAAACGCCTTCCGCTGATGAAGCTGGACGACGCGCTGGCCGGCACCTTCCACGCTGGCGACGGGCTATGCGATCCGAACAGCGTGGTGATGGGCTACGTAAACGCAGCCGGCAGACTCGGCGCGCAATGTCTTACCCGCGTTGACGTGACTGGCATCAAGGTCAAGGGAGGAATAGTAAAGGAACTGGAAACCAATCAGGGCAGTATTTCTACTCCCATGGTTGTGAACGCCACCGGACCCTGGGCCGGGTTCGTCGCCCGCCTGGCCGGCGTGGACCTGCCCATCACGCCCATCCGGCGCCAAATGCTCACCACCACTCCGCTTCCCGAACTCCCCGCGGATTTCCCCTTTGTTATTGATTTCGCCCAGTCACTCTATTTCCATCGCGAAGGGCAAGGCGTATTGACCGGCATGTCCAATCCCAACGAGAAGCCGGGCCTTGACCAAACCGTCGATCCCCAATGGGAATTAGTGAACCTTGAAAAGGCGGCCCAACGCTTGCCCTTGCTCGAGAAGGCCGGGCTTGCTTCGCATTGGGCCGGCTTGTATGAAGTCACGCCGGACGCGCACCCCGTCTTTGGCCAAACTCCCGTCGGCGGCTTTTATGTTGTGGCTGGTTTCTCCGGCCACGGTTTTATGCACGGCCCGGTGGCCGGCAAATTGATGTCCGAGATCATCCTCGACGGTAAGGCCAAGACCGTAGACGTTTCCAGGCTCAACCTGGCTCGCTTTGGCGAAAAACGCCTTATCGTCGAATACAATGTTGTTTAACACAAACAGGGAGTATTCATGTGGAATAATGTATTCTCAAGCTTAGAGGCGTTATTTTTACAGTTCAATGTAAGAAGGCTTTTTTACTGGATTACTTTAATTTTGATTGTCGCCGTTCTGCTTGTCGTTGGAGAACGATTAACGGGCTTTATATACTTTTGGCAAGTTGAAAGAAAAATTGACATCGTTTCGAGCCTGCTTAGCCTAAATAGCAATGGAATAAGAAATGATCCTCAACTGGCTAGTATTTACGAAGATTTAATAAATTCAGTAAAGAACTATGTTCCTGCTAGTTTTTCATTTGAATTTGCAGGGGCACAAGGATCATCCCTGGAAACACTCGTTAAATTCCTCGGAGGTAGTCTTCTCGGAGTTCTTGTCGCTTTATCGGGATATTCTGATCGGAATGATCCTCGTAAAACTCAATGGAGGAGTACCCTGTTTGGAGGTCTTTTCTTTGGATTAGTATTTGGATTTGTTGGAATTGTAATCCCGACATACACTAATCCATGGGTAAATTTGATCGCCTACCCAGTTATCCAAATAATCTTCATACTCATTCTTTCTAAATTGATTTCATTCAAGAAGCGATAAGGATGCCCAATGCTGAGATTCTCGCGATCGGCACCGAGCTGCTGCTCGGCGAGATCGTCAATACCAATACGCAATACCTGGCGCGCCGCTTGCGCGAGGCGGGCATCGATCTCTTTTGGACTAGCACGGTGGGCGATAACGAAGGGCGCATCGCCGAGGCGGTGCGCCATGCTTTGAGCCGCTCGCAGATCCTGTTTTGTACCGGCGGGTTAGGCCCAACAGTGGATGATGTAACTCGCGAAGGCATCGCCCGCGCCCTGGGCATCGAGCTTGTCTTCCACGATGAGCTGTGGAAACAGATCACAGATCGTTTCGCCCGTTTCGGACGCACTCCCACCGAGAACAACAAACGTCAGGCCTATCTGCCCAACGGCGCCCAGGCACTCGAAAACGCCGTAGGGTCGGCGCCGGGCTTTGTCATCGAACAGGGAGACAAGTTAATCTTCACCATGCCCGGAGTTCCCGGCGAAATGGCCTACATCCTCGAACACGAGATCATCCCTTACGTCGAGAAGCGCTTCGGCAAAGGGACCGTCATCCGTACCCGCATCCTGCACATCGCCGGAATACCCGAATCGCAGATCGATGAAAAGATCGCCGACCTCGAGAAGTTGGCTAATCCCACAGTCGGCCTTGCCGCCCATGCCGGCAGCGTGGATGTGCGCCTGACCGCCAAGGCGGACAGCGCCGAGCAGGCCGCCGACATGCTGGCTGATCTGGAAGCACAGGCGCGCCAGAGGCTGGGTGACTGGATCTATGGCGCCGACGAAGAAACCCTGGCCCGCGCCGCTCTGATGGAAGTTGCTGCCCGCAACCTGACCTTGGCCGTGATCGAGAAGGGCCTTGAAGGGGCTTTGATAAAAGCCTTCACCGGGCAAGGCAATGCCTTCGTGGGCGGCGAGATCCTGAATGCCAACGTCAAAACCAAACGATTGCCGGAGCTTACCCAACAGTATTCCAAGGAGGTGCGCGCCGGCCTCTTCCTTGGCGCCGAACTGCGCAGTTCCCCGGCCAAACACGAATTAGGGCTCGCCATAGTGGGCTTGGGCCGCGAGCACAACTTCTCCTTCTCTTACGGTGGCCATTTCCAGCAAGCTCCGGAGTGGGCAGCCAGCCTGGCCATCAGCATCCTGCGCCGAGAGCTGCTCAAAGAGGTCGCCGCTCCCCCGCCCGCCCCCAAACCAGCGCCTTGACATGGTTTCTTGTCAAGTAGGCACGACCCCTCCCTATTAGCAGCGGCCCAACTTGACAGGCCTTGGTAAACTAAGAAACAGGAAAGGGATCTCGAGTGCCTAAAAAAGCCGATATTTTGTTCACCAATGCCATGGTCCTCACCATGGATGAAGAGCTGACCCAATACGAGGGCGGCGCCGTCGCCGTGAAAGGCGACAGCATCCTGGCCGTCGGCTCCACGGCCGAATTGGGCAAGCAATTCGATGTGGTGGAAACTGTCGATTGCCGCGGTAAGGTGCTCATGCCCGGCCTGGTCAACGCCCATACCCACGTGCCGATGACTTTATTGCGCGGCCTGGCCGACGACCTGCGCCTGGACGTGTGGCTGCTAGGCTATGTGATGCCTGTGGAACGCCAATTCGTGAACCCCGAATTTGTGCACCTGGGCGCTTCCATCGGCTGCGCCGAATTCATCCGCTCCGGCATCACCACGTTTGCCGACATGTATTACTTCGAATCGTCTGTCGCAGAAGCAACCGCAGCTGCCGGCCTGCGCGCCGTTTGCGGCCAGACGGTAATGCGCTTCCCGGCTCCTGATGCGCAGTCCTACGAAGACTCACTGGCGGCTACGCGCCAGTTTATTCTGGATTGGCGCAACCACCCGCTCATTGTGCCTGCAGTCTCGCCACACGCCCCGTACAGTTGCACGGAAGAGATCCTGCGCGCCACCGCCGCCCTGGCCGCCGAATTCGATGTGCCCCTGCACACCCATCTGGCCGAGACGGCTTTCGAAGTCGACAACGCCCGGCGTGATTGGGAGATGCCGGTGGTGCCTTATGTAAAGAAGCAGAATCTATTCGACGCCAAGGTGCTGGCTGCGCACTGCGTTCACGTGGACGCCGGCGAGATCAATACGCTTTCTCACTACCACGTGGGCGTGGCGCACAACCCGTCATCGAACCTCAAATTAGCCTCAGGCGCGGCCCCAGTGGCTGAAATGCTGAAGGCCGGCCTCAACGTCGGCATCGGCACCGATGGTCCCGCTTCCAACAATGATCTGGACATGTTCGAGGAAGTGCGCCTGGCGGCATTCCTCTCCAAGTACCGCACCAACGATCCCACTTCCCTTCCAGCGCAGACCGCCATGCTCATGGCCACGCGCCTGGGCGCCCAGGCTTTGCACCTGGGCCACCTCACCGGTTCGCTCGAGCCCGGCAAACGCGCCGACCTCATCCTGGTGGACATCAACCAACTGCACAACTCGCCCCACTTTGCCCGTAATCCCAACAATGTCTATGCCCAGATCGTGTACGCCAGCAAATCCACCGATGTGAGCGATGTCATGGTCAATGGGCGCTGGCTGATGCGTGATCGCAAACTATTGACTTTGCAGGAAAAGGAAATGTTGGCGCAGGCCGAGGATCTGGCCAAAGAGGTGGACCGTTTCCTGATCGCCCGCGAATCTTCGGTGCTATCCAAACTGATCGCCATCGGTGGCACTACGCAGGAAGAAAGCTTCGAAGTGCAAGTCAAGGTCAGGATCGAGGACCCTGCGCCGGTCCTGGAAGCCCTGAAAGCTCCCGCTTTCAAGATCATTTATGACCGCCATTATCGCGAGTATGACACCTACTTCAAGTTCTCCCACGAAGAGAGCATCCTGCGCTACCGCGAGGATGAGTTCATCGGCGAGCATGGCGAGGTCGGCCAGGTCCGCTATCGCCTGACGCTGATGGGTGAGCCACACGCTCGTGAGTTCCCCCGTGATGTCGTGCTCTCCCGCAGCCGCTTCCTGGCGCCGGCCAACCAAAGCCTGCGCTTCTATAAGGAGTACTTCCAGCCCGACGAAGAGATCCATATCGTGAAGGACCGGCGCCGCTGGCTGGTGCGCTTCAAGGACACCGAGTTCTATGTCAATCTCGATCAGATGGAGGAGCCTGCTCTAGGCTACTTCCTGGAGGTCAAGAGCCGCACGTGGAGCCGCCGGGACGCCGAACGCAAGTCGACGCTGATGCTGGAATTGGCCGGGGCGCTGGGGGTATCCACCAGGAAGACCGAAGCGCGCGAGTACGTAAGGATCGTCGAGGAAAGCAAATAAAGCCGGTCGGCTGCCCGTCTGCGCCCTTTCGGCCTGAAGGCTATAATCGCCTTTCAGTTGGCTAATACCCGGAGTCTCTGTTGAGCGAAGACCAGTCCACGCGCAACCTGGATATCAAAGAAGGCGGCACCAGATACACGCAGCTCAAGAAGGGGGACCTGCTGCAGGACCGCTACGAGATCCAGGAGATCGTTGGCATGGGCGGTATGGGTGCGGTTTATCGCGCCAGGGATAAAAACTTCAAGGCCATCCGCTTGGTGGCCGTCAAAGAGATGATGAGCCAGGTCAGCGACCCGGTGATCCGGCGCAATATCTTCCAGATCTTCGAGCGTGAAGCCAACATCCTGGCCACGCTGCGTCATCCAGCCATCCCGCGCATCTACGACTACTTCACCGTCGGTGAGCGCGCCTATTTGGTTCTCGAATTCATCCACGGCAAAAATCTGGAGCAACTGCTTTCCGATACCCAGGGTTTCTTCCCCGAGGAGCAGCTGCTCGCCTGGGCGGTGGAGTTGTGCGACGTGCTCGAATACCTGCACTCACACAAACCGGAACCGATTATTTTCCGGGACGTCAAGCCCTCGAACATCATGAATACGATCCAGAATCACATAACTCTGGTGGACTTTGGCATCGCCAAAGTCTTCGAATCCGGTCAGAAGAACACTATGGTGGGGACCCAGGGTTATTCCCCACCCGATCAATACCGGGGCGAGGCTACCCCCAAGGTGGATATCTACGCCTTAGGCGCCACCTTGCATCACTTGCTTACTTTGCGCGATCCGCAGCTGGAAGCGCCTTTTTCGTTCAGCGAACGCGTGATCAACGAGATCAACCCTAACGTGAGCAAGGAATTCGCCGCCGTGGTGGAGCGCGCCCTGGAGTACAAGCCCGAGGATCGTTACGAAAGCGCGGCCGAGATCAAAGAGGCGCTCATCAACGTGGCGCGTAAGACCGGCACGCTATTGAACTTGAGTATCCCCACTGGGCCAACCACCACGCGCGGCGTGGGCATAAAGCCCTTGTGGGCTTTCCAGTGCGAAGATGAGATCCGCGGCACCCCCGCGTACCAGGATGGCACACTTTTCGTGGGCTGCTACGACAATAATCTCTACGCCCTGGATGCTGCCAACGGCGGCTTCAAATGGAAATACGCCACGGACGGCGGCATCCCCGGTAAGCCGGCCGTGTTCGAGGGCAATGTCTATTTCGGGTCGGAGGACAAACGCCTGCATGTGGTTTCAACCCGCTCGGGCAAAGTCGTGTGGACCCATTACATGGAAGGACCGGTGCGATCTTCCCCGCGCATCGCCGAAGGCCACGTGTTCATCGGTTCCGACGACGGCAACCTGCACGCCATCAACACGGCAAGCGGCCGCCCAGCCTGGAAGGCTGATGCCGGATCGGCCGTACGCTCGACGCCTTTCGTCAGCAGCGAATACGTCTACTTCGGTTCCGAGGCCGGGGACTTCACCTGCGTGGATTTCCGCGGCAATACTCGTTGGCGTTTCAAGGCCAAACGGGCCATTACTTCTTCGCCTGTGGTGGTTGATGGCGTCGTGTTTTTCGGCTCCATGGACAGCACCTTATATGCCTTGGATGCCAGCTCCGGCTGGGTCGTGTGGCGCTTCCGCCTGGGGAAGGGCAGCATTTCCACTCCCGCGGTGGCCGGCAATCTTCTTTATACCGGCGCAGCCGATCACCTTATCTATTGCGTGGACGTCCGCTCCGCAAAAGAGATGTGGCGCTTCACCACCGACCACCAGGTCACCGGTTCACCAATTCTGCACCGCGACGCACTCTATTGCGGCTCGGTGGACGGCAACCTGTATTGCCTGGACGCGGCCAGCGGACGTCTGCGCTGGCGCTTCCAGACCGAAGGACCCATTACGGGATCACCATTGGCTCATGAAGATGTCGTATTCATCGGTTCAAACGATAAAAGGATCTATGCCTTCGTCGCTTAGAAGGCTGAAGCCATGAAAAACCTCCTGCGCCGTTTGCGCGGCAAAAAGAAGAAAAAAAACACCAAGCCCGCCAACAAGGCCACCGTCCCGTTGTCTGAAACACAGGTTTGGGATTCTTTTGGCAGCAGCAAGCGCCCGGCAAAATTCACCCATCTCATTTCCGGCAGCGCGTTGGATCCGGGCCAGCGCCGCGAGAATAATGAGGACGCCGTCCTATGCCTCAATGCGGCCTTGGGCAGCGACACCGAGAGCCCGGCCTTAGGCGTATACGTGATCGCCGACGGAATGGGCGGCCACCGTAGTGGGGAAGTGGCCAGCGAGACCGCCGTGCGAGCGCTTGGATCTTCGCTGATCAACAAACTTTATAAGCCCCTTTACGGCCCTGACCCACAACCGACCCAGGAATCTTTGAAGGAGATCATGGAAGCGGGCGTTCAGGAAGCCCACCGCGCGGTGAAAAGAGATGCTCCTGGCGGGGGTTGCACGCTCACTGCGGCCCTGATCCTGGGCAGCCAGATGGTCATCGCCCATCTCGGCGACAGCCGCGCTTACGCCGTTCACCGCGATGGCCGCATCCAAGCGCTGACTACTGATCACTCTCTGGTCAAGCGCCTGCAAGAAATGGGTCAGATCACGGAAGAAGAGGCCGCCATCCATCCACAGAAGTCGGTGCTCTACCGGGCACTGGGCCAGGGGGAACAGGCCCAGGCGGATATCTTCGCCAGCAGCCTGCCCACCCCGGGATTCCTGCTCATCTGCTCGGATGGATTGTGGGGTGTTGTGCCCGAGGATGACATCCAGCGCATCGTAAATTCTACGGCCAGTCCCTTTTTGGCTTGCCAGCATTTGGTGGAAGCTGCCAATGCTGCCGGAGGCCCGGACAATATTTCGGTCGTGCTGGTGCGCGCCGTCGACTGACGGAATTCATGCCCACTCATCACCTGGATAACTATTACGCCCGTCTGGGGATAGCCAAGACGGCCACGCTGGAAGAGATCCAGCGCGCCTATCGAACCGCGGCGCGCAAGTATCACCCCGATACGAACCGCAACGCGGGAGCCAAGGAACTCTTCCTCTTGGTGCAGGAAGCCTACAACGTCCTGGCCGATTCGAATCAACGCTGGGAATACGACTCAACTCTGCCCAAGGACATAGACGACCCCCCGGCCATCATGGTCAACCCGCTCTACAGCCGCTCGTCGATCACCCCGGGCGAGCCGGAGCAGGTTATCTATGTGCTGCTAGACTTGATGGCGACAGATAGCGAGCTGCAAAACAAGCCGCCCTTAAATGTTTGCCTGGTCCTGGATACGTCGACATCCATGGCCGGCCGGCGCCTGGGGCAGGTGGTGAAGACCGCCAACCAGTTCCTGGAGCGCCTGGAAGATCAGGATTTCCTTTCGATCGTGGCCTTCAACGATCGCGCTGAGGTGGTGCTCCCCGCCCAACGCGGCCAGGACTTGACGCGCCTGCGCTCGCGTCTCAGCACCCTGCAAACCCGTGGCGGCACGGAGATATTCCAGGGCCTGCAAACGGGGTTTAATGAAGTCCAACGCAACGCGCGGCCCGACTACATCAACCATGTGGTGCTCATCACGGATGGGCGTACCTACGGCGATGAGCAGGCCTGTTTGCAGTTGGCAGCCCAGGCCGCCGCGTCGGGTGTTTCCATCTCGGCCATTGGCATCGGCGAGGAATGGAATGAGGATTTCATCGATGATCTCGCCGCCAAGGCCGGCGGCAGCAGCTTATATGCCGACGGCACAACGGAGATCCACAAGGTGTTGGAACGCAAGCTCAACGGGTTAAACCAGGCCTATGCCAACAATGTCAAGATCCAATATCAGGCCGGCGAGGCTTGCCAACTCGCTTACGCTTTCCGCCTGACACCCGAAGGCGGCATGCTGGCCACCGAATCCCCGATCTTCCTGGGCAACATCCCCGTGGATAGCAGCTTGAGCGTGCTGCTCGAATTCGATGTGGACGCCACGCGGCACCGCACCGGCGAGGTGACCCTGGCAGGAGGCGAATTGCGCCTGGACATTCCTGGCCGCCTCATCCCTTCCACCAAAGCCCGTTTTGAGATCAGCCGCCCGGTACGCGAAAATGCTCGTCCCGAATCACCGCCGCAAGCTTTGGTGAATGCCATTGGCAAGCTGGCCTTGTACCGCATGCAGGAGCGAGCCCGCCAGGACCTGGAAGCCGGCGACGCGCTGAGCGCAGCTAAGCGGCTGCGCATGCTGGCTACCCACTTGCTCTCCGGCGGGGAGAAAGGCCTGGCGCGCACTGTCCTTCTGGCTGCCGAGGACTTGAAGGAGACCGGCATGCTGGGTGAGAAAACTGGAAAACAGATAAAATACGGAACTCGCGCCCTGATTGAGGAGGATGGTTCGACCGGTAAGACCGGCAGCAGCCATCGGAGACGGAGCTCGCGGTGAAGATCAAGTGCCCTAACTGCGGCCTGGAACAAGACAAAGCGAACCTGTTCTGCAGTGAATGCGGGACCAAGCTGGTGGAAGACACCGGCGTGCCAACCATGGCTTTCGATCCGGCCTTCACGGGTGGGTCCGTCACCAACCGTCTGGAAGGCGTACCGCAGCCGCCGACAAAGCCTCTGGCCGGGGCGCGGCTCAACTTGCACATCATCCGTACCGGCGAGATCCTGCCAATCGGCGGCGAAGGCGAATATATCGTGGGTCGCGTCAGCAGCGGGCAATCCATCCTCCCCGATGTAGACCTGGAGCCTTTTCATGGTTACTCGGCAGGTGTCTCCCGCCTTCACGCTCGCATCAAAGTGGAGCCCAAGGCCATGTGGATCACGGACCTAGGCTCGGCTAATGGCACCCGGGTGAACAACCAGAAGCTTACGCCGCACAAGGACCACCCCTTAAGCAACAAGGATGTGATCCGGCTGGGCCGCTTCAGTCTGCAGGCCTTGGTCGGCGAGGAGTAGATTTCAATGGCCTACACGGTACTCATCCATCTGCTCAACGAAGACCCGATCGTCGGCGAAGTTGAGGAACTGCCTAACCCGGGGGATCAAAGCATCCGCGTGCAGAACCCGCGCAAGCGCGATGGCAAGGATGTCCATTATTTACAGGATGATGTCACTACGGTGATCTGGCCCTGGAGCCGCGTCAGCTTCATCGAGGTGCTACCCAGCGGCGCCGAGGATGAGATCATCGGCTTCGTGCGCGAATAATGTCCGACGCTACCCTCACTAACAAACGGATCCTGGTTGTCGACGACGAAGAGCGCATTGTGCGCTTCATCCGCCTTAACTTGGAGCAGGACGGCTTCCAAGTGGTCGAAGCCTTCACCGGAAAACAGGCGATGGACAAGTTGCGCCAAAGCCTGCCAGACCTAATCGTGCTGGACGTGATGCTGCCCGACGTGGACGGCTTCCAGGTGCTCAAGATGGTTCGCGAGAACCACGATATTCCAGTCATCATGCTGACAGCCAAGACCGAAGAGGACGACCGCGTGCGCGGCCTGGAGCTGGGCGCCGACGATTACGTCACCAAGCCCTTCAGCCCGCGCGAACTGGTGAGCCGGGTGCGCGCCGTGCTGCGTCGCACTGAAAAGACGCGCGAAAGCAAAGAGGGCGCCATCCAGGTAGATGAACGACTTAAGATCGATTTCGACCGCCGCGAGGTGTGGGTGGAGGGCAAGCCAGTGAGGCTGCGCCCCACCGAGTACCGCTTGCTCTACCACCTGGTGCAGAACGCCGGCTGGGTGGTAACCCACGACCAGATCCTGGCCAAGGTGTGGGGCTACGAATACCGCGACGAGCCTCACTATGTCCGTCTGTATGTAAACTATTTGAGAGAGAAATTAGAGAAGGATCCGGCCAACCCAAAGTACATCCTCACCGAACGCGGCGTTGGCTATCGCTTTGTGGATTACAAGCGCCAGCAAGAACAAGCTCCCAAAGCCTAAATAACGCCTCATAAGCCAAAAGCCCCGCAATGCGGGGCTTTTGTGTTAAGTACGCGCCTTCATCTCCTCGTGCAAGGCGCGCAGGTAATGCCAATCGTAAATGCCGTACTTGTGGCCGTCCTCCCATTCCGGGTTGATGGCGTAATTCCCCACCGCCTCGATGCCTTTTAGCCGCGTGGTGGCTGCGTTCATCAGCGGGATGATGAACATATTCGGGTCCGGTTCGGGGTGCATGTTCTCGTGGCCGCCGCGGCACTGGGCGCAGGGGCAGGCGTTGCGCAGCAAGTCGAACGGGATGGCGCTCTTCTCGCCATCGCTCCAATCGATGAACAGGCGCGCCTGCTTGCGGTTGGCGGTGAAACCGGTGGGGATGAGTTCGGTCATGTGCTCCTTTGGTGAATTATGACTAGGGTTTCCTAATCACTATTCACTGTTCACCAATCACTTGTTTTTTACGGATTTGCCACGACTGATAGGAAGGCTGCTGCGGCCCAGCCGGCGCGGCCCTCGTCTACCGGCGTCACCAGATACCACCAGGTGTAGCCATCCGCATCCACCGGCCCATCGCGCACCTCGAAGACTTCAGCATCGTAGCCGAGGAATTGGATTTTGGAGGATAGCCCGGGCTCATTGCGGATATTGAGGCCTACGCCGCCTGTTCCGGTGATCTGCACATAGCTGCCAATGCCCATCTGCCCGCTTTCCAGCGGTGCAAAGGTCGGCGTGGCTGTAGAGGTGGGCACAGGCGTGGATGTGGGCGGCTGCGGGGTATTGGTGGGGCCGGGGATCCAGGTGAAGGCCGCCAGCGGCGCTTCATCGGCCGCGGGCGGCAAATACCAGAAGAGTGCAAAGGCGCCCAAGGCGGTGAACAGCATGCCTAAGCCGAGGGCCGGCAGGATGACACCTCGCGTGGTGTAGCGGCGCAAGTTGGCAAGATTCACGGGGTTAAGGATACCTTGTTTTTAATTGTCATTCCGAGTGAGGGCGTTTAGCGCCGCCTTAAGCGGCGCTGCCCGACGAGGAATCCCATGTGCCATTGTTGAACCAGTGAAACTGCTAGATAAAGCGACATTATAGGAATTTCTCGTCGGCGCTTCGCGCCTCGCTCGAAGTAACGAACCCCGCCGCAAGCGGCGGGGCTTTCCCCTTCATCTACGGGT
>JBBDXR010000015.1:0-29413 GCA_040902205.1 Anaerolineales bacterium | reverse complement strand
CCAGAGACCAACTTGCCCTCGAAAACGCTTGACAACCAACACAGTTACTCCGAGCAGGTATTAACGCATCATCCAATTGGAGAATCAATAGCGAGGAATCCCTAGTATCAGGTCTTCTGAATAGCGTTGAACAACGGAGGGGAGAACTTGACTTCTTTCTAGTCATGATGACAGTTGTTGCAGCGTATTAGGGATTCTTCGCTGCGCCAAGTTCGCCTTTGGCGAACCTTGGCTGCTCAGAATGACTCAGGAAGAACTACGCGCTGACCGCGGCCAGGCGTTCGGCTTCGTCCTGCGTAGCCAGCTCATCCAGCAGCTCGTCGATGTCCCCGTCCAGGAACACCGGCAGATTGTGCGACGTGAAGCCGATGCGGTGATCGGTCACCCGCGACTGGGGGAAATTGTAGGTGCGGATCTTCTCTGATCGTTCGCCGCTGCCCACCTGCGAGCGGCGCGTCTTCTCGATCTCGGCGCGGCGCTTCTCATCTTCGATCTCGTAGAGCCGGGCGCGCAAAATGGTCATGGCGCGCAGCCGGTTCTGCAATTGAGAGCGTTCATCCTGGCATTGCACCACCATACCCGTGGGAAGGTGGGTCAGTCGAATCGCGGTGGAGTTCTTCTGCACGTTCTGGCCGCCGGCCCCCGCCGATCTGTATACATCCATCTTGATATCGCCCTCGGGGATCTTGATCTCGACCTCGTCCACCTCGGCCAGCACGGCGACCGTGGCGGTGGAGGTGTGGATGCGGCCCTGCGCTTCGGTGACCGGCACGCGCTGCACGCGGTGCACGCCGGATTCGAACTTGAGCCGCGAGAAGGCGCCCTTGCCCTTGATCAGCATGGTGACTTCCTTGATGCCGCCTACACCAGTCTCGCTGGAGCTGAGTACCTCGGTCTTCCAGCGTTGGCGCTCGGCGTAGCGGGTGTACATGCGCAACAGGTTGGCAGCGAAGAGCCCGGCTTCGTCGCCGCCGGCTCCGGCACGGACCTCCATGATGACGTTGCGCTTGTCGCGCGGGTCCCTGGGCAGCAGCAGGCTCTTGATCTCGTTTTCGAGCGCGGGAACTTCCTCGTTCAGATCGGTAAGTTCGGCGGCGGCTAGTTCGGCCAGTTCCGTATCGCCGCTGTTGATCACCTCTTCGGCCTCTTGCTTGCGCTTGAAGGCCGCGCGATATTTGCGGATCCGGCCCACAACAGGTTCCAACTCTGCGCGTTCTTTGGAAAGTTCGACCGTTTTTTGGTAATTGGCAATAGGCAGCGCCAGCTCGCGTTCGATTTCTTCGAAGCGGTCTTCGATGCCGGAGAGTTTATCGAGCATGGTTAGGCTACCTTTGGATGATGAATACTGAAGCCGCGATTATAGCATCGGGCAACTAAACCACCGTCACCATCGATCCGCGCGGCCCCTTTTCCACTTCGATGCGGTTGGGGAAGGCTTCCTTGAGCGAGTCGAGGTGGGTGATAACCAGGATCTTGGCGAAGTCGCGCCGCACCTGGCTGATGACCTCCACCAGGCGCTGCAGCCCGGCCTCATCCTGGCTGCCGAACCCTTCGTCGATCACCAGGGTCTGCAGGCGGGCGCCCGCCCGCTGCGCCAGCACTTCGGAGAGCGCCAGGCGGATGGCGAAGTTGATGCGGAAGGCTTCGCCGCCGGAGAACATCTCGTAGTCGCGGTCGCCGGCACTGTCGCTAATCTGGATGTCGAGCGTCTCGCGCCAATCTTCACGCTTGCTGTCTCTATAGCGCTGCTGGGTAACGAAGCGCAGGCTCATGCTCCCCGCGCTCAAGCGCTCCAGGATCTGGTTGGCCTTGGTCTCGATCTGCGGCAAGGCCTGTTCGATGAGCATGGCGGGAACGCCATCCTTGCCGAAAGCGCGTTCCAGCGCCTGTAGCTGGCTCACCTGGCCGGCCAGGTCTTCGCGTTGCAGCTCATATTCGGCGCGACGCGTGCGCAGTGTGTCGAGGACGGCCACTTCTTGTTGGGCGGCGCCGACGGCCTGGCGCGCCTGGTTCTCGCGTTCCTGTGTATCCAACATGGAGCGCTCGGCGGTCTGCACGTCGGGCAGCCCAGCAGCCAGGGGAGCCAAAGCGTCGGCGGCTTGTTTGTGGGCTGCCGTCTGCCCCACCAGTTCCTTTTCCTGCGCGGCGATCTGTTTTTCCAGATCTTTCACTTCGCGATCCAGTGGTTTCGCCGCGGCACGAGCCTGTTCCAGCAAACGCATCTGCGCTTCAACCGGGCGAGCTTCCACTTCCCGTTTGCGGGCCGCATCGTGCAGGGCAGTGTCGTAGCCCATCGACTTGAGTTCGGCGTCGACTTTGGCCAGTTCGGCGCGGGCTTCCTTGGCGAAGGTCTCCGCCAGAAGGGCGGCTTCCACTTTGGCCAGCAGCGGAGCGCGCTGCTTATTCCAGGCCGCTTCCACATCCGTCAGCTCATCGATGCGGCTGCGTAGCTGCGTAGCTTTGACAGTCTTGGTCCGCAGCTCAATTTCAAGCTGGTCGAGTTCTTTTATAGATTGCTCCAAGTCGGTGATTCGCTTCTGGGAGGTTTCCAGTGCCCGCCTGTTGGCTCTGTAGCGATCACCCATCTTTTTGCCTTCCTTGGTTAGGTCGGCAATAACGGTTACCCGGTGATCCTCGGTCAACGGCTGCCCGCAGGTGGGGCAGGCTGCCTCACCCTTGGCAGCTTCCATCTGCTTGATCTTGGTATCCAACACCAACATTTCATCTTTGAGGATGGGATTAGCCGTATTCACGCTTGTTTCTGCCTCGCGCCGCTTGGTGAGCTCGTCCTCCAACTTGGGCCGCTTGGCAAGCTGCTTTTCGAGGCCGGCCAGCTCTGTTTCCCAGGCCGCGTATTCCTTCTCGAGGCTGGCCTTGCTTACTGCCAGGCTTTGCAAATTCGCTTTTTCTGCGGTCAGGGTTCTAAACTCGGTTTCCAACCTGGAGCGCTCCTGGTCAATGCGGCTAAGCGGGGCGTTTCGCTTTCGCTCGGCCTCATGGAATTGCGAGGAAATGTCCTCCAGGCGGGTCAATTCCTCGCGGCCCTTTTGCCACTCTGCATAAGCAGCTTCGATAGCACTGGCGTTGGCGAGCAGGGTGACAAAGGTCTTCTGCTCGGTTTGCCGCTCCTCCAGCCGCGTGCGCAGGTCCGCCAACTGGTTTTGCGTACGCTCCAGTTGGGCGGCCAGTGTGGTGACGAGGGTCCGCTGTTGTTGGACCGCGGCCGTGCGCGCTCGCAGACCGTCCAGCACGGCTTCCTGGCCGGCGCGCGTTTCGCTCAAAGCCTTTAGCTGGGCTTGCAGATCCTGCAGGCGAGCCTTGCGCTGGTCTTCCTGGGCGAGCTCATTAGCGATCTCTTGCAGGCGCCCCTGTAGCACCGCCATCTGGTCCTCGACCACCTTGCGGCGCCGGCCGGCGCGGGAGCGATACTCTTCCCAGATCTCCAGGCCCAAGACGCTGCTTAAGATGCGCTTGCGGTCGGCCGGTTTCTGCTGGGTGAATTGATCGGCCTTGCCCTGTAAAAAGAAGGAGGCGTTGATAAAGGTGTCGTAATCGAGCCGCAACGTGTCGTAGATGCGCGCTTCCGTTTCGCGCAAGGTGCGTTCGGTGAGCGCTTTCCATTTATTTTCGCCGCTCTGGATCTGGAATTCGAGCAGGGTGGTCTTCTCGCGGGGCGCGATGCGCTGTACGCGATATACATTGCCTTCATAGCTGAAGGTAAGCGCCACGCGCGCCTGTTCTACGTCGCGGTGATTGTTGATCAGCGCATCGCCGCGGTTGCGGGCCTGCCCAAAGAGGGCGAAGGTGATGGCATCCAGCAGGGCCGATTTGCCGGCGCCGTTCGGCCCGGAAATGCAGGCCAGGTCGAAACGGGTGAAATCCAGCTCAACGGGATCGCGGTAAGACAGAAAACCGGAGATCGAAAGGTGGATCGGGATCATGAACGGCGTTGATTGTAACGGGAAACGTATGGAGGTCGGAGGGCGGCGAACTATAATGGAAGCACCGCGGAGGACTTGAATGAAAGTTGCGTTGAAGTGGAAACAAGGGTTGAGCTTTTCTGGTTCGGCTCCCAGTGGACATTCGCTGGACATGAGCGCTTATCAAGATGTGGGTGGCACCGGGGATGGCTTTGCCCCGGTGGAATTAGTGGCCCTGGGGTTGGGGGGCTGCACGGGTATGGATGTGATCTCCATCCTTCAGAAGAAGCGCCAGGATGTGAAGGCTTTTGAAGTTCGCGTGACGACCGAGCGAAAGGAAGAACATCCCCGAGTGTGGACTCGGGCGGTCATCGAATATCTGATCACTGGGAAGGATATCGACCCGGCCGCGGTGGAACGAGCCATCCAGCTTTCCTCGGAAAAATATTGCCCGGTGCAAAATATGCTCCGGCCGGCGGTTAAGCTGGAGACGCGCTACGAGATTCGCGAAGGCTAGTTAGGGTTTTCCCGTGGGGGCAGGTTGCGGAGTGGGTAGGGCCACTACCGGCGCCTGTGAGGTGATGGCGCTGGCGGCGTTGGAGCAGCCCACGCAAGCGCGGATCACGTAGCCCTGGCGGCTAAGCAGACCAGTATAGGCTGCCGATCCTTCCTGAGGGATCCAGCCCTCCATAACGAACGGCAGAGTGCCAGCCGCTTCGATCCATTCGCCATTGTATTTGCGGGCTAAGTGTACGTGTGTGCCCGTGGAGGAACCACCCTCGCATGAGGGATGGCCGACAGGCTGGCCGGCGGCCAGGCGGTCGCCCACGCGCGCTTTTTCCTCTTTGCCCAAATGCAAATAGAAGATCACCCAGCCCGTGCGCTCATCCCCATCCCCATCCAAATCCAATACGGCCAAGCCAACGTCGGTGCGCACAACCACACCGTCGGCTACCGCGGTAGCCCACTGGCCGGTAAGATAACAGCCCCGCTGCTCGCCGGGAGCAAAATCCAGCGCGGCGTAGGGCTCACCCTGTCCCCAACCGGTGTGCGGGCCGCCGGTGAGAGACCAAACCTGGCCGGGCGGGAAGGGCAGGCGAAACTCGGGCTGGACCAGACTGCCGGGGATATGAGCTACTTCCGCAGCCCAGGGATCGCCGAAGAGCGAGGTGAAAGTGAGTGCCAGGCCTTCCGGGCCGATGGCGGTATTAAATCCATCCTGGGACTCGGTGATATTGAAGAGCAACTGCAGGGCAACACTGGCCGCGTTTTGCCAAGGGTCCGGGCGATAGATGGTTTCGTCCGGCCGTTCGAACTCGATGATCTTGCCATTGCGCCAGGAGTAGTAACTATTGTTCAGTTGATTGGCTACCCACACCAACTGCAGATAGACACCGGAGTGGCCGCGGGTTTCGTATCCTAAGGGATAAGCGCTCTTCGCTGGATCGATGGTTGGCTGGCTGAGCGCGCCGGCCTTGAATTCAAGCAGGGCCAGCAGCAGGCGCGGGCTGACGCTGAAATTGGTGGCCACCAGGTCCACCAGGCCGGCACCCGTGCGCGTGCTGCCGGCTGCATAGCCGCCATAGTTTTTCAGCCAGCCGGGTTGCGCATCCACGAAGGCTTGGGTGTCGAAATCCACAGCCGCGGGTCCGTTCACGAACTGGCTATCGGGAATGATGCGGTAGGAGGTGCCCCAATAGGCGCGATAGTAGATGGGGACCTGCATGGGTAGGCCCGGGGGCAGGGTGGAGGCCGATTGCGGGATGATGCTATTGGCGGCCAGGATCTCGGCGATGGTGGTGTTGAAGCGCGCCGCAAGGGCGATGAGCGTGTCTCCGGTCTGGGCGGTGTATTCCACCAGTTGCCCCGGATCGTAGGCCGGCCGAGTGGGCAACGGGGTGGAGGTGATAACCGGCTCGGTGGCGGTGGGCAACGGGGTGGCGGTATCAGCCGGAGGGGCGGACGGCGTGGAGCTAGGCAAGGTGGCCGGGAGGCAGGCTGAAAGTAGCAGCCCAAGGGCAACGAATGCCGAGATCGGTTGCCGATTAGCTGATCGAAACATCGCGACGATTATATGGACGTAATTTGAAAACTGCTGGCTGCTCAATTTCTCTTAGCTGCGCTTCAGGTGTTTTGTGCGCCTAGGAAATCACCAAAGATGGAGACGGCCCGGTCCAGGGTGGCCTCAAGTTCTTCGTAACCTGCTGCATCCTTGCCGATGCCGTGAAGGGTGAATAGGTAGGCTCGATGGCCGGGCAACTGCACAATGCCGCTGTCGGCCACTACGCGCGGCCAATCCACCAGGGAACCACGTTTGTTGAAGATCGTGGCACCGGTGGGGAGGTTCGGGCGCAACAAGCCCAGCCGACCTTCATCGTTGACGGTGTAATCCGCCAATAGATCAAGCAGGCGGCTGCGGCTTTCCGGGGAGAGCAGAGAGCCGTTGTACGCCTTTTCGAAGGCCGCGGCGAGATCCGTGGCGCTGCTGCGCCGCGGATCAATGTGCGTGCGCGCCAGGCCCCAGGCGGCCCACGTCTCGTCCAGCCAGGCCTTGCCGAGGAAATCCACTAGCACCTCGGTGGCGGCTTCCTCCGATTCGACGATCACGGCCTGCAGCAATTGCGCATACGTCCTGTTCTGCACGCCATGCTCGCCAAGGAAGGCGTCCCAATCCGTGATCTGCTCGCCTTCGAGCCATTGGAAGAAGGCCATGGCAACCGGGACCTTGATGGTGGAGGCAGGATGGAAGGAAGCGTAAGGATTGAACTGGTAATGGAGCGGTCCGCTGATTTCCTTAATTGAACCGTACCAGGTCCCTGCGGCGGCCAGCAATAACGCATCCAAATCTGCACGCAATTGGAGACTGGCCGCATCCGTGGGAAGGTCCAGACTGCCTCCATCTTTGACGCGCCAAACATGGAAGCCGCCGCTGCCCGTATTGCCCATCTGCTTGCGCAGACTGCGGTTGGTCCAATCGAAGAGCTGACCGCTGCCGGGAGCCGCCGGATCGTAGAGCATGCGCTCGTCGATGATGGTGCCATCCCCCACGAAGAGATTACAGATGGTGAAGGCGCGCCCGGCTTCGTCCACTCGGTTGACCACGATCACATGCTCGTAGGTATCGCCGCCTGCGGATTGCAGATAGATCAGATCGCCAGCCATCAACGGGAACGCGGTCGGATCGAATTGAGCGGTCGACTCCGTGAATTCGTACCAATCGTACATAGTCTCCGGGAAGGTGTCTTGGAAAGGCCGCGGGTTGGCATGCGGATCCACCAGCCAGAAATCGTGGCGGTTGGCCCAAAGGTCCAGCAACCCTGCCTTTTGCAGAATAGCGATGGCCAACGGGCCGCACATCGTGGAGGCGTCTTCGTTGGGGCCTTCGATGAAGTCGACATCCAGCGCTACCTGGCGGGCGCTGGCGAAGTCGCGGGCGACGAAGGTGAGCGCGGCTGCTTCCAATCGCTGCTGTTGAGCGGCGGTCAGCCCTGGGACAAGGGCCAGCGACGGTTGCTTTGGGCAAAAAACTGGCAGGCCCAGCCCTCGAAAAGCAGGGCGCGAGGCAAAGCTGAAGGCGCCAAGAGCAGCCAACTTGAGAAAGTCGCGGCGGGATAATTGCGAAGTTGCCATCGATTAATACGGATCCTCGGGGCTGCGCGCAATGCGCGCCGCGACATTGCTGCAAGTACAGGCGGTGACCACCTGTACGCCGCGAGTCAGCGTTCCAAGGTAAGGCGCGCTGCCTTCTTGTGCTACCCAGCCGCTGAGGTCCATGGGCATAGGGCCCCCGGCGGCAATCCATTCGCCGTTGTACTTGCGGGCGATGTGTACATGCGTGCCGGTGGCCAACCCGCCTTCGCACGAAGGATTGCCCAGCTTGTCACCGCGGTTCACCCAATCGCCCACGCGAACATGATCTGTGTTGCTGATATGCAAATAGAGGATATCCCAACCGGTCTGCTCAAACCCATCGCCATCCGAATCGACTACGAGTAATCCTCTTTCAGAACGAACCACGAGGCCTTCGGAGATGGCCGTTACCCAGGCTTCAGAAAGGGCGCAGCCGACGGCCACGCTGGATGGAGCAAAGTCGAGAGCCGCTTGGGCACCGCCGCGATCCCAGGCGCCATGCGGCCCGCCCGTGTAATACCAGACCTGGTTGCTAAAAAAGGGCAGGCTCATCGTGGGAACCGAGTCGGCGATACCGGGTGGGAAGAGCGGCTCCACTTCGGAGGCGCGCTGCCAGGGATCGGGGAACATGGCATTGCCGTAGGTAAACCCGAAGCCAAAGTCCGGATCCATGAGGGTTAGCCAATCCCCGTAGGTATAAAGCCGGCTGAACAAATACTGGATTGCGACGGTGCCGGCGTTGAGGTCGGGCGCCAAGCGCAGGGTTTGGCCGTCCGGGAAGCTCAGCTCGATGAGGCGGCCACTGCGCCAGCCATAGTATCCAACAGATAGCTGCTCGGCAACCCAAGCGACTTGCGCGTAGAGGCCCTTATCCCGCGGAAGGGTATGTCCCATGGGGTAATCCAGATTACTTCCGGCAGCAGGTTCGCCTAGGACCCAATTGCTTTGGGTTTGCAGGATGGCAAGCAGCAGCCGCGGGTTGATGGATTCCTCAAACGCCACGCGATCAATTACGCCCGCGCCACTGAACCAACGGGACGGTAAATATTGCTGGTAATCAGCAAGGTAGCCGCCCATTTGGCCTACGTAGCTGGCGGTGTTGAAGCCAATGCTGGAGGGGGAATAGACGACTTCGCTATCCGGGATCAGGCGGTCGTGCGGGCTGGTTTGGCCGAGAACGTTAGGGATGGTGAAGAACTGCCCGGCGTCGATCAGGCCGAGTGGAATGTCTTGCGGCGAAGCGATCTCCTCGGGGGCCACACCGAAATGGACTGATAGCACCGCCAGCGTGTCCCCTGATTGGGCTTCATACACAAAAGGCGGGGCGGCGGTAGGCGACTCGGTCGCCGTCGGGCTGACCGCGGCGGTGGGGGGCTGAGTGGCGGCGGTTTCGGGCGTGGATGGCTGCGTCGAGATCGGCGCCAGGAGTTGAGCCAGCACGGTCGCGGAGGCGTTTAGGGCCTGCTGAGCGGCTTCGGTTTCCGCCAGGCTGCCGGGTGTGATATAGCCGTTGCTGCACACCAGCGTGGCAAAAGCGCCCGCCAAGAAGCAGGCAGACAATCGTAGGGAGCGGGATAAGTGCATGGGTTATCGCTGAAGCATGTGAGCTGGATCCCGGCATTCGCAGGCTTCCACGGTTTGACCATCACGCTGCAGCACTCCGTCGTAAAGAATGCCGCTACTGGCGGAAACCCAGCCATCCAATGAAAATGGGATGGCGCCGGAAGCAAGGATCCACTCACCATTATATCGACGCGCCAGGTGCAAATGGGTGGCTGTCACAAAGCCGCCCTCACAGGAAGGGTGGCCGATGCGGTCCCCGGCTTTGACTGGTTCTCCGGCGCGCACCCGGCCTTGCTCGGCGACGTGCAAATAGAGCACGGTCCAGCCGGTCTGCTCATAACCGTCATTATCGAGGTCCTGCACGACGACGCCATTCTCCGAGCGAACGATCAACCCGTCGGCAACAGCCACGATCCACTCCTCGCCAGTATTGCAGCCCAGCATATCGGGCGGAGCGAAGTCGAGCGCAGCCCAAGCCGAGCCGTCGCCCCAACCTCCGTGCGGGCCGCCGCTGAACACCCAGGGTACGCCCGGCTCGAAAGGCAATTGCATGCCGGGTTGCGACAAGCCGACGGGCAGCAAGGGTTCGATGGCCAGGTCGAACGGATAGCCGAAGAGCGCGGTGTAGGTGCTATCGAAGCCGCCGGCTGAAACGATGTCGCGCCACTGGCCCTGGGGGTAAAGCAGGGAGAACATGTATTGAACCCCGGCAGTGCCGTTGTTGATGGAAGGTGAGGCAGGTACAAAGACGCTATCCGTGGTATGCCAACCCGCTACCAGGCCGCCTTTCCAATCGTAGTAACCCTGGTTCAGGCGATCAGCGGCCCAGGAAAGCTGGCGATAGAGGCCGATGCGCCACACGTCGCTGACGCCCATGGGGAAATTAAGCGTGCTGGTGCGCGGATTCGCATCGCTTAGCCATCCGCTCTGGTATTCGAGCACCGCCAGCAGCAATTTCGGATTGACGGAATATTCGGTGGCCACGCGCTGCACGATCTGCGCGCCGCTCATGAAGACCTGATCGACCTCCTCGCGAAATTGCTTGAGGTAACCGGGGTGCGCTTCGACGAAGGCGGCCACATCAAAGGACAAAGCCGCGGGGCCATTCACCAGTTCCGAGTCGGGGATGATCTTGAAATCCGGACCGGGGTCTACCGGGGTTTGGGGCGGGATGAGCAGGATCTGGCCGACCTCAAGCTGGTTGGGATCCGCCAGGTTGTTGGCGGCGATCAACTCCTCCAGGGTCACGCCGAACTGCTCGGCAATGGCATTAAGATAATCATTGGGCCGGACAATGTATTCGATAGTGCCGCCGCGCACAGTGGGCAGAGTGCGGGCAACATCCGGCGTGGGAGTGTTGATCGGCAGGCTGGGGTCGCGGGTGGCCGGCAAAGTAGGCGGCGGGACCACCGCACCCAGGGGAGTGCTGGCCAGAGTGGGCAGCGGGACCGGGGTGCCGGCAACGCCTACGCTGGTGGTGGGGAAATTACAGGCCAGCATGGCAAGAACAAGCAGAATGGGAACGATGGCGTGTCGCATAAGGTGGCTGGATTGTTATACAAAGGTTGCAAGGAAGTTGCCAGCCGATTTCACTTAGAATTGGGTAAATGTCACTTTCGTTCCGGCCTACGGGCCCTCCCCGTCTAAAATTGAGCGGTTCCTCGTTGTAATCCTTATGGAGGCGGCATGAAACACTATAAGTACATCGTAATTGGCGGCGGCATGGCTGGGGATTCGGCGGTCCAGGGCATCCGTGAAGTGGATAAGGAGGGGGCGATTGCGTTGATCGGCTCTGAAAACTATCCGCCCTATATTCGTCCCCCGCTCACCAAAGCGCTATGGACCGGCAAGAAGAAGCTGGACGATATTTGGCGCCAGACGGCCAAACACAAGGTGGATCTCTATCTGAACCAGCGCGTCACAAGCGTCGATGCGCGCACGAAGTTGGTGACGGATGACAAGGATGTGCAGTACGAATACGAAAAGCTGCTGCTGGCCACCGGCGGCTCGCCGCGCAAGCTGGCTTTCGGCGAAGGGCTCATCCGTTATTACCGCACCCTGGATGATTACCAGGCCCTGCGCGAGCAGGCCGACAAAGGCGGTAGCTTCGCCGTGATCGGCGGGGGTTTCATCGGCTCGGAGCTAGCGGCGGCCCTGGCCATAGACAAGGCGCAGGTCACGATCGTTTTTCCCGGCCCGGGCATCTGCGCCAATATCTTTCCGCCAGGATTGGTGGACCATTTGAACGAGTATTTCGAGGCCAAGGGTGTGCAGGTGTGGAAGGGAGAACAGGTCACCGACGTGCGCCCCAGCGGGAAAGGCGCCGAGGTCCACACCAAGGGCGGCAAGAAGCTTGAGGTCGACCACGTGGTGGCCGGCATCGGGATTCAGCCTAACGTGGAGCTGGCAGAGCAGATCGGTCTGACGGTGGATAACGGCATTCAGGTGGGAGAGGATTTGCAGACCAGCCACGCGGATGTCTACGCTGCCGGCGATGTAGCCAATTTCTCCAACGGATTGCTGGGTGGCCGCGTGCGCGTGGAACATGAGGACAACACGAACACCATGGGCAAGGTGGCCGGGCGCAATATGGCCGGACACGCGCAACCCTATGAGCACATTCCGATGTTCTACTCCGACCTGTTCGATCTGGGTTATGAAGCGGCCGGTTTACTCAACTCGAAATATGAGATGGTCGAGGATTGGAAAGAGCAGCCGTATAAGAAAGGCGTCGTCTACTATTTGGATAATGGACACCTGCGCGGCGTGCTGCTATGGAACGTTTGGGACAAGGTGGAAGCTGCCCGCGACCTGATCCGCTCTGTGGGTCCGAAAGTGGGCAAGGATCTAGTTGGGAAGATCTAGAACGGGAGTAGCGGCATTGTTTGAGGCGGTCAGAAGGCCAACGGTATAATCAGCCGCGGTCTTCTCCATGTCTCAACAAATCGTTGAATGCATCCCCAATTTTTCCGAGGGCCGCCGGCTCGAGGTGGTGGATGCTATTGTGAGTGCCATCCGTTCGGTGGAAAGCATCACGCTGCTGGACCGCAGTTCTGATGCGGATCACAACCGCAGCGTAATCACCATCGTTGGCTCGCCGCAAGCGGTGCAGGAAGCCGCTTACCGCGGCATCGCTAAGGCTGCCGAACTCATCGACATGACCAAGCACAAAGGCGAGCACCCGCGCATGGGCGCCGCGGATGTGGTGCCCTTTGTGCCCATTGCCGGCGTCACGATGCAAGAGTGTGTCTCGATGGCAAAGGCGCTCGGCAAACGCGTGGGGGATGAGCTGGACATTCCCGTCTATTTATATGAGGAAGCCGCCACGCGGCCCGAGAGGAAGAACCTGGAGAATGTGCGGCGGGGAGAATACGAAGGCATCAAGGAATCCATCGCCAGCGACCCGGCGCGCCAGCCCGATTATGGGCCAACTAAGCTGGGCAAAGCCGGAGCGGTAGCCATCGGAGCGCGCCAACCTCTGATCGCCTACAACGTGTATCTAGATACCGGCGACGTTGAGGTCGCCAAAAAGATCGCCAAGGCCGTGCGCTATTCCTCCGGCGGCTTGCATTTTGTGAAGGCCGCCGGGTTCCTGGTGGACGGCAAGGCGCAGGTCTCGATGAATTTGACGAATTTCCGCCAAACGCCTGTAGCGCGTGTTGTGGAAATGATCCGGCGTGAAGGAGAGCGTTTTGGGGTATCCGTGGCGCGCAGCGAACTGGTCGGCCTGATTCCCCAGGAGGCGCTCGAAGACGCGGCCGCCTGGTATTTGCAGCTGGAGCCGTTCGACCGGCAACAGGTGCTGGAGCGCCGCTTGCAGAGCGCCGCGGCCGGAACGCAAGATACTTCCAATGCATTCCTCGATGCCTTGGCCGCGGCCACCGCGACGCCCGGTGGCGGATCGGCGGCGGCACACGCCGGGGCGCTGGCGGCTGCCTTGGCAGCCATGGTGGGCCGCCTTACCATAGGCAAAAAAAAATATGCCGACGTCGAAAGCCAGATGGCCGAACTGGTGCAGCGCGCCGACGGTCTGCGGGGGGAGTTCCTGAAGGCCGTAGAGCAGGATATCCGCGCGTTCGATGCGGTGATGGCCGCTCTTAAGCTACCCCAGGAAACGGAAAAAGAGAAGCAGAAGCGTAAAGAGGCCCTGCAAGCGGCCACGTTGGAGGCCGCCCGCCAGCCGTTGGCCGTGGCGCGACTGGCCGTCGAATGCCTGGGCCTGGTGCGACAGGCCGCCAGCCTCGCAAACATCAATGCTATCAGCGACGCCGGCACGGCGGCGGCCTTGGCCCGCGCCTGCCTTTCTGGCGCCGGGTTGAACGTGCGCATCAATGTGCATTCGCTGGAACACAATAAAGAAGGTGCGGGCCTCGTGCAAGAGCTACGTGGGCTGGAAAAGACAGCCACGGAGCTGGAAGACGAAATCCGCGTACAAGTTCAAACTCGTGGCGGATTCGAAATCAACTAGATAAGCCAGGTCCAATGCATAAGATCCTTCATTTCGTTCTTTTGTCCTGCGTACTGTTGAGTGCGGCGTGCAACCTTCCGCAGGAAACCGCGGCTATTCCCATCGGCGAGAGCACCGCAACGCCATTCCTGCCAGGGGGCGGTTCGGCGGTTGCTACGAGCGCGCCGACTATGGACGCGGGAACCGCGAGTTGGTGGCTCTCGGCCGATCTGCCGGAAGGATTCACCGGAGCCTTATCGCTGCCCGAAGGTGTGGTGTTAACTGGCGAAGAAAGCGCCTCGGCCTTAAGGATCTCCATTGGCGAAGGGGAGGAGATCAGCCGCTGGGTTTATGCCGTTGTGGCGCCGTTTCCGACCCTGACCGATGAGGTCGAGTTCGAAGACTTGCAAGCTGCTTGGCGCGGCGAAGAAGGCGGACCTTTCGATGGGGCGCGGCTGATGATGAGCGCCGAAACCGAAGCTGCCTTCAGCGCCTGGTGGGGGGCGCCGACGGCGGGCGCCATCCGCGTCGAGGACACGAGCAGCTTGCTGGCCGCTGCCTGGGCGGAGCCATCGGCCTGGGCCCTGGTGCCCTTCGAGGAGTTGGAACCCAAGTGGAAAGTGCTGGCGGTGGATGGCCAGTCGCCGGTCTGGAAGGATTTCGATCAGAGTACCTACCGGTTGGCCGTGCCAATAGGCCTTAGTGGAGAGGCCGCGGGGGTAGCCGCCGCAATGGACGGAGAAGCGCCATTGGCGCCGGCCAGCAACCGGGACGCAAATAGACTGACCACGGTCATCTTGACCGGGGTGACTGCCCTGGTGCGCGCGACAGCTTACGAGATGAACAGGAGCGGCGTGACCTATCCCGCGGAAGACATCGGCCCGATGCTGCGTGAGGCGGATATTACCCATATCAGCAACGAAGTACCCTTTGCCCGCGATTGCCCGGCTCCGGACCCCGTGCAGCGCAACCTGATCTTTTGCAGCGACGCCAGCTATATCGAATTGCTGGATGCGGTGGGCGTGGACGTGGTCGAACTGACCGGCGACCATTTCAACGATTGGTCCCGCGATGCGATGCTCTACACGCTCGAGCTCTACGACGAGCGCGGCTGGCCCTATTACGGCGGCGGCGCCAACCTCGAGGAGGCCAAGCAGCCTCTGTTGTTGGAGCACAACGGCAACAAAGTCGCCTTCATTGGCTGCAACGGCAAAGGCGGCAGCTATGCCTCGGCCCGCGAAGATTACCCCGGCACCTGGGCTTGCGATTACGAATATATGGAAGCCACCGTGCGCGATTTAGTGGGGCAGGGCTATCTGGTGATCGCCACCTTCCAGCACAATGAGGTGTATCAGTTCATCCCGTCGGAGACGCTGGTGCGCGATTTCGGGCGCGTCTCGGCCGCCGGGGCCAGCATTGTCAGCGGCAGCCAGGCGCACCAGTCCCACGGCGTGGAGTTCCCTCGCCAGGATGCCATCATTACCTATGGGCTGGGCAACCTGTTCTTCGACCAGCGCGGCGTGGTGGATAATGGCGACCGCGCCCTGATCGCCCGCCACGTGTTCTATGATGGCGGATACATCAGCACCGAGTTGATCACCATTCAATTCGTGGATTTCGCCAAGCCGCGCTTCATGACCACGGAAGAGCGAAACGATTTCCTTAGCATCATATTCGACGCCAGCATTTGGTAACGCAGACCCGGAGGAGAACATGGGACTAAAGCCTGACCATTGGATCGAGAACATGGCCCGGGAGCATAGGATGATCGAGCCCTATGAACCTAACCAGGCGCGGCAGGGGGTCATCTCCTACGGCGTCTCTTCCTATGGCTACGACATTCGTGTGGCGGATGAGTTCAAAATCTTCACCAATGTGTATTCCGCCGTGGTTGACCCCAAGCATTTCGACCAGAAATCCATGGTGGATTTCAAAGGGGAGGTTTGCGTGATCCCCCCGAATTCCTTTGCCCTGGCGCGCACCGTGGAGTACTTCCGCATCCCGCGCAAGGTGCTTACCGTGTGCCTGGGGAAGAGCACCTACGCGCGCTGCGGCATCATCGTCAACGTGACGCCTTTCGAACCGGAGTGGGAAGGCTTCGTCACCCTCGAGATCTCGAATACCACCCCGCTGCCCGCCAAGATCTACGCCAACGAAGGTATCGCCCAGGTGTTGTTCTTCGAAGCTGATGAGGAATGCAGGGTCTCGTATGCCGATAAAAAGGGTAAATACCAGAAGCAGCAGAGCATCGAGTTACCCAAGCTGTAGCTACTGACAGCAAGACTTATCTTGCAGGGATAGTGGTTGCTGTTCCTGAATGAATTTGCTCCCAGATTCTCCCGAAGTCCAGGGAGATATAAGGCGTTTCGTTTTCGATGCTTTCCTTGCGGCCGGGCATGAACTTGTTCACCCAGGTATCCCCCTTGCCTAATTCGAAGCTCTTATAAACCACGCTGTAGACATTGATCTCGAGCAGCTTGAGCAGCATGGGTATTTGCTCCAACCAGAAGAGAGAGATCGCCTTCTCCTGCGCGTAACCGAGCAGAAAGTTCTCGGTGAAGAGCCTGGCAAATTCCTCGCGTTGTTGGCCATCAAAGTTCACCATGGCATCGAAGATCAGCACTGCAAGGTCCATGATGAACCAGCCGAGCGTGCAATCATCGAAATCGATCGGCGTAACGGTACCAGTTCCCTTGTCGATGAAAAAATTGGCGAAATGAAAATCGGCGTGGATCATGCCGTAGGCGTCCGCTGGTTTAGGCAGGCCGCTTAAGTGTTCGAGGAAGCGGCTTTGTTTTCGTTCGTGCCCGGGGAGCGCCGGATCTATTGCGTGGTTGAAGAGATTACCGGACTTATTCCAGCCCGGTCGTTCGTATCCGCTGGGCGGCGTGTGGTTTACGGCGAGGGCGTGCATCTTTCCCAGCGTCCTGCCCAAGAGTTGAAAGTGCTCGTCCTTCCATTCGTCTATCGGTAATTCCTCGGCTAGGATGCCGGGTGCCCGAGAGAAGACCAGGGCCAGCCACACGCCTTCGGGTGTGGTTATCGGCTCCACCAGGCGCCCGTTGCGCGAGCGCATAGGCGCGGGGACGCTGGCGCCGTTCTTTGCCAGGTGGTCCATCCAGGCCAAAATAGCCTGTTGCCCGCGCAGTTCCGTGTCATCGCTGGGCGGCAGCAGGCGCAGCACCCAGTCCTGCCCGCCCCGGGTGAAGCCATGCACATTGGCGAAATTCCCGCCGCGTAAGGAGGTTAGGCTGGCCTCCTCGATCTGGAATAGCTCTGCGGCGGCTGCTAACGGTGGATTACCCATAGGATCCTCATACGGATATCGCCCCCTATTCTAGGGTTGCAGCTAAGTTTTTATAGGGTCATTCGTCCCCAAGCCGGCTCATAAGACCTCAGCGCCGCGTTCGGAACTTTTCAGCAGGTAGTGGCTCGTTTTCATGCCGCGTTCGGCGAACGGGGCGCGCAGGGTTTCGGTGATGGGCTTCGCGCGGCCTTCCTCTACAAAGGCGATGAGGCTGGGTCCGGCGCCTGAAAGCGCCGCCGCCGCTCCCGCTTGCTGCGCAGCGAGAATTGCTTCGGCTGCGCCGGGGATGAGGGGCAGGCGATACGGTTGGTGCAGCCGGTCCTGCATGGCTGCGGAGAGAGCAGGGATGTCGCCGCTGCGCAGGGCGTCGGCTACCTGCAGGCTACGGCCGATGTTGAACACGGCATCGGCCAGCGACACCTGGGTCGGCACGACTTGACGCGAGTCCCTGGTGGTCAAGCTTTGCTCCGGCACGATCACCACCGCGTGCAAAGGAACGTATTCCAGCTTTTGGGTGTGAAACAGCCCCTTTGACTCGGAGACCAGCACCAACCCACCAAAAAAAGTCGCGGCGATATTGTCGGCGTGGCCTTCCATGGCGGAGCCGATCTGCAGCAGCTTTTCGGTGTTGAGCGGACTATCGAGTAGGGCATTGGCTGCCAGCAGCCCGGTGGCAACAGCCGCGGCGCTGCTGCCCAGCCCGCCATTAAGCGGAATGCGCTGCTTGCAAAAAATGCGTAGACCGGACGGCGGTTTCTTGCCGAACTGGGCATACAGTTGGTGGAAGGCGCGGACGACCAGATTGGTCTCGTCGCGCGGAATGAGGTCAGCGCCTTCGCCCTCGATCTCAACAAGCAACTTGCCGCCGCCCACCTCGATTTGCGTTTCGTTCCAAAGATCGAGGGCCAGGCCCAGGCAATCAAAGGCCGGACCCAGGTTGGCTGTGCTGGCGGGTGCGCGAACGGTGATCATGACACGATTCTAATTGACGTTTTCGTATGGTCGAATGCTCATTGGCCGAGCGCTATTGTTTCCTCAAGGGCTGCAAAGTCTGCGGGGATCGTGGTGATAGCCGGCATGCGCTTGGTGATAATCTCCGGATCCTTGAGCCCATGCCCTGTGCATACGATGACGATCTTCTTGCCTTTGGGTGCAAACTTGCCCGCCTTGATCTCGTTGGCCAGCCCGGCCAATCCGGCAGCCGAGGCCGGCTCCACCCACAGGCCTTCGCTAGTCAGGCGGCGTTGCGCGGCCAGGATATCTTCATCGCTGGCAGCGGTAATCCGCCCGCCGGATTCTTCGGCCGCCTGCAGCGCTTGTTCGCCGCGTGCCGGCCTGCCAATGCGAATCGCGGTGGCTACCGTTTCCGGCTGATCCACGGGATGGCCCAGGACCAGCGGGGCGGCGCCAACCGCTTGCACGCCCAGCAGATGCGGCAAACCGCAGTGATGCAAGTGGTGGTACTGCCTGAAGCCCATCCAATAAGCGGTGATGTTGCCGGCGTTGCCCACGGGCAGGCACATCCATTCGGGCGCTGCGCCCAGCTCCTCAATGATCTCGAAGGCAGCTGTCTTCTGGCCTTCCAGGCGATAAGGATTCAGCGAATTCACCAGAGCGATCGGGCGGCGCTTGCTGATCTCCAAAACTAAGTCGAGGGCCTGATCGAAGGAACCTTCGATCTGCAGTACCTGGGCGCCATAGGCCAAGGCGCCGGCTAACTTGCCAGCCGCAACTTTGCCTGCCGGGATCAGCACCGTGCAGGGCAGCCCGGCGCGGGCCGCATAAGCCGCAGCACTAGCGGCCGTGTTGCCGGTCGACGCGCAGATCAGGGCCTTTACACCGCGGCCTAGCGCTTCGCTCACCGCGGCGGTCATGCCACGGTCCTTGAAGGAGCCGGTCGGGTTCAATCCCTCGAACTTGGCATACAGTTTGAAGCCGCCGCCAAGCTCGTCCGCCAGGCGGGGCAGGGGGATGAGCGGTGTGGAACCCTCTTGCAGGGAGACCAGGTTGCTATGGGCAGGCAGTTCGACCAGAGCGCGGTAGCGCTCCAACAGCGGCAGGCGCGGCATCAGCTTTCACCGAGGGTAATGAAGGGCAGTATGGCTTCGTAGGTGCGCGGCCCAATGCCTGGCACGTTCTGCAGGTCCTCCAGGGCGGCGAAGGGTCCGTTGGCCTCGCGATAGGCCACGATGCTTTGCGCCAACGTGGGGCCGACGCCCGGCAGTTGTTCGAGCTCAGCGGCGTTGGCCGTGTTGATGTTAATGGGATAAGCGGCAGCCGGGCTGGCCACGCTCGTTGCGCTGACTTCAGTGGGAATGATGGTTGCGGTACGGGTTGGCGCCGGGATCAACTCGACCGGCTGGCCGCGCCGCGGAGAAACCAATAGCAATACCAACCCGGCGGCGCCCAAGCCGCATACGACCCCATACGCGATCCACCAGGCCGGCTTCAGTAGCGGGCTTCGATTTCCCCGAGGCATGCCAGCGATTATAAAAGGAAAACGCAGCCCGCAGTTTATAATCCGGCGACATGACCGGAACTTTCTTGAACATTGGCACCGTGTTGTTAGGCGGCCTGCTGGGATTGCTTTTTGGCGCCCGCCGGCCGGAGCGCGTGCGCCAAACCGTGGTGGCAGGGCTGGGCCTGTTCACGTTGGCCTACGGATTTACGCTTTTCGCCGGAACTCAAAACCCCATCATTGTGCTGGTCGCCTTGCTGGCGGGAGGAGTAATAGGCGAATGGTGGCAGATCGAGGGTGGGTTGGCGCGCCTGGGCGAATGGCTGCAAGCCCGCTTTGCGAAAGGAGCGCAGGGAGGCAGCGCGCGTTTTGTGCGTGGCTTTCTGACTGCGTCGCTGGTGTTCTGCATCGGCCCCATGACCATCCTAGGATCCATTCAGGACGGGCTTACCGGGGATTTTCGCTTGCTGGCGATCAAATCCGTGCTGGACGGATTTGCCGGTATGGTCTTCGCCTCCTCTCTTGGCGTTGGCGTGCTGTTCTCCACCCTGGTAATTTTGATCTTCCAGGGCGGCATCAGCCTGCTGGCGCAGCAAGCCCAGGCAGTATTCACCGATCCGATGATCGCAGAATTGAGCGCGGCCGGCGGGTTGCTGCTGATGGGTATTGCGATCAGCAGCCTGCTGGAGATCAAACCGATACGGGTGGGCAATTTCCTGCCGGCTTTGGTCCTGGCACCTCTGATCGTTTTCGTGCTGACAGCACTGGGCATTTCGATCAAGTTCTAACAAAAATCCCCGGCCACTGGCCGGGGATTTCGTTATTGCGAGAGGCGGCGAAGGCTAATTGCCGCCCGGTGCAGCCAAGGCTGCTTCGATGGCTTGCTGCAAAACGCCTATCGGCTGCAAGCCGGCTAGCACCGAACCATTGAGTAGATACGCCGGCGTGCCCGTGACGCCAACCGTGCCCGCCAGAGATTCGGCGGCGGCGATATCGGCCAGCTTCGCGTCGCTGGCCATGCATTGCGTAAATGCGTCGATGTCCAAGCCGTTGATCTGCCGGGCATACGCGATCAAATTACTATCCGTATAGCCCCCGCTGTTGCCATGCGAAAAGTTCAGCGGGGCGAAAACGATGTCGTGGTATTCCCAGAAGAAATTCTGGTCGGCCGCGCAGTACGCCGCTTCGGCCGCAGCGGTCGATTCATCGCCGAGGAAGGCCACGATGTGATAGGTATAAGTGATCTGTCCGGAGTCAACATATTGTTCGATCACCTGGCTCTCGGTCTGGTTATAGGCCAGTTGGCAAAACGAGCACTGGAAGTCGACGAATTCGATCAGGTTCACCGTGGCGGCAGGGTCCCCCAGCGTCATCCCATTCTTTTGGGCATAGACCGTTGAGCGCGGGCCGCTGATCTGTTGGGCCAGGATCAACAGAACAGTGACCACCACTGCCCCGACCGCGACGTATGCCAGCCATTTCACCTGTGATTGGCGCTGCTGGGAACGGCGGCGATCCAAGCGGGCCTGACGTTTGCTGCTTTCCATTTACTTCCATCCTCCGGGTCTAATAAGGTTCTCCATACAGAGGGATGCGTGCCCCATTGATGGTACCCGCTTCCTCTCTGCAAAGATGCAGAAGTGTAGCAGAGATTTCTTCCGGGCTGGTCCAGCTGCGATTTTCCTCGCTCGGGCTGATCGTCCTCTGGTGGGCTGCATCGATGGTTTTGACCAGGAGCAGGTTGGCCGTCACGCCGCTGCCCTTCACCTCCTGGGCCAGCGAAAGCATCAACGCTTCCATAGCCGCCTTGCCCGCAGCATACGGCGAGTTTTTACCGGGAGGCCGGCTGGCATTGGGCGAGGAGACGGCTAATACGCGGCCCCATTTGTTCGCCAGCATGGGCGGCACAAAGGCCCGCATCAGGGCGTAACTGGCAAACAGGTGCTGATCGATCATCCCGGCCAAATCTTCGCGGCTTGTGGCGAAGATATCCTTTCCACCGACCCAGCCGCCTACGAGGTTGACCAGCACATCGATGCGGCCGAATTTCTGCATCACTGCAGAGGCCGCCGCCTCCATCTCCTGCTGCGACCCTGCGTCACCGGCATAGATCACAAATCGGGAGGCCGGCAACTTCAACTGGGCGGCGAGGGCCTCGAGCTTTTGCGCGTTGTGGCCCAGCAGCGCCAGGTTGGCGCCGGCCCGGCCGAAGGCGGCTGAAGCCACGGATCCCAAGCCGCCGGCCGCGCCGGCGATCACGACTGTACGATTCTCCAAAGGGGTCATGGACACCTAATTAAGGGCGTATTGGAGGACAGGGAATTCTTCCCCGGTCAGATGGAAACCCAGTTTTTCATACAGCGCCAAGGATGGCGCGTTGTTGTCCTGCGTGTTCACCGTGAGCAAGCTTTCCTGGCGCCCGATAATGTGGGCCTGGACATCATGCATCAACGCCTGCGCCAGCCCTTTGCCTTGCATATCGGGGTGGGTGGCTAAGCGGGCCAGGTGCAATCCCCGGGAGCCGCGCGTGCTGATCTGGAAAGCAACAATACGGCCCTCACCTTCAACGACGGTGGCGAACCCGGCCTGTTCGAAAGCTCGCCCTACGGCCTGCGGCGAGTTTTGCCAAAGAGGCGCAAAAGCGGCTCGGTCGACAGCCGCAATTCTGGGGATGTCCTCAACTTTCATGCTACGCAAAACGTGGCCGCTCGGCAAGGCGGGCGGAGTTGGCTCCTGATCCGGCCGCCAATCCAGGACGACCACATTGTGGGCATGGGAGAAATCGGCGGAAATGAGGATGGTACGGAACCACTCCCGCAACGGGATGGCCGCTACGTAATGAACGGCCTGCGCCTGCAGGTCCTCGACTGTCTGCGGCCAGAGCAGCGACCATGCGTCGGCCGGCCCAATGCGAGCTGCAGTGGCAAATAAGCGGATCCAGGCGACTTCGGGCGGATCGGGAGGGCAGGCCAGGGCGGCGTTGATCCTGCCGCCGGCCTCCAGCACAAGATAGGGTGACCGGCCGAGCCAATCCAGCGGCCGGCGCCAATCCAGGTGGCGGTGGACGTGGGTCTCGAAATGCAGCAGGTTGGCGAGCCGGCTGCGGTCCTCTTCAATTGCGACGCGAGGGCTAAGGACGGCGGGAACGGCCATCACCATAATTATACTTTAAGGTCGGACTCCCAAGATGTAATGAAAAAATGCCCTGACCGTACTGTATTGTTGGGCGATTTTTCTAGCCAAGCAATTCGGCCAGAGCTTCCGACATCGAACGCAGCTTTTCCTTTGAGGTGGTGCTTAACCTCTGGGCCAGTTCAAGATAGCCGCGGTTTTCGGGATCGGCAATGAACTCCTGCAGGCCGCGCGGCAGCTGCGCCAGAGTCTGCTCGGCGCGCTTGGCCGCCATCCACTCCCCCACCGGTCCACTGCGATCGATGAAATCATCCGTATGCAGACCCAGGCTGACGGCCAGCTTTTCCAGTTCGGGAAGCGGCACGGCCGTTTCTCCGTTTTCATAACGCCGGATGCGGCTGGTGGACACTCCCGTACGCTGGGCAAGGTCTTTCTGGCTTAGGTTCTTCTCGACGCGGGCCTGGCGCAGCATGGCTCCGATGGTGCGGTGGCGCAAGGCGAGCAGTTGGTCGGCATCCAGGTTTTGGCTGGGATGGGGATCCTGGGACACAACGTCCTGGGACCAGAAGTGCGAAAGAGGCACACCTAGAAAGTATGCGACCAGTTCAAGTTCGGGCAAAGAGAGCGAGTTAGCGCCGCGCTCGATGGAAGAGATCGTCCCACTGGAAACGCCGATCAGTTCGCCGATCTCCTTCATGGATTTCCCCGCGGCGGAGCGGGCGTCGCGTAACAGGACTCCTAGGATCTTGGCGCGTAGCTGAGTGGCTTGGTCTTGGCTCATGGCCTTGATTTTAGTTCAGGACCATCTTGCCGGCCAAGCGGGCCGGTAGGCGGTTTATCTTCGATCACCCAGATGATGTTGGCCCGGTTGATGGCCAGGAAATCCGCTTTGCGTATTTGCGTAGCGCCTTCGGAATCCAGGATCTGCACATTGGTGATGGCAATGAAGGCCTCATTGGCATTGAGCGCGTCTTTGATGCGCTCGCTCTCCCGGGTGTGCAAGTTGCCATGAATGCGGTTGTTGACGGTCTGGATGATCACCGGGTACTGATTGGTGTTCACAAACGGGCGAAAGCCACGTTCTTTGCCCTTTTTTGGACCATTTGGTTCAGTTTTGTTTGACAGCAAGATCCACCTCTAAGACATCATGTACCCTTCGCCTGGGAGAGTAACGATCAACTCGGGGTTCTTGGGGTCCTTCTCCAGCTTTTGGCGCAGGCGGGATATGCTCACCCACAAGATTTCCTTTTCCTCACTATACTCCTCGCCCCAAACGTTGTGCAAAAGTTTCTCGGCCGTCACGACTTTGCCGGCGCGGCGGGCAAACTGCAGCAGCAAGCGATATTCGGTCGCCGATAGGGACACGGCTTGGCCGGCCACCATTACCTCGGCGCGGGCGAAATCGATGCGCAGGTCTCCGCGAGCAAAAGTGCTCTCCGAGAAATCAGGCGTCACGCGTTGGCCGCGGCGCAGCACCGCGCCGACGCGGGCCATCAGTTCGTTGGCCGAGAACGGCTTGACCACGTAGTCATCCGCCCCCAGGTTGAGCCCGCGCACCTTGTGCTCCTCATCCCCTTTGGCGGTAAGCATAATGATGGGTATCGCGGAGAATTCGCGGATGCGTTCGCAAGCCTGGAACCCATCCATCTCCGGCATCATTACATCCAGCAGGATGAGGTCGGGTTTTTCGCTGGCGGCCAACTCGACAGCTTCCTTGCCGCTCTTGGCCTTCAGCACTTCGAACCCTTCGGCTTGCAGGTTCGCTTCGACCAAACGGACGAAACGGGGTTCATCATCGACAACGAGTATCCGGGCTGCCATATCTCTCCTCGCTAAGCGGGCTCGGGGACGGTGGATTTGGGGAGATCGATTAGAAACTCCGCACCCTTGCCTTTTTCTGAATGGACTCGGATCTCCCCGCGATGCGCCTTGACGATCTGTTCACAGATGAACAACCCCAAGCCGCTGCCGCGCACCTTGTCTTTGACCTGACCGGAACGAAAGAAACGCTTGAAAACGTGCTCGATATCTTCAGCGGCAATCCCAGGCCCCTCATCTTTCACCGTGATTTGTACACTATCCGGCGTTTCCCTAAGGGAAATTTGCAGTGTCCCTTTGGGGGCATATTTGGCCGCGTTGCCCACCAGGTTCTGGATCACCTGGCTTAGCCGCTTGGGATCGCCCTTTACTAGGCTTTTGACCCCTCCGTCCTTGAGTTGGATATCCAGTTCAGGGTAGCGGACGCGCAACCGCTCGATGTCTTCCTTAGCCAGCATAGCCAGGTCCACGCTCCTGAAGTCGATATCCAGGGTGCCAGATTGCAGGCGAGATGAATCGAGCAGGTTTTCCACCAGTTCGGCCAGCACGTCGGCTTCTTCCTCGATGATTCCGAGAAATTCCTGCTGGGTGCTCTCGTCCCAGTGCGTGTCCTTGCGCAGCAAGGTGGTGGAATATCCCTTGATGAAGCCAAGCGGGGTCTTTAGTTCGTGGGAGACCGTGGCGATAAAGTCGCTTTGCAGCCGCGCCAGGCGGCGTTCTGCTTCCAGGTTACCCACGCGCTCCACCAGCCGTTTGTGTTCCAGCGCCTGGGTTACGTGGGCGGCGATGAATTCCGCCAGATGGATTTGCTCGTCCGTAAAGGTAGGGCCGCCGAAGCGGATGAACACTAGAGCCCCAATGCACTTGCCGCCCAGCAACATGGGCAGGCCCAGATAGAAACGCTGATCGAGGCGGTCGGTGTTGGGGATCAGGTCCGGCTGGTAAACAAACATGCGGCCCGTAGTGAAGGCTTCGTTGGCGGCGACCTCTCCCCAGGCCAGGTCGGCTTCCGACGAGCGCCCGCGGCCAATGGCGCGGGCAAAGGCCGGTTCCAACTGGCCCGGTTCGTTTAGCAAATAGAGCACCGCATTGTCGAAAATGAATACCGGGCGGGCCAGTCGCACAATAGCCCCCAGCGCTTTTTCGATATCCAAAGTCTCATTGACTATTCGGCTGATGGCGTACACCGCCTCAAGTTCCTTGGGTTGCAGATTGCTGGCGCCATCACTGCCATCGCTCATAGCTATTTTTGCGCCTTGGGCGGATGGGCCATGGGCAGGCTGAACGAGAACCTGCTTCCCTTCCCGGCAATCGATTCCACCAGTAATTTGGAGCCGTGCGCTTCCACAATGCGTTTGGTGAGAGTGAGTCCAATGCCTGCGCCTCCGGCCTTTCGCGTTGAGGAGCCGTCCAACTGGTGGAAAGGTTCGAAGATCTCTGCCAGCTTATCGGTCGGGATCCCGAGGCCAGTATCGGCGACGGAGATCTCGACGCGGCGGCCGTTCTCTTTGGCACTCAAATGGACGCGCCCACCCGGCTGATTGAATTTGATGGCGTTATCCACCAGCTGGCCAAGGGCCCATTCGATCTTGTTGCCATCCGCATGCACGGAAGGCAGATCGGCCGGAATGCTGTGGCTAACCGTGATCCCTTTGATCGGCTTCGCCTTCGATTGGGCAACCACCTGCGGGAAGATGCTCTGCAGCGGGACAGGGGCGGGTTCGAGGTGCAGGCTCTCGACTGTGTCGAAGGAAAGGAATAGCAGGTTGTCGATCAGGCCGTTAAGGCGGAGGTAGGACTTCTCCAGGACGGCCAGCGCGCTACGCTGCTCGTCGCTCAACGGACCCAGCGCCTCCACTCCCAGCAGATCAATGTAGCCAACCATGTGGGCGAGGGGGGTGCGCAATTCGTGGGATACGTTCGAAATGAAATCATTCTTGAGCTGATTCAGCTCGGTAAGTTTGTTCAGCGCTTCCTGCAGTTCGGCTGTGCGTTCCTGGACGCGCTGCTCCAGGAACAGGTTGCTCTGCCGCAGGGCTTCCTGCAATTGGGCGATCTGTTCAGTGATGGCCGCGTCCAGCCTGGTCCGGTCGATGAGTCCAAGTTCGATCAGCGCTTCGCCGAGCCGCAGCCGTTTGCCTTCGGTTCTGCGTTGTTTTTGGTGAGCGAGCGCCTGCTTCAGGTCGGCCGCGGTCAACAAGCCCTTCTCAACCAGGCTATCCCCCAGGCGCGGGACCAGCACCTCGGGAGCCAGAGGGCCGGTCATGCGAGGGCGAGGGTAGTTCAAGCCATCCGCGTCTGACAAACTGGGCCTTTCTTATCTACACGTCTCACACGGTACTAACTATCTGGCAATGTACATCTGTGTTCTTACCAAAAACTTACCGTTAAGAAAGTATACATTACACGCTTTCCCGGACAACCGTACTACGTTCCTAGAGAAGGGCGGAAACCTAGCCTATCTATCCCAATTCCAGCCGGGCCTTCAAGGGTATAATTCATTTTTCTGATCCCATTTCCTCGCTGAACGACAGGAAACGCAGTGGCCAAAACCTCCATCCAGCCAATAGATATTGGCGAACAAATGCGCTCGGCTTACCTCGATTACGCCATGAGCGTGATCGTGTCGCGGGCGCTGCCTGACTCCCGCGACGGCCTGAAGCCCGTGCACCGGCGCATCCTCTACGCCATGCACGATATGGGCCTCCGTTCCGGGAGCGCCCACAAGAAGTCGGCCCGCATCGTTGGCGAGGTGCTGGGTAAATACCACCCCCACAGCGACGACGCGGTATATGACGCCATGGCGCGCATGGCCCAGGACTTCGCTATGCGCTACCCGCTGGTCGACGGCCAGGGCAACTTCGGCTCCATCGGCGGGGACCCGCCGGCAGCCATGCGCTACACCGAAGCGAGGCTGCACCCATTGGCGGAGGAGTTGCTAGCCGACATCGACAAAGACACCGTGAACTTCGGCGACAACTTCGACAGTTCTCTGAAGGAACCGCTGGTGCTGCCCAGCCGGCTGCCCAACCTGCTGCTTAACGGCTCCTCGGGTATCGCCGTGGGTATGGCCACCAACATCCCACCCCACAACTTAGGCGAACTGGTCGGTGCTTTGCGCTACATGATCGACCATTACGACAAGTCCGACGACATCACCGGCGAGGACTTGATGAAGTTCGTCAAGGGGCCCGATTTCCCCACCGGCGGCATCATTGTCGGTATGGAGGGTATCCGCGACCTGTACAGCAAGGGTAAGGGCCAACTGATGGTGCGCGCCAAATCGCGCATCGAAGAGGGTACCCGCGGCCGCATGCGCATCATCATCAGCGAGATCCCTTACCAATTAAACCTCACCAACCTGCTCGAGCGCATTGCCGAATTGGTGCGCGATGGCCGACTGGAAGGCATCGCCGACCTGCGCGACGAATCGGACCGCGAAGGCCTAAGCATCGTGATCGAGTTGAAGGCCGGGGCGCAGCCGCGCTTGGTGCTCAACCGTCTTTATAAATACACGCCGCTGCAAAGCACGTTCGCCGCGCAGATCTTGGCGCTGGTGGAAGGCGAGCCGCGCCTGCTGTCCTTGAAGCGCTGTTTGCAGATTTTCATTGAACACCGCCAGGTCGTCATCACGCGCAGATCGAAATTCGATCTGGACAAAGCCAAAGCCCGCGCCCACATTCTGCAGGGTCTGCTCAAAGCTCTGGCCAATCTGGATGACGTGATCGATACCATCCGCAAGTCCAAGGACGCCGACGCGGCCAAGGCCGCCCTGATGACGCGCTTCAAGTTGAGCGAGAAGCAGTCCCAGGCCATCTTGGATATGCAGCTGCGCCGCCTGGCCGCCCTCGAGCGCAAAAAGATCGAAGACGAACATAAGGAAGTCAAAGAGCGCGTCGCCTATTTGGAAGACCTGCTGCAACACCCCAAGAAGATACTGGCGCTGATCAAAACCGATCTGGGTGAGATGGAAAAGACTTATGGGGATGAGCGTAAAACCCTGATCGATGCCGAGGGCAAAGGCAAAGAGGAACTCACCGAAGAAAGCCTGATCGCCGACGAGGCCGTGCTGGTGAGCATCACCCAGCAGGGATACGTGAAGCGCGTGGCCGCCAAGAGCTTCAAGGCGCAGACGCGCGGCGGGGCGGGCGTGAGAGGCCATGCCACCAAAGACCAGGACGAAGTTGTCATCTTGGTTCCGGCGCGCACGCTCGACACAGTGCTGTTCTTTTCGGACCGTGGCAAAGTATATTCCGAGAAGACCTACCGCATCCCGGATGCGGATCGCACAGCGCGCGGCACCCCCATCATCAACGTGCTCAATGTCGCCGCCGGCGAGACGATCACCGCCGCGGTTGCCATCCCGGATTTCAAGGCCGTCGAATTCTGCATGATGGCCACGCACAACGGCAAGATCAAACGCATGGCGTTGAGTGAATTCGAGGCCGTGCGTTCTTCCGGCTTGATCGCCATGGGGCTGGACAGTGGCGACAGCCTGGGCTGGGTGCGCTTGGCCGGCGGCAAGGACCAGATCATCCTGGCCACGCAGCAGGGCAAAGCCCTGCGCTTTGCCGTGGCTTCGGTGCGTGCAATGGGTCGCCAGGCCGCAGGGGTCAGGGCCATCAGTATTAAGGGCAAGGACCATGTAGCCGGCCTGGAAGTGGTGGAACCGGGAGGCGACCTCTTGGTAGTGACCACCAAGGGCTACGGGAAACGCACCCCGCTTAAGCAGTACGCTTCTAAGGGCCGCGGCACGAGTGGCATGCTGACCATCGATGTGAAAGCGCTGGCCACCATCGGCGGGATCGCCGCAGTGCGCGTGGTGCAGGATGCCGATGAAGTGACCCTCATCTCCACGGCGGGAGTCGTGTTGCGTACCGGCGTCAAGGGCATCAAACGCGCCGGCCGCGCTACGCGCGGCGTGCGGCTGATGCACCTTGCCGCGGGCGACAGCGTGGCCACCCTGGCGCGCATTTCGGCAGCCGATTTGAAGCGCGCTGGGGTCGCGCAGGAAAACGGCAAGGAAGAGAAGTAAATCTGTGAAATCTAAAAAAGGACGGCTAAGCCGTCCTTTTTTTTGCTTGGTGGTTTCAAACATTTAGCGCAACAAGATTATTGAACACCTCATCCGGCTTTCG
>JBBDXR010000014.1:0-137336 GCA_040902205.1 Anaerolineales bacterium | reverse complement strand
CCGAATGACAGTCGATCGGCTGTGTCTTCTCTATTCTCCCAGCATACTAATGACAGGGTAGTCTGCTGCTATTACGCCGAGCACGCTTTGTCAGCGAGCACAAAGATTCGAGATTGCCACGTCGGCCAGCTTCGCTAGAGGCGAAGCTAAACACCCTCCGCGCAATGACGAGAGGCTATTTGACGGCTTCAATGATCTCAGCAACGAGATCGAAGCGATTGAACTGGGGCATCAGGTAGATGCCTTGCGCCCAGGGGCGGATCTGTTCGATGAGTTCAATGGCAATGCGCACGCCCTCGTGCGGGCCTTTATCGCCGGCGGCTTCCAGGCGCGCCCGGATCTTTTCAGGGATAGTGATGCCCGGCACTTCGTTGTGCAGGAAACTGGCGTGCTTAGTTCCGTATAAGGGAAGGATGCCCACCAGGATGGGCTTGCTCACTGCGCCATTGCCATTCGAATGCGCTTCCAGGAAGCTCCTGGCCTGCTCAGGTTCGTAGACCGGTTGGGTCAGGAAGAAATCGGTGCCGCTGGCCAATTTACGTTTGAGCAGCTGGGATTCGCGCGGCTCATCGGGCGGCGCCAAGTTGAGCGCCGCGCCCACATGAAATGAAGTGGGCTGGCCGATCTCGGTGCCGGAATGGTCCAGGCCGGCGTTGAAACCCAGCTTGATCAACTTGATCAGGCCGGTGGGCGCCAGGTCGTAATTATCCATAGCCTCGGGGTAATCGCCGATGGCCGTCGGGTCGCCCATGACCACGAAGATGTTGCGCACGCCCAGAGCGTGGGCGGCCAGCAGGTCGCCTTGCACGCGCAGCAGGTTGCGGCCGCGGGTGGGGAAGTGCAGGGTGGTCTCGAGGCCCACCTCGCGCTGGACCAGGTCGCACACCGCCCACGGGCTCATGCGCATACGCGCCATGGGACTATCAGCCACGTTGATCACATCGGCCCCGGCTTCGCCTAGCAGGTCGGCGCCGGCCAGCAGTTTGTGCGCCGAGAGGCCGCGCGGCGGGTCCATCTCCACGGCCATGACGAATTTGCCGGCGGACATTTTTTCGGCTAAATGGGATTTCTTATCAACCCCGGTCACGCCCTCGAGACGCTCGGAGACGCGGATCTGCCCATTGCCGCTTTCAGCAATCTGCGCGGGAGCATCCAGCGCGACGTGCATGGCGCGGATGTGTTCCGGCGTGGTGCCGCAGCAGCCGCCGATGAGCGCCGCGCCGGCCTGGCGGAAGGCATCCGCGTACTGGCCGAAGTAATCCGGGCCGGCCGGGTACATGATGCGCCCGCCGGCCTGCTCGGGCCAACCGGCGTTGGGCATCACCGAATACAGGGCGTCGGGAACTACCTGGCGCATCTGCTTGAGGATACGCAGCAGTTGCGCCGGGCCGCTGGAGCAATTGATGCCGATAATGTCCGCGCCGGCTTCGTGGATCTTTTTGGCCACTTTGATGGGCGTGTCGCCCAGGAGCGTGCGGTCATCGCGGGTGAACGTCATTGAAGCGATGACTGGGAGGTCAGTGACGGTCTTGGCCGCCTTGACGGCTTCGCGTAGCTCGTAAAGGTCCGTCATGGTCTCGATGATCAGGAGATCAGGTTTACCCGCCACCAGGCCGCGGATCTGCTCTTCGAAAGCGGCGCGCGCCTCATCGGGATCCACGCGGCCGAAGGGCGCCAAACGCACGCCCAGCGGCCCGATGTCGGCGGCCACCCAGGCTTGCTTGCCAGATTCCGCCACGGCCCGCCGTGCGATCTCCACGCCGGTGCGATTGAGTTCTTCGACCTGATCTTGCAGGCCGTGCTCGGCCAGCCGGAAGCGATTGGCGCCGAAGGTGTTAGTCATCAGCATCTGGGCGCCGGCGTCCAAGAAGGCGGAGTGGATCTCATGCACCAGGTCAGGCTTGAGCAAGTTGAGTTCGTCGAAGCAGTGCGCGAAATCGATGCCGCCTTCGTGCAGCATGGTGCCCATGGCGCCGTCGGCGAGCAGGGGGGCGGAAGAGCGGAGCGAGGAGAGGAAGGTGGAGGTCATGAGTAGTATTCGTCCAAAGCCCATTTAAGCGAATTATTCCGTACATAAGCGCGATGTTGGTAGAGGTCATCATCGTTGCGGATGATGTGTTCGTAAAATCCGCGTTGCCAAAACGAACCAGTGGTTTGGTTTGCTTTATGTATTTCACGAGCGGAGAAAGATTTGAATGACCGCACGATCTCTGAGAGACCAGGAGGTTTCTTTGTAGGGGAGGGTCTAAGACCCTCCCTCACAGATTGGGCGGGTCTTAGACCCGCCCCTACAGAATCATCGGTTGGCTCGTTAGAGCTAATCCAAACGATCCCATGCACATGATTGGGCATGACAATGAATTCGTCAAGCTCGATGAAATCGTAATGCTGTGGCAAATCATTCCAAACCTCGGTAATCAATTCGCCGGCACGAGTTAATCTCACCTCGCTGCCGACCATAGTACCGAGAATGGGCAGACGGTCCTTGACGCAGACGGTGACGAAATACGCGCCCGCGCTGGCATAGTCGTACTGGGGTAGGCGTTGCGCCTTTCGATGTGATGGTTGGGCGGGTCTAAGACCCGCCCCTACATTTGCCATGCGGTCTACCCTTGCGCCTTCATCAATTGTTCGACGCGGCTCTCGCCCACGCTGTAGTATTTGGCTTCCGGGTGGTGCAGAATGATCGCCGCGGTGGATTGCTCCGGGATGAATTGGTAGGCTTCGGTGAGCTGCATGCCGAGTTCCTTCTCGGCGGGCAGCAATTGGAAGACCTTGGCGTGGTCCTCCAACTCGGGGATGGCCGGGTAGCCCCACGAATAGCGTTTGCCGCGCTTGGCCTCGAGCCCCAGCTCGCGGCGGATATGGCGATGCAGATATTCGGCGGTGGCTTCGGCGGTTTGCACGGCGAGCCCGTGGGTGAAGTAGCCTTCGGTGTAATCGCCGGCGGCCTGCAACGCCTCGAAGCGCTCGCTGGCTTCCAGACCCACGGTGACCACCTGGAGGGCGACGATGTCCATCTTTCTGCTTTCCACGCTGGCGAAGTAGTCCGCCAGGCAGAGCAGTTCGCCGCTCGGCTGCCGCGGGAAGTCGAAGCGCGTAATTTCGCTCGGCTTGCCGTTGCCCACTGTGTTCGGGTCGTACACGATCAGGCTGTCGCCCTCGGCTTGCGCCGGCCAGTAGCCATACACGCCCTGCGGTTTCAGCCAGCCGGTGAGTTGCGCCTCTTTCTTCATGCGCGTCAGGCGGGTTTCAAAGTCTTTCTTGATCTGCTCCCACTCCTTGCCTTGCTTATTTTTAGCGCCCCAGGAGAGGCGAAATAGTTCGTTCTTGTAGAGGTGCTCGAAGACCAGTTCGAGCGGCATGCCCTTGACCACGCGCACGCCCCATTTGTCCGGCACGGGGATGTTAGGCGCCGGGCCTACCGCCGAGCGCCCGGTGACCGCGGCCGTGCGCCGCGGTTTCACCTCGCGGCCGATCTCTTTGGCCGCCTTGGTGAAAATATCTTCCATCAGCGCTTCGCGTCGAGGCACGTCGATCAGGCGGTCCATCGTCTCCAGGCCCTCGAAGGCATCCTGGCAATAGAAGACGCCCGGCGCATAGGGCGGGCCATCCTCGGTGTACAGGATGCGCCAGCCAAAGCGGCGGTTGATGGCCGCGCCGCCGATTAGCACGGGATAGTTCAGCCCGCGGCGGTGCAGTTCGTTGACGATGAGCGGCATCTGCTTGCTGGTGCTAACCAAGAGCGCGCTCAAGCCGATAGCGGTGGCGCCGACCTCCTGCGCCTTGGTGATGATGGTCTCGGCGGGCACCTGTTTGCCAAGGTCGAAGACCTCGTAGCCGTTGTTGACCAGGATGGTCTTGACCAGATTCTTGCCGATGTCGTGTACGTCGCCGTACACGGTGGCCAGCACCACTTTGCCTTTGCTGACGCCCTCGACCTTCTCGAGATAGTTCTCGAGGTGGCCGACGGTCTTTTTCATCACTTCGGCGGATTGCAATACGAAAGGCAGGATGAGCTCGCCCGCCCCGAACTTGTCGCCCACTTCTTTCATGGCGGGCAGCAGCGTGTTGTTGAGTAAGTGGACGGCGGTCTCGTGATCCGTCGGGTGCTCTTTGCGTGCGATGACTTCGTCGATGGCGGCTTCCACGCCTTCTTTGTGGCGGTGAAGAATGCTCCAGTGCAGGAGCTGCTCGGGCGTCATGCCTTCCGTTTCGTCAGCTTGGCTGACTTCATCGGTTGGGGCGCGCTTCTCGTAGAATTCGATGACCTTCTGTAGCGCGTCGGGCCGCTTATTGAAGATCAAGTCCTCCATCAGTGTGTGTTCTTCTTCAGGGATCTCGGCGTAGGGCTTCACCTTGCTGGCGTGCACGATGGCCATGTCCAGCCCGGCCTGCACGCAGAAATGCAGCATCATGCTGTTCAGCGTGGTGCGCGCCGTGGGCGTCAGGCCGAAGCTCACATTGCTCACGCCCAGCGAAGTGAACACGCCGGGCAGGTTGGCCTTGATCTCGCGGATGGCCTCGATGGTCTCCACGGCGCTGTTGTTGAATTCGGCGTCGCCGGTGCTCAACGGGAAGGTGAGCACGTCGAAGACCAGGTCCTCGGGCCGGAAGCCGAACTCGCTCACCGCGATGTCGTGGATGCGCTTGGCGACCTCGAACTTGCGCTCTTTGGTCTTGGCCATGCCGCTTTCATCGATGGTCAGGCACAGTACCGCGGCGTTGTGCTGCCGCGCCAGCTTGAGCACGCGGTCCATCTTGGGGCGGCCGGCTTCGAGGTGCGTGGAGTTCAGCAGGCAGCGGCCCGGCGCCAGCTTGAGCGCCGCTTCCATCACGTCGGGCTCGGTGCTGTCGATGACCAACGGGGCTTCGATGCCCATGGCCAATTTCTTGACCACCCGGGTCATCAGGTAATCTTCGTCGGGCCGCTCGGTGACCGCCACGCTCACGTCCAAGGCGTGGGCCCCGCCGGCGATCTGCTCGCGGCCCATCTCCAAGATGCCGTCGAAATCCTCGGCCATCAGCAGGCGCTTGAACTGGCGGCTGCCGGTGGCGTTCAGGCGCTCGCCGATCAGCAGGGGCGGCGGCACCTGCTGCATGGCGATGGCCTGGATGGACGAGGACATGCGCGCCTCGTCTTCGCCGGGTCGCGACGGGTGCGGATGGTTGTGGATCTTCTCCACCAATAATTTCAAGTGTTCGGGCGTGGTGCCGCAGCAGCCGCCCACGATGCTGATGTTGTTCTTGGTGACGAATTCGACCATGGCCTCGGCGTACGGTTCCGGCTCCAGCGGGTAGACCGCTTCGCCGTCCACGTTGAGCGGCAGGCCGGCGTTGGGGATGGCGGAGACCGGCAGGCGGGCATGCTCGCCCAGGAAAGCGATGGGCTGGCGCATGTGCTCGGGGCCGGTGGAGCAGTTCAGCCCGATCACGTCGATGGGCATGCCCTCGAGGATGGTGAGCGCCGCGGCGATATCCGTGCCGAGGAGCATGCGGCCGGTGGTATCCAGCGTCACCTGGCATTGGATGGGCAGCACTTCGCCGGTCTCCTCGAAGGCCTTTTGGATGCCGATGATGGCGGCTTTGACCTCGAGGATGTCTTGCGAGGTCTCAATGAGCAGCACGTCCACGCCGCCCTGGATCAGACCGACGGCCTGCTCGCGGAAAATGTCGACCAATTGGTCGTAAGTGATGTCGGAGAGGGTGGGGTCGTCGGCGCTGGGCAGTTTGCCGCTGGGACCTATGGAGCCGGCCACGAAGCGCGGCTGCTCGGAGGTGCTGAATTCGTCGGCCAGCTTGCGCGCCAACTGCGCGGCGGTCTTGTTGATCTCGATGGTGCGCTCGGCGAGCCCGTATTCGCCCAGGGTCAGGCGGTTGCTGCGGAAGGTATTGGTCTCGATCACATCGACGCCGACCTCGAGGAAGGAGCGGTGCACCGCGGCTGGCGCCTCGGGGTAGGTGATGTTTAGGTAGTCAGGGCAGCCGTTGTACTTCTCGCCGCCGTAGTGTTCGGCGGTGAGGTTCATCTTCTGCAGGCTGGTGCCCATGGCGCCGTCGTAGACCAGGACGCGTTGTTCGAGGGCGTCGAGGAAGGCACGGCGGGTGTAGGAACGCTTTGAAGTCAAGAAGGCTGCTCTCCTTATAAAGAAAATCGCCTCGGCAAACGAGGCGATTTGAAGTCTAGCGTGATCGCCTCATCTCCCAGAATGCTCTGCCGGAATTGGCACCTTCCGCTTGCGGCGGCGGTTGCCGAGGTTTCAAAGGGCCGGTCCCTCAACCTCTCTGGATGAGTTGCATAGCCGAGGCTATGCCTATGTAATTGTCGGGCGAGTATAACGCGTGGAGGGCATAATGTCAATTTTCGCTTGTGTTAGCAACTTGCAAACCCTTCATTCCCTCAGACACAAACTCAATCAATTTATCCAGTTGCTCCCCGGCTTTGTGTGCAAAGAAATGACTTTCTTCGAGATTAATAATGCTAAGTGGACTATATTGTTTCGCTCCGGCCGTTTCTATACTTATCTGAAGGAGGTTTTCATATCTAACCCCTACCCAATACTTATCTGCCACGATATAACCAATCCAATTCCATCCTGCATTTTTTACGACCGTGGTTTCAGGGAAGGTTTCCGCAATAGCTGTATTTAGCATTACCATCAGATGCCGCAATGCGGGCACCCCTTCGATATATTGCCATTCCACTTTTTCGTTAGTCATTGCCTTTTCCTCCAAGAAACTTAGAAATTGCGCGATAGTATATTGAGATACTTTTTCCTTACCCTTTAACTCGGACATCCATTCAGAAATTTGATACCAACAGAGGTGCCTGAAGCTTTTCGGGTCCAACCTCGTCTGCTTTAGTGAGTGCTTAGACCTGGTGATAAGTATTAATTGCTTGACTTTGCCCTCTCGCTCGGCCAATTTCTGGAAATAGCGTTCAAGTTGATTTGCACCAAGAGTAGAATCGTGTTTAATTTCAATAAAGAATGTGAAATCCTCGCCCTGCGAAATCACTACATCAGGTCGACCAACCTCAGCTGTCTCTTGAGTTGTAATTTCAAATGTGGTCGAGTTAATTTCTATGTTTGTCCCGGTTATTTGTTTCAGTAACCCTTCTCCCAGTTTAGGCTCGTTTGATATGAGAACGTCCAAAACGTAACATAGACACTCAGTTAAAAAATTCTCTGTTTGCCGGATCGTGTATTTATTTACCGACGAGAACAAATTTCTCATGGTTTTCTACTCAGATCAAGTGTCTGAATTGGATAAAGATCATCTTCATACTTTTCGACTAAGATGATAAGAGAATCTAGATAATCCCCATCCGGAGTATTAGGCTTAGCGTCGAAGATCCCGCCGATCTCCTCCCGAGCTTTTCTATAGTCCTTTTCGGTTTCTATTGGTTTGATATCCATAAGGACCTAGGTTCAATACTATCTCAAGGATTGCCACTTTTTCTTGTCATTTCGAACGAGGCCGAAGGCCGAGGAGAAATTCCTATTGCACCTCTTTTGAAGGGCTATCGCAGACAGTGCGTAGCCACATTCTCTCCAGTCAACTCGATGGCGGACAAGGGCATCAGGAATTTCTCGTCGCTGCGCCAGCCAAGGCTGGCTGCGCTCGCTCGAAATGACAAGATCGGTGTTGGGGATTGCTTCGCCCGCGAGACGGGCTCGCAATGGTGAAATTGGAAAACTAACCTCACAGATCAGTTTTCCAATTTCACCACCTCTCCCCGCTTGATCTGGTAGACGTCAAAATCCCGCGCCACCGCCACCTTGGGGAAGATGGCCTGCGCTTCGGCCAGGATGTCGCTCTCGCGGTAGCGGCGCGAGACGTGGGTGAGCAGAAGCTGGCCCACACCGGCTTCGCCGGCCAGTTCGGCGGCCTGGCGCGCGGTGAGGTGGGCGAACTCCTTGGCCATCTCGCGCTCCGCTTCCAGGTAGGTAGCCTCAATAACCAGGGCGTCGGCGCCGCGCGCCGCGGCCAGGATCTCGGCCGTGCTGCCCGTGTCACCCACGTGCACGAGCTTGGCGCCTGCAAGCGGCTCGCCCAGCACCTGCTCGGGGCGAATGATCGTCCCGTTCTCCAGGGTCACCGGGTCGCCGTTGACCAGCTCACGGCGCAGAGGGCCGGGCGGCACGCCCAGCGCCTCGGCCTTCTCGACCAGGAAGGGGCGGTGCGCCTTCTCTTCGAAGACGAAACCGAAGCAATCGGGGCCGCGGTGCAGCACCGGGAAGGCGCTGATGTCGAAATCATCGGCCTTGAAGATGACGCCGGCTTCGATGGCGCGCAAGTTCACCTGCACGGAGCTCTCCTTGCCTTTGGGGATGACGCGCACGCCGTACAGCAGCGCGTCGATGCGCTCCAGCGTCCAGCGGCCGGCCAGGATCTCCACATCCTCCAATGTCTCCCAGCGGGTCAGCGTGGAAAAGAGTCCCGCCAGTCCCAGGATGTGATCCAGGTGGCCGTGCGTGACCAGGATGTGGTTCAGGCGCTTGAAGCCCAGTCCCGATTTCAGGATCTGGCGCTGGGTGCCTTCGCCGCAATCGATCAGGAAGCGGTGCTCATTGTGCTTCACCAGGTGCGCGGAGAGGCCGCGATGGACGGAGGGCGCAGACGCCGACGTGCCGAGAAAAACGAATTCGAACATGGGACTCGGGTGGGATTGTAATGCAGGGAGCCGGTCAATTGGTCAATTAGTCAATTGGTCGCTACGTAGCCCTAATTGACCAATCACTAATTGACCAATCACCTTTTCCCCAATGCTATACTCGATTCGCAATGGCTAAACATATGGCGCGCCCCAAAGCCGCGAGCAAGCGGAAGCCTTCGCAGTTCCAAACGCGCGTCTGGCCTGCCCTCGTGCAATTCTGGCGCGGCGTCTCCCCCGACCGCAAGCTGGACGCGGTCGGCGCGCTCATTGCCGTGGTCGGCGCGGTCACGCTGCTGCTGGTCTTCTCCAGCACGCCGGGCGGCATCGGCTCCGCCTGGCTCGGCTTCTGGGCCGGCCTCTTGGGTTGGGGCGTCTACCTCTTCCCGCTGTTGCTCGTGCTCCTCGGCCTCTGGTTGGTGCTGCGCCGCTTTGAGCGCGTGCCAGCCCTGCGCTCGCGCCGCCTGATCGGCGGCGGCTTGCTCTTCCTGAATTTCCTGCTGCTCATGCACGCCTTCGCTTCCCCGGCTGACCCGGCCGCCGCCGAGGCCCTGGCTGCCGCGGGCGAAGGCGGCGGGCGTCTGGGCGCCGCGCTGCTGCTCTGGCTGCAGAATGGTCTGGGCAACGCCGGCATGTGGGTGGTCGCCCTGGTCTGGCTGGTGATGGCTCTCACCCTCACCTTCGAAATCTCGCTGCCCGGCGCCTTTGATTGGCTCGCCTCCCGCATGCGAGACTGGCGCGAGCGCCGCGCCTTGAACCATGCGCCCTTGCAGCCCTATACGCACCTTCCCACCCATGAGCCCGCCGCTCACGGGGCAACGCCAGCGGAACCTATGGTTCCTCTGGCCCAGCTCGAAGAGGAGTTCGAAGAACTAAGCGAAAAGATCGCCGATGCGCATGCAAAGCCCACCTGGGTCTTGCCGGCCACAGCCGACATGCTCGACCCCGGTGACAAGGTGGTCTACAACGAAGCGCTGGATAAACAACGCGGCGCGCTCATCGAAGATACGCTGCGTTCCTTCGGCGCCCCGGCCAGCGTAGTGGAGATCAACCGCGGCCCCACCATCACCCAGTTCGGCGTGGAGCCGGACTTCGTAGAGACGCGCGGCGGGCGCACCCGCGTGCGCGTAGGCAAGATCGCCGCCCTGGCCGACGACCTGGCGCTGGCCCTGGCCGCCTCACGCATCCGCGTGCAGGCCCCCGTGCCCGGCAAAGGCTACGTGGGCATCGAAGTGCCCAACGAGCAGATCGCCCGCGTGGCGATGCGCGATGTGATCGAGAGCCAGGCGTTCAGCCGCCTGCATTCGCCCCTGCGCTTTGCCCTGGGCCAGGACGTGGCCGGCAACGCCGTGGCCGCCGACCTGGCGGCCATGCCCCACTTGCTGATCGCCGGCGCCACCGGTTCGGGCAAATCGGTGTGCGTCAACGCCCTCATTTGCTGCTTGCTGCTCAACAACACGCCCGAAACCCTGCGCATGATCATGATCGACCCCAAGCGCGTCGAGCTGACCGGCTACAACGGCGTGCCGCATTTGCTGACCCCCGTCGTCGTAGAGATCGACCGCGTGGTGGGCATCCTGCAATGGGTGACCCACGAAATGGACAAGCGCTACCAGAAGTTCGCCAAAGTCGGGGCGCGCCATATCAACGACTACAACACCCGCGTGGCGCAGGACGGCGGCGAACTGGTGCCGTATTTAGTGGTCATCATCGACGAGCTGGCCGACCTGATGATGGTGGCCCCTGACCAGACCGAGCGCCTGGTGACGCGCATGGCGCAGCTGGCCCGCGCCACCGGCATCCATCTCATTATTTCCACGCAGCGTCCCTCGGTGGATGTGGTCACCGGCCTGATCAAGGCCAACTTCCCGGCGCGCATCGCCTTCGCCGTGGCTTCCAGCGTGGACAGCCGCGTGATCCTGGACCAGCCCGGCGCCGAACGCCTGCTGGGCCGCGGCGACATGCTCTTCCAGCCGCCGGATGCGCCGGCCCCCTTCCGCTTGCAGGGCGTCTTCCTGGCCGAGAGCGAGATCCTGCGCATCGTCACCCATTGGCGCACCTTTGCGGGCAGCGCCGAGAAAGCGCACTTTACCGCCGCGGACGCGCCGCCTTCCGGCGTGCCGCTCAAACAGATCCCGATCTGGGACGAGATCGAACAGATCCAGGACGAAGCCGACCAGGACCCGCTGTTCGGCAAGGCGGTGGATATCGTGCGCCGCCGGCGCCAGGCTTCCATCTCCATGCTGCAGCGCCGCATGGGCATTGGCTACACGCGGGCGGCGCGCATTATCGAGCAGATGGAAGAGAAGGGCATCGTCGGCCCTTCGAAATCAGGCGCCCAGCATCGCGAGGTGCTGGATTATGGCGAGACGATATCAGGAGTGGGAGAGTAAGCCCACTCCTTTTCGTTCCTAACCAAAGTTGCGCACCGTCATTCGCGACTTTACTGAGTACAATCGCGAAATGCTGGTGCCTGCTCTTCGCTTGAAATTTTGGTGGCAGGGAAATGGATGAGCTCTTCGCTCAATTGAGCTTCCTATATGGAACCGAAAACGCCGGACGATTGGCCGAGCGCATACATCTAAGGATACGTGAATACAAAACGTGGCAAGGCCGCAGGGGTAGATTGACGGAACGCGATGCCTTATTAATTGTCTATCCCGACCAACTGAATCAACCTGACGCTCCGCCGCTTAGGGCTCTTAGGTCATTTTGTGAGAAGCATTTGAAAGGCGTGGTCTCAAGTTTGCATCTTTTACCGTTTTTTCCCTACTCGTCCGATGACGGTTTTGCCGTAATAAATTATCGGGAGGTCAAGCCAGAGTTGGGGACCTGGGAAGATGTTCGCGCGCTTGGCGACAGCTTTTGCCTGATGTTCGACCTTGTGATCAATCACATTTCCTCGCAAAGCCATTGGTTCCAGGCCTTCCTGCAAGATGATCCTCGCTATAAGGACTATTTCACCACCGTTGAAGATGAACGCGACTTATCGGCTGTAACCCGCCCGCGAACTACACCTCTGGTGACCAATTTCTCCACATCGATTGGTTCCAAACGCCTATGGACGACCTTCAGCCGCGATCAGATCGATTTGAACTACCGCAACCCTGATGTGCTGTTGGAAATGATCGATGTGCTCTTGTTTTATGTGGGGCAGGGTGCCCAGATCATAAGACTGGATGCCATTGCCTATTTGTGGAAAGAGATCGGAACTCCCTGCGTCCATTTACCTCAGACCCATCGCCTGGTCCAGCTGCTGCGCAGCGTACTGGACCTGGCCGCTCCTGAAGTAATGCTGATCACGGAAACGAATGTTCCCCATCCCCAGAATGTGACGTATTTTGGCGATGGCCTCAACGAAGCCCAACTGGTCTACAATTTCGCACTTCCCCCGCTCGTGCTGCACGCTCTGCTAACAGAAAGCAGCCAGCTCCTCGCTGCGTGGCTTGTAGACCTGGACTTGCCTTCGGGCGACGTTACGTTCTTGAACTACCTTGCCTCGCACGATGGCGTTGGCCTGTCTGGCGTGCGCGGCATCTTGCCCGAGTCAGAAATCGATTGGCTCATTGACAAAGTGACTGAACGCGGCGGCCTCGTTTCCTACAAGCGGGATGCTGAAGGCGAGAAAGCCTATGAGTTGAATGTCAACTACTTTGACGCCTTGGGCACCCCGGGTGCTCCGGAACCCGAATCCCTTCACCTAGAACGCTTCATCACCGCGCACGCGATTATCTTGGCAATACGCGGAGTCCCTGCCCTCTACTTCCACAGCTTGTTTGGGTCGCGCGGTTGGCCGGAGGGCGTGCAGCAGATCGGCCATAATCGTGCCATCAATCGCCAGAAACTCCCTCTCAGCCAGGTCGAGTTTGATTTGGCGGATCCTACTTCACTGCGTTCGCGCGTATTCAGCAGGCTCTCTCGTATGTTGCAGGTTCGCCGATCGAATGCTGCATTTCATCCCAGTGGTCCACAGAAGGTTGTTGAAGGCAACGATTCAGTCCTGGCTTTGCTGCGGACGTCCCCTTCCGGGCATGAACGTGTCCTCTGTTTGCACAATGTTTCGGGCCAACCAGCCACCTTCGACCTCGATCCCCGCACTGTTTTTGGCGACTTTGAGACAGCAGACCACCTAAGGGATATCCTTTCGGGGGGAAGGATTCCAATTATGTCGAATTCCAGCTTAGCATTGGGACCGTATGAGACGCTATGGTTAGGCCAAAGCCGTCGAAACCCTTAGATGAAACCTAATTCGCCATATCTCCTCCAGTTGAAAGACCGCATCAATCTGAGTCGAATTCCCTTCAGTGAGCGTTCCTCGCGTTTGTTGATCTTCCATTCCGATAATCACTTTACGATCCGCCTGGCGGAACGCTGGTTCAAGCTGGAAGGCGGCCTTTCGACGTACCGAAACCGCCCGCCTCTCGTCGATAATTGGGTCTTTACAGATGGAGATGGAGTACCTCTCGAACTTGACGTGACCACCTATCCGCACGGGATCGAATGCGCAACGAGGATAGGCGAGTTTTCGATTACCTTCGCAGACATGGAAACCTTGCTGGTGACTCTGCCTGCTGAGCTTTGCGGGATGGAATTTGAAGCCCATCTGGATAAGGCGCGCGCCGATCGGCGCGGCGGTCTGCTTAGCCTGGTCGGAGAGGTGCGTCGAAGTATCGCCTACACAACCAATGCCAGGATTCTGCGGCATGAGACTCGGTCAAATGGGTCGAAGCGACAATCGGTAAGCTTGGCTTTAGACGCCTCTTCGGCAAACAAAAGCCTGCTGATGAATATCACCCCGCGGTTGGGCTTCAACCGCCATGTCCCCCAAGCTGCCGACGCCATCAAGGCGGCCGACCAGCGCTGGCACGAATGGTTCGCCGCAGCGCCGGCTGTGAAACCTGAGTATCAGTCGCAGTATTACTACGCTTGGTGGGTGATGCGCGCCGGTCTGATCTCTAGCCGGTTTTACACCACCCGCGAGGCTATGATCCCTTCCCTGACTCATTATGTGGGCGTTTGGCAGTGGGATGCCTATTTCCACGCGCTGGCTTATCGCTATATAGACAAGCAGCTAGCTCAGGACCAAATCCGCATCATGTTGGATCACCAGCGTGAAGATGGCATGATCCCGGATGCAGTCCATGATGAGGGGACGGTCACCCACCTGAATCTCCCGGTAGATGCAGACGTCACCAAGCCGCCATTGCTGGCCTGGGCGGTCTGGAAGCTATACCAAATGGATAACGACCGCGAATTCCTGGACGAGGTCTATGAACCCATGGTGCGCTGGAATTCATGGTGGTTTGCACACAGCGACCTGGATAGGAATGGGCTCTGTGAATATCAGCACCCCTATTCGTCCGGCCTGGATGATAGTCCGCTCTGGGATGATGGCATCCCGGTCGAATCGCCCGATCTAAATACCTACCTGTTCCTTCAACAGGAAGCCCTTGCCCGCATCGCCAAGGTCATTGGAATGGATGAAGATGCCCAGCTTTGGGAGCGTCGGGCTCAATCCATGGTCCAACGAATGATCCGCCTGCGCTGGGATGCGCAGGCCGGGATCTTCTGGGCCACTCGCAACGGGGCACGCGTGAACGTGCGCACTCCCTTTAACCTGTTTCCCCTGCTGACAGGGCGCCTTCCGCCGGAGATTACGGATCGCCTGGTCTCAAATCTCACAGACCCGCGCCAGTTCTGGACAAAGTACCCCGTTCCCACAGTGGCGGCCGACGAATCGAAATACGACCCAGGTCAGATGTGGCGAGGGCCTACATGGATCAATATCAACTACCTGCTCATTGAAGGGCTGAGGCGCTCCGGGAAGCACAAACTGGCGCAGGAGTTGCGTCGTCGCACGTTGGAGCTGATTTCCCGCAATGACGACATCTACGAGTTTTACCACCCGGAAACAGGCGAACCATCACCGAAAGCCGCGTCGACCTTTGGCTGGTCATCGGCGATCTTTATAGATCTGGCGATCCAAGCTACTAATGAAGTCGGAGAGGACTGAGAATGTATCCACTTCCATGACTCTCAACCCCGGGACCGTGAGGGAGGGCCTGAGACCCTCCCTACCAATCGCGGCATCGTTTTTTATGGCGAGGGTAGATTCTTCGCGCTCAACGAGGATGGCCTCGCCATCGACTAGACCGGCAATAAAAGAGAGCCCCTCGCATTCGCGAGCGACTCTTATCTGATCTATCTTGCTCTTTTATACGGCTAATCGATATCTCTGAAAGGCAACTCCTGTGGGCAGCGCCTTGACCTCGATGAGTTTCAGGCTGACATGTTTTCCAGCCGGGAACAGGCGTTTGCCACCACCTAACGCCAATGGATACACATGAAGGTCGAATTCATCGATTAATTGGTTCTCAATCAATGCATGGCACAGCACGCTACTGCCATCAATCAGGATGTTCTTGCCGGGTTGCGCTTTCAGTTTGCGCACTTCGTCCAGCACGTTTCTGCTGATGATGGTCGAATTCCTCCACAGGTCGGCGCTTTTCAGAGTCGTGGAGACGACGAACTTCTGCATGGCGTTCATCGTATCGGCAAACGGATCGCCGGTCATCGGATCGAAAGCGGCGCCATGGGTCCGCCAGGTCTTGCGGCCCAATAGCAAGGTGTCGGCCTCCTTGAAGGCTTGAGATAACTGTGGGCCGATGTCATCATGCCAGTAGGGCAGGGTCCAACCGCCGTGGGCGAAACCGCCATCCGTATCCTCGTCGGCGCCGCCGGGCGCCTGGATCACGCCATCGAGAGTGATGAATTCATGGACGATGATCTTTCTCATGGCCTGGCCCCCAGGGTCAACGCGAGGTCCAACTCTTCGCCATTCCTGATCACGGTCAGCGTCACCACCTCACCGGGGCTCTTCTGCTTGAACAGGTAGGAGATCAGCTCATCGAAGTTCTTGATGTGGATGCCGTCGATGGCGACGATGAGATCGCCATTCCGCACGTCGGCCTCATCGGCCGGGCCACTTAGCACCACGCTAGTCACCAGCGCCCCGTCGGTGCGCTCGAGGCCCAATTGCTGCGCCTCGGCCAGGCTCAGATCGGGGTAAGCCGAAATGCCCAGAAAGGGATAGTCGTAGTGCCCTTCCCGGATCAGACTGGGCACCACGCGGGCCACAATGTTGCTCGACACGGCGAAGCCGATGCCCGAGCTCAACGCGTTGCCGTCTTCGGCGGAACTGAAGGTGCGAATGGCGCGGTTGATGCCCACGACCTCACCGCTGAGGTTGAGCAGCGGGCCTCCCGAATTTCCGGGGTTGATCGCCGCGTCGGTTTGGATCAGATCGCCGGCGGTGAAGAAGGTGCCGTTTTCGGATTCGTTCAGCGAATCCAGCGAGCGGCCCAGGCTGGAGACGATGCCTATGCTCATGCTGCCCTGCAAGCCGAACGGGTTGCCGATGGCCACCACATACTGGCCCACGTGCAGGGCATCCGAGTTGCCAAGGGCCAGCGGAAGGAGCTCGCTCGCGGGCGCGTCCACGTGGATCACAGCCACATCAGAATCGCGGTCCTCACCGACCACTTCGCCCACGGTCTTGAGGCCCGAGGGGAAGGCCACCTCAATGTAGGTGGCATCTTGCACCACGTGAAAGTTGGTGACGATGTTTCCGTCTGTGTCGTACACAAAACCTGAACCCTGGCCGCCTCCCACCTCAGTGGCTACGCTGATCGAAACTACACCGGGGCTCACGGTCTCATACAGCGAAACCAGCGCATCCTGTTGGGAAATGAAATCCTGGGAGACCTCAATCGCCCCGGGCGCCGAAACACCCGGCCCGGCCGTTGAGACCAAATCCGCCGGGTTCAGTGCGGTCTGGCAGGCCAGGGCGGCCAGCATCAGCGTGCTGAGCAACAAGGTCATGGGGCGAAGGCTCTTTGTCTTCATGGTTCCTTCTCTCTATTGGGCGAGTCGAGCTAGTTTTTCGAAAAGTTCGCGTTGTTCAGCGGTCAGTTCCTTGGGCAGGCGGATGTTGATTTTAGCGAATAGATCGCCGCGCTGCTTGCCCTCTTTCAGGCGCGGCATACCGCGGCCTTTCAGGCGGATGGATTGCCCGGGTTGGGTGCCAGCGGGCACCTTCAGGATCACTTCGCCATCCAGCGTGGGCACGCGCACCTCACCACCCAGCACGGCACTGGTCAGGTCGGTCTCGACCTCGGTGTGCAGGTCGTCGCCGCGGCGGTTGAAGCGGGGGTCTTCGGCCACATTGATGACTAAATAGATATCGCTGCCCTGCGGCCCGGCGCCGGCCATGCGGATCTTGGTGCCGTCTTTGGCTCCGGCAGGGATTTTGAGCTCCAGGCGTTTGCCGTTCACATCCATCAGGCGGCTCCCTCCTCGATAGGCTTCCTCGAGACTGATGGTGACGGGCTGCTCATAGGCGCGGGACGCCTGCGGGCGCTGCCCTCGGGCGCGGCCGCCCATGCCGCCGAAAATCTGTTGGAAGAAGTCGGAGAAGCCGCCCATGCCCTCGAAGAGATCGCCCATGTCGCCGCTGTATTCCACGCGGACATTGCCCGGCGGAACGCCGCCGGGGCCGCCGGCGTACTGCCCCCAATTGAAACCGCCGGGCGCGCCCTGGCGCTGCCAGCGCGAGTAATCCGCGCCTAGTTGGTCGTAGTGGGCGCGTTTCTCCGCGTCGCCGAGCACCTGGTAGGCTTCATTGAGCTCTTTGAACTTGTTCTCGGCGTCTTTATTGTTTGGGTTCCTGTCGGGGTGGTGCTGCAAAGCCAGCTTGCGATAAGCCTTCTTGATCTCCGCTTGGCTAGCTTGCCGGCCCACCCCTAGGGTCTTGTAGTAATCCTTATATTCCACCGGCTATCTCTCCAAACCGAGGGCTCGACTTAGGCTGAATTGTATTGTATGACGGGCGGATAGCGAGTCAATAACCCCGCGCCTGGATTAATAGAACTCTAACAGCTCAACCGTGCTATGATTTCCGCGCTTGTCCAAACGCGTGCTCCTCGCCCTGGCGGACGCAACCGGCTCACATATGGCCAGACAGGCCTTGGCGTCTGGGGGCCATACCGTTGGCGAAGCCCGTGATGCACAAGGTTTGCGGGCCGCGCTGCGCGCCGAGATCCTCCCGGATGCGATTCTGCTTGAAGACTCGCTGCCTGGCGCCGATTCCCTTGAGCTTCTCGCCGAAATAAAAAGAACACATCCCCTCATTTCCGTCGTGCTGGCCGTGGCAAGGCCCTCCCCAGCCTCCTTGCTGCAGGCTCTGCATGCCGGCGCGGTGGATATGCTGCCATACCCGCTGGACGCGCAGGAGCTGTTAACTGCCGTGGCGCGCGCCCTGGAACGCAAGCGCGTGATGCAAGGCTGGCTGAAGCGCGAGACCGGCCGCATCACCGGCCCTCTCTCGCGGCGCATCTCAGAGATGGAGTCCATCCTGGGTCAGGTGGACGACGGGATCCTGGTGCTGGACAAGCAATACTGCATTGTGACGATCAACCAGGCCTTGCGGAGCAACTTCGGACTCGAAGGCGCCGAACTGACCGGAAGATCGGTGGACAAGGTGTTCGATCACCCGGCCTTGCTGGACGCCCTGCGCAGCGAGGACAGCGGCGAGCGCCAGGAGATCCAAAGCCCGCAGGGCCGCGTGTTCCACATGCGCGTCTCTCGCATCCCGGAGGTCGGCACGGTAGCCAGCTTCCACGACATCAGCTACCTGAAAGAGCTCGATAAGTTGAAGGGCGATTTCGTCAACACCGTTTCGCACGACTTGCGCTCCCCGCTTACCGCCATCCTTGGTTATGTGGAACTGATCGAGCGAGCCGGGAAGGTGAACCCGCAGCAGCTGGAGTTCATCCACCGGGTGAAAAGCAGCGTGCACGCCACCACCGACATGATCGATGACCTTTTGAAATTAGGGCGCGTGGAGGTCGGCGCGCTGGACGAGCAAGCTCCGGTGGACATGCGGCTGCTGGTGGCGAATGTCATGTCCGACCTGCAGCCCAAGATCCAGGAAAGGAATCAGACGCTGCGAATGCGCAAGGGCAGGAGCCTGCCTTTGGTCATGGGGAGCCGCTCCCAGTTGAATCAACTCGTGGACAATTTGCTGGGCAACGCGGTCAAGTACACACAAGAGGGCGGCAAGGTCTACGTGACTCTGGAAGTGGAACAGCATCAGCTCATCTTGCGCGTGGCGGATAACGGGCCTGGCATTCCCTTGGAAGAGCAGGCGCGCATCTTCGAAAAGTTCTACCGCGCTAGCAATGTGGGAGAGATGACGCCCGGCACAGGCCTCGGGCTGGCCATTGTCAAGACCATCGTCGAGAACCACCGCGGGCGTATTTGGGTGGATTCAAAGCCCGGAGAAGGCGCCATGTTCACCGTCGTGCTGCCCGTGCACGAGCCGGAGCGCAAGGCCATGCCAGCCAGGGAGCGGACGGCGCCACAAAAAGCGGCGAGGCCGAAAGCCAAATAGGTATTAGTGCAGTTACTTTAAGAAACTGCGCATGATCGCTATCCCCTCATCCACATCCCCATAGTCAGAGACCTGCAGGCCCGGCATCGTGTTGCCGGTAATCATTTTGGATACTCGCGCCCCGCGCCGGTACAGGCATAAGACCGGCTTGCCGCGATCCAGGGCATAGCTGATCTCGTAGCCCACTCCGTGAGAGGGCGTGCTCACTTCGGCGATGACCGCCTGGCTCTCATCGATCCAACCGGTGTCGCGGCGATACACCTCGCCCGGGTCCGGCGAGCCTTCCAGGGTCTGCCAGCCCGGGCCGGCGTTAATCGCCGTGGGGACCTCGTGCCCATCCGCCAGCAAGGCGGCTACCAGCTGTTGGTAGATGGCCTCGTCCTGGCGGCCGCCCACGATTGAGCAGGCGAAATAGATCTTCACGCGGCAGCTTTGTAACCTTGGGGATGCTTGCGGTGCCAGGCCCAGGCGCTGCTGACGATCTCCTCCAGGCCGGAATGGGCAGCCTGCCAGCCCAGTTCGCGCTGGATGAGCGCCGGAGAGGCCACCAGGCTCGCCGGGTCTCCGGGGCGGCGGGGCGTCTCCACCGAGGGAATGGGATGCCCGGTCACCTTGCGCGCCATTTCGATGACCTCGAGCACGGAGTAGCCGTGCCCGCTGCCCAGGTTGTAAACCAGCTTGTCGCGCTGCTCCAGGGCCTTTAGCGCCAGCACGTGCGCTGAGACCAGGTCGGCCAGGTGAATGTAGTCCCGGATGCAGGTGCCATCCGGCGTGGGGTAATCGGACCCGAAGATGGCCACGCTTTCACGCTGGCCGAGCGCCACCTGCAGCGTAAGCGGGATGAGGTGGCTTTCCGGCTGGTGAGCTTCGCCGCGGTCCGGTAAGGCGCCGGAGGCGTTGAAGTAGCGCAGAGCGGCGTAGCGCAGCCCGTGGATCTGCTGGTAGCGAGCCAGCACATGCTCGATCATCAGCTTGGTCTGGCCGTAGGTGTTGGCTGGCCCCAGCGGCGACCCTTCTTCCAGGGCCTTCTCGCTGGTCTTATACACGGCGGCGGAGGAGGAGAATACGAAGCGCTGGATCCCGGCGCGCTGCACGGCTTCCACGAAAAACAGCGAAGCCTGCAGGTTGTTGCGGAAATATTTCCCGGGGTCGCGCATGCTTTCGCCGGCCTCGATAAAGGCGGCGAAGTGCAATACGCCGTCATATTTCGCGGCCAGCGCCTTGCTCACGGCCTTCTCGTCCAGCAGGTCGCCCTCGATGAGTTCGGCGCCCTTGGGCACTGCGGAGCGATGGCCGGTGACCAACGAATCGAATACAACGACCTCGTGGCCCTCCGTCAATAATTGGGCCGCCACCGCCGATCCGATGTAGCCCGCGCCCCCGGTGACAAGATACTTCATGCGGCTCCTACTTCTTCTCGATGGTTTCCAGGTTGGCGAACGCGGCCGTCACTTTTTTGAGGCCCACCTCTTCGAAGAAAATGTCCACGACCTCATCATCATCCTGGATGCGGCTGTTGAGTACCATGCCTTCGCCCCAGGTTGCATGGCGCACGTTCATCCCCGGCCGGAACTGCTGCTGTACGACCGTTGCGGCCTCGCGTTGCGGCCGCTCCCAGCGGTCGGGCCGGAACGGATGCTCCAGGCGCGTGCGGTTGCCGCCCTCGATCAATTCGTTCGGCAGGTCATCCAGAAAGCGCGAGGGCTCCACGGCCTCGGCATAGCCATACGTGTTGCGATAGATGTTGTGGATGAGCACCAGCTCGTTCTTGGCGCGGGTGATGCCCACGTAGAATAAGCGGCGCTCCTCGGCCATTTCTTCGGGATCATCGAAGGAACGCGAATGCGGCATCATGCCGTCGTCCAGGCCGACGATGAACACAATGGGGAATTCGAGTCCTTTGGCGGCATGCAAAGTGAGCAACGTCGGCACCTCGGCCGCTTCGTCGCTCAAGGTGTCCTGATCCGAAATGAGCGCGATGTTTTCCAGGAATTCACCAATGGTGCGGCCCTTGTATTCGGAAGCCAGGCGGCGCAGTTCCTGCACGTTATCCCAGCGATCCACGCCTTCTTCCTCGCTCGCGTCGGCCAACAAATAATCGTGATAATCCACATCCGCCAGGATGCGGTCCATCAGCTCCATGGGTTCGACAGTGGCTGCCATGCTGTGCCATTTCGCCAGCATTTTTCCCAGCGGGGCCATGGATTGCAGTGCCAGCGACGGGATGCTGGAGAACAATGGATCCTGCGGATTGTCTCCCAGGCGCATCAACAGCAGGCCGGGCGTGGTCTTCTGCGCCAGCGCCACGGTGCGCAGCGCGGCCTGCGACTTGATGCCGATGCGCCGCGGCGGCACATTGATCACGCGGCCCAGGCTGGCCTCGTCGCTGGTATTGTAAGCCAGGCGCAAATAGCCCAATACATCGCGCACCTCGCGACGGCCATAGAAGCGCAGGGCGCCAACCAGCTTGTAAGGCAAATTGGCTTGCAGGAAGGCTTCTTCGATCACGCGCGATTGGGCATTCACCCGGTACATGATGGCGAAATCCCCCGGGTTGGCTTTGTTCTGCGCCACGGCGCTGGAGATCTGTTCCACGATATAGCGGCCGGTCTCGGCTTCGTTAAGCGCCAGATGCAGCCGGATCTTTTCACCCTGGCCGCGCTGGGTGAACAGCTGCTTGCGCGTGCGGTGCGGGTTGCGATCGATGACCGCCATGGCCACGTCCAGGATGCGCTGCGTGGAACGGTAATTCTGTTCCAGCAGGATCACCTTCGCGTTCGGATAATCGTTTTCGAAGCGCAGCACATTGCGGTAATCCGCGCCGCGCCAGCGGTAGATGGACTGGTCCGTGTCACCCACCACGTAGAGGTTCTTGTGAAAGGACGCCAGGTGCTTGAGCAACACATACTGGGCCTGGTTGGTGTCCTGGAATTCATCGACCAGCACATGCTCGAAGCGCTGCGCGTATTTCTTGCGCACCTCCACGTTGTCTTCCAGCAGCTTGGCCGTCCACAACAACAGGTCGTCGAAATCCACCGCGTTGCTGGCCAGCAGCATCTGCTGGTAGCGCTGGTACACGCGCACCACGATCTCATCCCGGTAGCTGTTAACCGGCAGATCTTCGGGCAGCAGCAGCTCGTTCTTAGCCTGCGAGATGCGGGCGTGCACCCCCGTGGGCGGATGCATCTTGGGATCGATGTTGAACTCGCGGATAGCGTTGCGCACCAGGCTGACCTGGTCATCCGCGTCGTAAATGACGAAATTCTGGTTAAAGGGGAGTGAAGCTGCCTCCACCCGCAGCAGACGGGCGCAGATGGAGTGGAAGGTGCCCAGGCTAAGGCCGCGCGGTTTGCCGCCCAACAGGCTTTCTACCCGGGAGGACATCTCCCTGGCCGCCTTGTTTGTGAAAGTTACCGCAAGGATGTGGTAAGGCTGCACCCCCAATTGGCTGACCAGGTAGGCAATCCGGTGCGTAAGCACCCTGGTTTTGCCTGATCCAGGCCCAGCCAGCACCAAAACAGGCCCTAAACCGGCCGTCAAAGCCTGCTGCTGCTGGGGATTTAGCCCGCTTGACAAGTCGGCCATGCAAGGGATTGTACTTTATAGAACAGCCGTATAATATAGACTACTTGACGGGCGGTTCATAGCCTGTATATTGGGAAGAGGAATCGGAGTATCCGGAGGTCTAATCATGGAACGCAAAGTAGGCGAAGTAACCCATTTCTTTGCCGGTCCCAGTGCGGCCGTGCTAAAACTCTCGGCCCAGCTTAAGACCGGGGACGAAGTCCACATCTTAGGGGCGACCACTGATCTCGTTGAGAAGGTCACTTCGATGCAGATCGACCACAACGATGTGGAGACGGCCTGGCCTGGCGACGACGTAGCTATCCTGGTCAAGGACCGTGTGCGCGAAGGGGACGAGGTGTTCATGGTGGAAGCGGATGTCGCGGTGAAGGCGCCTTCTATGGGGGCTGCGCCAACCGCCACCCCTGCGCCGAAACCGGCATTCACCCCCGCGGCGGCCATGCCTGCCAAGCCGGCACCTACTTCTTTGGCGGTGGCGCCTGTGGCCTTGCCGGCGTCGGTGAAACCCGTCGCCAAAGCAGCCCCCAAGCCGGCAGCCAAACCCGCGGCCAAGCCCAAAGCTAAGCCGAAGGCGAAAGCCAAGGCTAAGGCGAAGCCCAAGAAGGCAGCCAAGGCCAAGGCGAAGCCAAAAGCTAAGGCGAAGCCAAAGGCCAAAGCCAAAAAGGCGAAGGCCAAACCAAAGAAAAAGAAACGCTAAGACAAATTCGAACTAAGAAGAAGAGAAAAGCCTGGGACTCGGTACAATGAGGGCCAGGCTTATTTCTTTGTATCTCTTGATTGGAAAGGCACTTCCATTAATCATGCTTCGCAACATCGGCGGACGGATTATTCTGCTGACTTCTCTTCTTTCCATCTTCCTGGCCGCCTGCGCGGCTGGCGGCTTGAATGCGGCAGATGCACAGGCCACCGCGCACGACCTGGCAGGCACCGCAGTGGCCATCACTCTGGCCGCCCTTCCCACCAACACCAGCGTGCCGACCTCAACGCCGGAACCTTCGCCGACTCCGTCTCCTCTCGCCAGCGACACCCCGACCCTCGAACCTTCCGCGACATTTACCGCCACGTTCGCGCCTACCTGGACGCCGTACGGCCAGATGGAATCCACGCAACTGGGCACCGCCCAAGCCGACAAGGCCGACCAGAACGCGCCGCTGCAAATCTCCAATCAAAGTGGCGAGGATGAAATTACCTTTACCCTCCTCTCGCCTGTGCACCAGGAATACCAAATCAAAAACGGCCTGACGCTGATTTTGCCGGAAGGTACTTATACTTACCGCGTGCGCCTCGAAAAGAAAACGATGAACGGCAGCTTCACGATCACCAATGGCGACAAACATGTGCTCACCATCTACGCCGATAAGGTTCACTTCGCCGGACCCTGATGGCCGCTAACTGGGATTTGCTCGGGCACCAGTGGGCGGTGCAGTTGCTGGTGGGGCAGCTGGCCGCCAAGCGCCTGCGCCACGCTTACTTATTCACCGGGCCGGCCGGCGTTGGCAAACGCACACTGGCCTTGCGCCTGGCTCAGGCGCTGAATTGCACTAACCCGCCGGCGTTGGGGGAATTCTGCGGCGCGTGCCGCGCCTGCAAAGGCTTTTCCCGCATGCAGCATCCCGACCTTTTACTCCTCGAACTTCAGGAGGGCGACCGCGAGATCAAAGTGGCTGCAGTGCGCGAATTAAGCCGCCAGCTCTCGCGCACACCTTTGGAAGCCCGTTTCCAGATCGCCTTGCTGCGTGACTTCCAGCAAGCCAACGAAGAAGCCGCCAACGCGCTGTTGAAAACATTAGAAGAACCGAATCCCAGCGTGCTGCTCTGCATCACCGCGCCGGACGTGGACAGCTTGCCGGAGACCATCGTCTCACGCTGTGAAGTGATTCGCTTGCGCCCCATGTCCATCGGACCCTTGGCCGCTGAACTGGCCGAGAGTCTGAAGGTCGATCAAGCACACGCAAACTTGCTCGCCAGCCTAAGTGGGGGGCTGCCCGGAGCGGCCATCCGCCTGCACGGTGATCCCGGCGCTTTGGAACAACGCTCCCAATGGCTGGCCGACTGCGAGCAACTATTGCCCGCGGGCCGCGTGCAGCGTTTTGCCTTTGCCGAGAAGGCTGCCAAAGATCGCGAAAAGCTTCGCTCCCAGTTACTGGTCTGGCTCTCCTTTTGGCGCGACGTGCTCTTACGAGCCGGCGGCCTAACCGCGGATGGGACTGGCGTTGCCGCGCTTTCGAATCCCGACCGGGCCGAGCGCATCAACTCCCTGGCGGATTCTCTGGGTCTGGCGGCCGTCCAGCAGGGCGTGGCTGCGCTCGAACGGACACTGGAGCAATTGAATACCAATATAAATGCCCGCCTGGCCCTGGAAGTGTTGCTGCTTGACCTGCCTACGGTAAACAAGTAGACGCTACTAGCCCTGCTCGATTACGCGCCCCATGAATGCCTGCCCGCAAAAGCCCATGCTATACTCGCTTGAGCGCCGCTGCTTTCTCTGCCAGGCGCCTGCGCTCATAGAATGACGGCGACCCCTGCGACAAGGGAAGGCGGGCGCACTCAAGCCTCCCTTGACCTGCTGTACCACATCAGCCGCGAGCTGGCCGCCGCGCTGGAATTGCGCGCCGTCTTGGAGCGGGTCCTTAAGCTTTCCCTCGAGAACGTTAGCGGCAGCAACAGTAGCGGCAGCATAATCGTTCTGGATGATCGCGGGCAACCCATCGATTCGATCATTGTCCTCAAAGACAAGGTCATCCAGGAAGCCACCGAACAGCTCAAATTCACACTGGAGCAGGGCCTGGCCGGCTGGGTACGCCAGCACCGCCAGGCGGTGCTGATCCCCGATACCATCCAGGACAAACGCTGGCAGCGCCCCACCCGCGCCGACGGGGTCAAGGCTGGCCCGAAATCCGTGGTCAGCGCTCCGCTCATCGTGCGTGACAAACTGGTGGGCGTGATGACGCTTACCCACCCCGAACCCGGCTTCTTTACCGAAGAGCACCTCAACCTGGTGCAGACCATCTCCGACCAGGCCGGCTTCGCCGTGCTGAATGCCCGCTATTACGCCGAAACCCAGCGCCGCGCCGCCATTATGACCGCCATCGCCGACAGCGCCCGCGCCATCGGCGCCAGCTTGCAGCTCGACGAAGTCCTGCAGACCATTTTGGAACAGACCACGAGCGCCCTGGAAGTCGAAGCAGTGTCGCTTGCCCTGGTGGAACCGGGCGGCAAAGAGCTGGTCTTCCGCGCGGCAACCGGCCCGCACAGCAAGAAGATCATCGGTCTGCGCGTCGGCCTCGGTCAGGGGATCGTGGGTTGGGTGGCGCAAAAAGGGGAAGGCATTATCGTCCGGGACGCCGCTGCGGATGCGCGCTTCTTCACCAAAGTGGATGAAGCCACCGGGTTCAAGACCCGCGCCGTGGCCGGCGCGCCTATCCGCGCCAAGAATAAAGTCATCGGCGTTCTGGAGGCGCTCAACCCTTTGGCGGGTACTTTCGACGCGGAGGATCTGCCTGTGCTGGAAGGCATTGGTAATCTGGCCGGCACCGCCATCGAACATGCCCAGCTGTTCGAGCAGATGCAGGCAGCCCGCAGCCGCTATCAGGAATTGTTCCAGGACAGCATCGACCCCATCCTCATCACGGATCTGGTCGGCAAGATCGTCGAAGCGAACCGCCAGGCGGAACTGCTCATCGGCTTCGATAAACAAACGCTGCAGCAAATGAGCGTGCACCATTTCCATCAAGCTGATTACAAGGCGCTTGGCAAAGACATGGCCAACCTCAAGGAAGGCAAGACAGTTTCGTATGAAACAGTCTTGCAGGGGAAAGGCGAGGACCAGATCAACATCGAGGTGTACGTGCACCGCATCAGGGTGGATGGCGCCGAGCAGCTGCAATGGATCCTGCGCGACATTACCGAGCGCACCAAACTGGATACCTTGCGCGAAGACCTGGCTTCGATGATCTACCACGACCTGCGCTCCCCGCTGGCCAATGTCGTCTCAGGGCTGGATGTGCTCGAGATGATGCTGCCCGCCAACGAGGACCCTACCGTCCGCTCGGTGCTCGACATCGCCATGCGTTCCACAGAACGCGTGCAACGCCTGGTCAATTCCCTGCTGGACACCTCGCGCATGGAGTCCGGGCAGCGGCTCGGCCGCCCCGAACCGAACCCGGTGTCCGAGCTTGTGCAATCCGCTCTGGATGCGGTAGCGCCTTCTGCCCAGGGCAAAGAGGTCAAGCTGGAAGCCGCCGTGCCCAAAGGCCTGCCCAAGGTGATGGCGGATAGCGAAATGATCCGCCGCGTTCTGATCAATCTGATCGAGAACGCCATTAAGTACTCCACTGAAGGCATGCTGGTCACGGTAGGCGCCAAGCGCGCCGGTGATTATGTGGAGATGTGGGTGCAGGACCAGGCACGCGGCATTCCCAAAGCCGACCAGCAGCGCATCTTCGAAAAATTCGCCCGTGTCCAGATCGGCGCTACGGGGAAGACCAAGGGCCTAGGCCTGGGGCTGGCTTACTGCAAATTGGCCGTCGAGGGACATGGCGGCACCATCTGGGTGGAGAGCGAAGTGGGCAAAGGCTCTCGCTTCGCTTTCACCATTCCTATTGCGCGCACCGCTCAACTAAAATGAAAAAGGTAAAGGCTTCCATCTATTTCGAGAACGGTTATCCCGGTGCCACGGTGGGCGCGCTCATCTTTTCTGACCAGACCCTGCTGATCGACGCGCCGCTAAAACCGGAAGACGGGCGCGCCTGGCTGGCCGGCCTGCACAAGGCCGGCGCTCCCAAGCGCCGGTTGGCGATCTTCCTCGACTCGCACCCGGACCGCACTCTGGGCGCACAGACGCTGGATGCCCAGGTGCTCGCCCACCATGAAGTGGTGCGCCAGATCCGCCGCCGCGCCGCTATCTTCAAAGCGCTCAAACAGGAAAGTGGCGCCGAATGGGAAGAAACTCCCGGCCTAAGCGGCCTGCACTGGATCCTGCCGCGCATCACCTTCACGGATCACGTTTCCCTGAATTTCGACAGCGATGAGCTGCGCTTGGAACACCATCCTGGCTCCAGCCCGGATGCCTGCTGGCTTGTGGCCCCCAGGCAACGGGTCGTTTTCGCAGGCGACGCGGTTGTAATTGGCGAACCACCCTTCTTCGCCCTGGCGGACATCCCCACCTGGGTTGAGCAACTTGACCTACTGGCTTCGCGGGAATATCGCGATTTCACCGTGATAGCCGGCCGCGGCGGCAAAGCAGAGCGTAAAGACCTGGCTAGCCTGCGCCGTCTGCTGATGGATGTTGAAAAACGCCTGAAGCGCCTGGCCAGGAAAAAATCGGCCTCGACCGAGATCGAAAAACTGGCGGCCAAGCTGGCCAAAAAATATAAGGCCTCCGCAAAACGCCAGGCTTTCTATATGCAGCGTCTGCGGCACGGCATGCAGTCCTACTTTGCGCGCCATTACCTGCCCGCCGGCAAATCCCAGAACAACTATTAAGTCCGCCCATGCCTGCCTCGGCTTACCAACCTGTCTTTGAGTTGAGCCGGGGAGGCCACCCGGAGTCCCTGCATTACGGCGCGCTGGTTGTAGTCAACGCGGCGGGCCAACTCGTGGCTGCCTTCGGCGACTCACGCTTGTCAGCCTTCCTGCGCTCTTCCGCCAAACCATTCCAGGCGCTGCCCTTGGTGCTCGCCGGCGGCATCAAACATTACGACCTGTCGATGCAGGAGCTAGCCATCATCTGCGCTTCGCATTCCGGCACCGACGCTCAGGTCGCGCTGATCTCTGCGTTGCAGGCGAAGATAGGTATTGCAGAAGATCAATTGCAGTGCGGTATTCATTCGCCGCATCACCTGCCCACCGCACAAGCCATGGAGAAGAGGGGAGAGGCGGCCACCCCCAATCGCAACAATTGTTCCGGTAAGCACACCGGCATGCTGGCCTGCGCCCTCTTGCGCGGCTGGCCCTTGGATTCCTACCTCGATCGACAGCATCCATTGCAGCAAGAGATCCTGGCGTGCTTTTCCCAGTTGGCCGAGCTGCCTGTCTCCGAACTGGCTTTAGGGACCGACGGTTGCTCGGCCCCCAATTGGGCCGCGCCGCTTTTTAACACCGCGCGTGCTTACGCTCAACTGATGGATCCGGCTGGGTTACCCGCGGCCATGCAGGCTGCCTGCGGCCAGGTGCGCGCTGCCATGCTGGCGCACCCCGATCTGGTGGGCGGCCCCGGGCGCTTCGACACCGTGCTGATGGGCGCCACCGGCGGGCGGCTGCTTTCCAAGGGCGGCGCCGAGGGATTTCAAGCCCTCGGCCTGGCCCCGGGCGCACTGAAGGCCGGTTCTCCCGCCTTGGGCATCGCCATCAAGATCGCCGATGGCGATGCGCGCCGCTGGGTGAGCCACGCAGTCTCCATTGAGGTACTGCGGCAGTTAGGTGCTATCTCCGCAGGCGAGTTTGCGCAGCTTTCCGAGATCGGGCCCGAGCGCCAACTCACCAATTGGCGCGGCCTCCAGGTGGGCCGCGGGCAGCCTGTGTTCACATTGGATCTGTGATGAAAGACCAGGCCAAGCGCGCCCGCGCCGTGCACCAACGCTTGCTGGATTTCTACGGGCACCCCACCTGGCGCAATCCTTTGCCCCCGCTGGATGAACTCGTTTCCACCATCCTTTCGCAGAATACGAACGACACCAATCGCGATGTGGCCTTCAACGCGCTCAAGGAGCGCTTCCCCACCTGGGAGGCGGTGCGCGATGCACCCCTGCGCCAGGTCAAAGCCGCCATCCGCACCGCCGGCCTTGCCAACCAAAAGGCGCCGCGCATCCAGGCCGCGCTGCGTTCCATCACCAAAGCGCGCGGCGAGCTCTCCCTGGACTTTCTGCGCGAGCTATCTGCCCCCGAAGCCAAAACCTGGCTGCGCCAGTTCAAAGGCGTGGGGCCAAAGACGGCGGCCATCGTGCTGCAATTCTCCCTGGATAAACCCGCTTTCCCGGTGGACACGCACATCTACCGCGTTACCGGCCGCATCGGCCTGCGGCCAGCGTCGATGAACGTAGAAAAGGCGCACGATTATTTCGAGGATCTATTCCCACCGGAAAGCTATTACGCCGCGCACCTGAATATCATCCGACTCGGCCGCGAGATCTGCGTGGCGCGCAAACCGCGCTGTCCAGAATGTCCGCTGAAGGACTTGTGCGACTATTACACCCACAATTATGGAAAGAAACTTCAATAAGGTATACTGATCTCCTAAATTCAATGCACGGGGAGCGTGCGATTTTGCCGGTTGGCTAGCGCCAACAAGCAATCGCGTTGCTGAGAGGCAGGCTGTGGCCTGCGACCCGTACCCAAGTTTGTCAGCCCGCACAGCGGGCCGCCAACCTTGGGATACCTGATCCGGGTAATGCCGGCGGAGGGATCGCTGAAACTGTCTCGTCCAACCTCCGGCAACCCAGCGGAGGTTTTGTTTTGCAGGCACTGATCGTCGCCAATGGGGAACTGGATCCGCCAAGAGACCTGGACAAGCGCCTTGCCTCGGCTGACCTGATCATCGCCGCGGACGGCGGCGCCCGGCATTGCCGGGCGCTCGGCATCCTGCCGCAGGTGATCATCGGCGATCTGGATTCATTGGACGCCAAGCTGCGCGCCGATTTCGAGCGCCAAGGCGCGCTCATCCTCACTCACCCTGCTGACAAAGACCAGACCGACCTCGAGTTGGCTTTGCTGCATGCCAAAGATGCAGGGGCTCAGCAGATCGTTGTGCTCGCCGGCCTGGGCCATCGCTGGGACCACAGCGTCGCTAACCTCTTGCTGGCGGCGCACGCGCAATTCTCTGATCGGCGCATCCTCTTCCTGCAGGGTGAGCAGCGCCTCTTTGTCATCCGCCAAGGCAGCCCCTTGGCGGCGCGCGTCGGCGAGCGCGTGTCGTTGCTTTCGCTTGGCGGCGACGCCAAAGGAGTCTCCACTCGCGGCCTTAAGTTCCCGCTTGCCAACGAGACTCTCACTTTCGGGTCCAGCCGCGGGGTGAGCAACGTTGTTCTCGCCGAAGACGCCGCGGTCGAGCTAAAAGAAGGCTGTTTGCTGTGTGTAATTTCACCACCCACTGATTAGAGGTAAGGAGTTGCCATGAAAGCCATTGCAAAGATCCTACTAGTTGTTTTCTTGTTCGCCCTGGCCGCCTGCCGGCCGGCCGCGGTCACTTCAACCGCCGCGGACGCAGGCCCGCGCACGCTCACGGTGATGACGCATGATTCCTTCGCCGTATCTGAGGAAGTAGCGGCGGCCTTCGAGGCCGAGCACAATGCGCAGGTGGTATTCCTCAAATCGGGGGACGCTGGCGAAGCCACCAATAAAGCCATCATTGCCGCCGAGGCGCCCTTTGCGGATGTCTTCTACGGTGTGGACAACACTTTTTTGAGCCGTGCCCTGGAGGGAAATATTTTCGAGCCGTATGAGTCGCCTATGCTCGCCGAGATCCCCGATGAGTTCGAGCTGGATGCCGCACACCGCGCCTTGCCGGTGGATTATGGCGATGTGTGCTTGAATTACGACATCGCCTATTTCGACGACAACGATCTGGCTCCGCCGGCGAATCTGGAAGATCTGCTTGAGCCTGAATATGCCAGCCTGCTGGTCGTCGAGAACCCGGCCGTTTCTTCGCCTGGGTTGGCGTTCCTCTTCGCCACCATCGGCCATTTCGGCGAGGATGCTTACCTGGCTTACTGGGAAGGTTTGGTAGCCAACGATGTGAAGGTAGTCAACGATTGGGAGACTGCCTTCTACACCGAGTTCAGCCGCTGGGGCGGGGAGCGGCCCATCGTGGTCTCCTATGCTTCCAGCCCGCCCGTCGATCTGATCTTTGCTGAGAAGCCGATGGACGCCCCGGTGACGGCCGCCGTAGCTTCCGACGGCTCCTGCTTCCGCCAGATCGAGTTCGTCGGCATCCTAGAAGGCACGCCGAACCGCGATCTGGCCGAGGCCTGGGTGGATTTCATGCTGTCCACTGCCTTCCAGGAAGACCTGCCGCTGCAAATGTTCGTCTTCCCGGTGAATCCCAACGCCCAATTGCAGGCGGAGTTCGTGAACTTCCTGGTCGAGCCGCAGGTCACCTCCTTTGTGAGTTCGGCGGACATTGCCGCGCACCGCGAAGAGTGGATCCAGGCCTGGACCGATACGGTGTTGAGATAACGTTCCTCTGCTTGTCATTCCGAGCGAGGGCGTTTAGCGCCGCCTTTAGCGGCGCTGCCCGACGAGGAATCCCTTCACCCCTCCTGTTTTCAGCGACCTCGCTGGAAGGCGGGACGCGTTCTTAAATTCGCTTCTGTGGAGGCAATAACTATGGAACCTATAGTCTCTCGACCTGACATGCCGGGCTACGGCATTGTGGGTGAGAAAGAAGGCGCCGGCCTGCTGCCCTGGTCCTTCGTGGAAGAGCGCATGGCCAAGGCGCACAATTATTGGATCGGCACGGTCACTCCGGATGGCAGGCCGCACGCCGCCCCGGTGTGGGGCTTATGGCACGACGGCGCTTTCTACTTCAGCACCGGGTCAAATTCGCGCAAGGGACGCAACCTGGCGGCCAGGCCGCTGGTAAGCGTGCATTCGGAAAGCGGCGATGAAGCAGTGATGTTCGAAGGGCAAGTTGAAAACGTGAGCGACAAGGCCCTGCTCAAAGCGCTGGATAAAGCCTACAAGGAGAAATATGGCCTGCCCATGCAAGGGCCGGGGATCATTTTTAGATTGAAACCGGATCGCGCTTTCGCCTGGCGTGAAAAGGATTTCCCAGAGAGCGCCACCCGGTGGATCTTTGAGTAATTCGCGCAGTAAGTGGCTGCTGCCTGCGCTTTGGCTGCTGCCCCTGGTTTTCCTGGCGCTCTTCTATTTCTATCCGCTGGCCAGCATCCTGGGGTTCAGCTTCGCCCGCGGCGATGGTTTCCTGCAGCCCGTCGCAGCCGTCTTAGCCAACGAGTCACTGCGCGGCGTGGTCGGTTTCACCTTTTGGCAAGCGGCGCTTTCAACGCTGCTGACCCTGGCGGTGGGTTTGCCCGCCGCCTATCTTCTGGCGCGCTATCGTTTCCCAGGCAAGAGTCTGCTGCGCGCCCTCAGCGGCGTGCCCTTCGTATTGCCGACTCTGGTGGTGGCGGCCGCCTTCGATGCATTGTTAGGTCCGCGCGGCTGGGTGAACCAGGCGGCCATGGCCTTGTTCGCCTTGGAAAGCCCGCCCATCCATTTCGTGAACACCTTCGGCGCAATCCTCATCGCTCACGTCTTCTACAACACCACCATCGTGCTGCGTTTGGTGGGCGACTATTGGGCGCGCTTGAGCCCGCGCATCGAGCAGGCCGCTCGCAGCCTCGGCGCCAACGCCTGGCAGACCTTCCGCCAGGTCACGCTGCCCATGATCGCCCCGGCGCTTTCGGCGGCTGCGCTGCTGGTCTTCATCTTCGATTTCACTTCTTTCGGCGTGATCCTCGTTCTAGGCGGTCCGCGTTTCGCCACATTAGAAACCGAGATCTATTACCAGACTGTAGCGCTTTTCAACTTGCCCACCGCGGCGGTGTTAGCCCTCATCCAGTTGCTGTGCACGTTGGCGCTGACCATCATCTACACACGCCTCTCCGCGCGACTCTCGCATCCACAGGAGCTGCGCGCCCCGCAGGTAACGGCGCGGCCAATTACGTCGCGGCGTAATCGCGTGCTGGCCGGCGGTTTCCTGGTCCTGCTGGCTTTGTTCTTTCTTGCCCCACTTGGCGGCCTTGCGCTCCGCTCGGTCTCCCGCGTGGGTCCGGAACGCGGCCAAACCACCGTTGAACCCGGCCTTACCCTGGACTATTACCGCGCTCTGGGCGAGGACCCGCGCGGCAACATATTCTTTGCCAGTCCTCAGAACGCCATCGGCACCTCGCTTGTCTATGCGGCCGCTACGGTTGCCTTGGCTTTGGCCATCGGCCTGCCTGCGGCGTGGGCCCTGGCGCGCAACGAGCGCGCCCTGCTAAGCCGTCTGCTCGACCCGCTGCTCATGCTGCCTTTGGGCACTTCGGCGGTCACCTTGGGCCTCGGCTTTATCGTGGCTCTCAATGCGCCGCCGCTCGACCTGCGCGCTTCGCCGGTCCTCGTCCCGCTGGCGCATACCCTGGTGGCGCTGCCCTTCGTCGTGCGCAGCCTGGCGCCGGCCTTGCGCAGCATCCGCCCGCGCCTGCGCCAGGCGGCCGTGGTATTGGGCGCTGCACCGGGGCAGGTCTTACGCCACATCGATTTGCCTTTGGTGGGCCGTGCCGTCTTGGTATCGGCCATGTTCGCCTTCGCCATCTCGATCGGTGAGTTCGGCGCCACCGCGCTCATTGCTCGTCCGGAATATCCGACGATCCCAGTGCTGATCTACCGGCTGCTATCGCAGCCGGGCGCGCTCACCTACGGGCAGGCCCTGGCTCTGAGCACCATCCTGATGCTGGTCACCGGCGGCGGCATGCTGGCCATCGAGAAGCTGCGCGTCGCCGACGTGGGAGAATTCTGACATGCTCACCGTGCGCAATATCTACAAGTCCTTCGCCGGTAAGCCCGCCTTGAGCGGCGTTTCCTTCGATGTTAAGCGCGGCGAAATCGTTGCCTTGCTTGGCCCCAGCGGCAGCGGTAAATCCACGTTGCTCTCCATCATTGCCGGCCTCGAAGTTCCGGACCGCGGCCAGGTGCTGTGGAACAAGAAAAACATGGCCGCGGTGCCGGCGCATCGCCGGCTCTTTGGCCTCATGTTCCAGGACTACGCGCTCTTCCCTCATCGCGACGTGTTCGGCAACGTCGCTTTCGGCCTGCAGATGCACCGCAAGGATAAGGCAGAGATTGCTGTCCGTGTCAACGAAGTCATCCGTCTGGTGGGCCTCTCGGGCTTCGAACACCGCGACGTGACCACGCTCTCCGGTGGCGAGCAGCAGCGCGTAGCTCTTGCCCGCGCTCTGGCGCCCCAGCCGCACCTGCTCATGCTGGATGAGCCGCTCGGCTCGCTGGACCGCGCCTTGCGTACTCGCCTGCTGGAGGATCTCGCCGCCATCTTGCGCCAGGCGGGGCAAACCAGCCTTTACGTGACCCACGACCAGGAAGAAGCCTACGCCATCGCGGACCGCATCGTGCTGCTGAACGCGGGTCGCGTGGCACAGGTGGATAGGCCGGAGGAACTCTATCGCCATCCCGCCTCGGCTTTCGTGGCGCGCTTCCTCGGTTTGGAGAATGTGTTTGCGGCCACCGTGGTCAGATCCGCCAAGCGTGTGTGGCTGGAAACCCCACTGGGCAAGTTGCCTGCACCCCGGGCGGTGCTGACGGGTGAAGCGATAGTACTGCTGCGCCCGGATGCTTTCCAGCTGGGCGGCAAAGGGCCGCTGAAGTTCAAGGGCAGGTTGTTGAGCAAGCGCTTCCGCGGCAAGATGTTGCGCGCAAAGGTATTGGTGGGCAAAACTCAACTCGTGATTGAGTTGCCTTCGGCGGCGGAATTGCCCCGCGCCGGAGCCCGCGTACAATTGAGTTTCGATCCCAAGAAAGCCATCCAGGTGTTTCCCCGTGAAGAATGACATCGCCATCAGCAAACAGAATCCTCAAGGGGTCGAGGTCTTTCGCTACGAGGGAAAAGTGCTCAAGCGCTCGGCGGGGGAGATCCTTATCGAAGCACGTTTTGGTTTGCAGGGCCGCAGCCTGCTGGATATCCCGCTGGACTTAGGCGACCGTTTCCTCGAGACCTATTTTTCAGATCATTGGTACAACATCTACGAGATCCGCGGCCGGGACGACGATCGCCTGAAGGGCTGGTATTGCAACGTGACTTATCCACCTGAGATCAGTGAGAGCCTGATCGCTTTCCGCGATCTGGCGCTGGACCTGGCGGTCTACCCCGATGGCCGCCAAGTGGTCCTCGACGAAGACGAATTCCAGGCGCTTGGCCTGCCTCCCGATATCCAGCAAAAAGCCCTGGGCGGCTTGCGCGAATTGCAGCGGATCTTCACCGAACGATTTTAAATAATAAGGCCACGGCAAGCGTGGCCTCGCGAACCAGACCCGACCCTTTTAGGTTCCGAACAGGCTGCGCAGGAAGTTGACGATGAAATCTCCTGTGTACCAGCCCACGGCGAGCGTACACAGGCAGCATAGCACCGCTAAGAGCAGCACCCCGCCCACCGCCAGCAGAATGATGCGCAGAATGCGGTTTCCGTTGATCTCGCTGTTCCTGATCGTCATCGTGGCCGTCCGTTTTCCTGATGCGGCGGCATTGTAACATTGCCCGAGCCTCCCCAATTTCGGCTAAGATTCCCGCCGTGCCCCGCCTCATCCATCGCTTCGCTATCGTGCTTTTCGTTGCCGGCCTGCTCCTCGCTGCCTGCCAACCAGCCACGCCGACACTCACCCCAATTCCCCCCAGTTCAACTCCCAGCGTAACGCCTTTGCCCACCGAGACTCCCACGGCCAGCCCGGAGCCTTCGGCCACGCCCTCCGGCGTCGAGCTGGAAAAAGACCCGTTGGCTTTCTCCGATAACGTAAATCCTCTGACCGGCTTGGAAGTGGCCGACCCGGCTATTCTGGATCGCCGTCCAGTGGCGGTGAAGATCAGCAACTATCCGCGCTCTGTGCGGCCGCAGTGGGGGCTTTCGCTGGCTGATATTGTCTACGAGTACTATCACAACAACGACTTGACGCGGTTCTATGCCATCTTCTACGGCCAGCGTCCTGCGCTGGTGGGTCCCATCCGTTCGGGCCGCATGTTCGACAGTCTGCTTACTGAGATCTACCAGGACATCTTGGTCTTCGCCAGCGCCGACCCGCGTATCCTCGACCGGCTCAACGCCGACCACCGTGCCTTTCTGCTCATCGGACTGCTGGATGGAAGCGAGTGCCCGCCGCGCCCGGTGTGCCGCTTTGAACCGGAAGGCCGCGATTACCTGCTAACCGACATCAATGCGGCCGGCGACTATGCCGCGGCGCGCGGCGGTAACAACACGCGCCCCGAGCTGCGCGGCATGACTTTTGCTGCCAACGCTCCCGAGGGCGGGCAAGGAGTGGCGCGCATTTACAACTATTATTCCTATTCGGCCTACGACTATTGGGATTACGACGCGGACAGCGGGCGTTACCTGCGCTACCAGGACATGCAAGAGGATCTGGGTCTGCGCAATGAGGCCTACGCGCCGCTAACTGATCGTCTGAACGGCCAGCAGGTCGCCGCCGACAACGTCGTGGTGCTCTATGTGCCCCATTTCCATTTTTTCTATCGCCCCGCCACGGAGATTGAGCCGGCCATCGAGATCGTGGACATGGACTTTAGCGGCCACGGCCCGGCCTACGCATTCCGCGACGGGCAGGCCTTTGAATTAGAATGGGTGGTGGAGGAGGGCCAGGTTGTTTATCTGGTGGATGCCAATGGAGATCGTTTCCCGTTCAAGCCCGGCACCACCTGGTTCGAGGTCATGAACGAAGACAGCCGCCTGGTTCCCGGAGATGGTAGCTGGCGCTTCGAGTTCGTGTTCCGGAGACCCTAGGCTACATAGTTTGTCATTCCGAGCGAGGGCGCTTTGCGCCGCCTTTAGCGGCGCAGCCTGACGAGGAATCCCTTTTTTGTAAGATGGCAAGCGCGGCCTCACAGGGATTTCTCGTCACCTGATTGCTAGAAGGTACCAGGCTCGACCTGGTACCTTCTGCAACCATGGGCTCACTCGAAATAATAAATCAGTAGTATTTAGTCCGTCACCGCCCGCCACACCGCGTCCAGTGCTTCCAGGGCGGACAGGCGATGGATCTCCAAGGCTTCGCCGGTCAGCTCCCAGGTGCTGTCGGGGTCCAAGCCGCCGATTGTCAAGCCTTGCACCGCAGCCCAGAAGTTCCATACCGGCAGGCCTAGCTCCTCGGCCAGCGCGGCCACATCTTCGTTGACGCGCTCGTCGAGCTCCCGGTCATCCGCCTTGGTGGCCAGCACGGGCACCGCGCCGTGCTCGATGATCTTCTCGACAATGATGGTCAGGTATTTGTAATTTCGCGTTTCCCAATGCGTGCCGATATGGATGATCACGATGCTGGGGCGGTGCACGCGCAGTTCGCAGTCCAGAGGTGTCTCGCCGGGCTCGCACAGCCCTTCCTTGTTATCGTTCCATTCGCCCCAGAGCAGCGCCCCTGTGGTGGTGGCGTCTTTTACGGTTGGGCTGTAGCGATCGAAGGAGCCCGAAAAAAAGCGGACGGTCTCCTGCAAATGATCCGGCAAGTCGGCTACGGCCGCAGGATCGCTGTCGTACAGCCCCAGGAACACGTCCGGTTGGCTCTGGCAGTCGCCAAGGATGGAGAAAGCATGTGGATCGTTGCCGTTTTCCAATCCTAGTTGGTAGACGGCCTTCAACTCTGCTGACACGGTGGGCAACATCGGCCAGGATTTCCAGTCGGCCGTCGCCGCCGGGGTCGCGCTGCTAACTTCGCTTGCCGCAGGCTGGGCAGCGGGTGTGGGCGTGGCGCTGCCGGCTGTACTTGCTGGCGTGGTCTGTGTTGGCCGGCTGGTGATAGTGCTTGTTGGCAGCGGCGTATTTGCGGCAACGTTGCCTGCTGCTGTATTGTTTCCCACGCAGCCGGAAAGCAGCGCTAAGAATAAGATGGCGGTCAGGAAATAGCGGTTATGCAAATTCACGTTCGATCGCGCCTCCCTCTTACCCGCCCTTTTAATAACCACACACCAGCCAATCGCTGCCTTGCTGCACCAGGCGATAGGTGCGCTCGCTAAGGTCGAACTCCTGCACCTCGTCGCCGTAGCTGGTGACAATGGCGCCCTGGCAAATAACCGTCGCCGACCCCTCGGTGGATGCGGTTTGCTGGCAGCTTAGCCCTTCCAGGTGGGTCTCAACGGATTGAAAGGAGTCCAGCTCCAGCAAGGCATTGGCCTCCCAGTCAGCGCAGGAGAGCAGCGTTAGCCCGGCCTCATCCTTGGCCACCAACGCGTTCAAATACGCCACCAGCGCTTTTGCGGCGGGCGTGGTTTCCTCTGGATTCCCGGATTGACATGCGGCGAAAAGGAATGCAACAGAGATCAGGATGACCACAACAAACCATCCCCTGATCATTTATTCATCCTATCACAACCCCCCAGCACTGCCTTTTACCTCAGTCCCACTTCCATTCCTGGATCTCATCCAGGAAGTTGTAAGCGGTCATATCCATGTGCAGCGGCGTCACTGACACGTAGCCTTCGTTGAGCGCGCCGACGTCCGTGCCTTCTTCGGGCACGCCGGTGGGCGCCTCGCCGCCGATCCAGTAATAGGGGTTGCCCTGCGGGTCATCGCGGCGCACCAGTTCATCGCGGTATACGCGCAAGCCCATGCGCGTCACGCGTACGCCCTTGATCTGCTCCAGCGGCAAGGCGGGCACATTGACGTTCAGCAGCGTATTGCGCGGCAGACCCTCGGCCGCCACTCGGGCGGCGATGCGCCTGGCAAAGGCGGCCGCTGCCGAAAAATCCTTGTCGCCCTGGAAATTGACGGCCGTATCCAGCGAGAAGGCGATGCCGGGAATGCCGCCGATGGCGGCTTCCATGGCGGCGGTCACCGTGCCGGAGTAGGTCACATCGTCGCCGATGTTGGCGTAGGGGTTGATGCCCGAGACCACCAGATCGATCTTCTTGTCGATGTAGCCCAGCAGTGCCAGCGCTACGCAATCCGAAGGGGCGCCGTCGCTCATGAAGGCCGGGGAGCCATCCAGCATCTTCGTGGGGCGCACGCGCAGCGGGCGGTGCAGGGTCTTGACGTGCCCGGAGGCGGACCAGTTGTGGTCCGGGGCCAGCACGGTGACCTCACCCACCTGGCGCATGCTGGTTACCAGGGCCAGTAGGCCGGGGTGCAGGATGCCGTCGTCGTTGGTTACCAGGATGTGCATAGCAGAACCGGGGAAGTTCCGCGGTATTATACTTAACAGCCCGTCAGCGGAGGTTCCCGCCTATGCAAGCAACAAAAGCTTCCCCTAAAGTAACCAATCCCACCCACGCCTGGTTGAAAAAGATCGAGGTTTCCTTCGCGCCCGGCCCCATGTCGCCGGTGCTGGAGGAGTTCAGCCAGGGTCTGCTAGCCCGCTTCCGCGACCTGGGCCATAAGGTGGCGGACGCACCCACCAGTGAGACCAAGGTGCTGTTCACTACGTCGCCGTTCGGCAAGGCCATCCCCTGGCGCGAGGCGTTGTTCTTCATGGCGCGGCGCAAATTCAATCTCAAGCATTCCCCCGTCCTCTACACGATCATCCAGATCTCGCCTAAAGAATTCGAGCAGCGCATGGAGCATTTCCGCGAGGCGCTGGCCAAGAAGCCGATCCGAGACGAGGATTTCCTATTCGAAGGCCTTTCGCCCACCGCACCGCGCGTGCTAATCGACCAGGGCGCCCGGGGCGGCCCCATCCTATCGCTGTCGCGCATGATGCAGGCGCAGGCCAAAAGCATCCGCATCCTGCTCCTGGTGGGCGATAAGCACCCCGAGCGCGTGTATCACTTCGATCTGGTGGGCGCTTTCCCGGTCAGCATCAACACCAACCCCGAAGCCTTCTACGCGGATATCGCCTTGCGCATTGTGACAACGGAAAGCACCACCGAGGTCACCGACCACGAGCTGCTCGAGCCGGTCGTTGAGCGCGAAATCTGGGAGAGCATGAGCACGCCGGAGGCCATGCGCCGCGGCGGACAGGAGATCGGCCAGCGCGGCTTCTTCACCGACATGGTGCGCATCGAAGACCTGGTGCAAGTGCCGGCGGTGAACGAAGGCGTGGCCAAGCAATACAGCGAAGGCTGCTTTGCCACCTGGGATCCGCGCGTCGACGCGCTGATCGCCACGGTGACGGGGTCCGCGCGGCCGGTGCACAAGGGCCGCCTCACCGACGATGACCTAGCGGTTATCGTGGGCGTGCGCCCCAACGGGGCCGGCGCCCAGGTGCGGCACGTGGAAGGCAAGCGCAACGATCCGCCTTCTTCGGAAGCCGTCGAGATGATGGACATGGACCATTTGCTGCCGCGCATTCAGCATGAGACCGTGGGCCTGAAGACCGAGGTGCCGGTGGTGCGCTCCAAACTGCACGGCCATCGCGGGGTGAAAGCCTTCAACCCCAAGCTGGTGGAATACGTGCCGCTGGACCCGCCTTATTACCATTACCTGGTCTCATGCGCTACGGAAGCGCAGGCGCGCGGCATCAAGGCGGCTTTCAGCCGCGCCGAGTCGCTGCGCAACCCGGAAGACCCGCGCCAGCTCGCCTTCACCGTGCTGCCCGGCCACGGCGTGGTGATGGCGGAGAAGTGGCAGGCCGGCAAGGTGCCCTTCCAGTTGATCTGGGAGGCTATGGATTCCGGTGACCTGGAGATCGACCCGAAAGTGCCGCAGGGTCCGATGAGTTACGACCCCGGCCCGGATGGGCGCGATCACTTGAAGGAAAGCTAAAAACAAAAACTCCGCCGCAAGGCGGAGTTTTGAATTAAGTGTCATGAAGAGTCTTCCCCCGCCGGATACCCGGCCCCTTGGGGCGGTGGAGGAAAGCGGGGGTTGTTTTTCCCTCCAGGGAAGGAAAACTGGAGAAAGGGTGGGGAATGCACATGACTATTCTTTTCTGTGCCACCCTGAGCCAGGGCTTCGAGCAAAGCGAGAACCCAGCGAAGGGTAATGCTAGCGTCTGTTTTTCCGCGCTTTCACTGAGGCGAAGGTCAATGGAGGCATGGCTGAGAATATTGGACATGAACTTGAACAAAACCGCAAAGTCCCGCCGCTTGCGGCGGGGTCCGTTACTCTGAGGCGGCAATTCCTGATTCGCCCGGATACGGAATCAAGAAAGCCGAAGAATCCTCAGGGCCAAATCTCTCTGAACGAATCCCGTTCTGCAAATAAGACCATGTGATCGTGGGATCGGGTGTTGAATTAATGTCCCGTTCGGAATGCCACGCGACCTTACAGCATTTCGCGCAGCACGGAGGGCAGGATGCCGCCTTGCTTGTAGACCTGTACATCCTGGACCGTGTTGAGTCGCGTGGTCACCCAGAAGGTGGTTTCCTTGCCATCCGCGCCCAGGGCGCGCACCATGATCTCGGCGTTGGGTTTCATGTCGGCGCGGATGCCGTCAATCTCATAGAGCTCATGGCCGGTGAGGCCAAGGGTCTTGGCTGTTTCGCCGAGCTTGTACTGCAGGGGGAGGATGCCCATGCCCAGTAGATTGCTGCGATGAATGCGCTCGTAGGATTCGGCGATGACCGCCTTCACGCCCAGCAGCAGGGGCCCCTTGGCGGCCCAGTCGCGGCTGGAGCCGGCGCCGTATTCTTTACCGGCCAGCACGAGCAGCGGCACGCCCTCCCTCTTATATTGCCGGGAGGCTTCGAAGATGGTCGTCTGCTTGCCATCCGGCAGGTGCAGGGTGAAGCCGCCTTCCACCCCTGGCACCAGCGCGTTCTTCAGGCGGATGTTGGCAAAAGTACCGCGGGTCAGCACGCGGTCGTTACCGCGGCGCGAGCCGTAGGAATTGAAGTTGGGTACCGTGACACCGGCGTCTAGCAGGAACTTGCCGGCGGGGCCGTCTGCGGGGATGGCCCCGGCGGGCGAAATGTGATCGGTGGTCACCGAATCGCCCAGCCAGGCCAGTACGCGAGCGCCATGGATATCCTCCACCGCTGCGGGCTGGCGGGTCAGGCCCTCGAAGAAGGGCGGGTTCTGGATGTAGGTCGACTCCGGGTCCCAGGCATACAGCTCGCTGTCGTGCGCTTTGATGTTGTTCCAAGTTTCGTTCTCGGTGAAGACTTTGGAATAGCGCTCGGCGAACATCTCCGGTTTCACGTTGGCCTCAATGGCGCGGTGTACTTCTTCATTCGCCGGCCAAATATCCTTGAGGTACACCGGCGAGCCGTCCCGGCCGATGCCCAGCGGTTCAGTGGTCAGGTCAATGTCCACCGTGCCCGCCAGCGCATAGGCCACTACCAGGGGCGGTGAGGCCAAATAATTAGCCAGCGCGTAGGGGTGAATGCGGCCCTCGAAGTTGCGGTTGCCGGAGAGCACCGCCACGGCCACCAGGTCCGCTCCGGTAATGGCCTTCACCACTTCGCCGGATAACGGGCCGGAGTTGCCAATGCAGGTCGTGCAGCCATAGCCCACCAGATTAAAGCCAAGCTGGGAAAGCGGCCCCATCAACTCGGCCTTCTCCAAATATTCGGTCACGACGCGCGAGCCGGGCGCCAGGCTGGTCTTGACGTAAGGTTTGACCTTGAGGCCGCGCTCGACGGCCTTCTTGGCCAGCAAACCGGCGGAGAGCATCACGAAGGGGTTGGAGGTATTGGTGCAGGAGGTGATGGCGGCGATGACCGTGGCTCCGTGGCCCATCTCGGCTTTGGCGCCGTTGGTGCCGAAGGTTACGCGCCGGTCGAGTTGGCCGGCATCCAGCGCAAAGCCGCGCTCGCTCTTGGGCGACATGAGCGCCTTGCGGAATTCGCTGCGCAGATTGTTGATCGTCACGCGGTCATGCGGGCGCTTGGGCCCCGCCACGCTGGGCAACACACTATCCAGGTCGAGTTCCAATACATCGGTGAACTCAGGGTCGGGCGTGTTCGCATCCCGGAATAGACTTTGTTCCTTGCAATAGGCCTCGACCAGCGCGATCAGTTGTTCGTTGCGCGCCGTCAGGCGCAGGTAACGCAAGGTTTCGGCGTCCACAGGGAAAAATGTGATCGTGGCGCCGTTCTCCGGCGACATATTCCCGATCATGGCGCGGTCGGCTAGGCTCATCGAATCCAGGCCGGGGCCAAAGAATTCCACGAACTTGTCCACCACGCCCTTCTTGCGCAGCATTTGGGTAATGGTGAGGGTCAGGTCGGTGGGCGTGACGCCCTCGCGCAAGCGGCCGCGCAGCTTGAAGCCGATCACATCCGGCGCAAGCATATCGATGGCGCGGCCCAGCATGGCGGCCTCGGCTTCGATGCCGCCCACGCCCCAGCCCACCACGCCCAGGCCGTTGATCATGGTGGTGTGCGAGTCGGTGCCCACCAGCGTATCGGGGAAGGCCAGGGTCTCATCGCCTTCCTTGCGCGTCATCACCACCTGGCCGAGGTATTCGAGGTTGACCTGGTGCACGATGCCGGTGTTAGGCGGTACGACGCGGAAATTGCTGAAGGCCTGCTGGCCCCAATGCAGGAACTCGTAGCGCTCGCGGTTGCGCATGAACTCGATCTCGGCGTTGCGCTGCAGGGCATCCGGGCTGGCGAAGAAGTCCACTTGCACGGAATGGTCGATGACCAGGTCCACGGGAACGCGCGGGTTGACCTTCTTGGGATCGCCGCCCAGCTTGGCCATGGCATCGCGCATGGCGGCCAGATCCACAATCGTGGGCACGCCGGTGAAGTCCTGCAGCAGCACGCGTCCCGGTTTGAAGGGCATGGCAGCGCGCTCAGCGGCCCGGGGCTGCCAGGCAGCCAGGTTGCGCACATCCTGCTCGAAGACATCGATGTTGTTGCAATTGCGCAACACAGCCTCAAGCAGGATGCGGATCGAGAAGGGCAGGCGGTCCAGCTTGGTGAGGCCGGCAGCTTCCAGTTTGCGCAGGCTGTAATAGACGTAATCGAGTTGGTTTACAAGTAGGGTCTGGCGTGTGGCGAAAAGATCAGCTGGCATTCAGGCTCCAATCGCCGATTATACCGCCCGCCTCCTCAGGGTCTATCACCGCCGAAAATGAAGTATTTCCCCTGCGCGGGACTCTAATCTATAGGGCCAGGCGCGGTTTTTCTAATCCGATGAACAAACGCCGATGATAGAATGTTCATACAACTCAATCTGCCTACGAGGTTCGCAATGAATATCCCTCGCTTGAACAAAAAGCATCTTCCTTATCTCACATTCGCCGCGCTTTCCGCACTATTGGCGGGTTGTGTCGGTGCTGGTAATTTCGTCTGGCTTGATGCAAACGGCAACGGCATCCAGGATGCGGGCGAGCCTGGCCTTGGCGAAGTGGAAGTCACTTTGTATCGCGCCAGCGATGACGGTGTCGTTACGAGTACTGTCACGGACGGTAGCGGCGTGTATGGCCTCTCTGTGCAGGCTGGGTCCCAGGATTTCTACCTGGGCTTCGAAGCGCCAGGGGGTTTGATGTTCACACTTCAAGATCAGGGCGGCGATGATGCGTTGGATAGCGACGTCGATCCCGCTACGGGCCTGACGGCAACTTACACGCTAGGTACTGTCGACCATATCGACGCCGGCCTTATTTCCATACCGGATCCTGAAACTGAGGCGCCCTCCGTAGTTGTTGAGCAGGCGCCAACAGTCGCCGCCATTGGCGGCTTTGCCTGGATCGATGGTAATGCCAACGGGCTGCAAGACGAAGATGAACCGCCGCTGCCTGATGTGGCCATTAATCTGGTGGATGCCAATGGCAATCTGGTCGCAGATACAGCTACCAGCCCCGAAGGCCTTTACCTGTTCGAAGAGGTGGCTGCAGGCCAGGAATATCACCTGATCTTTACGCCTTCTACGGAATACCTGGGCTCGCTGATGGACGCGGGCGATGACGCCGCTGATAGCGACGCCGACCCGGAAACCGGCGAGACAGATCCGTTCGAGCTGGCCGAAAGCGGCCAGGACCTAGACGCCGGTTTCTACACCCAAGCCGCCGCGGCCGCCTGCTATGGCCCACTGGCTTCCGAGTTCCCTGAGGGCTATTCACCACTCTCGGGCTTGCCGGTGGACGACCCGACCCTGCTGACCTACCGGCCCGTCTTCCTTTCCATTTCCATCTTCCCGCCCTCCGTGCGCCCGCCGACCGGGCTGTCGGTTTCCCCCATCATTTATCAGCTCTACATCGGCGAGGGCGACACGCGCCTGATGGCCGGCTTCTACGGCCAGTTCCCGCAGCCGGATTACGACCCCGGCACGGGTGAGGGCGCCGCGGCGCCCGCCGACTTCCAATATCTGATCGGCGACCGCGTCTGGTTCGACTCGAACGGCAATCACCTGCAAGACCTGGGTGAACCCGGCGTGCCGGATGTGCCCGTCCGCCTGGTTGACATCAACCTGAACACCGTGGAGACGACGACCACGGATGCACAAGGCAACTATTACTTTGCCTTGAACGACGTGGAGATCAATACCGAATTCCAGATCCGCTTTGGCGCTCCGCCTTCCATCGGAGATTACTACTGGGTGAACAAGGACCTGGGTGACGACGCCATCGACAGCGACGTGACCGGCCTGGGTTACACCGACTTCTTCGATCCCACGGATGAAGATATCAATGAGCAGCTCAATTTCGATGCCGGCGTGCGCAAGGCCTATCGCATCGAGGGCTTGCGCTCCGGGCGCGTGGCTTATCAGGACCTGCAGGTCAACTACTGCGGCTGCCTGATCACGGCAGGCGCCGACCCGACGGTGGCGCAGCTGATCAATACCTGCGGCTCCGCTTTCGGCGAGGACCCGAACAACATCGGCGGGGCCGGGCTGGATGTGACCCGCCTGCAGACCATCGCGGCCAACAACACCCAAGGCGCCTGCGCCGAGCCCAATTTGAGCGGCAACCTGTTCTGCGGCGAGCTGCCCTCGGAATTCGGCGAAGGCGGCGAGGGCGGCCAGGAGTTGTTCGTCGAGTACAACGTAAACAACATCAGCCACTTCGTCTACGATGCGCAACTCGGCGCCTACCTGTGGGAGCTCGTGGAACCAGGCACCCAGAACTTCGATGTGATGACCGACCGGCTGACCGGCGAAACGCTGACCTTCGAGAATGTGGTGGTGTTGGTGGTGCCGCACACCGCGCAGAACTCAGATGTAACCATCATCAACCTGGAGATGACCTCGGCGCGTGGCAAGGCCTACTTGTTCCGCAACGGGCAGGTGTTCGAACTCGAATGGTCCACGCAGTTCCCCGACTACATTACCGACCGCGACCAGCCCATCCCCGTCCACTTCGAGCTCAACGGTGAACCCTTCCCGCTGGCCCCCGGGCAGACCTTCATCAACCTGGTGAACGTCACCGGTGGGGTGATGTCCCTGACCGCGGAAGGCATCTGGCGCGCCGACTTCGATGCCCCGGCTTTCTCAGAATAAAGCTCTGCGCAAAACAAAATAATGGAGAGCCGCGTCAGCGGCTCTCTTGTTTTAACTGTCTGCGGATGCGCCGGTACAGCGGCACCGCCGGTGAAAGGATCAGGGCGGATACCACCAGCGCCGCTTGCGTAGAAAGCAGGCGGCCGATTCCGCCGAGGAAAGGCCCCGCCACCATCTCGCCGAAGGCATCCAACTGGCCGGCCATGGAAAGCACAGTGGCGCGCACTTTCGACGGGATCTGCAAGTTCAGCCAGGCTTCGGTGAAAGGGAAGCTCACGCTGCGGATGGCGTCGAATAGCAGCATGGCGGCCAGGGAGAGATAGAAAGAGCCGGAGAGGGCAAAGGTGAGAATGAGCAAAGCCATCGCGGCGTACACGCTTTGCAGGGCGCGCAGCAGGGAGGCGCTCTGGGTGGTGTCCACCACGCGCTTGGCGATCTCATTGGACAGCAGGCTGAACAGAATGAAGGCCACGTTGATCAGCCCGAACCAACCCACGGCATCTAACTGCAGGCCGCCGATGGATGGGAAGGTGAAGGTCTCCAGCAAGTGAGCCTGTCCCAGCCGGTCCCAGGCTTCGCTGTACAAGCCCACGAACAAGGCAATGAAGGCGAACGTGGAGAGCACTCGGCTTTGCCGCACCAGCGCCACACCTTCGCTGAACGTTTTGAACATCGTGCGCCAACCTTGCCGTTCTTCCTTCGGCGCCGGCGTGAAGCCCGTCTCCGGCATAAAGGCCAAAAGGAAAACCGAAAAGCCCACGCGGACCAGCCCGCCGATCAGGAAGGGCAAGGCCAGATTGCTGCCGGCCAACAGGACGGCGAAGGGAATGCCCGCCAGGCTGCCCAGCAGAGTTAGCTGGCGGCCGCGCAGGAAGAGCGGGCCCACGCGTAGCGCGCCGACCTCATCGGCGATCCAGGCGGAGAAGGCGCCGCTGATGAAGGTGGCGCCGAAGCCCCACAGGGCCTGCGAGAGCACCACGAAGCCGAAGAGCGGGGCCAGGCCTTCGATGGTGAAAGCCACGCCGGAGACGAGGAAGCCAATGAGCACAGAGAGCCGCCGGCTGTAGATATCGGCCACCACGCCGGTGGGCACTTCGAACAAGAAGACGGCCACTTCCAGAGCGGTGCCGGCCAGCACCAACTGCAGGGCATCCATGCCCACCACCTGCACGCGGTAGATGACGTGCGTGGTGAACACCACCTTGGTGGTGAAGCCAGTGACGAACATAGCCAGCAGGTAGATGAAGGGAGCTTTGAGCTTCTTCAATGAGCGGGCTGCAGTCTAAATCCATACCCGGCGCTTGGCAAGCTGGCTCGTTTATACTTTCCCCATGGTTGCCAAGCAGCGCGCGCCGCGCTGGCTCTCCGAAAACAAGGTAGAAATCTTTTTCCTGTTGTTCGCCCTCTTGCCCGCGCTGTATATCGCCTTCGGCAACCCCAACACCATCCTGGATTGGTACAGCTCTGACGATGGCTTCTATTATTTTCAGGTGGCGCGCACCCTGGCCGCAGGCCACGGCTTCACCTTCGACGGGCTGAATCCCACCAACGGCTTCCATCCGCTGTGGCTGTTCCTGATCACACCGCTTTTCCTTTTAGCGCAATTCGATCTATTATTGCCGCTCCGCTTGTTGCTGGTCGTATCCGCGCTGTTGAGCGCGGGCACGGCTATCTTGCTATATCGCCTGCTGCGGCGCTACACCTCGGCGTGGGTTGCCGCGTTCACCGGCTTGTTATGGATCGTGTTGCCGCGCATCCACGACCTCACCCTGCACACTGGTACCGAAGCCGGGCTGAACGCATTTTGCATTCTGCTGTTCTGGTATACCCTTGTCGCCTTTTCACCTAGCAAAGATCGCAAAGACACGTTGCGCGGCTTGGTTTGGCTGGGCCTGCTTGGCAGCCTCGCCATCCTGGCGCGGCTGGACAACGTATTCATCGTTGGCTTCGGCGGCCTGTGGCTGTTAGCGCGACTACTGGATTATGAAAGGAGGCGCATCTCTCAAGTAATTCGCACGAGCGCGAGCTTGGCGGTCATAAATGCTTTGTTGACTTTTTTGTTAGCATGGGTACAGTTCACCTCAGGGCACGATGATTTATTGCCTTTTGCGATTATCAATACCATTACTGGAGTTGTGTACATTATTATGTCATTCAATATTCGTAGTGGGGATGTAGCATCTCTTAAAGGTGCTCTGAAAGAGGCAGGATTCGGATTGCTATGGGTTATGGGAATGCTTATTTACTACATCAATGCTTCGGGAGGGCTGGATGCATTTGCCGCTTTCATTTTTGGTGGGTGGTTAATTAGCGATTGGCTGCTGTACACGAACCTAAAGCGCATAATCCCGGAGCAGAGATGACAAAAACACGCGTTTGGCGACCGTCAAAGACAAAAGACGTCTGGCGCTGGCGTCTATCTGCCGCAGTTGCCTTCGCCGCTCCCATCGCCGCCATCATGCTGGCCTACGTGGCCTGGAACCTGCTGGCCTTTGGCACGGCCACGCCGGTCAGCGGTCAAGTGAAACTGTGGTGGGGCACACTGCGCAACACGGTGTACGGCTTCCCAGTCAACAGCTTAGCAGACTTTTTTGGCCAGTTCGTCACCGATCATCCCGAACTTGGACCCTGGTCGCTGCTCACCGCGCCGGTGTATGCGGCCGGCGACCGGCTGCTGGCCCTGCTGGGACAGGCCGCGGCCGCCAGGCGCGTAGTGCTGTTGGCGTTGGGCGGCCTACTAGCGGCCCTGGGTGCCGCGCTCATTTGGACACAACGCAAGTTTCTGGAAAGCGCGGCGCGCAGCCTGGGGCTGCTGACGTTCTTCCTGGGTTGCTTTGTGCAGATCGCTTACTACAAGGCATCCGGTTCTGTGGCGCAGCAGCCCTGGTACTGGATGGCCGAGATGCTTTTTATCTTGACCGTAGTGGGCTTGCTGCTGGAAGCATTGCTACGCATTTTGACCAAATCGCTCCCGCAGCTCGTGCGGGCGGGCGCGGTTTCGGGATTGGCCGCCTTTGCAATCATCTCTTTCACCTACCTCATCTTTGTCCAGTCCGCCGTGCGCGCTCCCGGCGATGGCAGCAATAGCTTCTACATTCACCGCGCCCGCTGGCTGGAGGCAAACACGGAAGAAGGCGCCAACGTGGCCATCACCGGCGCGGGGAACCTGGCCTACTTCAGCCGCGGGCGCACCATCGTGAATATGGACGGCCTGATGAATACGGCGGATTATCTGGAAGCATTGAGGTCGGGAAACGGCGCCGGTTATCTGGCGGACCTGGGCGTGGATTACATCTTCGGCAACGAATACATCCTCACCGAGACCAACCCCTACGCCCCCATGCTGGCTGGCCATCTGGAACCCTACGCGGTGTACACCTTCGGCGAAGACCGCGTGCTGCCCTTATGGAAATTTGTTCCTTGAAATCTAGGCTGTACCAACGTAGATTAGAGTTGATAGAAGATTTCAGTTGAAAGGTAAATAATGCCTCGGATTCTTGATCATATTTTGAAATGTACTGCATATCTATATGCCTCTGAGAGGGACGCCAGGAGCAGCACAAGGCAAGGGGGTACTTGTTTCTTTGTAGGTGTACCCGGCTCTGATAAGGAAAGTACAGAAGACGTTTATGTGATAACTAACTCTCACGTGATAGATGATGGTTTCACTCACATACGCGTAAACACTCGTGACAATAGGTTTGATGTCATTGAAGTTGACAATTGGGTGGTTAATCCGAATGGCGATGATGTAGCTGTAGGGACAGTAGCGTCTCTCGATGCGGAAAGGCATGATGTCGAGCCAATATCAACGGACTTGTTTTTGACAGAGCAACTATTAAAGGATTGGTGTGTAGGACCAGGTGATGAAACATTTACCGTCGGTCGATTTATTAATCACGAGGGCCAGGAGAGAAACCTCCCATCTGTTAGGTTTGGGAATATCTCAATGCTTCCGTACGAAGGGGTGAGATATGGGAACGCAAATCATGATGCCTACCTTGTTGAATCTAGATCAGTACCTGGGTATAGTGGCTCACCTACCTTTTTGCAGATCTTGCCAATGTCTTGGCGACCTTGCAGACCTCGAGGAAGAACTAGTCTTTCGACGCTTTCTGTATTTTTGTTGGGCGTTGATATGGGAGTATTGCCACCTAGGCCCGAAGGTCGCAATGAATATACAGGAATGATGGTAGTTATTCCAGTATGGAAACTGCAGGAAATCCTTGATTTGCCTCAGTTAGCCAAATGATAATAAAACACTTTTTCTAGTCTCTATTCCACCAGTTCCGCGAACACCACGATGCGTTGCGTGTCGATGCGATATGGATAGCAGCTGATCAGCGTCAGCGTGGCCTCCGGCGTTGCGTCCATCACGTGCACGTCCGTGGGCGCCACGATTTGCGTTTCGGTGACGATATAGGTGTAGCTATGGGTGGCGGTGAACACGGTCACCTCGTCCCCTGGTTCCAGTTGGTCCAGCTCTTTAAAGACCTCGCCGTAGATATCGTCGTGGCCGGTGAGCACCAGGTTGCCGTTCTGGCCCGGGTTGGCCGTGCCGATGTGCTGGCCCACGCCGCGTTTCAGCGCTTCCCAATCGTCGCCTTGCACGATAGGCGCATTGACGCCAATGGCCTCTATGCGCAGGCCCAGCGCCTGCTCCGGGCCGGGCGTGGGGATCTGAATGCTGGCGCTGTACACCTGCATTTGCACGCGCAAATGCTCGGGGATCTCGGCCTCATTGGGGCGCGCCGGTTGGCCTTCCTGGGGAGCCGTGTGCCCGGAAGGCAGCACCACCGGGCCGAGCAGCGGGGTGGGGCCGGCAGTGCCGGGCGCGGCCAGGGCAAAGGCCGAAGCCACTTCGCGGTTCAGCGTGTCCAGTACGCTAAGGCCGTTGAAGAAAATGTAGACCAGGCCGGCGGCCGCCAGCAGCTCGATGGCCAACAACACGCGGTCCCCCCAGGTGGCGGCGCGCCGCCCTTCCAGTTTCAACGCCGGCGCGTCGTGCACGTTCAATCCGCGCAGCGGGTCGCCGCCGGGCGCTTCGGCGCGCTTGGCGTCGGCCGGCAAAAGCTGGCCGCTCCTGCCGAAGGCCTGCAGGCGGCGGGCGCGGTCTTGCTGGCGGTGTTCCAGCAGCTGGCGGCGCAGTTCACTCTCGCTTAGCTCCGGGACCTTGCTCTTCTTCGCCACGCTGAGATTATAGCGTTGCCGGTTGGGCGGCGGTTTCCTCTATGACGGTTTGCATCTGGCGCGCCAAGGCGGCGCGATCGAAATGCTGCTGCAGATAGACGCGGCCCGAGGCACCCATGCGGCGCGCTTCGCCCGGCTGGCTTGCCATGGCGCGGATGGCCTGCGCCAAGGCCGCCGGGTCCCCGGGCGGCACAAAGATGCCCGCGCCGGCCTCCTCGACCACTTTGCGGATCACGCCATCGATGGCCAGCAGCACCGGCCGCCCGGCCGCCAGATAGTCGAATACTTTGTTGGGGTACACCGTGGCGTAGAGCTTCACGGGTTTCAGGATGGCCAGGCAGGCATCGGCCGCGGCGAGCACTTCCGGCATTTTGTCCTTGGGTGACGGAGGCAGAAATTGCAGGTTGTCGAGATGCAGTTCAGCGGCCTGTGCTTGTAGTGCAGGCTTGTCTTTGCCATCACCAATGAGGGCAAGGTGGATTTGCTTCTCATCCTTCAGCAACTCCGCCGCTTGCAAAACGATGCCAAGATCATTCGACAAGCCATGCGCGCCGGCGTAAAGCACCACGAACTTGGCCTGCCAGCCTTGCTGTCTACGGAATGCAGCGCCATCTGCAGCGAACATGGCCGCGTCGGCGCCGTTCGGCACCACCGTGATGTTACGGCCGCCGCGCGCCTCCACGTGATCGACAAACCCGGGCGAGTTGACCACGATGCGATCCGCGCTCCGATACAGGAAGCGCTCCAGCCATTCGGAGGCGCGGATCAGGGCGCGGTTGCGCAGCACGCCCACTTCCACGGCGAAGGCGGGCCACAGGTCGCGCACCTCCAGCAGGAAGGGCGCACGCTTCAAGCGCGCCAGGGCCCAGGCCGTGGCGGACTGGAAGATGGGCGGCGTGGTGCCCCAAACCACATCCACATCCTTTACGCGTAAGCCGATGAAAAATGAACTCACCGTGAAACTAAAAAAACTGAATAAACGGTGTGCGAAACTGCGATGCAGTCCGCGATAGGTGGCGGCGCGAATAATGGTCAAGCCCCGGGCGGTCGCGGCATCCTTGGCCCCGCCCTTGCCAGTCAGATAGCTCACCCGGCTGGCGATGACCGTGACGCGGTGGCCGGCCGCGGCCAGGGCGCGGGCGAACTCGGCATGGCGCGTGCCGCCGGCTTCATCCAGATCGACGAAGGCCTGGTGGATCAGCAGGATGTGCAAGGCCTTCATGCCGGCAAGGTCCAGGTGGTGGTAATGGTGAAAGGCGGCGAGCCGTTCACCTCAGCAATAAAGGAAAGGGCTGGCTCTTTTACACCGTAGGTTGGCGAGAACCAACCCAGCACCGGATCAGCCTTGGCAGGGCCATGGATGGATTCGCCGGCGCGGATCAACGAATGATCTGCGCGTTCGTCTCCGCTGGTTTCAATATTCAGTTCCACGCGACCGTGCGGACTCTCCAAGCGCAGCGTGCTCCCTTCCAAATGCCACTCCCAATCCGGCAGCAGCCATTGCAAGCTGGCCATCACTGGCTGACGTTTCTCTCGGTTTGGCAAAACATGGTCGGTGACGATCCAACGAGGACCTTCGACCGTCACATCCCGGCGATGAACGAGACCTAGCCGTTGATATCCGTCATGCTCCGCTGACGCGAGCACAAGGCGGCCACGTTTGTCGTTGCGCGTGGCCAAGACTTTTGCCTGCGCCCAATCCAGCCAGAGGAAGCGGCCCGCCCGCGTCATCTGGTCGCGTCCCTCTATGGTCAGCGTATTGTGCACACGAGTGGATGCCAGGGCGTTGTCCCAGGGGCTGGCTGCGTTGTACAAATAAGAGCCCGCGTCCATGGCGATGTTGTGCCCACGCCACCACAGATCGAGGTGCAGTTGGTCGGCGTGCCCGGGCCGCTCCCGGAAAGTGGCCGCCCGTAGATAGGCCCAGGAATCATTCGCATCGAGCCGCAACAGCGAAGTGGTAGCCCGAGCGCCTATTGCCTGGCTCGGCTCAAGGCCCAGCCACAAAGCCATCTCATCCCAGGTCCCGGCCGCCAAGCTTGCAGATCCGAACGCGGCGCCAGCCGCCTGCAAGGCCGGCCGGTAATCGGTGAAGGGCAATACTGTTAGGGGCAGGGCATAAGCGCCGTCGTTGGGTCCAAGGATGGGCACTTGGCCGCTTTCTGCGTCCAACAGCACCGTCAACCAGTCAGTTGCCTTCCGTAGCTTTTCAATGCACGGGGCCGGCAGAGTTTCCCCTTGAGCTTTGGCTGCCACCGTTGCCCAGACCCCCAGTTGCAGCATCAGGCGATGGTAGTTGCTGCTGTGCTGCGCATAGGCGCCGTCGTCGTGGATTTGTTTTTCTATGCCCTCGGCAAAGATCGCCAGCCCCTGCCGCTTCCAGCGCTGAGCTTCAGAATGATCGGGAAGCAGGGCCGCGGCCGTATATAAGCCCAGCGCTTCGCTCAATAAGTGATTGTTGTTCTGCGCCCGCGCATAGTCCAGGGTTGGCGGGATGCGTTCGGCATGTTGGACTACGGTCGCGGCCAGCGCCGTCTTGCGCGCTTCCGTAGTGCTGGCCGCGTCCGCCAGCAGGCTGTAACAGAAGGCCCAGGAGATCATACGCAAAGCTACTTCCTGGGCGGAACTCCAATGCGGGCCCAGGTTGGCTGGATTGGCGGAGACAAAGACCTCGAAATATTTCCAGAAGCCCTCGGCACAACGCTCTTCGCCGGACAGCCAGTAGGCCCGCGCCAGGGCGGTGGCCCATCCAAAGCGCCCGGCTTCCCAGACCGGCTTGATGTCGCTTCCGTCCGGCATGCGGCTGGCATAGGCCGTCCAGTGCTCTAGCTTGCCCGGCACGCGCAGTTCCAACTTGCGCGGCGCGGCGCCGAATAAACGCACCTGGCCGGCTAATACTTCCTCGGCTTCGGCGAAGAGATCCTTGGCTCGCCTGCCCAGGACCTTTTCGATCTCTCCCTTGTCTGCCGGCTTTACGATTGCGCGTAGATGCGCATGCTGGCTGATCTTTCTGTTGCCGACTGGCGGCGTCTGCCAACGTAGCCAACCGCTGCGCAGCTTGAACTGATATCTGGCATATAGCCAGATGGGGCGCATGCCGAGTTGCGCCATGGCCTTAGGCAGCAAGAGTATTCGATTTAACCGCGCCATTCAGGGATATTGTACGGTCATCTTACCATCCGCACTTTGCATCAAGCCCCCATCCCCTTATGCTAAAATCGCGGCGTTGAAAAATATCCGCATCGTTGCGGTGGCCCTGGCTTGCCTCGCATTGTTCCTTCCCCGCCAGGTTGCCGCCCAAACGGGGGTCACGCTTACCCTGCGCCATCTCGAAGCCGAGGCCTTTCCGATCATCGCTGGCTACCTGGACGCCCGCGACGCGGCTGGCGTCCCCATTCGTGACCTGCAGTTGGAAGAATTGCAGATGCTGGAAGATGGTACTCCGCAACCGCTGACCGGCCTGCGCACGGTGCGGCCCGGGTTGCGCATCATCGTGGTGCTCAACCCGGCGGAAGCCTTCGCCATTCGCGACGTGGCGGCCCGCACCCGCTACGACTATGTATCCGAGCAGATGCTGGCCTGGGCCGAGGGCCTGCCTTCGGGTTCCTCGAATCTGATGACCCTGATCACTCCGGAAGGTGTTCTCGTCGAGGGGGGCAACGCCAATCAGTGGCTCGGCGCGCTGCAAGCGGTGCCGACCGATTTTGGCGGCGCGCAGATGAGCAACCTGGCCTTACTGCAGGCGCTGCAGCTCGCTTCGCAGCCGCCGGCCGAGCCGGGTATGAACACTGTTATCTGGTGGGTAACAGGTTCGCCCAATGCCGAAATACTGGTCCCCTTGCCGGAGTGGCAAACACAATTGACTGCTGCGGGCATCCCCTTGTTTGTCTGGCAGCTTGATGCCAGGTCAGGCTTCACCTCCGAGCCCACACTTTTATTACAAGGCATGGTGCAAGCAAGCGGGGGGCAGTGGTTCGGCTATTCCAGCGGCGACCCCTTCCCGGATCCGGAAGATTATTTTTCTCCATTCCGCAGCGTTTATTTCTTCCAGTACACCTCACAATTGCACACGGGTGGCGCCCATCAGGTGCAGGCCCAATTGGAACGCGAGGGCGTCGCCATCCTGTCCTCCCCAGCCAGTTTCGAGCTGGATATCCGCCCACCCAATCCTGTGTTGGTCTCCCCACCCGCCGAGATCCTGCGCGGCCCGGCCGAGAACGACCCGCAACAGCTCTCCCCCTTCAGCCAGGTGATCGAGATCCTGGTGGAATTCCCCGACGATCTAATCCGTGAGGTGGCTCGCACCACGCTCTTCGTCAACGGGCTGCCCGTGGCAGAGAACAGCAACGCGCCGTTCACCCGCTTCGCCTGGGATTTGCGCGACTATACCGCCAGCCAACAGGTGGCTCTGCGCGTCGAGGCCGAAGATGTGTATGGCCTGGTGGGTTCCAGCGTCGAGATCCCGGTCATGATCCTGGTGGAAAACCCTCTGACCTGGTACCAATCATTCTTGAGGCAAGGCGGTCCGGCCCTGGCCATCTCGGCCGTGGTGTTGGCCGCCGCGGCTTTCTTCCTGGTGATGGTGCTTTCGGGCCGCCTGCGGCCGCCTGGCCGGCGTAGCCGGCGCGCCAGGCGGGAGCGCTCCCTGATCTCTGACCCCTTGAGCGATTCGCCGTTGAGCGGGGAACAAAGCCAGGCCTTGCTGGAGGCCGTTACCACCCAGCAGATAGAGAGAGCCCCCGCCTATTTGCAGCGCCTTGCCATGCAAGAGGCGGCCATCGCCGCCCGGCTCCTGCCGCTGCCGGGTCAGGAACTTTTGATCGGCTCCGACGCAGCCGGCGCCATCGTTCTTGAGGACCCTTCAGTGGAGGCGCAGCATGCGCGCCTCACGCGCCTGGAGGACGGCAGCTACCACGTGGCCGATCTTCGCACCCAGGCGGGCACTTGGATCAACTATGCCCCCGTCTCGGCGGAGGGCAGCCCGTTGCGCCATGGCGACCTGCTGCACATCGGGCGCGTGGCTTTCCGCTTCCTGCTGGATAATCGTCCGGGCGATAACCCGAATCCTTAGCCTCATCGCTTCATTATCTAGGCATACCCCCTTCCAGCTCTTACGCTATGATTAATTCGTGGCGTCGGGTAAAAGATCCTTCTCGATAAGACTGGATAGCACCGGTTTTGTGCTGCCGAGCCTGGATGCGATCCTGCGGAAGGCCTTGCCTTTCCAGGCGCGCATTGCTCTGCGCGCCGTGGTGGCGGAAGCCGAACGGCAGAACATGCCGGTGTATCTGGTGGGCGGCTTCGTGCGTGACCTGCTGTTGGGCCGGCCGAGTTTGGATCTGGATGTGGTCGTCGAAGGGCCGGCCATCCGCCTGGGGCGCTCCCTGGTGGAGCGCATGGGCGGGCGGCTTGTGGTTCATAAACCGTTTGGAACCGCCGTTTGGTGGCCGCGGGACCAGAAAAAAGGGGCTGCCGCCGCGCCCGGCTTCATCGACCTGATCTCGGCGCGCAGCGAAAGCTACGCGCGGCCCGTGGCGCTGCCCACCGTGAAATTCGATTCCATCCGCGCCGACCAATTCCGTCGCGATTTCACCATCAACACCCTGGCTCTGCGTTTGGATGGCTCGACTGCCGGCCAATTGTTGGATCCTTGGGGCGGCCTGGCCGATTTGAGGACCGGGGTGCTGCGCACTTTGCACCCCGGATCCTTTGCGGATGACCCCACGCGCATCTTGCGCATCTTGCGCTTTGCTGGCCGCCTCGGTTTTCGCGTCGAGCCGGATACGCTAGCGCAGCTCAAGCGGAAGCTGCCCGGCCTGGAACTCCTTTCCGGCGATCGCATTCGCAACGAACTCGAGCTGACCTTACTGGAAAAAAACCGTGTTGAGATCTTGCGCGACTTGCAGCGCTTGGCTGTCTTGCGCCACATCCATCCCCGTTTGCGGCTCGTGACCGGGACGGCCACGCTGTTGGAACGTGCGGCTTCCAAGGCGCCTCCCACGTATTGGGATCTGCGCGATCTGTCCTCTGTCGATCTCGGTTTTGTGATCTGGTTCATGCATTTCGCCGCGCAGGAAGTGGCCGAACTTGCCAAGCGGCTGCGCTTCAATAAGGATCTGCAAACCGCCTCGGAGGCCGCCGCCCGGCTGCGCGCCCAGCACCGCTCGATCGGCCGGATGCCTGCCAGCCGCCTGGTGTCGCGGCTGGAAAAGGAACCGCAGCTGGCTGTGTACGCATTCTATTTAGCGCACGAGCATGGGGCTTTGGGCAGGGCGCTGGAAAAGTATGCTCGCTCCTGGCGGCACATCCGCCCTGGAATAGATGGGAACACGCTGCGCAAGCGGGGCCTGGCGCCAGGCCCCGCCTACAAAAAGATCCTGGAAAGCCTGCGGGCTGCGCGTTTGGATGGCCAGGTGCGCACGGCCAAACAAGAAGCGCAACTATTGGAGCGCCTCCTGGATGAGCACCACTGACCTCGCGCTGGCTGCCGCCTGGCTGGCTCAAGTAGAGATCCGCCTGGCCGAGCACCGCGATCTGCCCGCGCTGGAATGGGAGGGCGCCTACACTCACTTCCGCCGCGTGTATGCGCGCGCCTTCGAGCGCACCCAGCGCGGCGAGGCGCTGCTGTGGGTGGCGGACCGCGGCGATGGGTATCTGCTCGGCCAACTTTTCGTGCTGCTTGCCAGCGAGGTCGAGCCCTTGGTGGCTGATGGCCGCCATTGCGCCTTCATCTATTCCTTCCGCGTGCGGCCTGAATTTCGGGGCGCCGGTTTGGGCACCCGCCTGATGGCCGTGGCCGAAGCTGACTTGCTGCAGCGCGGCTTCAGGCAGGCCTATCTGCACGTTGCCCATGACAACCTTGGCGCCATGCGCCTTTACAAAAGGCTCGGCTATCGCCGCCGGGCTTCAGTTTCCGGCGACTGGTCCTACGAAGACCATCAAGGTGAGACTCGCCAGGTCCACGAACCCGGTTGGCGCATGGGGAAACTTCTCTCGCCCGCCCAGGTAACCCCACTTAGCCTACCCCTCCCCTAGGGGGAGGGCAAAAGGACTACCCTATAGGGGACAACTGTCCCTCAAACGCGCGCGGCCTCCCGGCTACCATCTCTCCAAGCTAAGCAATCGCCATGGCAAGTACGCTAGTTCGCCTGCTCCTTCCCCTGTTGGTTTTGGCATTGGCCGCCTGCGCCGGTGCACAAACTGCCCCAGGTCCACAGGGCTGGCCCGCCGATCAGCCGCGCACGGACGAGCAGGGCGAAGTTTCCGTAACGATCACGCCGCTGGCCTTCGCCGCCGGAGATGCGGAACTAGGGTTTGAAATCAGCCTTGATACCCATTCTGTCGAATTGAATATCGACCTCACCGCCCTGGCCACGCTAACGACGGACACAGGATTTGTTTTGGCGCCCAACGGTTGGGAAGGACCGCAAGGCGGGCATCACATGAGTGGCATCCTGACCTTCCCTCTGCCGATTAACATTTCTGATCTTTGGGAAGGCGCTACGCAAATCACCTTGATGATCCGCAGTATTGACGGGTTCGATCGCAGCTTTGTCTGGAACCTTGAATAAGCTCAAGGATTTTTTTGTAACCAATATCAGCTGGCTGATCGGCATAGCCATCGTCGCCGTTTTGCTTTTTGTCGCCAACAGCCAGCCGAAAGCCGAGATCGATGGAACCACTACGGCTGAAACGACGCAGATCTTCTTCAGCGCGGGGTGCGCCGATTGTTGGCCCTATGTGCAGGATGTCCTGCAGCCTGCGTTGCAGGCGCACGGCTTGGCGCAGCAGGTAGTGATCCACGACTACACCATCCCCGAACACCGCACTCATTTATTGGAACTGGCCGACGAGATTGGCCTGCCGCGCTCCATCGCCGATTCGCTATACGCCTTCATTCCCACGCCAAGCGGAACCCTGGTGCTGCTTGGCCATGTGCCGGCGGATCTGATCTCCGAGCTGCTGGAGCTCGATGAGATCCCCAGCCGGCTGGTGGTGTGGCAGCCGGAGATGCACGCCGACCCGAAGGAATACCGTCTTTGGGCCTGGACCGGCGAGGTCCAGGTTTTCCCAATTGATGCGCCCCTCGAAGCCAGCTTAGCTGAAACGCTGAATGCCGGCGGCCCGTTGCCGATCGACCAGGCCAATCTGCCGCAATTGCTCCCCGCCGTCATCATTACCGGCCTGATCGATTCGGTGAACCCCTGCGCCTTTGCCGTCATCCTGCTGCTGGTGGCTTTTTTGTTCACCTTGCGCCAATCCCGCGCCAGGATCTGGCAATTGGGCCTGGTCTACATCGGGATGATCTTCATCGTCTACTTCGCCATTGGGCTGGGTTTGCTGCGTGCCATCCAATTCTCAACGGAGCCGCATTTCGTCGCCAGGGTAGGGACCTGGATCTTGATCGGCCTGGGCGTGGTTAACCTCATCGAATACTTCTTCCCGCGATCTCCAATCAAGCTGCACATGCCGGATTGGGCCCATCACCGCACGCATCAATTGATCGGGCAAGCTTCTCTTCCCGCCACCATAACCGCCGGCTTCCTGGTTGGCCTGTGTACCTTCCCGTGTTCGGGCGGGATCTACGTGTCCATCCTGACTTTGCTCAATGCGCAAACCACGGCAGCGTGGGGCCTGGCCTATCTGGTGTTGTACAACATCTTGTTCGTATTGCCCTTGCTGCTGATCCTGGCGGCGGTTGGCAATCGGACGGCGGCGAAGGCCTGGGCCCAATGGGAGCGCTCCAACTCGGCGCGTATCCGGCTTTGGTACGGCGTGATCATGATCGGCCTGGGATTGGTAATTCTCTTTTGGATGGTATAGCGTTCGAGCGGAGGTTGAAATGATTGCAGGAGAAAAGCAGCGCAAGTTCATGCAGGATCGGTTGCAGCAGAGGCGGCGGCGCAGCCAGGCCAGGCTGCTAGGCGGCCTCGCCTTGGTCCTTGTGCTGGCCGCAGGCATTTGGATGGCCGTCACTGCGGCCAGCCGCCCCGCTGACCATCAGGTGGCGTATGACGAAAGCCTGGTGGTATATGGAGAAACCCTCCGTGCGGTCCACGAAATGTCGGGGCCCAACCTGGGCTCCATTCCCCTTCTGCCTGAAGATGGGCCGCAGCCGAAGATCGTCATTGCGCAGCCCTTCTTTGATTTCAAGGGTGTGGGCGCCGCCGAAGTGGTCCAGCATGTATTTGTCATTGCCAATGAGGGGACGGCTCCATTGACCATCAGCCGGGCTTACACAAGCTGCGAGTGCACCACGGCCGATTTCACCGCGACCCTCATCCCGCCCGGCGGGATCTCCTTGATGACGCTTACTTTCGACGCCAGTGCTCATGACGTTCGCGGCCAGACCGTGCGCCGCGGCGTGATCATCGAGAGCAACGACCCCACCTCCCTGCAGACCGAGATCTGGACGCAGGCTTCTGTGGCCGCTACCCCATGAGGACATTGATGCCGAGAACGCCTGGGTTCCTGGTCATTGCGCTGGTAGGCCTGTTGCTGGCCGCTTGCCAATCCGGCCAACCGGAACTGTCCGTAGAGCCGCTCGAGTTCGATTTTGGCGACGTGACTCTGGGGGATCTGGCCACCCAGGACGTGACCATCGCCAACACGGGGTCGGGCGAATTGGTCATCGAGGGCATTGCCACTTCTTGCGGATGTACCACCGCGAACATCGATGAAAACCGGATCCCGGCAGGGCAGGAAACCATCCTGCATATCACCTTCGATTCAGCCGCCCATGGCGATGTGACCGGCTTCTACACGCGCCAGGTCTATCTCTCCTCAAACGACCCAGGCCAGCCGGAGATACGCATCGAATTCACGGCCAACGTCATCCGGGAAGCTGGCCAATAGATACCCTTCCAGCACTTGCCATTGGCATTTGTTGGTGCTAAAATCCTTGTGTTACAGCAGTACCCCATAGTTGAAGTCACCGGAAAGTGGGCAACCCCCACTTTTCTGCTTAGTAGGGTCCTGTATACAAGGAGCATCGCCGCAATGAAAAAAGAATTCTCTCTGGCGTTCAACGAAGTCCTGGACGACAAGCAGCTGCCGCGCGAGGTGATCTTGCAGGCGGTGAAGGACGCTTTGGTCCAGGCGTATCGCAAGACGGTCAACGCCTCGATGGCCCAGCAGATCAACGCCGAGATCGACGAGATCACCGGCGAGGTGCGCATCTTCGCCGAGAAAGAGGTCGTCGAAGAAGTGCAGGATGAACGCACTGAGGTCACCCTGCCGGAGGCCGAAAAGGCCGACGCCAACGCCAAGCTGGGCGACGTGGTCATTGTAGAAACTACGCCGCAGGACTTCGGCCGCGTGGCGGCGCAGACCGCCCGCCAGATGATCCAACAGCGCATCCGCGAAGCGGAGCGCGAGGCCCAGAAGGAATTCTTCTCCCAGCTGGTCGGTGAGATCGTCAACGGCATCGTGCAGGCTTCCAACCCGCACATGATCACCCTGGCCCTGGACCGCAAAGCCGAGGGCAAGATGCCGCGCAGCCAGCAGATCCCAGGCGAGCGCTTCCGCGTGCACGACCGCGTGCGCGCCTTGTTGCTCGAAGTGAAGGACACCACGCGCGGGCCTGAGATCATCCTCTCGCGCGGTCATCGTGATTTCCTGCGCCGCCTGCTCGAAGATGAAGTTCCCGAGATCTATCAGGGCCTGGTGGAGATCCGCTCCATTGCCCGTGAGCCCGGCTACCGCTCCAAGGTGGCCGTGCTGGCCTTGCAGGCTGGCATCGACCCGGTGGGCGCTTGCGTGGGCATCCGCGGCGTGCGCATCCAGGCCATCGTGCGCGAACTGCACGATGAGAAGATCGACGTGATCGAATGGAATGCCGATCCGGCCCAATTCATTGCCAAGGCGCTCAGCCCGGCGCGCGTCACCGGTGTGTACCTTGAAGAGGACACCGCCGGAAGCAAGACCGCCACGGTGGTGGTGCCCGAGGACCAGTTGAGTCTGGCCATCGGCCGCGATGGGCAAAATGCCCGCCTGGCCGCCAAGCTCACTTCCTGGCGCATCGATATCAAGAGCCTCTCCGAAGCTGCGGCCGACGCCTTGCACAGCGTGCAGGCGGATGCCGCTTTCCTGGCGGCCAACCCTGACCAAGTGGAGATCCTTCCCCAGATCGAAGCCGTATTGGCCAAGAAAGCCGAAGGCCGCCCGGTTACCCCCGAAGAATATACGCTGCTTAGCCGCTTCGTCGATCGTCTCGAGCGCGGCGCCCAAACCCGGCGCGAAGCCGAATTGGATGCCGAACTCGAAGAGCGCGCCGCGTTGGAAGCCACCTTGCCCAAGGGCGCGTTCGAAGTTCCTTTGGAGGAATTGGGCCTGCCACCCAGCTTAAGTATCAAGATCACCGGCGAGGGCTATTCCACCGCTGGCGATCTCATGCTGCAACTGAAGACTGACGAAAAGCGCATCCTCGGTATCAGCGGGGTAGGCCCGGCGGCCCTGGAGACCATCAAGACAGCGCTGGCCAACTTCAGCTTTCCTGAAGTGACCCCAGCTGCCGAACCGGCTGTGGCTCAACAACCCGAGGCTCAGGTGGAAGTTCCCGCCGAGCCGATGGAAGCCGAGGAGTCGGAGAAGCCGGTGGAGCTTTCGGAAGATGACGAACGGCTGCTGGTCGAGATGCAAGGCGGCCCGGCGCCCGAAGCTCCGGTGAAACCTTCGGTGGAAGAAGTCTTCGCCCGCACCGCGGAGCAACTCCTGGGCGTCAAACCCGGCAAGGTCCAGCCGCCGGCGGAACCCGACAAAAAGAAGAAGGCCAAGAAAAAGAAGTTCCGCGAATTGGAATACGATCCGGAGCAAGACGTGACCTTCGTGAAGCGGCACAAGGAAGAGTGGGAAGAGTAATAAAAGTTAACCTTGCGAAGGTTGCTTTGAGATAGCGGCTTTACCAACCTGAACCTTCGCAAAGTTTTTGGAGCGCCATGGCGAAACACAAAGCTCCGCGGGTAAAGCACATCCCGCAGCGCACCTGCGTGGCCTGCCGCGAGGTGCAGGCCAAGGCCGCGCTGGTCCGCTTGGTGCGCACGCCGGAAGGCGTCTTCCCTGACATGCAGGGCAAGCGCCCGGGGCGGGGCGCTTATCTCCACGCCCGCCGTGCTTGTTGGGAACCCGGCCTGGCCGGGCAGCTGGCCAACGCCTTGCGCACCGCGCTCAGCGAGGAAGATCAGCAACGCTTGCGAGCCTTTTTCGAAGCCATTCCTGAGTGAGCCGGGGCGGGCAAGAATCTTGGTAGAATACTTGGCCCACTTCAGGGTCAAGGGGGAATAGGGGAGGAAGGGTTGATGGCTATGACCGATAATGTGACCGAAAAAGAGATTAAAAAAATAGAACTCCCTGCTAATCTGACCGTGCGCGAGTTGGCAGCGCTGTTGCAGGCCAGCCCGATCCAGATCATCAAGAACTTGATGGCCAATGGCGTGATGGCCAACATCAACCAGCAGATCGATTTCGATACCGCCGCCGTGGTGGCCTCCGAGCTTGGCTTCGAAGCCAACATGGCGCAGCTGGCCCTCGAAATGAAAGAGGTGGGCGAGCTGCCTCTCTGGCGCCAGGCCATCGCCAGCGAAGACAAGAAAGACCTGGCCCCGCGCCCTCCGGTGGTCACCATCCTCGGCCATGTCGATCACGGCAAGACCACGCTGCTGGATGCCATCCGCCAGACTTCGGTGGTCGCCGAAGAGGCCGGCGGCATCACCCAGCACATCGGCGCCTATCAGGCCAAGCATAAGGACCGCCTGATCACCTTCCTGGACACCCCCGGCCACTCCGCCTTCACCGCCATGCGGTCACGCGGCGCCCAGGGCGCCGATCTGGTCATCCTCGTGGTGGCCGCCGACGACGGCGTGATGCCCCAGACCAAAGAAGCCCTTTCGCATGCCCGCGCCGCCCGCGTACCCATCGTGGTGGCGCTCACCAAGATCGACAAGCAGAACGCCAACCCCGACCGCGTCAAGAACCAGCTGGCCGAAAACGGCCTGGTGCCTGACGATTGGGACGGCGACACCATCGTGGTGCCAGTCTCCGCCAAGCAGAAGAAAGGCCTGGAAGATCTTCTGGAGGCCATCCTCCTAGTGGCGGACAACACGGAGATCCTCGCCAATCCCAAGGGCCAGACCATCGGCACCGTGATCGAGTCCGAGCGCGACCCATCGCGCGGCGTCATTTCCACCTTGCTTATTCAGAATGGCACCTTGCACGTCAGCGATATCGTCGTGGTCGGCACCGCTTACGGCAAATTGCGCGCCATGTTCGATTTCGCCGGCCAAAAGATCACCGAAGCCGGCCCGGCCACTCCCGTCTCCGTGCTGGGCCTCAACGATGTGCCCGCCGCCGGTGAACCTTTCCACGTGATGGAATCCGAGCGCGAGGCGCGGGTCCTGGTGGCCGAGCGCGCCGAGAAGGAAAAGAAGGAAAAAGGCTCCGGGGGTCCATTGACCCTGGAAGGCATGTTCGAGGCCTTCAAGGCGGGCGAAGTGCGCGAGTTGCGCCTTATCGTCAAAGCCGATGTGCAAGGTTCTCTGGAACCCATCGTTTCCTCGCTGGAGAACCTAACCGCGGGCGACAAGGAAGGCGAGATCAGCGTCAACATCTTGCACACAGGAACCGGCAACATCAGCGAAAGCGATGTGGCCCTCGGCGCGGCCTCCAAAGCCATCGTGCTGGGCTTCAACGTGCAGGCCGATAGCACTGTGCAGCGCCAGGCCGAGACCGAAGGCGTGTCCATCCGCCTCTACGACATCATCTACCGCCTTACCGAAGACGTGGAAAAGGCGCTCAAGGGCATGCTGAAGCCGGAACTGCGCGAACGCGTCATCGGCAAGGCCGAAGTGCTGCGCGTATTCAAGATTAGCCGCTATGGCAAGATCGCCGGCTGCCGCGTGCTCGAAGGCGAACTGCGCCGCAACGCCTTCGTGCGCATCCAGCGTGACGGCAAGCAGATCTTCGAGGGTGAGCTGACTTCGCTGAAGCACGAAAAGGACGATGTGAAGGACGTGCGCGAGGGCTTCGAGTGCGGCATCAATTTGAAGGAATTTGATGATTTCAAAGATGGCGATATCATCCAGTGCTATATACGCGAACTGGTGAGCGCCTGAACTCCATTTCCGTGCCGCGCCGCCTGATGGATAACCAACGCATCTTAGCCTGAGGCTCGTTAGTCAGCCGGGATCTCACCAATGGTTCCCCAGAGTCGTGCCAACCGCATTGCCAAGGGCATTCAAGAAATGCTCTCAGAGATTCTCTTGTTCGAGGCCACCGACCCCCGCCTGCAAGGCGTGTTCGTGACCGACGTGCGCGTCGACCGCGAACTCTCCCAGGCCAACATCTTCGTCTCTGCCCTCGAAGGCGCCGATCGCCGCCAGGAGATCCTCAACGGATTGGAGCACGCCTCCGGCTTCCTGCGCAGCGCCCTGGCGCAGCGCAGCGATTTGCGCGTATTCCCGCACCTAAAATTCGTGTGGGACCCCACGCCCGAGCACGCCGAGCATATCGAGAAACTGATCGCCTCCCTGCACAAGGAAGACGATGGCGAAGGGAAGAAGAGTGGATAAGAACCTGGTAAAAGAAGCACGCGCCAAAATGCACGGCGCTCAGCACATCCTCATTGGCTCCCACGTGCGTCCCGATGGCGATGCGGTCTGTTCCGTCCTGGCCCTGGGCCTCGCCTTGCAGCAGTCCGGCAAGCAGGTGCAGATGGTGTTGAGCGATGGCGTGCCGGCCGGTTTCGATCATCTCTTCGGCGTGGGGCAGATCGCCAAGCGCGCTGCGCCGCCCGTCGACCTGGTGATCAGCGTGGACGCCGCCGACCCCGCTCGCATGGGTGAAGCCTTCTCCGGCTTCCCCGCCGCCGAGATCAATATCGATCATCACATTACCAACACGCGCTTCGCGGCCATCAACATCGTTGAACCTGGCTCCGTGGCCGCCTGCGCCATGCTGGCCGAGCTGCTTCCCGAATTCGGCTTGGAGTTCTCTCCCGCCGTGGTGGATTCTTTGCTCACCGGCATCCTCACCGACACCATGGGCCTGCACACTTCGAACATGAACCCCAAAGCGCTGCGCATCGCCGCCGACCTGGTGGAGAAGGGCGCCGACCTGCCCATGCTGTATGAGCGCGCGTTGCTGCGCCGCTCGTTCACTGCCCTGCGCTACTGGGGCGCCGGTCTCTCCAAGCTGCAGCGCAACGGGAACCTGGTGTGGACCACCCTGTCCCTGGCGGACCGCAAAGAGGCCGCTTACCCCGCCAATGATGACGCCGAGTTGGTGAACAACGTTGCCTTTGTCGAAGGAGCCGCTATCGTCGTTCTATTCATCGAGCAGGTCGATAAACAAGTGAAGATCAGCTGGCGCAGCCAGGGGGACGTGGACGTTTCGCAGATCGCCGCCCAGTTCGGCGGCGGGGGCCACGTGCCGGCCGCCGGCGCCGTCGTGGCCGGCAGCCTGGAAGAAGTGCAAGGCCGCGTTCTGCAGGCCACGCGCGCCGCCTTGCAGGACATGCCGGCCTAAGCTGTGGTAACCTCAAGTTAGGGAAAACTAGACAAAAAGGACAAAGCCTTAAATGGACAACAATTCTCAGTCATACCGGTCAGGGGATAGCCGGGGCTACAGCGACCAGAATGCCGCCAATCTCGTTTCCGGCGTGCTCGTCGTAGATAAGCCGGTAGGCCTCACTTCGCATGACGTAGTGCAGATCATCCGCCGTGGCACCAGCATCCGCCGCGCCGGCCACACCGGCACCCTGGACCCGCGCGCCTCGGGCGTGCTGGTGGTGCTCATCGGCCCCGCCGTGCGCCTTAGCGAATTCGTTTCGGCCGAGGATAAGCGCTACCAGGCCACCATCCGCCTGGGTTCCTCCACGGATACCTACGACGCCGAAGGCACCACCACCGAACCGGAAGTGGAAGTCAACGTGACCCGCGAGCAATTCGCCGAGTTGCTGCAGCAATTCGTCGGCGAGATCGAACAGACCCCGCCGCCATACTCGGCCATTAAGGTGCAAGGCCAGCATGCGTACGATCTGGCGCGCCGCGGCGAACAGGTAGAGCTGACGCCACGCATCATCCACGTCCACTCCCTGGAGTTGCTGGAATGGGCGCTCCCCGAAGTGGTGGTGGATGTGCATTGTTCCTCGGGCACCTACATCCGTTCGCTGGCCAACGATATCGGCGAGAAGCTGGGCACCGGCGCCCACCTGGTGGGCCTGCGCCGCACGCGCAGCGGCCGCTTCACCCTGCGAGACGCCGTCTCTTTGCGCCGCCTGCGGGATGCCTTCGAGACCGGCTCCTGGGCGCAGCACCTCATCCCCGCTTCCGAGGCCCTGGCCGACTGGCCGGCCATCGAGCTGGACGCCGAGATGATGGACAAAGTACGCAACGGCCATCGCATCCCGGCCAAAGAAGGCGACAAAGGCCTGGCGCGCGCCATTAGCGAGCAGGGCGAATTGGTGGCTGTCATGGAAGTCGCCGGCAACGAGTGGCAGCCGCGTAAAGTCTTCATGTCGTAACTGGCGGCCTCAAAAATGCAGCACCTGCATTCGCTGCAAGACGCGCAGGTCAAGTCTGCCTGGCTCACCATCGGCGTCTTCGATGGTGTCCACCTTGCCCATCAAAAGATCATCCGGGATTTGGCCGCCGCGGCCCATGCACAGAGCTCTCCGGCGGTCGTACTGTCCTTCTCCCCGCATCCCGCCGAGATTCTGCGCGGACCGCTCTCTTCTTTTTACCTAAGCGATCCGGCCGAAAAGGTCGAACAGCTTGCCGGCCTGGGAGTGGATGTATTCATCACACATCCCTTTACCCGCGAGGTGGCCAACACCTCGGCCCGCGATTTCGTCGCTCAACTAAAGAAGCACCTGGGCCTCGCCCAGTTGTGGGTGGGGCATGATTTTGCCCTCGGCCATAACCGCGAGGGCAATGTGCCCTTACTGCAAAGCCTGGGTCGCGAATTGGGCTTCGAGGTCCATCTCATCGAAGTTGTCAAGCTGGATGGTGAGATCATCTCCTCCTCTCGCATTCGCGCTCTGCTGGCCGAGGGCAAGGTCGAGCAGGCCGCCCGCTTGCTGGGCCGGCCATATGCGCTCTCCGGTGAGATCGTTGGCGGCGCCAAACGCGGCCGCGTCATGGGCATCCCCACGGCCAACATCGCCGTGCCCGAAACGCGCGCCGTACCCGGCCTGGGCATCTACGTCACCTGGGCTACGCTGGGCAGCCGGCGCTGGGGCTCAGTGACCAGCATCGGGGTCCGTCCCACGTTCGAGGCGGGGGCGACCAAGCCGGTGGTGGAAACGCATCTCCTGGATTACGGTGGTGGCGAGATCTATGGCGAGACTCTGCGGCTGGATTTCATCGCCCGGCTGCGCCCCGAACAGCGCTTCTCCGGCGTCGAAGAGCTCGTGGCGCAGATCCACCGCGACATCGAAGCCGGGCGCTTGGTGCTCGCCGAGCGCGCCGAAGGCTGGTGGAACGAACGGCTGCCTTAACCTCATGGTTGGTAGAGGCCGGGTTTCCCCGCGCTGGCCTGTAATTCCGAGCGTTACTATCGTCGCAGCAATTTTCCCCACCCCTTTGTGTCATCCTGAGGCGACAACTTAAATTCCCATCCGATCGCGGCTCTATAAGCCGAAGGCTATCAGAACCCTTTCTCTCTGATGGATTTCGTTCTGCATGGCACTTTCATCTCCGCGAACAACAACCTGAACGTAAGGACAACTATCGAACGGAAATTCTTTATAATGACTCTCCAGACATACCGCCACTGAATTCATGAAGCCCTACCTCGACTTGCTTCGCCACATCCTAGACCACGGCGCTGAAAAAGGTGACCGCACCGGCACCGGCACGCGCTCGGTCTTCGGCCACCAAATGCGTTTCGAGCTGGCGGCGGGCTTCCCGCTGCTCACCACCAAGAAACTGCACACCAAGTCCATCATCCATGAACTGCTCTGGTTCCTGCGCGGCGAATCGAACATCGCCTACCTTAAAGAACACGGCGTCAGCATCTGGGACGAGTGGGCCGACGAGCGCGGCGAACTGGGGCCGGTGTATGGCGTGCAGTGGCGCTCCTGGCCGACGGCGGATGGCGCTACCGTGGACCAGATCGGCAACGTGATCCGCGAGATCAAACGCAACTCGGACTCTCGCCGCCTGATCGTCAGCGCCTGGAACGTGGGCGAGGTGCCGAAGATGGCGCTGCCGCCCTGTCATCTGCTCTTCCAGTTCTACGTGGCGGGGGGCCGGCTTTCCTGCCAGCTCTACCAGCGTTCCGCCGACGTTTTCCTTGGTCTGCCGTTCAACATAGCTTCCTACGCCCTGCTCACCTTGATGATGGCCCAGGTTTCCGAGTTGGCCCCGGGCGACTTCATCATCAGCCTGGGAGACTGCCATCTGTACTCCAATCATTTCGAACAGGCGAACTTGCAGTTGAGCCGCGCGCCCTATCCCTTGCCGCGCATGCAGCTGAATCCTTCGGTTAGATCCATCTTCGATTTTAGGTATGAGGATTTCACCCTGCTTGACTATCAAGCGCATCCCCACATCAAAGCCCCGGTGGCTATTTAGTCATTGCGAGGAGGGCGAGGCGAAGCCATCCGCCCGACGAAGTAAGTCTCGACCAATGCCCTGGCAAACGAACGGCCCGTGCCGTCCGTCTCCGCCAGCGTGCCTTCGCTATTGCCCTATAATGTCTCTATGATCATTTTCATCCTCGCCGCGGTGGATGAACGCGGCGGCATTGGCCGTGATAACCGCCTGCCCTGGCACCTCTCCGACGATCTCAAACATTTCCGCCGGCTCACCATGGGCCACCACGTCCTCATGGGCCGCAAGACCTACGAAGGAGCCGCGGGAAAGATGCCCGGCCGCAAGCTCATTGTGCTCTCGCGTAGCCTTAGTTTTCAGCCGACGGATGCCCAGGTGGCCGGTTCACTGGAAGATGGCATCGAACTGGCCCGCGCTGCCGGCGAAGCCGAGCTCTTCGTCATCGGCGGGGCCCAGGTGTTCGCCCAGGCGCTGCCCTTAGCGCAGCGCCTGTATCTCACCCGCGTCCACGCCGACTCCGGCGCCGATGTCTTCTTCCCCGCGCTCGATATGGCCGATTGGCAGGTCAAGGATCAGCAGGAATTCTCCGCCGGCCCCAAGAACGATTATTCATTTACGATCTTGTCACTGGAAAAAGTAGCTAACCGCTAATAGCCATCAGCTTCTTCATCCCTCATCCTTTCCCTGTGGTATCCTTTCGCCTGTTCTCCTCGTTCCTTTCTGCGATGAACTGAATGACCACCGCCACCCAGCCCGTTTCGCACGCGGCCGAATTTACATTGCCGGAACGCTACCGGTCCAACCGCCGCGCCCCCATTCCCTGGCTGCTCACGCGCCTGCTGCATTACTGGCCGCTGGCGCTCATGCTGATCTTCGGAGCGGTGACCAACGGCTGGCTGGCCACTGTCCCACCCATTGTCATCGGCGAGGCCTTCGAAGCCATCCTGCAATCCCCGCCCCGCGTGGACCTGCTGTGGGGCTTCGTATGGGTCATCCTCATCAGCCAGACCATCCGCAGCGTGCTGCAGTTCGCCCGCAACTTCGGCGCCGAGTGGCTGGGCCAGCTCTTCGAACGCGATGTGCGCGAAGAACTTTACGTCAGCCTGCTGGGCAAAAGCATGACCTTCCACAGTCTGCAGTCCGTGGGCGACACCATGGCCCGCGCCACCAACGATGTGCGCGAGGTCAACCTCATGTTCAGCCCCGGGCTCAACCTGGTGATCGGGGCCAGTTTCTTCTTGCTTAGCCCCATCGTGGCTTCTTATCCGATCCATCCTCAACTAGTGCTCACTCCTATCCTGTTCACCATCGCATATTTTCTGTCCATCTGGCAATACCTGACGGAACTGAACCCCATCACGCGCGAAGTACGCCGATCTTTCGGCACGATGAACTCGCGCCTCTCCGAGGCCTTGGATGGCATCGAGACCGTGAAAGGGGCGGCCCAGGAAAAGGCTGAGGTATCGCTTTTTCGCCGCAATGCGCGCCGCTTCCGCAATGCCTTCGTGCACCAGGGCAACGTGGAGGCGCGCTTCCTGCCTCAGCTGCTGATGGGCGTGGCCATCGCCGGCGGTCTGCTGCACTCGCTCCTCCTTTACCAGCAGGGACAGATCGTGCTCGGCGATGTGATCGCCTACTTCGGCTTGCTGGGATTATTCGGCTTCCCGGTGTTCACCTCGCTGTTCGCCTATTCGCAGGTCTCGCTGGGCGTGGCCAGCGCCCGCCGCATCCTGGATCTGATGAACCGCGAGACGGAGCTGGACCAGAATGCCGAAGGCTACAGCGGGGATATGAAAGGCGCCATTGAATTCCGCAATGTCACCTTTGCCTATGACAAAGGCGAGCCGGCCCTGCGCAAAGTTTCATTCAGCATTGAGCCCGGCCGCACGGTGGCCATTGTGGGCCAGACCGGCGTGGGCAAGACCTCGCTGGCCAAGCTGGTCAACCGCACCTACGACGTGACCGGCGGCAAAGTATTCGTGGATGGCGTGGACGTGCGCGACTGGAACATGGAAGCGCTGCGCCGCCAGATCTCGATCATCGAGCAGGATATCTTCCTGTTCTCGCGCACCATCGCCGAGAATATCTCCTTCGGGCAGCGAAGCGCCACGCGGGCCGAAGTGGAGCAGGCCGCCCGGCAGGCCCAGGCCCACGAATTCATCCTGGAGTTCAAAGATGGCTACGACACCGTGGTGGGCGAGCGCGGCGTCACGCTTTCCGGCGGCCAGCGCCAACGGCTGGCCCTGGCGCGCGCTTTCCTCACCAATCCGGCCATCCTGGTGCTCGATGATTCCACCAGCGCCATCGACAGCGCCACCGAAGACCTGATCCAGCGCGCCATCTATGCCGCCGCCAAGGGGCGCACCACGTTGATCATCACCCACCGCCTTTCGCAGATCCGCTGGGCGGACCTGATCCTGGTGCTGCGCAAGGGGCGCCTGGTGGCCGCCGGCGGGCACGACGAACTGATGAAGACCTCCCGGGCGTATCGGCGCATTTTCAGCGAGTAGAGCGCATGGGATTCTTTTCCGGCCTGGACGTAGAAGCCTACGATCGCCAATACAGCGACCGCCAATTGCTGGGACGCATGGGCAGCTACTTCGGCCCGTACCGCGCTCAGATGATCGGCATCGGCTTGCTGTCGCTGCTCACCGCCCTGGCGGGCGCGGCAGTGCCCTTGCTGCTGGCGCGCGCCCTGGACCTGGCCGGCGCGGTGGTCAGCGAGGGGCAGATTATCGTGGTCACCGCCATCGTGCTCGCCTCCGGCATATTGGTGTGGGCGGCCAACTGGTGGCGCCGCCGCCTCACCGCCCGGGTGATCGGCGATGTGGTCATGGCCATGCGCCTGGCGGGTTTCGCTGCGGCCACCTCGCACGACCTCTCCTTCTACGACGAGAACCCCTCCGCCAAGGTGGTCTCGCGGGTCAGCTCGGATACCCGCGAGTTCGGCGACATGGTGGTGTTGATCACCGACCTGATCTCGCAATTCGGCCAGGCGCTGCTGCTGGGCATCGTGCTCATCTTCATCCAGGGGTTTCTGTCCCTGATCCTGTTCGCCCAGCTTCCGATCTTCTATTTGGGCGCCATTGCCTTCCGCGCCGCGGCGCGCTTCACCACGCGGCGCGGCATGCGCGCCATGGGCAACGTGAATGCGGCGATCAAGGAAACGATCAGCGGCATCGCCGTGGCCAAGAACTTCCGCCAGGAAGACATGATCTTCGGCGAGTTCAACGACGCCAACCAGACCTCCTTCCGGGTCAACATGCGCCGCGGTTTTGTGCTGGCCGCCGTGTTCCCTACGCTGAACGCCCTGGCCGCGGCGGGTATCGCCCTGCTGATCTACGTGGGCGGCATCAACGTGGCCGAGGGCATCATCACTGCCGGCGCCTGGTATTTGTTCCTGCAGAGTCTGGACCGTTTCTTCTTCCCCGTGCTGAACCTTTCGGCGTTCTGGACGCAGCTGCAATCCGGCCTGGCGGCCGCGGAGCGCTCCTTTGCGCTGATCGACGCCGAGCCCAAAGTGATCCAGCTGGCCGAAAACGACGTCCCCCGCCTGCGCGGCGATATCCTCTTCGAGGGCCTCAACTTCCGCTACACGCAGCGCGAAGCCGTGCTGCGCGATTTCTCTTTGCACATTCGCCCCGGCGAGAACGTGGCCCTGGTGGGCCACACCGGCGCGGGCAAATCTTCCATCGCCAAGCTGGTGGCGCGTTTCTATGAATTCCAGGAAGGGCGGATCCTCATTGATGGCAAGGACATCCGCACGCTGGACCTGGCGCAATACCGCCGCCAACTGGGCATCGTCTCGCAGCAGCCCTTCCTATTCGATGGCACGGTGGCGGCCAACATCCGCTACGCGGCGCCCGGCGTGAAGGAAGCGCAGATCCTGCGGCTGGCCAAGCGCATCGGCGACGGCGAATGGCTGGAGACGCTGCCGGACGGCCTGGAGACGCAGGTCGGCGAGCGCGGCGTGCGGCTCTCCATGGGCCAGCGCCAACTGGTGGCGCTGCTGCGCGTGCTGGTGCAGAAGCCGGCCATCTTCGTGCTGGACGAGGCCACCGCCAGCATCGACCCCTTCACCGAATGGCAGATCCAGCAGGCGCTGACCCTGATCCTCAAAGAGAGCACCAGCATCCTGATCGCCCACCGCCTCTCCACGGTGCGGGCCGCCGACCGCATCATCGTGCTGCGCCAGGGCCAGATCATCGAAGAAGGCGACCACGATGGCTTGCTGGCGCAGGGCGGCCACTACGCGTCGCTGTACAACACATATTTCAGACATCAAAGTCTTGCTTACGTAGAAGAATCGCGAAAGCTGGTTGAATAGCAGGGGAGTTTGCGCAGCAAACTCCAACGCTAACGGCGCAGCCGTTCGCAAGGCACCGGAGCCTGGCTTACATAGAAGAAAGCCGCAAATTGGAGACGGATCTGTCACCTTAGAGTCTAAAGAACCAAAGGACAATTCGCGATCTGGAATCTGCAAACCGCGTAGGCTTCCGCGTGCCGGGCTATCATGGAGGGGTTGGTCTCGGTAAGGATATTTTCACTGCCAAACCGCCCAAACAAGGGAGGTGAGTGGCCTGCTTCGCCGCCCCTTGTCGGGAATTCCATTTGCAAGTACACTGAAAAACACTTACAGGGCTGTTAGCGGTGTGGAGGGTTCGCCGATGAAGCTCCAAGCAGTTTTCCCGTTCTTGCATCGAATGAGCATGGCCAGTTTGATCTGCTTGCTTTTGGCCGCCCCCGCAACCGCGGCCATAGCTGGCGATTGTGACGGCACTGTTGGGATCGACGACATCACCTGTTCCACCGACCTTACTGCGCCAGATCCGTTTGCTGAATTGGGGCTTGGTAATGACACCTTCGAACAGGACGCCGGGACATCCGTGGCAGGAGTCAATGGCGATGGAACCCCGATAAATACTCTGGGAGAGGGCAACGGTGGCAACGATACGATCACGATCAACGGGACGGTAACAGGAGTGGTGATCGGCGACTATGTAAACTATGCCAACGGATATGATGGGGGTGACGACACCATTATCATTAATGGAACCGCCGACGGCATTCAGGGGGACCACGCCAGGAATGGCGGGGATGACACGATCATAATCAATGGAACCGTGTCTTATATCTATGCCGACAACATCGTTATCGAAGGGGGCAGTGACGATATCCAGATCAACGGGACTGTCACAGGATTCATAGAGGCCGATGACGACGGAAGGCCTGGCGGGGATGACACAGTGACGCTGGGGACCAATGCCGAAGTGGTCGGTACCATCGATGGCGGTGACGGCACAGATACGCTGCGATTCAGAGCGTTGAGGCAATCTGAGTTGAGCGGCTACAGCGCCGCGGGCGGAACATTGACGGTCAATGGGCACGCCTATACCTGGGTGAATTTCGAATCGCTGATAGGCTTGTTGCAGGATCTGGTTGAAAACGGCGCCCGCGTACTGTTCTCCAACGGCAGCCTGGTTGCTGTGGAAGATGATGGGGGCATCAAGGTCTTGGGCGAAAATGGCCGCATCGCCAATGTCCCGCTGGGCAGCCTGGCGGCGCTGGCGGTGGGGGAGAGCGCCAGCTTCAGCAGCCCCAACAGCAATGGCTGGTCGGTGACCGTGACCAGCCTGGGCTCCAACCCGAACAACCCCGTCCATACGCTGTATCGTTTTGATATCTATTACGGGAGCAGCTTGCAAGCCTCGTTCACGTTTTCGAATTAGGCAGCAAGCGCGAGCTAGGAATCAAGCGGGCAGCCATTTGGCTGCCCGCTGTGTATTTAGCTCGACCTGCGCGCGGGTCCCTGAAAAAGCATTTGATTAAAACAAACACGGCCCGAAGGCCGTATTTGTTTTCCTCTGTGATGCCTGATTAAGGCGTAGGGATGGGGATGACGATGTTGCCACCGCCGCCCTGGTTGGCAAAGAACAAGAAATAGACGCCAACTGCAATGACCAAAATCACAAAAATGGCCACAATGGCGGTGCTGCCGCTGCCTTCGCCTTTTTCCATGGTTACCTCCTTGATCGGATTAATTACAGGGTTTATAACGAAGCCGCCGCGTTTTTGATACGGCCCTGCCAAGGAAAAGCGAACATTCGTGCGAATGGGATTTGATCCGCGGTGCTACCCCTCCAACATCATCCCCGCCGCTTTGCGGCCGATCTCCACGGCAAAATTGGTGCCGCGGTCCCAGGGATACACCTGGGACATGGAAGCGAAATACAGGCCGGGGATAGGCGTGCGGATGCTGGGAATGTTCTGCGAGTGGTTCACCAGCGGGACGGGCTGGGCGTAAGGCGTCTTGTGCACGATGGCAGCCTTCACCCAGCCGGGCTGGAAGTGTGGGTTGATGCGCTGGATGCCGGGGATAAAGCGCTGCAGCAATTGTTCATCGCTGAGCGCGAAATATTCGTGTCCCGCCTCCAAATAATCGCCGCAATAGATGATGTGATCGCCGCCGAAATGTTCGGGCGAGAGGTAGTTGGTGTGCTCCACCAGTGCCAGGAAGGGGAAACCGGCGCTCTTGGGGATGTTGAACCAATAGTAGCCCCGCTTGGAAAGCTGCCGGTCCAGCACCAGGGTCATCACCACCGCGCCCATGCTCTTGAGTTCCAGCAAGCCGCGCAAATACTCGGCGGGCAGCCCCGGCGCCAGCTTGGCCAGCAAAGAAGGCGACGTGGTGACCAACACTTGGTCGAAGGTCTGGACGTCCTGAGGTCCCGAAGTCTTGACGTCGAGACTTCCCGACTTCGAGACCTCCAGACCGCTGATACTGGTGTTCATTTCGAAAGAGACGCCCATCTCGCGCAGCCTTGCCGCGAACTTATCGGCGAAGGCCTGGAAGCCGCCGGCGAAAGTGCCCAGCCGCGTGGTGCGCGCTTTGATGCGCGCCCAGAGCCAGGCCATGTTCACCTCGCGGGCGTGCGGCCCGAACTTGCCCTCGACCAAGGGCAGCCACATGCGCTCGTAAACGCGGTCGCCGGCCCAGCGGCGCATCCAGGCGTCCACGGTGGTCTTCTCCAGTGGGCGCCAATTGTTAGTGAGCCGCAAGTAGAGGCCGACCAGGCCGAAGCGGATCTTGTCCAGCCCCCAGCCGAGGCCGGGGAACATGATCGCCGCGGGGATCGAGTCGAAGGGGTAGAAGCGGCCGCCGTGGAACATAACCGTGTAGGGCCGCGGGAAGAGCACCTGGTCGCTCCAGCCCAGTTCGGCGATGAGGCCGAGCATGTGTTTATCGGAGGCGAACCAGTGGTGATAGAACTTTTCCACCCACCAGTCCCAGTTGGGTTGCTTGAAGCCGGCGGCCAGCCCGCCGACTTGCGCCGCGGCCTCGTAGATGGTGACTTGATGGCCGGCCTTGGCCAGGTCGTAGGCCGCGGCCATGCCCCCGAAGCCGGCGCCGATGATGGCGATCTTCATGCGGCGGACTCTTTCGGCACTTCGCCCCACTTGATGCCTTCGCGCGCTAGGTAGTAGGCGCCCAGCACGGTGATCGGCAGCCACAGGGCGATGTGCAAGACGAAAGTATAGGAGCTGGCCAGCGGGCGAGGGATGCCGTAGGCCTCGAGCACCGCGATGCCCGGCGCGTCGAAGGTGCCCACGTAGCCGGGCGCGGAGGGGATGGTGGTGGCCAGGTTGACCACGCCGTTCATCAGCATCAGCGCAAAGAAGCTGACCTCGAAGTTGAAGGCGTGCATGACGAACCAATATTTGCCGGTCTCCAGCAGCCAGATGACCACGGAGGTGACGAAGACCATCAGGATCTCGAGCGGTGAGCGCAGCGACTCCAGGCCGCCGAGGAAACGGTTGCCGACTTCGAGAAACTGTGAGCGAAAGCGTTCAGGTACAAGATGCGCCACGAACCACCCAAGAAGCTTTTCGCTCACAGTAGGGAACATGGCGGCGGCCAGGAAGACCAGCAGCGCACCGAAGAACACCAGGCTGCCCCAGAATGCGATCTGCTGGATGCTTAGCCCAGCGACCACACCGGAGCCCCCGGAGAGGCGGGCCAGCTCGTTGAGGTTGATGAAGATGAAACCCAGCATCACCACGCCGTCGAAGATGCGCTCCACGATGACCGTGGCCAGCGAAGCCGAAACGGGCACGCCTTCCTTGCGCTTCAGCACCACGGCGCGCAGCACCTCGCCGGCGCGGGCCGGGTAGATGTTATTGCCCATGTAGCCGATGGCGACGATGGGGAACATACGGCGGGTGGGGATGGCTTTCAGCGGGCGCAGCAGGTAATGCCAGCGCCAGGCTCTGGCGTACACCGCCAGGAAGTACACCGCCACGCCGGGGATCAACCACCAGTAGTTGGCGGCCTGCACTTCGGCCCAGAAGGCGGCGAAGTCCAGGTCCTTCAGCACCAGCCAAAGGAAGAAGACTGAGATGAGCAGGCCAAGCCAGAACTGCCACCGTTTCATATGCGTATGGGTCCTTGCCTGCGGGGAGGAGCGTTACTCGGCGATAGCCGAGTAGCTTTTCCCACGCGGTGCGCGGCACTGCACAGAACATGCCACCGTTTCATGTGGGGATTCTACTTAGTTGTGGGTCTTTTTGCTTACACCAAAGGCCAGGGGGTGACGCGCTCGTCTTCGGGTGGGGCGGGGAAGTGCGGCCTGGTGAGCAGAACTTCGAGCCGCTCATCCAGGGCAGCCAGCTCTTCGGCGCTCAGGTAGCGCGCTAATTCCTGCTGCAGGCCGCCCGCCCTCAATTGGTCACGCAGTCGCTGCATGTCATCGAGCAACTGTGGGGGGAGTTCCTCGCCGGCGAAATCCCAGATCACGGTGCGCAATTTGGACTCGGCGTGGAAACTGATGCCGTGGTCGATCAGCCAGATCTTGCCCTGATCACCCAGGAGGACATGGCCGCCCTTGCGGTCGGCGTTGTTCACGATCAGATCGAAGAGGGCAGGCTGGCGCAATTGTTCCAGCGTCTTTTGGCCAAAGTTGAAATAGTGCAGATCGGGGTTATGCGGCACGCGCAGCTGCAGGGAGCCAGGGCCAAGGGGTCCATCCTGGCGGAAAACGGTGGGCGGCACTAGATCCCAGCCCAAGGCCTCGCTGACCAGGAAGGCAGCCACCTCGCGGCCGGCCAGCGTCTCGGCGGGAAAATCCCACAGCGGGCGTTCGCCGCGCTGCGGTTTGTAGACCGCTTCCAGGCTGCCCTCGTTGCTGATGACTTTCACCAGGAAGGTGTAGTTGGAGCCCCAGGTGAACTGGCCTAGGACGTCGAGTTTCCCGGTGCGAAGAAGGGTGAGGGTGTAAGTCTTGTTCATGGGCGAATGACAAGTCAATTGGTCGATTAGTCAATTAGGAAAGCAAAACCGCCAATCGACTAGTTGACCAGTTGACTGCTTCTCAATGTTTATGCCCATTCTTCTTGGCGCAGAAATGGCCTTCAGGTTCCATGGGCTGGCCGCACTGCGGGCATAACGGCCGGCCGCGCGAGGCGAGCTCCAGTCCCCAGTTAGCCATGGCGCGGATCTGGGAGCGCGAGCACCAGAAGCGCACGATGCGCAGGTCTTCCGCGGGCTGGTCCTCGCCTTCGGCCAGTTCGCGCAGCTCCAGGGCCACCAGGTCCGTGTCAGGGTCGTAGCCGAGGCCCAGCTGCCCGATGCGGAACAACGGGTCGAGCGGCGGGTGCAGGCGCATCTGGTCTTCGTCGTAGTCGGCGGAGGCATCCGGCAGGTCGGCGTGCTTGGTGTTCACGTCCGCAAGGAATTGCTCGACGCCCACGGCCAGGCTTTGGATCTGCGTCTTTTCGCAGATCAGGGTGATGGTGCGGTCCTCTTTCCAAGCCTGAATGTAGAAAACGCGCTTGCCGGATGGGCCGATCGCGTCGGTGGTTATGTGCCCCACGGGGCGCAATTCAATCGCTTTGGATTTTGCCATGAAATCTAGACCTGATCCATGAATTCGTCTGGCGATACGCCTGCTTGTCGGAGAATTCCTCGCAAGGTGCCAAGAGCAGGCTCGGCATGTAGTGGAACCACACAACCGATCGATCCCGTGCTAATGTCTTTCCTTAACACCACATGGCTGCCGCGTTGTCTTATCTGAACAAACCCCATGCGTTCCAGCGCTTTGATTGCATCGCGTCCGGAAAACGCAACGCAATTTAGGCATGGGAGGTATCGAATGTTGTCAAAATGGTTCGACCGGATTCGGGCGTGGAGAATTCCTCCAGGTATAGTTCTGTGGCTTCACGCAGATTTTTCAGCGCTTCTTCAAAAGATTTTCCCTGGCTGACAGTACCTACTTCAGGACACTCGGCCACATACAAATCATCTTCCTGGTGGATTACAGCCGACAATGTACGTTTGGCCATTGGGTTCTCCTTAAAGAAAGGCTAAATTAGTATATCAGACGGGCTTATTGCCCATTTTTTCCGGCTTCAAATTCAGGTTGGTCAATTTAGCGCGGCCTTTATCTAAAACCAGAGTGCTTACTGAGGCTGTGTCAATGCCCAATCGCTGGAACAGATCCAAGGGCATGCCGATGTAATGCGCGATGATCAATTTGATCGGGTCGGCGTGTCCGACGCAGGCGATGAGGTCCTTGGGATTATGGGTCGCGCAAATACTTTCGATCTCGCTCACCAGGCGGCCCTGCTGCTCGGCCATCCATTCGCCGCCCGGGAAGCGGAAGCGGGAGGGATGCTCTTGCAGCAACTTCCATTCTTTGTTGCGCTGCAGCTTGCGGATGCTTTGCCCCTGCCAGGAGCCGAGGTCGGTCTCGATGAGGCCAGGGCGCTTTTGCACGCGCAGTCCATGCGCCTTGGCGATGGGCTGCGCAGTTTCCATAGCGCGCTCTAGCGGGCTGCTGTAGATAGCCTTGAGGGGCAAGCCCCTCAAGACATCTGCAAGGGCCGCAGCCTGGGCAAGGCCGCGTTCGTTGAGGTGGGCGTTCGGCAGGCGGCCAGCGAGACGCTGGGTGCGCGTGTACTCGTTCTCGCCGTGACGGATGAGCAGGACGGTGGGCATGGCTAACGCGTTCCGCCGGCTTTGTGGCGGCTCCTTAATTGGTCGATGGTATCCGTGTCGAGGGCGGGGACTTCGACAGTGGTCGTGATGCCCAGCGCTTTGCGCTGGGCCTCGCGCCAGCGGGCCAGGCGGTCTTTCACTTCGGCTTCGTATCCCTGTTCGGACGGATTGTAGAAGTAGGTGCCGAGAAGGACCTTGGGAAGATACTGCTGTGGGGCGAAGTGCTCGGGCTCGCTGTGGGGGTAGATGTAGCCTTTGCCGTGGCCCAGCGCTTTGGCATCGCGGTTCTCGTCCTTCAGCGGGTCGGGCACTTCCACCAGGCCATCGGCCTCGATCTTCTGGTAAGCGGAGAAATAGGCGCCGGCCGTGTTGGATTTGGGGGCCGTGGAGAGATACAGCGTGGCGTGCACGATGGGGTACACGCCTTCGGGCAGGCCGATGTAATCGAAGGCCTGCGCCGCGGCGTTAGCCACCACCAGGCCCATTGGGTCGCCCAGGCCGATGTCCTCGCCAGCCAGGACGATGAGGCGGCGCAGGATGTAGCGCGGGTCCTCGCCGGCGTAAAGCATCTTGGCCAGCCAGTAGAGCGCCGCGTCCGGGTCCGAGCCGCGCACGGATTTGATGAAAGCCGAGATGGTGTCATAATGCGCGTCGCCGTCCTTGTCATAGAGCACAGCGCGGCGTTGGATGGATTCCTGGGCGACGGCCAGGGTCACGTGAATAGCGCCATCTTTGGCGGGCGGTGTGGATTCCACGGCCAGCTCGAGGGCATTAAGCGCGTTACGCGCGTCGCCGCCAGCGATATGGATAATGTGCTTTACGGCATCTTCGTCAAGCTCAATGCGCCGGTTGCCGTAGCCGCGCTCTTTGTCGGCCAGGGCCTGTTCAAGGATGTGGCGCACGTTCTGGTCGCTCAGCGGGCGCAATTGGAAGACGCGCGAGCGGGAGACCAGGGCGCCGATGACTTCGAAATAGGGATTCTCGGTGGTGGCGCCGATGAGGATGATGGTGCCATTTTCAACATGGGGAAGCAGCCCGTCTTGCTGGGCCTTGTTCCAGCGATGCACCTCGTCGACGAAGAGGATGGTGCGCGTATTGTGCAGCTTGCGGCGTTCCTTGGCCGCGGCGAGCACGGCCACCAGGTCGGCCTTGCCGGCCATGACCGCCGAGAGGATCTCGAAGTGGGACTGGGTGTGGTTGGCGATGACCATGGCCAGGGTGGTTTTGCCGGAGCCGGGCGGACCCCACAGAATGATGGAGGAGAAGAGGCGATCGGCCTCGATGGCGCGGCGCAGCAAGCGCCCTTCGCCCACGATGTCATCCTGGCCGATGTATTCGTCGAGGCGGCGCGGGCGCATGCGGGCAGCCAGCGGCGCCTCGCTGGTCAGGCGCTGCTTGAGCGCGTGGTCGAAAAGGTCGATCATAAGGAAGGATTGTACAATACCGTGAAGCCACCTTTGGAGGCCGAAGATGATCACAAATCTGCAAATGGTCACTATCTACGTAAGTGATATGCAGCGCGCTCTGGATTTTTATACGAATAAACTTGGGTTTGTGAACTTGGCCGAATTCAACGATGGCGAAACCCACCTCATATGGTTGCTTCCCGAAGCAGCCAGCAAAGATGATCTGGCGACCCAGATCGCGCTATGTGTGGCCAAGCCGGGGAACCCGCGCATCGGTTCTGCCAGCGGCATGGTTTTCACTGCGCTGGACATTGGAGCCACGTACGATGAGCTTAAGGCGCGCGGGGTCCTTTTTGCAAAGGAGCTAATACGCCACGAGTACGGAAAAGGGGAAGGTGACCAGGAAGCCCAGTTCTCCGATCCTGACGGAAACGTGTTCTTGCTGCATACGTAAATTCAATGATAAAAGGAGTTCCCCTCTCCCGTTACGGGAGAGGGGGTAAAGGTGAGGGTTGGCGTTTAATGCAGAGTCGCTGGTTTGAGCGACCAGGCTGAATCGTAGCAATCCCAGCAGCCCAAACCATCCAGCAGAGCATAGGTACCCGGCACCGGCTGCGTGGTCGGCAGCGGCACGCTGTCCACAGGCGTACCGGCGTGGCTGGAGGCGTAAACCAGCGCCATGGCGTACAGTGCCTGGGAGGCGTTGATCTCACTTCCGGAGACCATGAAGGAACCGGGCAGTATATTGCCCGGCGTCACCTGCCAGGGATCCTCGCCGGCCGCCAGGATGCGGTTGATCTGGTCGGCGATCTGATAGACCTCGGTCACGGAAAGCGTCAGGCCTTCGGCGGGGGCCACGGCTGCCAGCGGTCCGTAGAAGGTGGTCAACTGCTGCTCCGCGGGGAAAAGGCCGCGGCCGGCATTCTCGGCCAGGGCGCCGGCCAGCAGACCGGTGGCATCGCGCAGCGAGTAGAACTCCACTCCATCGGAAGCGTAGGCCGACGGCTGGGCGCCCCACTCCTGCAGCAGCCAGCGGGCGATGGCGTCCAATTCGGCATTGGTCACCTGCCAATAGCTCGCCGGGGCGGCCAGGGCCAACAGCTCCTCGCTGCCGATAAAGGAGGATCCCGGGTTGGACGCCAAGAAATCGGTCACCAGGTAATCGAGGGCGGCGATGTTGGCCTGGTAATTCTTTTCGATCACTTTAGGCGGATTGATGCTCTCCGGCGGCAGCTCGGGGCTGTCCGGGTGGGCGTAGGCATACTGGGTCGGGCTCAAGCTGCCCTGCGCCGTATAGATCCATTTGGAGGCAAAGCCAGCGTTCATCACTTGCGTGTGGTCGCGCTCGATCGTCTCCATCGTCTGCTGCACGGAGTCGACCCCATTGTCCAGGTTCAGCATCCCCAGCGAATCCACCGCAGCGGCATCGTTCAGGCGCAGGGCGTCGTCCATCCAGAACAAGCCTTCGGAGTTGGCCGAGGTGGGCGTGAGGATGTCCATCAGTTGGTTGACCAGCGCATCGAAATCAGCTGCCCGGCTTGCCGGGCTGTGGTCGGAGAAGCCGAAGGCCACCATGTAATCGGGGAGGTGGTGCAACAGCGCATGGCGGCCCGCGCCGCCGGTGATGCCCACATCCCCTTCCTCCAGGCTGTAGCCGGATACCACCTGGACAGGCCCAAAATCGTCTTCGACGGCTAACAAGCCGCCGCCATCGGATGCCACGCAACCGCCCCGTAGGGGATCCTTCTCGCAGCTCACCCAGGGATCCAGAGCCTCCACGAGCTCAGCCCAGGTACTACTTTCGTCCAGCAGGTCTTGAGGGCGATTCATATAGGTCGGTTCATGGTGGGCGTGGTAACCGAAATCGATGTAACCCTGATCGGCATAGTCGCGCAGCATGCTGGCGACGCCGGTGGTTGGGTCGCGCTCGGCCACGGTCTGGGCATCGGCGCCCATGAATTCGATCGTCCACACCAGTCCGGAATCAGGGTGGTCGGCAGCCAAGTCAGCCACCACCGGCGCCAGGCGCGTGTAGCGCTCTTCGCTCAACTCGTGATTGATGTGATCCTCAGTGTGGGTGAACAGATAGATGTAGACCGGTTGCTCGCCTTCGGCCGAAGCCGGGACCTGCATTTCCACCGGCACCGCCACGAAATCAGTCGCGGCCGGCAGGCCGATCCTGTCGCCGTCACTGGTGGGTGGCTGCTCCACGCTCGGGGTGCGGGTGGGATTGAAATTCCCGCTCGACTGTCCGCCGGATTGATTGTTGTTCTGGCCGAAGCTAAAGGGTCGGGTGGGTACGGCTTGTCCGGCGCCGCAGGACGCCAACAGGAAACTGCTCACCAACAGGGTGTGCACGATAGTTTTCATAATGCCTCCACAACAATAAATCTAGCAAGGGGTCGTAATTCGCGCGTGACGATGTTGTAATGGATGTGTAAACTGGCTGGCTACCCCGTAAAAATTGCGACAAACTACAATATCCGCCTCCCTTGCCCGTCTCCAATAGGGATGGAACACGAGGCGAGTTTAACCTTAATGGCGCACGAGCAGGACCGCCGCATCACGGATGTAGTCAAACGGGAGGAGTCCCGCCTGCGTAACTTCATTCGCTGGCGAGTGCCCGATGTGCGCGACGCCGAGGACATTCTGCAGGATGTCTTCTATGAGCTGGTGGAGGCGAACCGCCTGCTGATGCCGATCGAGCACCTTACGGGTTGGCTGTTCCAGGTGGCGCGCAACCGCATCACCGACCTCTTCCGCAAGAAGCGGCCGGAGAACTTCAGCGATAGCGCGGTGGTAGATGAGGGCGACGAACTGCTGCTGTTGGAAGACCTGCTGCCTTCACCCGACGCGGGGCCGGAAACGGTTTACGCCCGCTCTGTGCTGATGGATGAGCTCGAGTTGGCCATCGCCGAACTGCCCGAGGAACAGCGCTGGGTGTTCGTATCCCATGAACTGCAGGGGCGCAGCTTCAAGGCGTTGGCCGCCGAAAGCGGCGTCAGCGTAAACACGCTGCTGTCACGCAAGCGCTATGCCGTGCTGCGGCTGCGCCAGCGCCTGCAAGAATTCCAAGACGAGAGTTGAAAGGTAAAGGTGTGATCATGACTGGAAAATCGAAATTCACTGAGACAGGATCCTGGGCGGTTTGGGCTCCGCTGGCCATCATTGGGGTGGTGTTGTTCATCACCCTCGGCGGGCTGGTCGTCCAGGCGCTGTGGAACTGGCTGCTCCCGATGTTATTCGGCTGGCCGCAGGTCACCTTCTGGCAGGCGCTTGGCGTCCTGGTGCTTAGCCGGATTCTCTTCGGCGGTATCGGCATGGGCGGCGGAAGGGGCCGGCACAAGGCCCGCCGCAGCATGGCTGATCGCCTGGAGCACATGACGCCCGAAGAGCGAGAAGAACTGCGCCAGAGGCTGGAGACTGCTTACCCGCAGGAAAAGGAATCAGCGAGGCCGCGGCGCTCAAAGCCGCGAACAACGCGAAAGTAATTCTGCAAACCTAATCTACTGACCGGCCTCGTTAAGAGGCCGGTTTGGCTTAAAATAGAAGCATGGTTGACTTCGATTCGAAACTTGGCCGCAAGGCTAAGAAGCTGCTCAAGAGGGAAACCATCGTCTGGCTCACCACGGTGGGCAGCGACCTGACGCCGCAGCCGCGCCCGGTGTGGTTCGTGCCGGATGGCGAGGACGTGCTGCTCTACAGTCAGCCCAAGGCCAGCAAGGTGGCACACATTGGTAGCCACCCAAGGGTGGCTTTACACTTCAATACAGACCAATGGGGCGGCGAGCCAGTAGTGGTGCTGACGGGAACCGCCAGCCTGGAGGCGGAGGTGCGGGCCGCGCACCAGGTGCCCGCTTACGTGAAGAAGTACAAAGAAGGCATGGCGGAGCTGAAGATGACGCCCGAGCAGTTCGCCGCGGATTATTCGCAAGCGATACGGATCAAGCTAACGGGGCTGCGGGGTTGGTAAGTCCGCGGATGCACGCGGATAGGTTGATCCCCGCTGGGGTTGCGGATTTCGGCTATTCGGAAGACAGCGCTTGTAAGATTCTTCGGCTCGCCGAGCTCGCCTCAGAATGACACCAAAACCTAATTCCCCAGCCCATCCATGTATTCTTTGATGGTCGGGACGCCGGTCATCCGTTCGTAATAGAAGTTGTTCACCAAGTTGATCAGCTCGGCGCGGGCGGCTTCGGCGGGGGGCGAGAGCAGCAAGGTATTGGTCTCGCGCGACAGGATGTCTCGCAATTGCAGCAACTCGCGCACGATCTCTTCTTCCTGCTCGCCTTCCAACGCTCGGGTCACATCCACGATCAGGTGGTCGGCCTGACCCAGTAATGTGGGCAGGTCCATGTTCGAGCCCGGCGAAAAACAGTCGTCGATGGTTCGGATGAGCGACCAGACCTGGTACAGCACCGTGGCCGGCTCATCGAAGAGCTCGCGCAGGAAGGCGGCTTCCGGATAGCGGCCGGTGAGGCGGAAGATGTTGTACATGCGCTTGGCCGCCTTGCCGTAATTCAGGTCCTTGCTTAGATATTTGCGCGCTTCCTTTTCCAGTTGCGCCACATAGTGATCCAGCGCGTTGCCGTCCACTTGCTTGGCTAATTTGGTGAACAGCGGGATCGATTCTGCTTCCAGGTAGACCTCTTGGAAGTACGGGTCGAGGTAGCCGTCCAGCGGGGTGATGCTGCCGTCAGGCGCCTCCCAGGTGGCGTCCAGCATATTGCTGGCGTTCACCAGTTGATGGCGCACCGCGTCGGCCACCACCCAGTCCAGCTTGCACCAGCCGGGGTCCTGCGCGGCCTGCTCCCAGGTGAGGGTGAGCGGGCTGCCGGCTGCGTCCTGCAACTGCAGCACGCCCAGGCCGACCTCGGTTGCGTTCCATGAAATGGGGGAGCCTTTGGGCAGCCGCTTGCCATCCCGCTGCACGTCCTGCGCGTAGCTGCCCACCTTCACTTCGATCAGGCGGTAGCCCGGCCCAGCCAGGGTGGCGAGCGCTTTGTCGCGGATCAGCTCGCCCAGGATGCGGCAGGCCTCTTCTCTGGTAGGAGCGTGGATGTTAACGCGCTCGAAGAAGTCGGCGTCGCCGGGATAAGTCTGGATCTTGGATTGGGCGGCTGAGCCGGAAAGCGCCAGGGCGGTTTCCACTTTGCCGGGGATATCGCTGAACTCCACCAGGCGGCCGATCTTGCGAAAGTGCGCCAGCTCCCCGGTGCTGAAATCCAGCATGGTGAGGCGATGGCCGAAGACGCCGGTCTGCACATCGAGGACAATGTCATCGTCGCCCGGAGTGGCCGAGGCTGCGGCCAGCCAAAGGGCAGCTTCGGCCGCGTCGAGTTCGACGCCGAGGCGGCGAGCGGACTCGAGGATGCGGGCTAAGCTTTCATCGGACATGGGCGCATTCTAGCATGGGCAGGATTGCATTGGCAGAAGGTGTAGATCCCAGTGAGAGTTGATTCAGGGGATTCCTCACTGACAGCTTTCCGCGGACGGATGGGGTCTTATTACCCGTTCGGAATGACAAGGGGGAACTGTATAATCGCCGCCATACCTCGAGCTCCTAAGGCTCCTCGACGATGAAAACAAAGCTGGCTCTGACTAGCGACGGGCGCATTTTGTTCGGCACCCGCATCACGCGATTGTTTGCCTACGGGCTGCTTTCGGTCATCCTTGCCCTCTATCTGATCGAGTCGGGCTTGAGCGAAGTCGACATCGGACTTCTGCTTACATTGACTCTGCTGGGAGACACGGCCATCTCTCTGTGGATCACTACGCAGGCGGACCGGATCGGGAGAAAGCGGATGCTGATCGCCGGGGCCGCGCTGATGGTCCTGGCGGCCATGGTGTTCGCCGCCACGCGGAATTTCTACCTGCTGCTGGCCGCCGCGATGGTAGGCATCATCAGCCCCAGTGGCAATGAGGTTGGCCCTTTTCTTTCGATCGAACAGGCGTCATTGTCGCAGCTAATCTCGGATCGCAAACGAACCGGTGTTTTCGCCTGGTATAACCTCGTTGGTTCCTTTGCCACGGCATTGGGCGCGCTGGCGGGCGGAGGGGTCTCCCAGCTTCTGCAATCATGGGGACAAGCCCCGTTGTCCAGTTACCGCATCGTTATTCTGGGTTATGGCCTGATTGGGGTGATTCTGGTCTTTCTCTTTATTAGGCTGTCCGGGGATATCGAGGTCCACAAGAAGAGTGCTCTTGCGCCGGTCGCCAAATCCATCCAGCGGACTTTCCTGGGGCTGCATCGTTCAAAGAAGATCGTGTTCCGCTTAGCGGCCTTATTCAGCCTGGATGCCTTCGCCGGTGGGTTCGTTGTCCAAAGCCTGGTGGCGTTGTGGTTCAGCCGTAAATTCGGGGTCGAGCCGGCTGTGCTGGGCGCCATCTTTTTCGGCGCCAATCTCCTGGCGGGAGTCTCGGCGCTAAGTGCGGCCTGGGTTGCCGGCAAGGTGGGCCTGATCAATACCATGGTGCTCACTCACCTGCCTTCAAATGTCCTGCTGATCCTTGTTCCTTTTATGCCCACCTTCCCTCTGGCGTTGACCGTGCTCTTGCTGCGCTTCAGCATCTCGCAAATGGATGTGCCCACCCGGCAGTCCTACACAATGGCGGTAGTGGCTCCCGATGAACGCTCGGCCGCTTCGGGGATCACGGGGGTGGCGCGCACTACGGGGGCGGCTCTCTCCCCTGTTTTCGCCGGGTTCTTTTTGGCCAATCCGGCCCTCCTGGGGCTTCCGTTCATAGTGGCCGGCGGGCTGAAGATTGTTTACGACTTAGCCCTATATTTCAACTTCCGAGCCATCAAGACTTAAGCAGCCTTCGCTTCGGCAATAGGAGATAGACCAATGATGGCCAAGGCATCTTGCCCCGCCCTGTATAATCGCCGCCATGCCCAAAGCACACTTCGCCAAGCTTCTATTGCTCATCCTTCTGCCCTCATCCATCATCCTTGTTTCTTGCGGCCTGGGGGGGCCGGCAGGTACGCCGACGCCCGTGCCGCCCACATTGCCACCGACGCCGGCGGGGCCAACCGCGCTGAACATTTGCGCCGCTGAAGAGCCCTCTTCCCTCTATCTCTATGCTGACAACTCGGAAGCCGCCCGTGCCATTCGCCAGGCCATCTACGATGGGCCGTTCGATTTGCAGGGCTACGAGCCGCAGGCGGTGATCCTTGAAAGCGTACCGCGCTTGGATACCGGAGGTGCGGTGCTGCAACCCGTCACCGTGAGCGCGGGCCAGCTTGTGGTGGATGCCGAGGGGGCGGTGCGCCCGTTGCAGCCGGGCGTGCGCGTTCGCCCGGCGGGTTGCAAAGATGGCTCTTGCGTCGTCGAATACACCGGTGGCGAAATGCAGATGGATCAACTGGTGGTCACCTTCACCTTGAAGGCTGGGCTCACCTGGTCCGATGGGACACAGCTGACGGCAAGCGATTCCGTGTACTCTTACGAGCTCAGCGCCGACCCCGCGACGCCCGGCGATAAGAGCAAGATCGAGCGTACCGCAAGTTATGTGGCCAGCGACGAGCGCACCGCGCTGTGGACCGGGCTGCCCGGCTACCGCGATCCTGGCTATCAGACCAATTTTTGGACGCCACTGCCGCGCCATGCGTGGAGCGCTACGCCCGCGGCGGACCTGGCGGCCGCGGACCAGGCTGCGCGCACGCCGCTGGGCTGGGGACCCTACATGATCGACGAGTGGGTAGCCGGCCAGCGCATCAGTCTCTCGCGCAGTGCCAACTATTGGCGCCCGGCGGAGGGTCTGCCTTATTTCAACGAACTCAACTTCCTGTTCGTGGCGGACAGCGCCCAGGCCCTACAAAGCGGGGAGTGCGATCTGGCCTTGCCGTCCGAGACGCTCGGCGCAGCCGCCGAAGCCCTGCAGCAAAGCGGCGCCCAACTGCATTACACGCCTGCCGGCAGCTGGGAGCATTTGGATTTTGGCATCCAGAAGCTGGCCTTCGACGATGGCTTCAACGTTTTTAACGATCCGCCTGCCTTTTTCAGCGACGTGCGCATGCGTCAGGCCGTTGCCATGTGCGTGGACCGCCAGGCGCTGATCAACGAATTGACCTGGGGGCACGGCGGGCCGCCCGCGGCTTATCTGCCGCCCGACCACCCGCTGGCTAACGCGGCCGCGGCCAGCTACGCCTTCGACCCGGCTGCAGGGAACGCACTACTGGATCAATTGGGTTGGGTCACCGGCGCAGACGGCACCCGCGTCAATCAAACCTACCCCGGCGCTTTGCAGGGTGTATTGCTTCAGCTATCTCTTTCCATTGGTGACACGGAAGAAGACCTGGCCATCACGCACCTCATCCAGAACAGCCTGGACGATTGCGGCATGCGTCTCGAGATCCTGAGCGCCCCTGCAGAGCAGACTTTCGCGCCCGGCCCCCTGGGCGCGGTGTTTGGCCGCGCCTTCGACCTGGCGCAATTCGCCTGGCCCTTTAGCGAGCCGTCCTCCTGCTATCTCTACCTCGGCGAAGCACTGCCGGGCCAAGACCTGGACACATTCAAATATGGCTGGGGCGGCTGGAACATCAGCGGCTGGCAGCACGCCGAGTTCGACGCCGCTTGCCAGGCGGCGCTGGTCAGCCTGCCCGGCGAAGCCGGCTATGGCGATGCCGAGCGCCAGGCGCAAGCCATCTTCGCCGCCGAGTTGCCCGCGCTGCCGCTGTTCGTGCCTTACGAGCTGGCCGCAGCCCGTGCCGATTTCTGCGGCTTCAGTGCGGAGACGGGCAGCAACCTACTGCAAGGCATCGAGAGTTATGGGTATGCAGAGTGGTGCCAGTGATCGATTAACTGTTCTTGACAAGCACTCTTGAAAGCCGTATAAATAGACCCAATCGAATAGCAACAAAGACCACGACGCGGACGAGTAAGCGCCGAAACGAAGGCACAGAGAGCCGGGCAAGATTGAGAGCCCAGCCCCCACGCCGGAGCCGAATGGACCGCCGAGTTGTAGAGCAAAAACCGCTCTCGAGTGAACGAGTGAGTAAGTAGCCTCTACCGGAAGCCTCCGTTATCACAGGCAAGGAGCATAAGCTACTAAATCGCCGTGCTCCTAAAAGCGAGTTTCGCAACGCGGGCTCATTGAGGTGGCACCACGGATGTTCAACATTCGTCCTCTGGCAAAGAAGTATTTGCCTGGAGGACGTTTTTGTTTAAGGAGAATAAGTAGATGACAGCAGCGAAGAAGAAAGGCCGCATCCTTACTGGGCACCGCCCCACGGGGCCGCGGCACATCGGGCACCTGGTGGGCACGCTGGAGCAGTGGGCCAGGATGCAGGACGATTACGACTGCTACTTCCTGATCGCCGACCTGCACGTGCTGACCACGGACTTCGAGCATCCTGACCGCATCCAGGCCAACATCGCCGACGTGATGGTCGACTGGCTGGCTGCGGGTCTCGACCCCCAGCGCGCCACCTTCGTGCGCCAATCAGCCTTGATGGAGCACGCCCAGCTGGCGCTTATTTTCGGCATGCTGACTACCGTGGCGCGGCTGGAACGCGTGCCGACCTATAAGGATCAGATCCAAAATCTCGGCCTCAATCCCTCGGCTGGTTTGCTCAATTACCCGGTACTGCAAAGCGCCGATATCCTGGTGTATAAAGCCAACCTGGTGCCGGTGGGCGAGGACCAGCTGCCGCACATCGAACTCACTCGCGAGATCGCCCGCAAGTTCAACACACAATACGGCAACACCTTCCCTGAACCCGAGGGCTTGCTCACCAAGACGGCGCGTTTGCCCGGCACCGATAACCGCACCATGCATAGTTCGTACGGCAATGCCATCCGCCTGGGGGACACGCCCGAAGAGACGACCAAGAAAGTGATGAGCATGTACACGGATCCCAAGCGCCTGCACGCTACTGACCCGGGTACCGTGGAAGGCAACCCCGTCTTCGAATACCACGACGTGTTCAATCCGGACAAAGATGAGATTGAAGATTTCAAGAAGCGCTACGCGCAAGGCAAAGTGGGGGATGTGGAGATTAAGAAACGCCTGGCCGAAGCGCTCAATGAATACCTCGCGCCCCTGCGCGCCCGCCGCGCCGAGCTGATCAAGAAGCCGAAGGACGCCGTGCGCGTGCTGGACGAAGGCACCGAAGCCGCCCGGCCGTTGGTGCAGGCCACGCTGAAGGAAGCGATGGAAAAGATGGGCCTGTTGTGAGCGGCGATGCCGCTCACATAAAGGCCCATTGCGAGCCCGCGTTGCGGGCGAAGCAATCCCTAAGCCAATGAGCGAAACACGATGAACCAATACGCCATCATCCCACCTAAGAAAGATCGGCCGCCTTGAAGGACCTTGCGCAGGGAAAGCACCTGCGCGGGAGTTTCCGCAGGAAACTCCATGCCTGTATTCGGCGGAGGTCATTTGCACTAACAAGTCTTCTCAATGCTCATGGCCTTAGCCTATCGACAAGCCCGGTAGGGGCGGGTTTTTCCGCCCGATGAAAAGGAGTAAGCCATGAGCGATCAAATACGTTTCAACCTATCTGAAAAAGACCTGCCCAAGCGTTGGTACAACATCAATGCGGATATGCCGGTGCCCCCGCAGCCGGTGCTGCACCCCGGCACCATGGAACCGGTGACCCCGGATTTCCTCTCCGTGCTATTCCCCATGGAACTGATCATGCAAGAGATCAGCACCGACCAGTACATCGACATCCCCGAAGAGGTGCGCGCTGTATACAGGCTGTATCGGCCCACGCCGCTGCTGCGCGCCGCGCGGCTCGAGAAGGCGCTGGGTACGCCGGCGCACATCTACTACAAGTACGAAGGCGCCTCGCCGGTGGGCAGCCACAAGCCCAACACGGCCATCGCCCAGGCTTTCTACAACAAGGCGGCCGGCACCAAGGCGCTGACCACCGAGACCGGCGCGGGCCAATGGGGTTCGGCGCTGGCCTTTGCCGGCAAGCTGTTCGATATCACCGTCGAGGTCTATATGGTGAAGGTGTCCTACCAGCAGAAGCCCTATCGGCGCATCCTGATGGAAACCTATGGGGCCGAGGTTTATGCCAGCCCCACGGACCGCACGCAGTACGGCAAGAGCGTGCTGGCCGCGGATAAGAACAACCCCGGCTCGCTGGGCATCGCCATCTCGGAGGCGGTAGAAGCCGCAGCGACATCGAACGGGGCCAAGAAGTACAGCCTGGGCTCGGTACTAGGGCACGTGCTCATGCACCAGACCGTGATCGGCGAAGAGGCGCTGATGCAGATGGACCTGGCCGGCGAATACCCTGACGTGGTCATTGGCTGTGTCGGCGGCGGCTCCAACTTCAGCGGCATCGCCTACCCCTTCTTGCGCCACAACCTGAAGGACGGCAAGAAGACGCGCTTGCTGGCAGTGGAGCCTGATGCGGCGCCTAGCCTCACCAAGGGCGTTTACGCCTTCGACTATGGCGACACGGCCAAGATGGCGCCCATCGTCAAGATGCACACCCTGGGTCACGGTTTCATCCCCGAGGGCATCCACGCCGGCGGGTTGCGCTACCACGGCATGGCGCCCAGCCTCAGCGCGTTGTGTAATGCCGGCTATATCGAGGCCATGGCCGTGCCGCAAGTAGCCACCTTCGAAGCCGCGGTGCAGTTCGCCCGCACGGAGGGCATCCTGCCCGCGCCGGAGTCAGCGCACGCCATCCGCGCCGCCATCGACGAGGCGCTGGACGCCAAGCAGAAGGGCGACAAGCGCGTCATCCTGTTCAACCTCTCGGGGCATGGACACTTCGACTTGGCCGCTTATGAAGCTTATCTGGCGGGCAAGCTGCAGGACTTCAAGTACCCCACCGAGAAGGTGAAGGCGGCCCAGGCCGACTTGCCGCAGGTGGTGATCCCGGCCTAGGAATAACCATGCATGTTTGGGCAGCTCTATGCTGCCCAAACTGCCCGCGCAGCGTTTTTTGCTGCGTACTTCTCTCCTTTTGAAAGAAGACGCCCACCGAATGGAGGGCGTCTTCAATTTCGACTATCGCTAGTAGGCGGGCGTTTATTGAACCTGGAATTCGAGGGAAGTTTTCAATTCGTCGTTCAAATATAGATCCACTCGATACTGGCCTAACGGCCACAGCATATCGGGCGCGTTGGTCAGGTCGAAGGTGATGCGACCGTCCCCGCTGGTGATTTCCACATCCTCAATGACGAAGTTCGCCTCCACCCCATCGGCATTCACCGCGATCCACGCGGCCTTGACGGTGGTATCGTCCGGCGCATTGGCCAAATCGACAATGGCGTAGAAGACGGCATCCTGCCTGAACGTGGTGGTGGGCTGTGTGCCGTCGTGGTCTGCGGCCATGAACGCGTTAGGGATGTTTGCCGTGCTAAAGCTGAAATCACATGCGCTCACCAACAGGGCTAAGGCAAGAAGGGCAACTACGGTGCTGATGCGTTTCGTTTTCATTTTTCTCCTTATGGTGGGTGAGACGTTTCTGGCTTTATGCTTTATTCGTAAAGATTGGCAAATGTCCCAGCGCGAGGATATGACTCCATTTAGCCTGATCGCCTTCGGTGAAGATGGCCGCTTCGGCGACCACTTCGGCGCCGGCTTTTTCCATCACGAGGCGCATGCCCTGCTGGGTGGAACCGGTGCTGATCACGTCATCCACCAACACAACGCGGCCGCCACTTACCATCTCGCGGTCCTTGGCATCCAGGTACAGGGTTTGCGGTTTGCCGGTAGTGATGGACACGGTCTCGGCGCTGATCGCCTCGCCCATGTATGGTTTGTAGGTCTTGCGCAGCACCGCGTAGGGCTTGCTCGTCTCCTCGGAGAGCTTGTGGATCAGCGGGATGCTCTTGGCTTCGGCGGTGACCAGGGCGTCGTAGCCCACGCCTTCCAGCATTTTGGCCAGCTCGTGGGCGCAGGCGCTGACGAAGGGAGTATCGCCCAGGATGTTGAGCAGGGCGATAGTGACGCCCGGGGCCACTTCCACGAGCGGAAGTTCTCGTTTCAGTCCGGCGATCTCGACAGGATAGGTTTTGGTCATGGCGGCTCCTTCCCTTAGGGCGACCTCATTATAATGTCCGCGAATATGAGAGTGTTACCGGGATGAACATCGCTATTAACGACGAGGGTTACGTGCGATTGTTTCGCATCAGTTCGAGATTGCTTCGTCGGCAGCGACGCTAAAGGCGCCGCTGGGCGCCTCCTCGCAATGACGAAATTCCACATGGTTAGTAGAGGTTGGTGGCTAATTCTGTTTATTCTGGCCGCTTGCGCGCCTTTGGCCGAAGCGGTGCCTACGGAGATCGCAGAAACCGATTGGCTGGCGGTGTACTTCAGCGACCCGAACGCGCCCGGCGCCGCTGAACTCTTAGGCGGGCCGGATGAGCCCCTGCAGGCCGCCATAGAAAACGCGCGCCTCACCATCGACATGGCCATCTACGATCTGAACCTGTTCAACCTCCGCGACGCGCTGATCGAGGCAGCCCAGCGCGGCGTGGAAGTTCGCCTGGTGATCGAGAGCGAGAACTTTGAAGCCGGCGAACTGCAGCCGCTTACGGATGCCGGCATCGCTATCCTGGGCGACGAGGACCCGGACCTGATGCACAACAAATTCACCCTCATCGACCATTACGAGGTGTGGACTGGATCGTTCAACTACACGCTCACTGACGCCTACGGCAATCGCAACAATCTGGTGCGCATCAAGTCAGCCGCGCTGGCAGAAAACTACCTGATGGAATTCGAGGAAATGTTCGCCGGGTTCTTCGGCAGCCGCTCCCCGGCGTTCACCCCGCACCCCCAGCTTGCGATCAATGGAGTCCTGGTCGAGACCTACTTCTCGCCGGACGATGGGGTGGCCGCCCACCTGGTGCGCCTAGTCGATGGTGCCTATAACAGCATCTTTTTTCTAGCGTACTCGTTCACTTCGGATGAGCTGGCGGATGCACTGCTGGCCGCGCAGGCGCGCGGCGTGGAGATCCATGGCGTGATGGATAACACGCAGGCGGCCCACTCGGCGAGTGAGTACCCGCGCTTGCTGGATGCTGGCATCGAAGTGCGGCTGGATGGCGAGGGCGGCAGTCTGCACCACAAGGTGCTGGTCATCGATGAAACCATCGTGGTTACGGGGTCGTATAACTTCAGCGCCAACGCCGAGCAGCGCAACGACGAGAACGCGCTGGTAATACACGACGCAAACCTGGCGTCTGAATTCATAGAAGAATTCTGGCGTATCTGGGAGCTGGCCCAGCCGTGAACCCGTTGATCTCTGCAATCACCATCTTTGCCGCCTTTGCCGCGTACAGCGTGCTGCATTCCATCCTGGCTTCGCCTGGCGCCAAGGACTGGGCGCAGCGCAGCTTTGGCGCGGAGGCCACGCGGCGCGGTTATCGTTTCTTCTTCAACGTCGTTGGCGTCATTACGCTCTTGCCGGTTTTGGCGCTGGTGGCCTGGCTGCCGGATACGCCCCTGTATTCTGTTCCCTTCGCATTGCGCCCTGTTTTTCTGGTCGGGCAGGGGCTCGGTGTGCTGCTGCTGGCCGCCGCGCTCAGGATGACCGATGCGCTGGATTTCGCCGGCCTGCGCCAACTGGCGGAACCGCAGTTGGTGACCGGCGGCGTGTATCGCTACATGCGCCACCCGCTGTACACCGGCAGCCTGCTGGTGCTGTGGCTGCTGCCCGGGATGAGCGTCAATTGGTTCGCCTTGATGCTGGGCATCACGCTCTATTTCATCGTTGGCGCCCACTATGAAGAGCGAAAGCTGGAGCGCTATTTCGGCAAGGCCTATCGTGAGTACAAAGCGCGCACGCCGATGTTTATTCCCCGGCCGCGCAAAATCAAAGAGGGCGGCTCTTAGTCCCCAAAAAGGACAATCCTGGGGGTTTTGTTTCTAAGTATTTTCCAATCTGCCGTCGATAGCATCCTGCCAGGGGGTATCGTTTGCCTGTCGGTCAGCGCCTCTTGACATCGGGTGAACGCTTTGTATAATAGAACATATGTACTAGATAGAGGACAAGCATGGACCTAGGTGAACTTTTCTTTATCGAAGACCCGCACATGGATTTGAAGCAGCGCGTGCTGTGGGCGGCCGAGCGCTACCAGCGCAAATACGGACGACGGCCTACCTTGTGCATGCTGCATCCCAGCTTACTAAAGGGTGAGCGGCGCCGCCTGGGCCGCTTGCGCCTGGAGGCCAAGAAGAGCGTGTTGCCGAATTATCTGTGGTTGGGCGTGGCCGACGTGGCGGCTAAACCGCTTGCGCGCTGAGGCTGGCCACAAAAGTCTCCATCGCTAGCTCTGGTTCGATCTCCCCCGTTTTGATCTGCTCGTCTAGATCCAATAAGCGTTTGTAGATCGCTTCCAAAGCCTCCAGCGAAAAGCGCCGCGCCTGAGCGGCCAGCTTCTCGGCGCGGTAGGGGTGGATGCCCAGGGCCTTGGCGATGTCGGCGTCGTTTTTGCGCGCCTGCGCCAGTTCGCGGGTCTGCAGCAGAAGCCGGAAGTGCCCTACCAGGCTGAAGTAGAGCATGATCAGATCTCGCTCCTGCATCAGGGCTTCCAGCATTTGCATGGCGCGCGCGCGGTTGCCCGCGCCCAGCGCGTCGATCAGGGCGAAGAAATCGCCATGTTCGCCGCTGGGCAAGCTGATCGCGGTTACGTCGGCGGCTTCAATAGGGCGCGCATAGCCCACATAAGCCAGCAGCTTTTGGAGTTCCTGTTCGCCGGCCAACTTGTCGCTGCCGATCAACTGGGCCAGCGCCGCGGCCGCCTGCGGCCGGAGTTCGCCGCCCAATTCCTTGCCGCGCGCCTGCAGCCAGGCGACCATCTCAGCACCCTCGGGGAGATCGAAGGCGAGCACGTGCACGCCAGGCCCGGCAGCCTCGGCCCATTTGAGCAGCCAGTGTTTGGTCTTTTTCTTTTTGTCGAACAATGAGGGCTCCACCAGAACCAATTGCGTAGAAGCCGGGATCGCCTCAAAGAAGGGGATCAAAATTGCGCGAGTGTTGGGTGGCAGGTCCTTGGTCAGCCCGCGCACGACAACCAGGCGATGCTCGCTCAAGAATGGGACCGTCTGGGTGGCACCCCGCAAGGCTTCCAGGGAGGGAGCCATATCGAAGGTTGTGGTATTGGCCGCTGCAAGAGCCGGGTCGCCAAGCTTGGCTTGCATGGCAGCTACTTCACTTTGCTTGGCGGCCTCATCGTCCCCATAAAAGAGATACACGCTTACATCCGCCATTAGCTGCGCGTCTCCACGCGGTGCATGGTGAGCTGCCCTCGCTGCCTGCGGCGGATATCGACCACGTGGAGCGGACCAAGGTCGCTGCTGGTGGTGACGCGCTCCTGCAGGCGCGCCCCCAAGGGGCGCGCCGCCATCAGCGCAACGACGCTGAGCAGAATGGCCAGGGGCAGGCGCTCGAGCAGGCCGCCGCGGCGGCTGGCGCCGCGCATGGCCACGCCGCCGGCCAGCCCGCTGAGCGTGGCGGCGGTCATCAGGTTGGTGCCGCAGTTGGGATGCACCGCCAGCCACCGCTCTCCGGCGCGCAGACGGCGCGCCGCCTCTTCCACCGCCTGGCGCACTTCTTCGCTGGTCAGGTCTCCAAGCAGCCAGAAACCGCCCGCGTCCGAATGCCCGGCCAGCTTGCGGTGCGGGTTCTTGGCGCTAAGCACATGGATGCTGGCGTGCTCCAGCGCGTGATTGCGGCGCGTGCGCAGCACGCGCGGAGAGTTGATAGCCATATCCACCAAGCTCGGCACGTTAGCGGGCTCTGGCCTTGGCTTTGGCTCTCGGTTTGGCAATCGGATTCAATTGTTGATAGGTCAGCGTCCACGCGCTTTGCACATAGCTGGTAAGGATGCCGCCCAGCACCAGATAAATGGGAATGGCAATGACCAGCAAGATCCCGGTGGTAACCAGGCCAGGCCCGACAGCTTGCGGGTCAGAACCGACCAGTGCGAAGAAGGCAGGCGCCAACACAGCCAGGAAAGGGATTAGCAGCACGGCGCCCACCAGCAAGCCACCCAGAATGAGGATGACGGCCATTCCAGCCAGGGGACCCAGATGGTCGCGTAGGACCTGCCAGCCGCTTGAAAGAGCTGCGCCTAAACCGCGGCGGTCCCGCACCAGGGAGATATTGGCCATTTCAGCATAGACGCCATAGGCGATGACGGCCGGGATGAACAAACAGATCAGGGGGATAAAGCACAACAGGCCGAAGCCCAGCGTAAAGATGCCGATCGGGATGGCCAGAATGACCAGCAGAATGATCGCCGCGATGGGCAGCAGGGCGAGGACGAAGTTCAAGCCCAGAGCCGACCCCAGGATCGGCCAGGTCTCACGCGCCATCGCGCGGAAGCCGACCGGCCGCCCGGCTTCGGCCACCAGCACGCCCTTGATCAGGCCGACCTTGCCGTAGATGCCGATGACCCAGAAGAGCAAGGCCAGCGTGAGGCCAATGCAGGCCAAGAGGATGAAGAACGAAGGTTGCACGTCATTGATGAACTGGTTGACGCCCCGTTCCCAATCGGCAAAGAAGCGATTGAACTGGCCGGGCAGGTTGGCGACATCCCGGTCCCCGAAGGTGTAGTTGACGTTGCCGCCCAGGCCGCCGAATTGGCCGCCGCAGGAAGCTAGGATGCCGAAGATCCACAAGGCCTTGTACTTCCAGATGAGCTCCCAGGAACGGGTCAACACTTTTCCGAAATCCATGTTCGTCTCCTTATTCCCACTCAATTGTTGCCGGTGGCTTGCTGCTTACATCATACACGACGCGGTTAACCCCTTCGACTTCGTTCACGATCCGGTTCGAGATCCTGGCGAGCAAATCCTGCGGCAGGCGCGCCCAGTCGGCAGTCATGTAATCCTGGCTGGTGACGGCGCGCAGCGCCACGGTTTCCTGGTAGGTGCGCTGGTCGCCCATCACGCCTACGCTGTACACGGGCAGCAGCACGGCGAAGGCCTGGGCTAACTCGGCTTGTTCGCTGCCTAACAAGCCGGCGGCCTCCAGCTCGCCGGTGAAGATGGCATCCGCCAGGCTTAGGCGAAGTAACCGCTCCTTGCTTACTTCGCCTAAGCAGCGGATCGCCAGCCCCGGGCCGGGGAAGGGCTGGCGCCAAATTAATGAAGCGGGCAGGCCGAGGCGAAGGCCCAGTTGACGAACCTCATCTTTAAAGAGGTAACGCAAAGGTTCTACCAGTTCGAATTGCATGTCCTGAGGCAGGCCGCCCACATTGTGGTGGGTCTTGATGCGCTGGGCGTGCTGGCGTTCAGCGGGGCGCGATTCGATCACATCCGGGTAGATGGTGCCCTGCAATAGAAAGCGAGGCTTTCCCAAAGCTTTCGCTTGCGCCTCGAAGGTGCGGATGAACCGCGCACCGATGCGGCGGCGTTTTTCTTCGGGGTCGGTTACGCCTGCGAGGTCGGCCAGAAATGAAGCGGAGGCATCCACCGTGATCAGTTCGATGCCCAGGGTCGCATGCAAGGCCTGGGTCACTTGCTGGCGTTCCCCCTGGCGCAGCAATCCGTTGTCGACAAAAATGGCGACCAGTTGGTCGCCAAGGGCGCGGTAAACAAGGGCAGCGGCCACGCTGGAGTCCACGCCGCCGCTGATGGCTGCCAGCACCGCTTCCTTGCCCACCTGGCGGCGGATGTCGGCAACGGACCGCTCGATGATATTGTCGGGCGTCCAATCGGCTGTGACGCCGCACACTTCCACGGCGAAACGGCGCAGGATCTCTTTGCCGTTGGGCGTATGCTGCACCTCGGGATGGAACTGCACGCCGAAGCGTTTCTTGTCCAGATCAGCCATGGCGGCCACGGGCGCATTGTCGCTGCTGGCAATGGGTACGAAGCCGGCCGGCGGCTGCACGATGCGGTCACCGTGCGACATCCAAACCGGCTGGCCGCCGTTCAGCAGGGGATTGCTGACCAGGCTGTGGATCTTGGCCGATCCAAATTCTCGTCGAGTTGAAGCCGCCACCTTGCCGCCGAGCGCGTGCGTGAGGGCTTGCATGCCGTAGCAGATGCCCAGGATGGGCTTGCCGCTGCGCAGAACGTATTCAGCGAGCTGCGGCGCGCCGGGCTCGTACACCGAAGCCGGGCCGCCGGAGAGCACGAAGCCATCCGGGTTATGGCTCAATACTTCTTCGGCCGCTGCGTCGCAAGGGAAAAGCCGGCAATAGACTTGCGCCTCGCGCAAGCGGCGGGCGATGAGCTGGGAAGTCTGTGATCCGAAATCGAGGATGACGATCATGCGAATTCGATGCTGCTGCCTTCCATGCGCGTGATGGCCACCAGCGAAACGATGGGCACTCCCAGCGGCTGCAAGGCCTCACGGCCCTTCTCGAAAGTCTTTTCGATCAGCGCGCCGATGCCCACGATGCTGGCGCCCGCCGTCTGGGCCAGGCGCGCCAGGCCCAGGATGGTAGCGCCCGAGGCGAGGAAGTCGTCGATCACCAGCACGCGCTCTTTATTGGTCAGGTACTCCGGAGAAACGATCAACTCGACGGTGCGGCCTTTGGTATGCGAGGGTGCCAGGGTGAGGAAGACCTGGTCCGGCATGGTGATGGGCTTGTGCTTGCGGGCGTAGACCACAGGGATGCCCAGGTGCAAGGCGGTGGTGAGCGCCGGGGCGATGCCGGAGATCTCGGCGGTGAGCACCTTGGTGGCGCCGGCGTCCTTGAAGCTGGCCGCCAACTGGCGGCCGCACTCATCCATCAGCGCGGGGTCGACCTGGTGGTTGATGAAGCCATCGACTTTGAGGATGCCGTTGCCAAGGTTGTGGCCGTCTTTGCGGATGCGATCTTTGAGCGCCTGCATGCCTGCCTTTAGGGAGGATGTCTAGGCAGGATTGTACAACGGGAGGTGACAGTATTCTTCCATCAGGTGCTCGATTTGGAGTCGAGGCTTTAGCCGGTTTGATACTCCTGCTAAAACCTCAACTCTCGCCATTTCGAGCGAGCGGAGCCGGCCGCTAGGCTGGCGCAGTGACGAGAATTCCTGATGCGCGAAAACTACGCTGCTCACAGGAAAGACACGGGACGTCAAGTCCACCCTCGCAACGCTGGGATGGGCTAGAATCGTCAGGTTCGCGCCAGCGGACATTTTTGTGTTTAGCCATGCCACTAAAACTTGTACTGGCTTCGAATTCCCCGCGCCGCAAGACGCTGTTGGGCCTGGGCAGGTGGCCGTTCGAAGTGGCGCCTGCAGATATAAATGAAGACCCCTTGCCCGCTGAGGAGCCGCAGGCTTACGTGTTGCGCCTGGCCGAGGAGAAAGCGCGCGTCGCGGCTGCCGCCTACCACGGGCAGGATGCGCTGGTGCTGGCCGCCGATACTACGGTGGCCCACGCAGGCCGCATCTTGGGCAAACCCGCGGATGCACAGGAGGCTCGCGCCATTTTGAAGGAGTTGCGCGGCAAGGAACACATCGCGCTCACGGCCATCGCCCTCATCCGCACCCTGGATGGGGCGCGGCTCTCGGATCTGGCCGTCACCCAGGTTCCCATGCGCTCTTACTCCGACGAAGAGATCGAGGCTTACATTGCCAGCGGAGACCCACTAGACAAGGCGGGCGCCTATGCGATACAACATGCCGGCTTCCATCCGGTGGCTGCCATGCAGGGCTGTTTTGCCAACGTGGCCGGCCTGCCCCTGTGCCACCTGATGCGCACCCTAGCCAAATGGGATATTTTCTTCGACGCCGATCTGCCCCGCGCCTGCCAGGCGCACTTGAATTACGCTTGCCCGGTTACGGACGATATCCTCGCGTGGCGGCAATGAGGATCCTGGCCTCGCTGATTATCTTTAGCGTTCTGCTGACCGCCTGTGGTGTTGGCGGCGGCTCCCCTTCGGAATTGCCCACCGCCCAGGTCGAGACCAATTCCGCCCCTGACTCAGAGGCGGCGGCTAACGCGTACCTCACCGCCTGGAGCCAGGGCAACTACACCGCCATGTACGAGATGCTGGCCGCCGCCAGCCGGCAGGCCATTTCGGCGGAGGATTTCCAGAACCGCTATGCCATGGTGGCCACGCAGACCAACTGGTTCCGCCTGGAATACCAGATCCTGCAAACACTAACGAACCCCAGCACCGCCCAGGTAGCCTACCGCGTCACGCTGAACTCCGCCGTGATCGGCGCCATCACCCGCGACACCAGCATGAACCTTGTTTTGGAAGCCGGCCAGTGGCGCGTCGTGTGGGAGGACCGCATCATTTTGCCTGAACTGGCCGGCGGCAACACCTTGAGCCTGGAGCGCTTCGTGCCCACCCGCGGCATCATCTACGACCGCAATGGCAACCCCATCGCGGCCAATACCACGGCCGTGGCGGTGGGCGTCTATCCATGGTTGGTGGAGCAGGAGGATGCCGATCAGGTGATCAGCGAACTAGCGCGGGTGAGCCAACGGACGGCGGCCGAGATCAACGCCCTGGTATTCCCCGAAGACCGCGAGCAAGATTACTACGTGCCCATCACCGAGGTCTCCTCGGAAGAATTCCAGGCGAGAGCCGGTGACTGGTCGCAATTGACTGGGGTCTATTTTTTCGAATATGATACGCGGCTTTATTTTTCTGGCGGGGCCGCTCCCCAGACGGTGGGCTACTATGGGCCCATCCCCGCCGAACAGGTGCCGGAATATATACCGCTTGGTTATCAAAGCTCTGACTCGATCGGGCGCATGGGCATCGAGGACTGGGGTGAGGAATACCTTGCAGGTACCCGTGGCGGAGCGCTGTATGTGCTCGATCCGAATGGCGCCGTCGTCACCAAGCTGGCCGAGAGCGGCGCCCAGCCGGCTTCGTCGATCATCACCGCGCTGGACCTGGAACTGCAGCGCCGGGCGCAAGAAGCCATAAAAGATTTCACCGGCGCCATCGTGGTGCTGGAACGCGACACGGGCCGCGTGCTGGCTATGGTCTCGTCGCCCGGCTTCAACCAAAACTGGGCCGACCCGGTGGATGCCAATAGTTTCTGGGATACCTACTTCCCGGACAATGTGCAACGCTTCTACAACCGAGCCACCCAAGGGTTATATCCGCCGGGCTCGGCTTTCAAGCCCATCACTTTTTCCGCTGGTCTCGAAAGCGGTCTATACGCGCCTGAATCCACCTTGGATTGCACGCAGCAATGGTTCGGGCTCTCCGGAATCGTGTTGGATAACTGGACGGTAGAGAAGGAATTGCCCGCTGACGGTGTGCTCACTTATTTGCAGGGCCTGATGCGCTCCTGCAATCCCTGGTATTACCAGATCGGCCTGGACCTGTTCAATGCCGGCATGGCGGACGCCATCAGTGAGATGGCGCGCGGCTTTGGTCTGGGCAGCCCCACGGGCATCCAGGGCGTGCCCGAAGAGAGCGGCGCCATCGCCGAGCCAACCACCGAGGATGGCGACACGGGCCGCAGCCAGGCGGTGCAGCAGGCCTTCGGCCAGGGCACTACGCTGATCACGCCGCTGCAAGCCGCGGTCTACGCCGCCGCCATTGGCAACGGCGGCACGCTGTACCAGCCCCAATTGGTCGACCAGGTGGTGGATGCCAATGGCGTGGCTATTCTGGATTTCGAGCCGCAGGTGAAAGGCACATTGCCGGTCAGCGCCGACACGCTGCTCAACTTGCAGAATGCCATGCGCCTGGTGACCTCTGATGCGCGCGGCACCGCCTTCCGCCAGTTCTCCGGCTTCGGCATCGAAGTGCGCGGCAAGACCGGCACGGCCACGGCCGGGGTAGGTCTTCTGCCGCACGCCTGGTTCATCGGCTACACCAACGCCAACCAACCCAACCGGCCGGATATCGCCATTGCTGTGCTGGTCGAGAATATTGGCGACGGCTCCGAGTTCGCCGCGCCCATCTGGCGGCGTGTGGCGAACTATTATTTCTTCGGCAGCGCCGGGCGCTTGTATCCTTGGGAAAGCGAGTTCGGCATTCTCGATCCGCTTTATTTCGACGAGACGCTGCAAGCCGAAGCCACCGCCACCGCGGAAGCCGATAGCCCGACTGTAATCACGCCGGTCCCTTGATTTAGAATTAAGATATGGAAAACATCCGGGGGCTTGTGGTTCGCGCGCAATCCGGTTTCTACGGCGTAGAAACCCCGCAGGGTTTGATTCTGGCAAAACTGCGCGGGCGCTTGAAACAGGGCCGGGCCACGGGCGACATCGTGGCGCTGGGGGATCGCGTCGAAGTCTCCATCCAAGGGGGCGACGAGCCCATGATCGAAGCCGTAGAGCCGCGCCTGCGCTCCCTGGTGCGGCGCGACCCGCGGCCGCAGGGGGAATACGAGCAGGTGATCGTCGCCAATCTCGACCAGGCGCTTTTCATTTTTTCTTGCGCCGACCCGGCGCCCAAATTCCGCATGCTGGACCGGTTCCTGGTGATCGCTGAAGCCCAGGCGATCCCGGCCGTGGTGATCGCCAACAAGATCGACCTAGTCGGCCAGGAAGAGGCCCAGCGCTTGTTTGGCCATTACACCACTATTGGCTACCGCCTCATTTACTCGTCGGCCAAGACGGGCGAGGGGACTGAGGCCCTGCAGCAGATCATGAGCGGGAAGCTCTCGGTACTGGCCGGTCCATCGGGGGCAGGTAAATCCAGTCTTATGAACGTAGTGCAGCCCGCGCTGGATTTGCGCGTCGGGGCCGTCCAGGAGGGGTCGCGCAAGGGCACGCACACCACCGTAGAACGGCTGTTACATAAGCTGGATGGCGGCGGCTACGTGGCCGATACCCCGGGTCTGAAGGCCTTGGCGCTCTGGGATATCCAGCCGGAAGAGCTGGATGGCTACTTCCCCGAGTTTCGCCGTTTGCTGGGATCCTGCAAATATGGCGATTGCGCCCACTTAGGAGAACCGAGCTGCGCGGTGAAGGCCGCGGTCGAAAAGGGCGAGGTCACGGCCCAGCGCTACCAATCCTATAAACAGCTGCGGGAAGGCCAGGAAGATTAACGGCTAATTGACATGGGTTTAAAAGAGAGTATACTTCTCTCACTTAAAATTGCTCTGGTCCAACAGAATATATTGCCTATCTGCAAAAAAGCAGCCAGACCGGAAGGAGGTGGCTTTCTTTACGTACATTAACTAAATACGTCAATTCGTTTTACTAATCCATCCATTTTCGGAGGAGAGAGAATACTATGTTACAGAAACGTTTTATGGCAGTCCTCGGTTTGCTGGTGGTTGCGAGCATGATTCTAAGTGCATGCGGACCAGCGACCACGGCTGCCACCACGGCGCCCGGCGCCACCTCGGCTCCTGAAGCCACGGAAGTACCAGAGGTCGTTATCCCTAACCCTGAAGGCCAGGGCGGATATCTGGATCGGATCGCCTTCTCCGTCGTTGACGGCGATTCGGCGGTTAGCCAGATCTCTGCCGGCGCTATCGATATGTACAGCTACGGTCTTGCTTCAACCTCACTGCCGGACATCCTGGAAGCTGGCTTGAGCTACGCGTCGTTCTACGGCACCTACTACGACATGATGTTCAACGTGGCGCCGTTCACCGACACGACTGTGCTCAATCCCTTCACAAACAGGAAGATCCGCGAGGCCATGAACTGGCTGATTGATCGCGACTATATCAATCAGGAAGTTTATGCCGGCGGTGCCCTGCCCAAGTTCACCCCCCTCACCACCCAACTGGTGGACTACACCGGCGTGATCGACGTCGCCCGCGGTCTGGAAGCGTACTATGCGTACAACCCAGACAAAGCGGCTGAGGTCGTGGCTGCCGAGTTGGAAGCGATGGGTGCAACCATGGGCGCCGATGGGAAATGGCAATTCAACGGAGCGCCCCTGTCCTTGAAGTTCCTCATCCGCAATGACGGCGATGGCACCCGCCTCGCCATGGGTGACTACTACACCGCCCAGCTGGAATCCATCGGTTTTACCATGGACGTCCAGTACGGCACCGGCAGCGAGTTGGCTGCCCTTTGGCAGAGCGGTACGCCTGAAGTCGGCGAATGGAACATCTACACGGCGGGTTGGGGTTCTTCCGGCCTGAACCGTGACGAAGGCTCATCCTTCAATCAGATGTATGCTTCGAACAGTATTAATGGGTTGGCGCTCTTCTTTGCCAACACGGATATGGATCCCACCTTCCTGGAGACTTCGGACAAGCTGATCAACGGTGATTACGCCACGCTGGACGAGCGACATGACTTATTCGTCGAGGCGTTGCCGTTGGCCCTGCAGGACTCGCTCCAGGTTTGGCTGGTAGACACGCTGCAGTTCGCACCTTTCAACAACAACGTATCCGTCACTTACGATGTGGGCGCTGGTATCGAAGCGGCCCGTTTGCCGGTTTACACCCTGCGCTTCATCGATCAAGAGGGTGGCACGATGCGCATCGGCACCTCTGACCTGTTTGGTGATGCGTGGAACCCGATCCTGGGCAGCAACTGGATCTACGACAACTTTGTCCAGACCGCCACGCGCAGTTCGGCCTTCATGCCCGATCCGTTCACGGGCCTGTTCTGGCCTCACCACGCCGCGTCCGCCACTCTGACCATGCAGACCGGATTGCCGGTTGCTACGAACTTTGACTGGGTAACCCTCGACTTTGCCGACACCGTTGCGGTGCCTGCTGACGCCTGGGGTGACTGGGATTCTGTATCCCAGACCTTCATCCCCGTGGGTGAGGGCGTAACTGCCAAGGGTAAGATCGTTGTAACGTATCCTGACGATCTGTACGAAACGGTCAAATGGCACGATGGTTCCAACTTCTCGATCGCGGACGTAGTGATGTCCCTGATCACGATCTGGGAACCTGTTAATCCGGAAAGCCCCATCTACGACGAAGCTCAAGCTTTGGTCGCAGAAGCCCTTCTTGGCACCTTGAAGGGTGTCAGAATCACCTCGACCGATCCGCTGGTCATCGAAACCTACACGGACCTGCTATATCCTGATGCTGAGTTGATCGTTGGCTTTGGCGCTCTGGGTTGGCCGATCTACAGCGGCAACGGTTCCGGGGAAGCCCCCTGGCAGGTTATCGCTATGGGCAACGCTGCTGAGGCCGCTGGTCAGTTGGCGTACTCGCAGGATAAAGCCGACCTGGGGGGAGTTGAAATGACCAACTTGGTTGGCGGACCGAGCCTCGAGATCTTGAGCGCTCAGTTGGCCGATCTGGCTGCAAATTCCACCATCCCGTATGCGCCCACCATGAGCATGTACCTGACCGCTGACGAAGCGGCTGCTCGTTATGCAAACCTGCAGGCCTGGTTCGATGCTCAAGGCCACTACTGGGTTGGCACCGGTCCGTACTTCCTTGATCAGGTTGACCTGGTGGCGAAGACCGCGGTGGTTACAAACTTTGCTGACTTTGCAGATTCGTCAGACCGCTGGGCAGACTTCTCTTCACCGCCGCTGGCTGATGTGTTGGTCGAAGGACCTGCACAGGTCACGATCGGTGACGACGCTGCCTTCAACGTTACAGTGACGACTCGTGGTGAAGGCGAGGCTTACCCCTCCGCTGACATCAAGGAAGTCAAGTTCATTGTGTACAACGAAGCTGGCGAAACTGTCTTCGTGGGTAATGCAGTGGCTGCTGGCGGCGATGGTCTCTTCACAGCGACCATTCCTGCCGACGTGACTGCTGACCTTGTGGCTGGTTCTGGTCGCATCGAGGTGGCTGCAGTGTTGATCCCTGTCGCCATCCCGGCTTTCAGCACCGCTGACTACGTGGTTGCCCAATAAGATAGCTCCATCTCTGTAAGTTTGTTGATAGGGGCAAGGCCAAAACCTTGCCCCTATCTTCATAATGGCAGTTGCTAGTAGAATTAACCCGAAGCTTAGCAATCCGCCCCAAGAAGGAAACTGGGATGCTGGAAGTGTAAGAATCAGAGGATTACTCTGGAGGCGCAATGGCGACTGAGGCGTTAGCACCGGAACTGGTTAGAAAAGCAAAACCCGAAAGCACGATAGTTCGTGTGGCCAAGTACACGGCTGTGCGTCTGCTTGCCCTTTTTGCCACTACAGTCGTTGGCGTCTACCTGACCATCTTAATTGCCAATATGGGCGGATACGTGGACATCTTGGTCAAGGCGGATATTCGCGAGCAGATGACCCAAATCGTCATTTCCAGCCAGGCAAATCGACAGTTGTCGCCCGAAGCACGGACTCAAATGATCAACGATCGTGTGGCCCTGGAAGAAAAACGCCAGGGATTGGATCAACCATTCATCACGCGTTCTTTTAAATATCTGACGAACGCCCTGACCCTGCAATTAGGCCGCGCCGTCAATATGACCAGCGACGCGGGATCCAAAACGGTGCGCCTGATCCTTCTGGAACGGTTACCGGCTACGCTGCTTCTGGCTGGCACCTCAGAAATGTTCTTGTTCTTCTTCAGCGTGTTTATTGCGCTGATCCTCTCCAGGAAATATGGCAGTTTCTGGGATAAGGCAATAATCGGCCTTTCTCCCGCTTCGTCGGCCCCGCCGTGGTTTTATGGCATCTTCTTCATTGTGATATTCGCGGCCATCTTCAGGGTCCTCCCCTTTGGCGGCCTGATCGATTCTCCCCCACCCACAGGCTCGCTGGGCTACGCGCTTAGCGTTCTAAAGCATCTGATACTGCCTGCTTCAGCGATCGTAATCAGTTCGCTGTTCCTAAGCATATATAACTGGCGCACCTATTTCCTCATCTTTTCGAGCGAAGACTATGTCGAAATGGCTCGCGCCAAGGGACTAAGCGATCGGGACATTGAACGGCGCTATATCTTGCGCCCTACGATGCCTACGATTATCACCAATTTCGCCCTTCTCCTTATCATTTTGTGGCAGGGGTTCACCATCACCGAGGCCGTCTTCCAGTGGCCGGGGCTGGGACGGACCTTGTACCAGGCGATCGGCTTCCGCGATACTCCGGTGATCGTGGGATCCACGGTGATCTATGCCTATATGCTGGCCATTACCGTGTTCTTGCTTGATATCGTCTACGCGCTCATAGACCCGCGGGTCAAGGTGGGCGGCGCGGCTTCCGGAGGTTCGAATTGAGCGCTATTTGGAATTCGGTGATACGCCGTACCAAGCGCCCTGGCAAAAAAGGCGACGGGGAAAAGGATTCCCGCTCGAGGATCAATCGTTCGCTGCAGTCTCTCGGAAATCTCTGGCGCGAGTTGAAGCGCTACCCTTCTGCGATCGTCGGCTTGCTCGTCATAGCCTTATTGATTGGCGTAGCCATCTATGCCATGATCGCCATTCCTTACAATGAGGCGATCCGCTTGTGGCGCGGCGGCGAGGATGTCTGGTATCAAAACCCGCAGTACGCCGCGCCGGCTTGGTTTAATTGGTTTAGAAGTGAAAAACTCCCTGTTTCCTTTGCGGTGGCCAGCGCAGACGGCGAAATGGAAAAAACGGTGGAGGACAAAGGGGAAACCTCCACGATCACCATTTCGTATTCGTTCGATTATGTGTACGATTCCGAGCCACAGGAAGTCATCCTGTACTTCGATACGCAGTTTGATGCAAAGAAAACTTTTGCTTCGGTGACCCTTTTTACGCCAGACGGTAGGGAGATCCGGCTCATCGATACGGTGGTGGAACGTCGCCTAACGTATCGGATCTCCCAGGATCTGAAATTGCAGCGCAAATTCCACACCATCGATAAAGTCGTTGCGGCCTTGTTTTCCATGCCGGATGATGAGAGCTACACGCCGGTTAAGGGCGAGTATCGCCTGGTCATGACCGGGACCACTTTCGAAGAGGGTGCCAACATGGATATCGAGTTGGTGCTTCACGGCCAGCTCTTTGGCTGGGCAGGCACTGACTTGTACCGCCGAGATCTGATGTTGCCCTTGTTGTGGGGTACGCCCATCGCCTTGGTGTTTGGCCTGATAGCCGCGGTAGGCACCTCCTTCACCACCATGATCATCGCAGCCATCGGTGCCTGGTATGGCGACTGGGTGGATGAACTGATCCAGCGTATCACCGAGATCAATTTGATCCTTCCCTTCCTGGCCATCCTTATCATGATAGGCACGCTCTACTCGCGTAGTATTTGGACGATCCTGGGCGTTACCGTGCTTTTGAGCATCTTTTCCGGGAACATCAAGGCCTACCGCGCCGTTTTTATGCAGACGAAAGTTTCACCTTACATCGAAGCTGCGCGGGCGTACGGAGCTTCCAATACTCGCATCATCTTCCAGTACTTGATACCCCGGATGATCCCGATCTTGATTCCCACTTTGGTGTTCTCCATCCCCACCTATGTGTTCCTGGAAGCTTCCCTGGCCGTGCTGGGTCTTGGTGATCCCGTGTTGCCCACGTGGGGGAAGGTGATTGAGAATGCTTATACGAATGGCGCGCTTTACAGAGGGCTTTACTACTGGGTGCTGGAACCCGCCGTCTTGCTTATGTTGACCGGTTTCGGATTCGCCCTGCTAGGTTTCGCTCTGGACCGCGTATTCAATCCACGCTTAAGGGATATCTAACGTAATGGCGAAATCACCGACCGAAAAAAAGATCCTTGAGATCGACGATCTGATCCTGTATTTCAAGACCGGCCGCGGCGAAGTCCAGGCGGTGGATGGCATTGACCTGGATTTGGATACCGGCCGCGCCGTGGTGGTTCTGGGGGAATCGGGATGCGGAAAGAGCTCTCTGGCCAAGGCCATCTTGCGCCTACTGCCGCGTAATGCCGGCAAGTACTCCGGCCGCGTCCTGGTGAACGGTGTCGACGTGATGAAGCTCGATGATGAGACCTTCCGTAAGGATGTGCGCTGGTCGAAGATATCCATGGTGCCCCAGGCGGCCATGAACGCCTTGAATCCGGTGATCCGTATTGGGGAGCAGGTGGCGGAACCCGCCCTCATCCACCTGGGGGTGAGCAAAGCGGAAGCCCTGGAACTGGTGAAAAAAATGTTGCGCTACGTAGGGGTCCCCGTTGACTTCACCAGCCGCTATCCGTTTGAATTGAGCGGGGGTATGCGCCAAAGGGTGGCCATCGCCATGGCGCTGGTCACCGCGCCCAGCCTGATCATCCTCGACGAGCCCACCTCGGCGCTGGATGTGCTCACCCAGGCCAGTATCTTCAATGTGTTGAAGCGCTTGAAGAAAGAGCTGGGCATCAGTTGCATCCTGATCACGCATGACATCGCCACCTCGAGCGAGTTGGCCGATGATGTCGCCGTAATGTATGCCGGCCAGATCGTCGAGATGAGTGACGCCTATCGCTTCTTCGCCGAGCCGCTGCATCCCTATTCGAAAAAGCTAATGGCCAGCGTGCCGCGTTTGCACGGCGACCGGGAACTCGAATTCATCAAAGGGCAGCCTCCCACTCTGATCAATCCTCCGACGGGGTGCCGTTTTGCCGAGCGCTGCCCGTTCCGCTTCGAAAAATGCGTCGAAGACCCCCCTATGTTCGAGAAAGAAAACCGCAAGGTGAAATGTTGGCTTTATGAAAAGAAAGCGGACTTTGCCGATGTGGGGCGGGCCAAAGTACACGCAGGGAAAATTTAGTGGTGTTTACGGAGCCCGTGCATGGTTGCTGACCTGAAAACAAGTCTCGCTGTGGCAAATCACGACACGCGTGAGGCCCTACTCACCATCGAGGATCTGCACGTTTGGTTCGAACTAAAACGCTTCGGTTTCGGACACGCCGGCTATGTGAAAGCCGTGGACGGCGTTGGTTTCGTGTTGCACAAAGGCGAAACCATCGCGGTGGTCGGCGAGAGCGGTTCGGGCAAATCGAGCCTGATGAAGACGATCCTGGGGATCAACAAGCCCACCTCGGGCAAAGTCGTGTTCGATGGCGAAGATATGTCCACGTTCGACCCGAAAGCCATGCGCCATTATTACTCCAAGGTGGGCTACATCCAGCAGGACCCCTATGCGGCCCTGCCGCCCTTTATGAACGTGCGGCGTATCTTGGAAGAGCCGATGATCGTGGGGGGTGTGACCGACAAGGCCGAGCGCACCAGGCGTGTCTACAAAGTCATGGAGGAAGTGAAGCTAAGCCCGGTCGAAGACTTCCTCTACAAGTTCCCTCATATGTTGAGCGGCGGCCAGCAGCAACGCGTGGCCATTGCGCGCGCCATGATCATGGAACCCAAGCTGCTGGTGGCCGACGAGCCGGTCTCCATGCTGGATGCCTCCGTCCGCGTGGAGATCCTCCGGCTGCTGCGCTCTCTGCAGGAAAAGCACGGCCTTTCGCTGATCTATGTGACCCACGATCTTTCGACGGTGCGCTATTTCTCCGAGCGCATCTTCGTGATGTACGCCGGCAACCTCATCGAGCGCGCCACGGTGCCCCAAACTCTGGATAATGCGCTGCACCCCTACACCCAGGCGCTGCTCACCGGCACTTCGGAGCCGGACGCCCATAACGCCGAGACCTACAAGGAAGTGCCGCCCGGGGAGCCGCCCAGCTTGGTGCACCCGCCCAGCGGTTGCCGTTTCCACCCGCGCTGCCCGCATTTCATGGAGGGCATCTGCGAAGTGAGCTTCCCGCCTGATTTTGAGCCCGAACCCGGCCACCTGGTCAACTGCTTTTTATACGATCCGGCGCTGGATCCGGCGCTGAAAAAATGATCAGGCCTTGGACGCTGATCCTGATCGGATTTTTGCTCTGCCTTTTGGGTATTGTCCTTCCCCTGCTCATGGTCATCAGGGTCTTGGAATCCACGTTTTTCCTGAATTTCTTCTCGTTTACCTCTTCAATGATCGGCTTGTTCCTGGGCATGATCGGTGCCTCGCGCGTATTCAGAGGCGGCAGGCACCAGTAACCCCCTTTCCCCAATCTAGCTACTTTCGCTGATCCCCTCCAGCATATTGGGCAGTTCGCTCAATGTGCTGATTTGTTTATCGGGCCGGACCGTGCCTGCATGCTCACGATTGCCCGGCTTCTCCGCCCGGCGCGTGACCCAGATGCTGTACAGCCCGGCGTTGCGCGCCCCCAGGATGTCCGCGCCCAGGGTGTCGCCGACCATGGCCACCTGGGACGGGGAAAGCCCCCAATGCTTCAAGCCGATCTCGAAGATGCGCGGGTTGGGCTTGCGGATGCCGCAGGCCGCCGAGCTCAATACAAAGTCGAAATAGCCGCGTATGCCCGCGTTGTTCACCAGGGTTTGCACGTCGGCGTCGTCGCTCGCATTGGAGATGACGCCCATGCGATAGCCCGCCGCGCGCAATGCCTGCAAGGTAGGCAAGGTGTCCTCTTCCCGCTTCCAGTGGGCCTGGGATACGGCGTACAGCGTCTTGAGCGCTGGGGTGAGTATTTCGGCCGTCAGATCTGGGTATCCCAGTTCCGCCAGCAGCGTGCGCAGCACGCGGGTTGTCGTGTACTCGATGAATTCGCTCGCGCGCTGGACGTAATAATCCTCCAGGCTCGAGCGGAATTCGTTGAGGAAACGTTCGCCGTCCAGATGCAAGCCAAGGGACCGCAGATGGCCCAGTAATTCCTGGTTGGCCGCGGCCAGCACGTCCGGCCAGTCACCGTCGAAATAGATCAGCGTGCCGCCCAGATCGAACATCAACCCCTGTAAAGCGGGCATTAATATCCCCGTTCCGGGTCGATGGTGTTAAGCAAGGGCTCGCCGGCGATGTAACGCCGCAGGTTTTCCTTGAACAAGGAGAAGGCCCGCTCCAAATAATGAGGGCTCAGGCCGGCCACGTGAGGAGATACGATCACATTAGGCAGCTCCCACAGCGGGCTGTCTGCGGGCAGCGGCTCTTCGGCGAACACATCCAGCCCGGCGCCGGCCAGTTGCTTCTTCTCGAGGGCGTGCAGCAGGGCGGCCGAGTCCACCACGCCGCCGCGCGAAACATCCACCAGGAAGGCGGTGGGCTTCATGGCTGCCAGCTGTTTGGCCCCCAGCATGCCGCGGGTTTCCTTGGTCAGTGGCACCGTGACCACCACGGTATCGCATTCCTTGAACATGCTGCGCAAGGCTTTGCCAGGGTAAAGGCGGCGCACCAGGCTGTTGTCCGCATCGCCTTGGCCATCCACCACGAAGTCGTCACTGCCCGGATGCAGCAGGTCGCGCTTGCTGGCCAGGATGGTGACCCCGAAGGATTGCAGCAGGCGCGCCAAGCGTTGCCCGATGCTGCCATAGCCGACGATGCCGACCGTGCTCCCGAGCAATTCGCTCGGGCGGTAGCGCTCAAGCCGATCCGGGGACCAGGATTTACGCTGCTGGTCGGCCAGCATGCGCGGCAGATTGTGACTTAGCGCCAGAATGAGGGCTAGCGCGTGCTCTGCCACCTGGGGCGCGTTGGCGCCGCTAAGCGAGGTGGCTTGTACCCTTTCCTCGGCCAGGATGGGCGCGTCCAGATGCTCCTCGATACCGGCCAGGTGGAACTGGATCCAGCGGAGGTTCGGCGCCTGTTCCGGCAAAGGCAGGTTGCGAAACGTGTACAGCACCTCGGCGTGCTCCCAGGCGTCCTCCGCAAGCGAGCGCCCCTCGCTCGTGGGAAGTGATCGCAGCCGAAAATCCTTGGCAATGCCCTGCAATTCCTCCAGTTGATCCGGGGTGAACTGGACGGTGAGCAGGATGTCTTTTTTGTCAGCCATGGTTCGTGGATGCCGAGCGGCGCCATACTTTTAACACAAATTCGGCGAGTTCGTCTCTAAAAAAACCCGCCACAGGCCCTGTGGCGGGTTTGATCCAACTGGAGTTATTCCGCTGATCAGCTTTTGGCGAAGATCTCCACCCAAAACCAGCCTCTGCCATCAGGTCCCAAACCAAAGAGCGTGCCTCCATCACTACGCAACATCCAGTAACCTGTGTACGTGCCTTGTTCATCTGGCGCGATGAAGGCGATGCCAATATCAATGCGTTCGCCGGGAGGGATCTCCATATCGGTAAAATCGGAAAAGGGTTGAACGGACTTCGCTCCGAATAATTCCCCTTGTATCCACACAACCGAGAAGGCTGTTGTCCAGGGGCAGGTGCCCACATTCTTCAGCACCCAACGTTTCTGGAAATTTTCATTGACCTCTATTTGAGCTCCATCCGCCGGAGTTTCATATGTGAGCTCGGCCCTTAAGCATCCAGCTTTGGTTCCGCCTTGGGATTGCTGCTGTGGCTGGGTCGGAGCCGGGGTGTTAGTGGGGGGAGTCCCGGTTACCGTTGGGGTTGCTGTGGGAGGCAGGGCGGTGTTCGTAGGTGTGGGCAGCTCCGCAGTGGCGGTGGCCGTGGGCGGGGCCGCCGCCGCGGTCTGGGTGACGCTTTGGGCGTAGATGATCGCCGCCTCGGTAAGCACGGCGGACGAGGCGCCAGTGTCGCCCCCGCCGCAGGCGCTCAACGCCAGCAGGACTGTCAATGCCAAGGGGAGTAATTTTCGAGGGTTCAAATTCGCATCCTTTGGTAGGCCCAATTGGGACCGGAGTGAGCGCGGATTATATCCTCTCTCAATCCAGATGGACTCCCCCTGCAAATGTTGCGTGAACATATAAGTCGTTGATTCAGACCTTCGCAGAGGTGTGCCTTGTCAGGCTGATGTTCAATCGTGAGGCACCGCGAACCTTAGAGGCCTAAAATTGTCGACGGCGATCGAAAAATCCGCACGGCGAAGATCATCGCCCAGGGAAACATCAATCGAATATTCAGTTATTTGACAATCCGACGGTGAAAAAACCATCTGTGGGTTCATAACGATGACATATACATGATCGAATAGACCTGCATCAAGACTCGTCTGGCCTTCGGGCATCTTGTATAGATAACCTAAGTCGTCGTTGATTCCTACGACAACGCCAGTCAGGCCCTGACTTTCCAGGCTAATCTGGATAGGTCCCCTGGCTTCGATTTCGACATAGTCGGCGCCCATTTGTTCCACTCCATCATCGGGAATGAATGTGGACCCCAAACGAACTGATCCTTCTATAGTTAAAGTTGGATAGAGAAAATCCTTTACAAAGCCACGGGTCAGCAATGCTACGCTGAAGTCCCGCACTAAGGAATCTAGGTCAGTTTCCTGTACTTTCAGCAGCCGATCCCAAGCTTGAGATTCGCTCAACCCTACGTCTCGTAAGAGCTCCATTACCGTTTCAGTCCCGTATCTTTCGGACAGAAATTGAATGAAGACCCACAGGCTGTACCAATGATATTTGCCGCTCCCAGGGGACGTTAGGCAGGCATCCGGCGCCAGAAAAACGCCAATATAGGATGGCAAGTGCCGCGTGCCCAGGACCTGTTCTTCCATCCATACGGCCATCGCCTCCTCAAGCCACCCATGCGATTCACCACCCACCATGCCAAACTGGATCAAATGCATGAGTTCGTGGGCCGTTGTTGCTAACGTGGAAATGGGCACGGTATCCACATCGATGACAATGTAACCGGATCCGGCCTTAGTCTCCACATAGGGTGTGTTCGGGTTGTCGCCAAGCTCAATGCCATCTATCTCAGCGTAAGCTAGTCGGCCTGCATCATCGGGGAGATCGAGCAAATAGACATCCACTCGCCCATCACCTCCAAGCTCGCCGTCCGAGGGAGGTGTGGGCCAGCCGAAAAAGTCAATTTCCGCATACCAGGCGTACTCAAGACTCGCCGAGATCACCTCGACGAAATCTGGGTGCCCATTTCCATCCAGGTTGTAATCGATAACTCGATCCACCCCCTCGATGGCGTAGTGAACGCGGAAATGCGATGTGTCAAGCGTCTGTGGGTCCTGGCGGATACGCGGCCGGGTGCTGTCCACCTGACTTAGCCCTGGCGGGTCGACATCTGGAATGGAGTACCACTTCCTGTCAAAACTGCTCAGTTCTAATGGGTTTGGCTTTGGTGTCGCAGTGGGAAAATAGGCAAGGGAAATGACCGGTGCGAATGCGACCGTAAGCATGAGGGAGAATACTATGACCATGGCGCCTATGGCAATGAGTTTTCCTACCTCCATCACGCCTACTCGATCACCGCGTTGACCTGCTCCCGCATGTACAGTTGCAGATAATATTGCCCGCCGGCATTTTTGCCGGTGGAGCCGGAACCCTTCCAGCCGCCGAAGGGCTGGAAGCGCGGCCAGGCGCCGGTAGTGGCGCCCTGCGGGCGGTTGGCATAGGTCACGCCGGCTTCGATGTTATCGAAGAACCATTTGGTTTCGTCCTTGCTGCCGTAGAAGCCCGCGGTGAGGCCGAAGTCCACATCGTTGGCCAGCCGCATGCCCTCGTCCAAACTCTTGACCTTGTGCACCATGGTGATGGGCAGGAACATTTCATATTTCCACAGCCGGTGGTCGGTCGGCACATTGGCGGAAATGGTCGGCTCGCAGAAGTATCCCTTGGCGTATTCGCCGTCCGTGAGCACTTTGCCGCCGGTCAGGAAGTCGCCGGCCTGCGAAAGCTCTTCGGCAAAGTTCTTGAAACTGTCGTAAGCCCCCTGGTTGATTACCGGCCCCACGAAAACTTCCTTGCGCGTCGGGTCTCCTACTTTTATGTTCCGCGTGGCTTCCACCAGCCGCTCCACCAGCTCGTCGTACACCGGCTCTTCCACGTAGATGCGCGAGGCCGCCGAACATTTCTGTCCCTGGTTGCCGAACGCCGAACGAGTCAATCCCTTCACCGCCCGGTCCAGATCGGCATGCCGCGACACGATGGTGGGGTTCTTCCCGCCCATCTCCAGGATCGTCGGGCGCGGATAGCGCCCGTGCGAAAAGCTCTGGTAAATGCCCATGCCGATATCTACGGATCCGGTGAAGGTGACGCCGTCCGCCAGCGGGCTATCGATCAGGGCTTTCCCGATCACGGACCCCCGGCCGGTCACGTAATTGACCACGCCATCCGGAAAGCCCGCGTCGCGGAACGCCTCGGCCAGCAATCTCGACGTCCACGGGGTGTCTTGCGCCGGTTTGTACACCACGGTGTTGCCGGCCACCAACGCGGTCCCGAAAGGACCGCCGGTGAGCGCCGCGGGGAAATTGAACGGGCTGATCACTACCCACACGCCATAGGGCTTGAGCCGGGAAATATTCGTAGCGTCGAATCCCTTCAAGGGATCTTTGTCCATTTCGACGATAAAGCCGTTGTTGGCTTCCATCTGGTCGCAGGCGTATTGCATCAGGGCGGCCGCCTCGGCGGCATCCGCCAGGGCTTCCATGCGCGTCTTGCCCGCCTCGAGCGAAAGCACCGCGCCGAATTGGAAGATGCGCTCGGTGATGTTATCGGCCGCTTTGCGCACCAGGGCCACGCGTTCTCGCCAGGGCCGCCGCCCCCAATCCTTGGCCGCGCGCTGGGCGGCTTCCATGGCCTTCTCGCCGTCCTGCGCAGTCCCGCTTTGGAAGGTGCCCAGCAGCATGTCCTTGTCAATGGGGGAACGGTTCTCCATTTTTTGGTCGGCCTTTACATCCTTGCCGTTGATCCACATCGGGTAATCCTTGCCCAATTCCGCTTTGACGCGCTTAACCGCCGCTTCATACTCGGTGTGCAGCTCCTCGGGAGAGTCGAACATCGTGGCGTATGTCAGTCGGAATTTACCGGTTCCAGCCATTTGGGCAGCTCCTATGCGTTTTATTGAATAGACAGGGATTGAGCGCCCAGTATAGCCCAGAGGGATGGACTCGTCAAAATCGCTTGTCTAGAGGCGTTCATTTGCGGAAAGTTGCACAATCAACGACTTATGGTAGAATGCCGCAAATCGATTCAGGAGTTCGCCGCCTAATCATTGCGAACTTTTCGATACGGGACCTCATGCAAAATACCTGGCTCTTCATTGGAATTTTCATCGCCATTGCGGGGGTTTTCCCTCTTTTGCCTATCGTTCTGGCGGCGTTCGTGGCGCCGCGCAAGCCCAATACCATCAAGTTGGAGACCTACGAATGCGGTATGGAAACGGTGGGAGATACCTGGGTCCAGTTCAAGGTCCAGTACTACATCTATGCCCTGGTCTTCTTGGTCTTCGACATTGAGACGGCCTTCCTCTTCCCCTGGGCGGTGGCTTTCGACGCGCTGCCCTTGTTCGCCGTTCTCGAAGGTGTGCTCTTTATCCTGATCCTGGTCGGCGGGTTGCTCTACGCCTGGCAAAAAGGCGCTTTGGAATGGTCTTGATGCTGACCAAGAAGGCTGATTCTCTACCTCAGCCTTCTTTTTTATTGCCTAAGGGTGATTAGCGATGAGCTTTTGGCAAGACCCCATCGGCGTGCTCGGCGAGATCATTCGCCAGTTCCTGTTTGGCCTGCTCCCTGAAGCCTGGGCCACCTTCATCTTCACGTTGTTGAGCGTAGTGATCGTGGCCTCCTTCGGCCTGATCATTGTCATCTTCCTCATTTGGGCGGAGCGCAAGATCGCCGCCCGCTTCCAGGACCGGCTGGGCCCCAACCGCGCCGGCCCCTTCGGCCTGCTGCAAACCTTCGCCGATATGGTCAAGCTGATCACCAAAGAAGACGTCATCCCCGCGAAGGCCGACCGCTTGACCTTCAATATCGCCCCCATCCTTTCCGTGGTGGCCGTTATGCTCATCTGGGCGGTGATCCCCTTCGCCCCCGGCTGGATCGGCACGGACCTGAACGTGGGCGTGCTGTACATCGCCGCCGTGGGTTCCTTCGGCATCCTGTCCATCCTCATGGCGGGCTGGTCCTCGAATAACAAGTACGCGCTGCTGGGCGCTTTCCGCGCCGTGGCGCAGCTCATCTCCTACGAAGTGCCCATGCTCATTACGCTGATGGTGCCGGTGTTGCTGGCGCGCAGCATGGGCATGATGGAGATGGTGCAAGACCAGGAGGTCTGGTTCATTGTCCTGGCGCCGGTCTCCGCCATCATCTTTATGGTCTCTTCGATTGCTGAAGTGGGGCGCACGCCGTTCGACTTACTGGAAGCCGAGTCCGAGATCGTGGCCGGCTACCACACCGAATATACCGGCATGAAGTTCGGCATGTTCTTTGCCGGCGAATTCCTGCACGCCTTCACCGTCGGCGTGCTCTTCGCCATCTTCTTCCTGGGCGGCTGGCGCGGCCCCGGCGCCGAAGAGTACCGCCTCTTGGGCGTGTTCTACCTGATGCTCAAGGGCTTCCTCGGCTATTTCATTGTGATGTGGGTGCGCAGCACGCTGCCCCGCATTCGCATCGACCACATGCTGGCTTTCAACTGGAAATTCCTGACCCCCGTCTCACTGTCCCTCTTGGTGCTCACCGCCATCCTGGACAAGATCTTCGCCGATACCGCCCTGCGCATTCCGGTGCTGCTGGCCGGCAACGCCGCCGTGCTGCTGCTCGCCTACCTGATCATGCGCGCCGCCTCCCGGCGCCAGGCCAAGGAACGCCCCACCTTCAAGAAGCGCCCGGTGGCCAAACCGGCGTAGCGCCTTTGAGGAGATCGCATCCATGACCGCTGAACAAGGCGTTTTCATTTTCACCAGCCTCCTGATCATGTTTTCGGGTTATATGATGGTGACGCGCCAGAACCTGGTGCACGCCGCCCTGTATCTGGTCGTGGCCCTATTTGGCGTGGCGGTGGTCTTCGTGTTGCTGGATGCCGGCTTCCTGGCCGTGGTCCAGGTGCTGGTGTACATCGGCGCCATCGCCATCCTGATGATCTTCGCCGTCATGCTCACCCGCGGCAACGCCACGGGCGAGCAGGAAAGCATGAACGCTTTTTCCGGCTGGGCGCTGCTGTTGGCCGCCCTGTTTGCCTTTGCGCTCATCGTGATGCTCGGCCAATGGCAGGATGTGACCGCCCAGGCCCCGGCTCTGGCGGCCGGGCGGGATACCGTGAAGGAATTGGGCGCCGCGCTGGTCTCCCCGGATGGCTACGTGATCCCCTTCGAAGTGGCCTCGGTGTTGCTGCTGGCCGCGCTGATCGGCGCGCTGGTGGTCGCCCGCCCGCAGAAAACGGCCAAATAGGTGCATTGATGATCCCGCTTTCCTGGTTCTTGTATCTTGCGGCTGGCTTGTTCGGCCTTGGGCTTTACGGCGTCCTGGCGCGCAAGAATGCCATCGGCATCCTGATGGGCGTCGAGCTGATGCTCAATGCCGTGAACATCAACATCGTGGCTTTCTGGCGTTACCTGACGCCCGGCAACATGAGCGGCCAGGCTTTCGCCGTGATGGTCTTCGCCGTGGCCGCCGCCGAGGTGGCGGTGGGTCTGGCGCTGGTCATCTCCATCTATCGCCGGCGCAAGACCGTGTCAGCGGATGAGATCAATTTGATGAAGTGGTAGGCATGTCGACCGAAACCCTGATCTGGCTCATTCCGCTTCCGCCGCTGCTGGCGTTCTTTCTGATCCTGCTGTTCACGCGGCGCAATCACGCCATCAGCCACACGGTAGGGGTAGGGGCGGCCGTGATTTCCTGGCTCATCGGCATGCTCGTGTTCATCGCCGCCATCGGCGCCGAGCACCTGGGTGAGCATCCCTTCGCCTCGTCCATCGGTTGGTTGCCGCTTGGCGACCAGACCCTGTCCATCGGCGTGCTCATTGACCCCTTGTCCGCGGTGACGCTCTTTTTTGTTGCCTGGACCGTGCTGATGATCTTCATCTACAGCATCGGCTATCACAACTTCGGCCAACCCAAAGGCGCACACGATGCCCCCGGTCTGCCGCCCCACGGCGCCAAGGATGCGAAGCATCCAGAACTTGGCCATCAGGTCCCTTCCGTCGAGCCGATGTATGCGCGTTTCTTCGCCTTTATTGCCTTGTTTGCTTTCGGCATGTTCACCCTGGTGGTCTCCGACAATCTGCTTACGCTCTTCGTGGGCTGGGAGATCATGGGCCTTTGTTCTTATTTGCTGATCGGCTTCTGGTACGCCAAGCCGTCGGCGCGAGATGCGGCCATCAAGGCCTTCATCACCACTCGCGTGGGCGATGTGTTCATGCTCTTGGGCATCGTCGCCTTGTATTCGGCCACCGGCACGCTGAACTTCCGCGACATCCTCTACAACCACGAAGTACTGCAGCACTTGGCCAGTACGCCCTCCATCATCGCCGGGCTCTCTGCCGCCGGGCTGATCGGTTTGCTGCTCTTCATCGGCACCGTGGGCAAATCGGCGCAGTGGCCGCTGCACGTGTGGCTGCCGGATGCCATGGAGGGTCCCACGCCCGTCTCCGCCATGATCCACGCGGCCACCATGGTTTCGGCCGGCGTGTATATGGTGCTGCGCATGTTCCCGCTGCTCTCGGCGGGTTGGGTGGAAGGCGGCGCGCTGACCCCCACCATGACGGTGATGGCCTTCATCGGCGCCTTCACCGCGTTGTTCGCCGCTACCATCGCCCTGACGCAGAAGGACATCAAACGCGTCCTGGCTTATTCCACTATCTCGCAATTGGGTTACATGATCGCCGCGCTGGGCATCGGCGCCTACGTAGCCGCCGCGTTCCATTTGGTGACCCACGCCTTCTTCAAGGCGCTGCTCTTCCTCGGCTCCGGCTCGGTCATCCATGGCATGGAGCATGGCGTCTTGCATACCGGCGAGCACGTCGACGCGCAGGATATGTTCAACATGGGCGGCCTCAAGAACAAGATGCCCATTACCTTCTGGACCTTCGTCATCGGCGGCCTGGCGCTTTCCGGTTTCCCGCTGATCACCGCCGGCTTCTGGTCCAAGGATGAGATCCTGGCCGACGCCTTTGGCAACGGACACCTCATCGTTTTCGGAACCCTGGCGCTGGCCGCGCTGCTCACCGCCTTCTACACCGCGCGCCAGATCACGCTCACCTTCCTGGGGCAGCCGCGCACCAAAGCGGCCGAGCACGCCAGCGAATCCGTGCGCACTATGACGCTGCCTCTCGTCGTGCTGGCGGTCTTCGCCATCGCCGCCGGCTGGGTTGGGGTCCCCGAACATTTCCCCGGCCTGGGGGGTTTGCTGCCCAACTGGTTCCACGATTTTGTTGGCGGTACCCTGCTCGAGCACCCCGAAGGCGTGGCCTTCAGCATGGTGCCTTTGCTGACCTCGCTGGCCGTCGCCTTGGGCGGGCTGGGCCTTGGCTGGCTGGTCTATCGCAAGGCCGGGCAGGCCGACCCCGCACGCAAGCCGCTGGGTCCCGTCTACACGCTGTTGGAGAACAAGTATTACTTCGACGAGCTGTACGAGGTCTTGTTCGTGCGGCCGGCGCGCTGGCTGGCGGAGAGCTTCAGCTATTTATTCATCGACCGTCGCCTCATCGATGGCTTCCTGCACCGCGTGGCCCAGGTCGCCTTCTCGCTGGGCTCTATCTTCCGCAATTACTTCGACGCCCCGGTGGTGAACGGCTTTGGCGATCTCACCGCCTCGCTCACGCAATCCTTCGGCCGCCTGCTGCGCCGCGTCCAGACCGGGCAGGTGCAGCAATATCTGCTCTTCGTGGCGCTGCTGGCTTTCGGCGGCCTCTTCTACTATTTGCTCAACGTGCTCCGATAGGCGGCCATGGACCTCATCACCAACAACATCCTCTCGCTGATCTTGTTCAGCCCTCTGGTCGGCGGCCTCATTGTTCTGCTGGTCCCCGGTAACAAGGACCTCACCCGCCGCCTGGCGCTTTTCCTCAGCCTCATCCCCCTTGTCTTCGCCCTGAACGCCTGGCTGAACTTCGGCGCCGCGCCTGTGGTGGACGGTTTCCGCTTCCAGGAACAGGTGGCCTGGTACCCGGCGATCAATTCCAGCTTTCACCTTGGCGTGGATGGCATCTCATTGAGCATGGTGCTGCTCACCACGCTGCTCACGCCGCTGGCCATCCTGGCCTCGTTCAGTGTCGAGGAGCGCATCAAACCCTACATGGCCTTGTTCCTCGCCCTTGAGACCGGCATGCTGGGCGTGTTCCTCTCGCTCGACCTGCTGTTGTTCTTTGTGTTCTGGGAAGTGGGCCTGGTGCCCATGTATTTCCTCATCGACCAGTGGGGCAGCAAGACCGGCGAACGCGAACTGTGGAAGGGCATGAAGGTGCCTGCCCGGCGCTACGCCTCGTTCAAGTTCATGATCTACACCATGGCCGGCTCCCTGGGCCTGCTGCTGGCCATCCAGATGTTGGGCGTGGTCTCCGGCACCTTTGACCTGATCACCATCTTCCAGAGCTGGCCTTCGCTGACTGGCTCGCTGTTCGGACTGGATATTGGCACCGTGAAGGCCATCGCCTTCTGGGCCTTCACCATTGCCTTCGCCATCAAAGTGCCCGTGTGGCCCTTCCACACCTGGCTGCCGGATGCGCACACCGAAGCGCCCACGGCCGGCTCCATGATCCTCGCCGGCGTGCTGCTCAAGCTGGGCGCCTACGGGTTCCTGCGCCTGGTGCTGCCCTTGTACCCGGCAGAAGCGCAGCAATTTGCTCCTGTGCTGGCCGTCATGGCCACGGCCGCCATTATCTTCGGCGCCTTCTCGGCCTTTGGGCAGCGAGATTTCAAGCGCCTGGTAGCTTATTCCTCGGTGAACCATATGGGTTTCGTCGTGCTCGGCATCGCCGCCGCGGCCTATGCCGCCGGGACCCAGAACGCCACCATTGCCCTGAATGGCGCCGTGCTGCAGATGTTCAACCACGGCATTTCGGCGGCGGCAATGTTCTTCCTGGTGGGCGTGATCTACGAGCGCACCCATACCCGCGACCTCGAAGAGTGGGGCGGGCTCTTCCCGTTGGTGCCGGTCTTCGGTGGGTTGCTGATCTTCAGCTCCATGTCCTCCTTGGGCCTCCCCGGCCTCAACGGCTTTGTCTCCGAGTTCCTCGTCGTGCGCGGCGCTTGGCCCATCTTCACGGTGCTCACTGCGCTCAGCATGCTGGGCCTGCTGTTCACCGGCGCCTACATCCTCAAGGGGATCGCCAAGACCCTGCACGGCCCGCTCAACGAAAAATGGAAAGGGCACTTGAGCGATATCACGCGCCGCGAGGTGCTTGTCCTGGCTCCACTGCTTGTCCTGATGTTGTGGCTGGGCCTGTGGCCGGCCTGGCTCTTGAGCGTGATCAACCAGGCTGTGGTGACTCTGTTCGGCTGAGATCTTAGGTGAATTGATGCAGATTCCGTACATCCTTAGCGCCATCGTCTTCCTCCCCATTTTGTCCGGGGCGGTGATGATGTTCCTGCCGCCCAAGAACCATCGCCTCATCTATCGCTTTGCCCTGGCGGTGGGGCTGGTCGCTTTCCTGCTCTCCCTCATCGTCTATTTCAGCTTCGATGCCGCCGGGCCGCGCTATCAGTTCCTCGAAAAATACGATTGGCTGCCGGCGCTGGGCATCTCCTATCACGTAGGCGTAGACGGCATTTCCGCGCCGCTGGTGCTGCTCACCGGCGTGGTCATCTTCACCGGCGTGATCATTTCGCAGCGCATCGACGACCGCCCGCGCGAATTCTTTGCCTTCCTGTTCATCCTGGCTAGCGGCGTGTTCGGCGTCTTCGTGGCGCTGGATTTGTTCGGCCTGTTCTTCTTCTACGAGATCGCCGTCTTTCCCATGTACCTGCTCATTGCCTTGTGGGGCTGGAAGCAGACGCGCGAATACGCCGCCATGAAACTGACGCTCTACCTGTTCATCGGCTCGGTGATCGCCCTGGTCGGCGCGCTGGCCATGTACTTCGCCTCCGGCCTGCACACCTTCGACATGATCGCCCTCGAGGGCGCCAACTTCCCCGCCGCGTTCCAGAATTTCTGGTTCCCCTTTGTGTTCTTCGGCTTCGCCGTGCTGGGCGGCATCTTCCCCTTCCACAACTGGAGCCCCGACGGCCACGTGGCCGCGCCTACCGCCGTCTCCATGTTCCACGCCGGCGTGCTGATGAAACTGGGCGCCTTCGCCGCCTTGCGCGTCGGCATCATGCTCATGCCCATCGGCGCGCAGACGCATTTGCCCTGGATCATTGTGCTCACGCTGGTCAACGTGGTCTACGGTGCTTTCATCGCCATGGTGCAGACAGACTTCAAGTACATGATCGGCTTCTCATCCGTCTCGCATATGGGCCTGGTGGCCATGGGTTTTGCCACGCTCAATTACAACGGCTTCCTGGGCGCCGGCGTGCAAATGGTCTCGCATGGCGTGATGACGGCTCTCTTCTTTGCTGTGGTCGGCATGATCTACGACCAGGCGCATACCCGTGAGATCCCTAAACTAGGCGGCCTGGTCAAAGTGATGCCCTTCGCTGCCGTGGCCTTCATCATCGGCGGCCTGGTGTCCATGGGCATGCCCGGCTTCTCCGGCTTCATTGCCGAGTTCCCCATCTTCATGGGCCTGTGGGCTGGCGGCTATCCGTGGATCGCTATTGTGGCGGCCATCTCCATCGCCGTAACGGCAGCCTATATCCTGCGCGCCATCGGCCGCGTCTTCTTCGGTGAGATCCCCGCGGAACTCGCCGGCCACATGCACGACATCCGGCCTTCCGAGAAACTGGCGCTGGGTGTGCTGTGCGTGGTCATGGTCACCATCGGTATTTATCCCAACATCATTTTGCCCATGGTGCAGGCGGGCGTGAACTCCGTGTTGGCTTTGCTGGGAGGAGCCTAGATGTTCGGCACCATTACCGCTGACATGCTTGTCGCCATCCTCCCGGAGATCTCGCTGCTCGTCCTGGTCCTAGTGGTCTTCGCGACTGAGCTGCTGCTGCCTGAACGCCGCCGCGGCAGCCTGGCCTGGCTCACGGCCGGAGGCCTGGCGCTCACCCTGGCGCTCACCGTGTTCTTTGCGCGCCCCGCCGCCGAAGGGGTGATGTTGTGGGGCGGCATGCTGCGCCACGACTGGCTGGCCTTCATCTTCAAGATCATCTTCCTTTTCGCCGCCCTGCTCACCACGGTGTTGAGCGTGGGCTGGGAAGCCGTGTGGCGCAAAGGGGAATACTACGTACTCCTGCTCACCTCCACCCTGGGCATGACCCTGATGGCGGCCTCCGGTGACCTGATCATGCTCTTCCTGGCCATCGAAACCACCTCCATCCCGCTGTACATCATGGCTGGCTTTATGACCGGGGACGATAAATCCACCGAGTCCGGCTTCAAATATTTGCTCTTCGGCGCGGTGACCACCGGCGTGATGCTGTACGGCATGAGCCTTCTATATGGCTTCGCCGGCACCTCCAACCTGTACGAGATGGCCGCCGGCCTGGCCGCAGCCCAGATCCCCGGGCCGGTCCTGGTGGGCACCCTGTTCCTCATCCTGCTGGGCTTCGGCTTCAAAGTGGCGCTGGTGCCCCTGCACTTCTGGGCGCCGGATGTATACGAGGGCGCACCCACACCGGTCACCGCGTTCCTTTCCACGGCCTCCAAGGCTGCGGGTTTCGCCGTGCTCGTGCGCGTGACGCTCGCCGCCTTCCCCAGCATCCTGGCCGACTGGCAGACCATTATCGCCGTGGCCGCCGCGCTCTCCATGACCCTGGGCAACGTGGTGGCGCTGACCCAGCGCAACATCAAGCGCCTGCTGGCCTATTCATCCATCTCGCATGCCGGCTACGCCCTGTTGGGCGTTGCTGCCGCTTCTGAACTGGGCGTGATCAGCGTGGTGTATTACTTCCTGGTCTACACGGTCACGCAGCTGGCGGCTTTCGCCGTAGTCATCATAGTCTGGCATAAGACCGGCTCGGATGAGATCGAAGATTACGCCGGCCTCAGCCGCCGTTCTCCCTTGCTGGCCTTGGCCATGCTGCTGGCCTTCCTCTCGTTGGCCGGCGTGCCGCCCTTGGGCGGCTTCATCGCCAAGATCCTCGTCTTCGCCGCCGCCGTGGATGCCGGCCTGGTCTGGCTGGCCTTCCTGGGCGTGTTGAATGCCATCGTGGGCCTCTACTACTATCTGATCGTATTGAAGGTCGTGTACCTATCGCCGCCCAAGGACGAGAAGCCCGTGGTCGCCATGCGACCTCATGCCGTCGCCCTGTGGGTCTCCGTGATCCTGGTGCTGGTGCTGGGCATCGTGCTGGCGCCCTGGTACGCCTGGGCGGCCGCCAGTGCTGCCTCGCTGTTTTAAAATGCGAGTACTTGGATACCCGAACGTTAGTGATATAATTCTCGAACAAGAGCAAGCGTGAACCCGAAGAAGACCGACCCTAACGCCGCAAACATGACGTTGGCAGCGGTCATCGGACAGGTTGGCTGCCTTACAGTCGTCATCATTTTGGCGGCTTTGCTCGCCGGGCTTTGGCTGGACTCGCAATTTCAGACTCGCCCGATTTTTGTTATAGGCCTGCTGTTGGGCTCGGTGCCGCTCACGCTGATCTTGATGTTCTGGCTGGTCCGCAAAGCGACCGCCCGAATGCAATCCGATAATTCGTCAAAATCTTCGGAGGATTCTGATCTTGGAACAAAAACCTAGGTGGCGCTTCGGGGTAAACCGCTGGTTCGTTCTGCTGTTCATTGTCTTGAACGTGTGGGCGGTTTCTATTTTCCCTCCGCTGCGCCCGCACATCCAACTTCCCGCTGAACAGCTCACCACCAGCCCGTTGTTCACCATCCCGGTCATCAACGCGCCCATCTACCTCACCAACACGTTGGTGGCCACACTGATCGGCGATGTGATCCTGCTGCTCATCGGCTTCGGCGTTTGGCGCGCGGTGCGCAGCGGCCAGTTGGTGCCGCGCGGCATCTCCGGCGCGGTGGAAGCCTTCCTCGAGGTGCTCTACAATCTCACCGCCTCCACCGCCGGCAAGTGGGCCAAGCGCATCTTCCCCTATTTCGCCACGATCACGCTCCTGGTGTTGGTGCTCAACTGGATGGAACTCATCCCCGGCGTGGATAGCATCGGCCTGCTGGACGAACATCACATTCCGCATCCCGAAGAATGTACCTTCGTTGAGTTGCCGCTGGGCGCCGTGGGCGTCACCGGCAGCAGCAACGAATGCGCCGCGGGAGTCATCCCCTTCGTGCGCGCCACAGCCACGGACCTGAACTTCACTCTGGCGTTGGCCCTCATCGCCGTGGTTATGGTGCAAGTGACCGGCATCCGCGCCCAGGGCCTGGGCTATTTCAGTAAGTTCCTCAACGTCAGGACTTTCTTCTCCAAGCCGGTCTTCGGCGTGATCGATTTCGGCGTCGGCATCCTGGAGCTTGTTTCCGAGTTTTCCAAAGTGCTTTCGTTCGCCTTCCGTCTTTTCGGTAACGTGTTCGCCGGCTCGGTATTGCTGTTCGTCATCGGTACTCTGGTGCCGGTGTTCGCCCAATCGGGCGTGTTAATGTTGGAGTTCTTCGTCGGCGCCATCCAGGCTGTCGTGTTCGGCTTGCTCACCATGACCTTCATGGCGCAGGCTACGCAAAGTCACGGCAGCCACGAAGAGCATCACGAGTAAACAGGTAGTGATAGGGTTTGGTTTTCCCAATCACTAATCACTAATCGACTTTTCTTTGGAGGATTTCGTCATGGAAGGTGATTTCGTAACTGGGGCAAAGATGATCGGGGCCGGCCTGGCCATGATCGGCGCCATCGGCGCCGGCGCAGGCATCGGCATTGTGGTCAGCGGCGCGGTACAGGCCATGGGCCGCAATCCGGACTTTGCCGGCACGATCCAGACCAATATGATCCTGGGCATTGCCTTCGCCGAAGCGGTAGCCATCTACTGCCTCGTGGTGGCCCTGCTGCTCCTGTTCGCGGTCTAGTCCGCGAGTTTGCTGAAAGGAGCCTGCATTGGAAGCCCTAGGTCTAAATCTCGGATACGTACTGATCCAGATCTTCAACTTCGCCATCCTCTTCGTGGTGCTGCGCGTTTGGGTGTATAAGCCCATCCTGGGCTTGCTGGAGCGGCGCCGCGAGGCCATCGCCAAGGGTCTCGAAGATGCGCGCATCGCCGCCGAAGCCCGCGAGAACGCCGAGAAGGAAGCGGAGAAGCTGCTCAGCGAAGCGCGCACCAAGGCGGCCGCCGAAGCCCGCGAGCTGACCCAGCGCGCCGAACAGCAGGCGAAGGATATCCGCGCTGCAGCTGAAGCCACCGCGGCCAAAGCCCGCGAAGAGGCCGTGGCCGAAGTCGATACGGAACGCGCCCGCGTACTGAGTGACGTGCGCGGCCAGGTGGCCGCCCTGGCTATCGCCGCCGCCCAGAAACTGATCGGCGAGGCGATGGACGCCAAGAAGCAGAAGGCGCTCATCGATGAATTCTTCTCCGGCGTGAAGGCCGGCAAAGTCACCGTGCTGGAAGGCGGAGAAGTGTCCGGCGACAGCGCCGTGGTCACCAGCGCCCTGCCGCTGAACAAGGAAGAGCAGGAGACCGTGCAGAAGCAGGTCGTGGCTGCGCTGGGCGGCAAGGGGCAGGTCACCTTCAAGGTCGATCCCAATATCCTGGGCGGCCTGGTGGTGCGCGTGGGCGACAAAGTGCTGGATGGCTCCGTCTCCGGCCAACTGGGCGCCTTGCGCCAAAGCCTGCGCTAAGCGCTCATCCCGTCACACCCGATAATGTTGGGGCTGGGCCTGTCCTGAGCGAATGCGAAGGATCTCCCAGCCCCTTTCGCTACCCATTGTGCCACCCTGAGCGAAGCGAAGGGTAATGATAGCGATGCTTGCATTAGTGCCTTCACTGACAAGAATGTCAAGATGAGTAGCAACTGCTCATCGTAAGTAGGAGGCGGTTTTGCAAACCGCCCCTACTGTTTATGCAAAGGAGCCCCATGCTCGTCCCTGTCATCAACCTGCAACAAAAACTCGGCTTGTTCAGCGAGCACTGGCAGCCCAAGATCATTTCCCAGCTCAACAACTATCATGTCAAACTCGCCAAGATCCAGGGCGATTTCGTCTGGCACAGCCACGCCGATACGGATGAACTCTTCCTGGTGGTGGAAGGTGAGCTGCGCATCGATCTCCGCGACGGCGTCATTACCCTCATAGCCGGTGAAATGTGCGTGGTGCCTAGGGGCGTCGAGCACAAACCCTACGCCGCCAACGAGTGCGCCATCCTGATGGTTGAGCTGGCCGGTACTTTGAACACCGGCGCCGCCGGCGGCGACAAGACCGTCGCCAACCCCGAGTGGATCTAATTACAGCCTGTCATTCCGAGCGGGCCACCGATGTGTCATTCCGAGCGGGCCCCCTTAACCTGTCATTCCGAGCGTCGCTTCCTTGTCATTCCGAACGGGTTATCTATCCTCATCCGATTGCGACAAGTGAGGAATCTCTACGGCCACATCTTCCAAATTACCCTATTTTGCATACCTCGGCAAAAGATCCTGCCTTGTGCCCTTAGCGTCCTTTGTGGTTAGAGCTTTTTAATCCCCTTTGTAATAGAATGACTCGATATGCCTAAGCTGGACGCGCTTCTGCAAGGCCTGGCCCTCAACACACCGCTTCCCGACGTGGAGATCACCGGCATCGCCGTAGACTCGCGCTTGGTGCAGCCCGGCGATCTCTTCTTTGCTGTGGTGCAGGGTGTGGACCGCTACAAGTACCTGGAACAGGTCGTGGAGCGCGGCGCCGCCGCCGTGGTCGGCGAGCGCGCCGACATCGAGCTTTCCATCCCGCACATCCGCGTGAAAGACACGCGCGCCGCCCTGGCGCAGGCCTCGGCGGCTTTCCACGGCTACCCGGCTCGCCAGCTGACTATGATCGGCGTGACCGGTACCGACGGCAAAACCACCACCGCCAACTTCCTGTATCACATCCTGCAGGCCGCCGGGCATTCCACGGGCATGATCAGCACCGTGAACGCCCAGATCGGCGAGCAGGTGCTGGATACCGGCTTCCACGTCACGACTCCGGAAGCCTTCGACACCCAGTTCTATCTGCGCCAAATGGCGGACGCCGGGCTGACCCACGCTGTGCTGGAGATGACCTCCATCGGCTTGGCCCAGCAGCGCGGCGCGCGGCCCTTGGAGTTCGATATCGGCGTGGTCACCAATATCACCCATGAGCACCTCAACGATCACGGCACCTACGAAGCCTATTTCAATGCCAAGGCGCTGCTCTTCGAGGCCCTCGGCCAGCCTTTCGAGAAGGTGCGTCCCGTGGAACAGCTGGCCGTGCTGAACCGCGACGACAAGTCCTACGACGGGCTGGCCAAGCGCGCCAAGGTGAAACAGCTCTCTTATGGCTTGCATCCCGAAGCGCAATTGCGCGCCACAGATATCGAGAACCATCCGCAGAGTTTGAGTTTCAATGTACATGGCCCCGGCCTCAAGTTCTCCGTGCACACTCCCATGTTCGGCGCCTACAACGTTTCCAACGCCCTAGCCGCCATCGGCGCCACCGTCGTCGGCCTGGGCATCGATCCCGCCGCGGCTCAGGCAGGCATCGCAGCCCTGAAGGGCGTGCCCGGCCGCATGGAACGCATCGAGCTGGGCCAGGACTTCACCGCCATCGTGGATTTCGCCCACACGCCCAACGCGCTCAAGTCGGCGCTGGAAGCCGGGCACCAGTTGACCGAGGGCCGGGTGATCGCCGTGTTCGGCTCGGCGGGCTTACGCGATAAGGCCAAGCGCCGCATGATGGCCGAGTGGGGCGCACAGCTGGCCGACGTGAGCGTGCTGACTGCCGAGGACCCGCGCACTGAATCGCTGGACGGCATCCTGGAGGAAATGGCGGCGGGAGCGCGCGGCAAAGGAGGCAAGGAGGGCGAAACCTTCTGGCGCGTGCCGGACCGCGGCGCGGCCATCTCCTTCGCCCTGCTGCAAGCCAAACCGGGCGATGTGGTGCTGGCCTGCGGCAAAGGCCACGAGCAATCCATGTGCTTTGGTGAGACCGAATACCCCTGGGATGATCGTGTGGCCATGCGCGCCGCGTTGGCCGAACTGCTCGGCGCCCATGGCCCCGAGATGCCCAAGCTGCCCACCAGCGGTTAGCTTCCTGTCATTGCGAGGAGGGGCGAGGCGAGCTGCCTTTGCGAGCCATACGCCCCAGAGCCTGTCCTGAGCGGAGCGAAGGGTGGCAATCCCGACCGGGGAGTTCCTTTGCGAACGGGAAATTTCGTTCGACTCGAATCCTGTTTGGCTTAGTTATCTGCGGGGGAGAGCCTAGTAGCGGGTAGGGGCGCACGGCCGTGCGCCTGTTTCCCTATTGTGCCACCCTGAGCGAAGCGAAGGGCTCTCGTAGAGCTTGTCTGAGCGCAGTATGTTTCTCAATTGTAGGGGCGGGTCTAAGACCCGCCCGTATTTTTTCTCTTCGTGCCATGCTGCGTCTACAATAAACGGCGCAGGCGCCGTTTATCGTCATTGCGAGGGAGCGGAAGCGACCGTGGCTATCTCGGCTTTGTTGTTACCGCGCTAATCAATTGCGGCCTTCCCCGTTACAATAACCATCTGTTTACATTCGCGTTTATCTGCGGCAAAAAAGGAGACTAACGTGACCAACCCCCGCAAACCCACCGACACCGTCATAACCTGGCTGCTCGACTCCGATCCTGCCATCCGCTGGCAGGTCATGCGCGACCTGACGCGCGAACCCGCTGATCGCATCGCAGCCGAGCGCGCCAAAGTCGCCACCGAAGGCTGGGGCGCGGCGCTCCTCGCGGCTCAGGCCGAAAATGGTACCTGGCCTGGCCATAAACGCATTCCCGAATATCCAACCCAGCGCACCTTGCTGCTATTGCATGACATGGGCCTGGATCCCGCCAGCGAGCAGGCGAAACGTGCAATTGATCGTGTACGCGCCAATGTCCAGTGGCTGATGAACATATCCAAAGAGGAGCTGCCAAAAGACCAGGATATCAGTTGGTGGCACAAGCCCTTCTTTCAAGGCGAAGTGGAACCCTGCATCAATGGCCGCGTGCTCACCATTGGCGCCTATTTTGGCGAAGACATGTCGCCCCTCGTGGATCGTCTCTTGGGAGAGCAGATGGCTGATGGCGGCTGGAACTGCGAGCAGGAAACCGGATCGACCCGCGGCTCCTTCCACACGACCATCGATGTTCTTGAAGGATTGCTGGAATACGAAAAAGCGAAAGGCGGCGCCGCCGCCGTCGCTACGGCCCGCCGCAAGGGCGAGGAATATCTCCTCGCGCGTCACCTGTTCCGTTCCCTTTCCACCGGCAAACCGATCGAGTTCGATAGGAAAACAGAACTCCCCGCAATCTGGACCCAGTTCGCTTATCCCGCCGGTTGGCGCTACGACATTCTGCGTGGGCTCGGCTACCTGCGCGCCGCAGGCGTTGCCCCCGATCCGCGTATGGACGAAGCCGTCCAGATCGTCTCTTCGAAAGCCGATGCCTCTGGCCGCTGGCCGCTCGGTATCGTCCATCCGGATGAGGTCATCGCCGAGCCGGGCGTCACAGAAGGGCAGCCCAGCCGCTGGATCACGCTCCACGCCTTGCGAGTCTTGGATTGGTTCTCAACTTAGGGACGAAACCTGCTAACGAAGTTCTCGTCATTGCGAGGAGGGTCACCTAATCTTCTTATGGATCCCTCAACCCGACGAAGCAATCTCGAATCCAAAAGACGGAAAGGTGGGGACGCTTCGTCGTAAGCCTCCTGGGAAAGCGGATTTTGCCTTTTGTCTTGCCCCCCTTTTTTAGGCTTAGAATTACCAAACACCTCAAATGGCCAGCCTCCTACGCATCTTCCTTCCCCTCTATTTCGTCGCCTTTATTTTCACTACCTTTATCTTCCGCACCTACCTTAACGCCAGTCGCTTTGGCCTGAAGCCTTACTTCTTCGGCAAGACGGGCGAGACCCACAGCCTCGTTGCCCGGCTGCTCATCGTAGGTGTCATCGCCTGCCTGCTAGTCGTGCTCGTCTTCGCGCTATTCCCCGATTTGTACGCGTATCTTGGCCCTGTCTACTGGCTTGAGGATCCGATCTTTGCCTGGATTGGCATCATCCTGTGTCTGCTCTCCCTGCTCTGGATCATCGTGGCTCAGGCGCAGATGGGCGCATCCTGGCGCATCGGCTTCGATCCCCGGCGGAAGACCGCCCTGGTGACCCGCGGCCTGTTCGCTATCTCGCGCAACCCCATCTTCCTTGGCATGGCGGCCACCCTCTTCGGCTTGTTCCTTTGTCTGCCGAACGCCTTCACCTTCGCATTGCTAACCGGTGGAGGCGCGCTCATCCAAGTGCAGGTCCGCCTCGAAGAGGAATATCTGCGCGCAAAACACGGCAAACCTTACGCAGCCTATTGCCTGCGAGTCCCCCGCTGGCTATAACTTCATCACGCCGTTATTCCCCAATCTCTAATCTCTATTCTCTAATCCCTTCCCCAATCCCCATCCAGCCCCTTAACATCTCCTTCGTTTCCTACAGCGTTCCGCTATTCCGTGAGTTAATAGGGCCATGCTTTCTCGCGAAATGCTCTACGCCATCCTCCAGGGCCTGCCTTACAAGTACTTCCAGCATCTGGATGCCCCTTGGCCGCTCATCGCCAAGCGCATCAACCTCTGCCTCGACGAAGGTCTCGATCCCGTTTCCGCCTTGAAGGCCGCTTTCAAATGGATGGGTCCTTATGAGCGCCGCACGGTCAAGGAGACCCTGCTGCTCGTTGCCCCCGTTATGCACATCCCCGGTCTCTCCTACCGCCAGCGTGAGGTCCTCGTCGCCCTGCGCTCCGCCAAGATCGCCTCGCTGTCCCAGCTCTGCCGCACCCTGGCGCAGGATCGCGGCAACACCCACCGCCGCCTGGCCGCCTTGGTGAGCAAGGGCCTGGCCGTCCGCTTCTTCCAGCCCGGCGGCGCCTTCTATTTCGCCATCCCAGCCCCCATGGAGAAATCCGTCAAGCTGGCCGTCAATCAATTCATCGACGACCTCACTGATGAATTTGCCGCCGAACCTACAACACCTACAACATCTACAACACCTACAATACTGGTCTTCCCCCGAATTAGTGGACATGAAAAATGTCGTGGGTCA
>JBBDXR010000013.1:0-4673 GCA_040902205.1 Anaerolineales bacterium | reverse complement strand
CCTCCACCGCCCCAAGGGGCGGGGTATCCAGCGGAGGAACTACCTTTCATGACAAAAGGGTCTACGGGATCTCCACGACGTAGATGTCGGACTCGAGCATGCGGCTGAGGTCGGCGGCGAAGTAAGCGTGGACGAAGTAGAGGGTGTGGCCGTCGGCGCTGAGGGTCGGCTCGCCGGCGAACTGGGAGATGAGCTCCTCGGGCTGGCTCCAGCTGCCATCGGGCTGGCGGGTCGAGCGGAAGATGGCCGGCCCCGGGTAGCCGAGCTGGCTGGGGCCGTCGTAGTAGAGGACAGAGCCATCGGGCGAGAGGTAGGGCCGGTTCTCATCGCCAGCGGTGTTGAGCGGCGCGCCGAGGTTGACCGGCTGCGACCAACCCTCGCCCTCCCGCGCCGTGAGCCACAGATCGCGGCCGCCCAGGCCGCCGGGGCGCGTGGAGCTGAAGACCATGGTTTGCCCGTCGGCGCTGAAGTGCAATTCGCCCACTTGGTAGTCGGCGTTGAGCTGCTGGCCAGCATTCTGCCAGCCGGTCCAGGCTCCGGCGTCCCCGGTGGCGATCCACAGGTCGACGTCGCGGAAGTTGCCTTGGCGCGCCGAACAGAACCAGAGCTGGTCGTCCAGGACAGTCGGGCAGCCATCCAAGGTGAGTTCATTTGGCTCTGCCAAGCGAATACGCACGGGTTCGCTCCAACCGTCGCCGGAGCGCTGGCTGGCCCAGATGCCGCTGACGCCGTCGAAGAGCTGCTGCTCGGGCGGGACGGCGGGGTCGGGCAAGAAGACGAAATAGAGGGTGAGCCCGTCAGGGGTGAGGAAAGGGCTATCTTCTGCGCCGGCGGTGTTGACCGAGCCGCCGAGGGGCTGCGGTTGGCTTAGGCCGCTGGCAACGACTGGCGGCCAGGCATCCTCGGCGGGTCCCAGCTTGGCTGCGCCCGTCGGGATGCTATCCAGCCGCGAGGGCGCTGCGAAAGTGGGCGGAGGAGCCGTGTCTACGGCAACCGTGGCCGTAGGTGCAGGGGAGCAGGCGGCGAGGAGGAGGAGGAAGATTAGGCTCATCGACTTCATGTAGCAATGATAGACCTGTCTCTATCTCTCTGCAGTGTCATCAGGCAGGTTTCAAAGGGAAGTGTTAATTAGGCGAATCGCAATTAACACTTTTGGGCTAAAATGTTAATTACAGGAATATGGATCCGAAGAACTTTAGCGCCAACATCCCAGGCAGAGTAATCCGCAGTCCAAAGGGTTACTTTGTATTCGTCCCAAATCCGCTGCCTCCAAACCTGGAGTGGACAGGTAACCTGGTATCTGCCCTCTCCGCTGCCGATCGCAACCTTGCCGCGCTGGCAAAAGTGGGCGCCAGCTTCCCTGTGCCGCAGGCCCTAATCCAACCCATCATCAGGAAAGAGGCTGTTCTTTCATCTCGCATTGAGGGCACGCGCGCTACCTACCAGGAACTCGTGGCCTTTGAGATCGGCCAATTGCCGCTATTCGAAAGCGCTGACGCCCGCGAGGTGCACAATTACGTTCGAGCCCTCACTCACGGAGTAAAGCGGCTAAGCAATCTACCAGTCTCCCTGCGGCTAATCCGAGAGATGCATTCAGTATTACTGGAGGGTGTGCGCGGTTCGGCATTTACGCCCGGCGAATTCCGGCGCAGCCAGAACTGGATCGGCGCGCCAGGTTCCACTCTGGAGACGGCACGCTTCGTGCCTCCACCGGCGGATGAAATGCTGGAGGGATTGAACGATCTCGAACATTTCATCCATGCGAAAAGCGACCTACCGCCTTTGGTAAGGATTGGTCTGGCGCACTATCAGTTTGAAGCCATCCATCCTTTTCTGGATGGCAACGGTCGCATTGGTCGCCTGCTCATCAGTCTGCTGCTCATCGCCTGGGAGCTGCTGCCCCAACCACTATTGTCGCTGAGTGAATATATAGAAACCAACCGCCAAGAGTATTACGACCGGCTGCTGGCGGTTAGCCAGCAGAATGAGTGGGAGAAATGGCTGCTATTCTTCTTGCGCGGAGTCGAAACGCAGGCACAAGACACGGTACAGCGCGTGGGGCGCTTGGCCAAGCTAAGAACCGAGTACATTGAGGCGCTGAGGGAGGAGCGAACCAAAGAGAAGCTAACTAAGGTAATCGACTACCTGATCGAAACTCCGATCACCTCGATATCGAATCTCCAAAAACAGTTGAAGCTTTCCAGTTTTGTTACTGCACAGCGCTACGTGGAAAGGCTGGTGGAAAAGGGGGTGCTCAAAGAGGTGACGGGCAAGGGGCGAAACCGGCTGTATCAGGCCAGCGGGATCATCAAGGCGTTGGGGTTGAGAGTGTAACGATACCTCTTTGGCAGGGGGCTGCTGGGCAGCATGGTGGAGCAGCTGGCGAGGTAGCACAGAGGTAGGAGCCGAAATCTGGCACAATACGACTGCTAAGGGGCGTGATAGCCCTATAGAATCTTCGCGGGCGGGCTTCAGCGAGTGGTTGATAATTTAGCACTCGCTCAGAATGACACGGTCGAACAGCAGTCGGTGAAACACAGTATGTGCAAATAGGTATCGGAGAAAATGATGGATCGAGCACAAGAGGTAGGTGTCAGACTTCTGCTGGAAGTTCAAGGGAAGCGTAGAAAACTTGTGCGTTTAGTAACCAGGGAAAAGGATGGGAGTCTGTACATCATCCCTTTCTCAATAACAGGTATGTATTATGGAAAAGTCGCTAACTTGGGAAATATAAAGAACGGTTTCGAGACTCAAGTCGCCTATCGCGACACCGAGCCCTCAATAGACAAAGGGGCACCTCACCTATCAATTCATCAAAGCGGTCTAGTTAGAGCTTACGTTACTAAAGGTGCTTTTTTGGCGAAATCCAAACACCACCGCTAACCTCACTTGTGAATCAACATATTGCATCGCTTTCTATGGATAGCGTTGAATCATTGCCTGAAATGACAGGCGACCTCAAAGATGATGATAGAGTGCTAACAATACCACCAACTGTAAAGGGCTTACGGTTTCCAATTTATGTTAACGCGCAGCATGGAGCTTTTATCGAACCATGTCTTGTACAACTCAAGCTAGAACGACCAAGTTTGTCAACGCCGCTACACTATTGCGTTTCTTACCGTCACGACCAAGTAAAAATAGAGGGCGAGGCTACTGGACATGGAATTACAGTTATCGCTGGGTGGGATGTTACAAAGATGGATACAGGGGAACCTACCAGTTACTTAATGATTCGCGGCGAATAATCGAGTTTGTCAATTTCCTATCCCATCCCCCACCCCGGTTCGATGTCAATGTCCATACCGTCGCTCTTGCCGATGAGGGCGTGACGGAAGTAGCCGGCCGCGGCGATCATGGCGGCGTTATCTGTGCAAAGCGGTAGAGGGGGAAAGTGAATACGGGAGGGGTTACGGCTTTGCACTTGGAGTTTGGCTTCGCCAAACTCCCCCTTTCCTTGCCAGACAGCCTCACCATATTGTCCAGTGTCCTCGGCGCCGAAGGCCTCGCGCAGGGCGCGGTTGGCGGAGACGCCGCCAGCCACCAGGATCTCCTGAGCGCTGAATTCGTTAGCGGCGCGCAGCGCTTTGCCCACCAGCACATCCACGACAGCGGCCTGGAACGAGGCGGCCAGGTCGGCTACGGGCAGGTTGCGCTCGCCTAGTTCGCGCACCTTGTGCATGACGGCAGTCTTGAGGCCGCTGAAGGAAAAGTCCCAGGTATCTTCCAGCCAGGCGCGGGGGAACTCGAAAGCCGAGGCGTTTCCCTCGGCGGCGGCTTTTTGGATGGCCGGGCCGCCGGGGTAACCGAGGCCCAGCAGGCGGGCTACTTTATCGAAGGCCTCGCCGGCGGCGTCGTCCAGCGTGCCACCGAGGCGCTGGTAAATCAAATGATCGGTCATTAAGACTAATTCGGTATGGCCACCCGAAACAACTAGGCCCAACAAGGGGAATTGTGGCGGATCGATTAATCGATTAATCGATTGGTCTTCTTCCAGTTGTACCCACGCCGAATAGAGGTGGCCCTCGAGGTGGTTGATGCCGTAGAGCGGTTTGCCGGAGCCGAGCGCCAGGCCTTTGGCCATGTTGAGGCCGACGATGAGCGAGCCGGGCAGGCCCGGGCCGCGGGTGACGGCGATGGCGTCCACGCCATCCAGCTCCAGGTGGGCCTGGGCCAGCGCCTCTTCGACGACGGCGTCGATGACCTTGATGTGCTGGCGCGAGGCCACTTCGGGGAAGACGCCGCCGTACTTGGCGTGCAATTCGGCCTGCGAGGCCACGACATTGGAGAGCGCCACGCGGCCGTTCTCGACGACGGCGGCGGCGGTCTCATCGCATGAGGTCTCGATGCCCAGGATGCGGGCGGGTTGCAGTTTCTTGCGCCGGTGGGCCATAGGGACATTATAGACTGAGGAGCCTACTATCTTGTCATTCCGAGCGAGGGCGGTTAGCGCTGCCTTTAGCAGCGCTGCCCGACGAGGAATTCCTATTGTCATTCTGGATGCGTTTGTTGACTGGAACAAGGATCCATAGGACTCAGGCTTTCCAGTTGATAGCTTAAGAAAGCATCGGATTAGGAATTCCTCGTAGCTTAGCCAGCCTCGGGCTGGCAACGCTCACTCGGAGTAACTGTGTTGGTTGTCAAGCGTTTTCGAGGGCAAGTTGGTCTCTGGT
>JBBDXR010000012.1:0-31470 GCA_040902205.1 Anaerolineales bacterium | reverse complement strand
GAACTCTCGACCAAGGGCTTATGAGTCCCCTGCTCTACCACTGAGCTACCTCGCCATGCTACAGCCGGGCGAGTTTACTATGCGCCCTAGTGATTGTCAACGAAAACGTGATTTATTGGAACTGCGGAAAATGAGTCAACATCACCTGCAGCACCACGATCTCATCAGGCCCCACCAGCCAAAGAACTTCGGCGCCGCGCGCATACACACAGCTGCGCTGCCCCAAGGCAGCCCAGCAGTTCCCCGCGCCCAAGGCGCTGGCTTCCTCGCCAAAACGCACGGCAACGTACATCTCCAGCGCCGCGCCGAGCTGGCCGGCGTCCGCTTCGCTATCCATCACCCAGTGCGCCGCCAGGGCCACCGCCGCGTCACTCGGCCGGGTATAGGCCTGAAACTGGTCACCGCCCCATCCGGCTGCCGCCGCGGCGCCCAGGCCTTCGTCCAGCTGCGCTTCGCTGGCCGCGCCGTGCGCCAGGATCAGGAAGGTCAGCCATTCGCCCAGTTCGCCGGTCTCCAGTTCCGCCCACCCCGAACCGAACGCGGGGCCGAAGGATGCCTCACTCATCTGCGCAGGAACCTCACCCGCCGAGAATTTCTCCGCATGCAGTAGCTGCTCGCTGCTTACCGGCGGACTCGCATACAGTGCGTCCACCCCGCCCCACCCGCCGGAACCGAACGCGGCTTCAACCAGGGCTGCGCCGTACTGCTCGGGGAAATTCAGATCCATGGCTGCGAAGCCGGGCGAGGCCTGCTCGCCGGAGGATGGTTCCGCAGTCAACTCGTCCACAGCCTGCTGAACCTCGGCAGTGCCATGGCTCTGCAACCACTGGTCCCCTGCCAGGCTTGCATCTCCCTGTACCAGGGCGCGCAGCGCCCGGCAAGCGTCGGAGAATGGCGAACAGCCATTGATGGCCTGCTCCACCTGCGCATGCGCCGAGGCGATCAGGGCGCGGCCATACAGCCGCGCATAAAGATAGGGCAGAGCCCCGGCGAAGCTGTCCCCCACCAGGTAGATGCGCCCTTCCACCTGCACGTAAAAACCTCCCAGGGGATCCGTGTGCCGCCTCAACTCGTAATCAGACAGGTGATCAGCTTCCCCAAGCAGGCCCAGGGTCCGCATGATCATTTCCTGGCTTTGCAGTTCCACCGCCTTGCCTTCGTCGAAATAGACCCCGGCCAAAACCAGCGAGGCTTCGTTCGCAGGGATAAGAGCGCTTTCCACGGCGCTGGCGGCAGGCAAACCGCGCAGCGCGGCTACTTGCTGGCCGATGGCATCCAGAGCCGCCTGCGTCTCCGGGTCCAGGGGCTGGATTTCAGCCGCAACAAGGGTCGGCTCAGAAGTAGGGGTTGCCGTTCGAGTCGGCGTTGAGGATGCAAAAGCCGTTGGCGAACCCGAATGTGTCGCAGACGCCGATGGCGCCGAGGCCGGGAAGCCCCGCAGCAGGATCGGCACACCGGCAAGGATCAGGAAGACCAGGAGGAGCATGGAGATGGCAAAAATAAACAGGCGCGCCGGTTTTGCAAACGATCTCCTCCCTTCGCTTTGCTCAACTCGGAGAGGTTCTTCCGTTTCGGCGCCGGCGTCCGTTATCGGCACAAAATCCGGCGCAGGCTCCGGCGTCGCTTTCGGCAGCGTTGCGACCGGCTCGTTCGGGGGCAGCTCTTTTTCCGGCTCGCCGCGCAGCTTTGCCAAACGAGAGAGAGCCAACTGGAAACGCGGCTCGGACTGCAGCGCCTGCATCAAGGCATACTGCTTACGCTGCGTGTCCTCCAACGTGTAGCTAAGCAAGTACCAGGCTTGCGCGTTATTGGGATCTGTGCGCAGGAATTCAACCAGTAAGCGGCGAGCGTTGTTTACTTTCCCCGCACGGATCCATCCCAGAGCCTTCTTCAAACTGGCTGCCGCTTTGCGATCCATGCGGGCATTATACAAGCGATGGAATTCGGCCCGCCTTTAAAAACAAACGAACTGCCTTCAGGCAGTTCGCCATAAGGACAAAAATGGTAACTCGCTATGCGTCGTCTTCCTCCTCGACTTCCTCCTCTTCCTCTTCCAGGTCCTCCTCATCGACCAGGTCATCTTCCTCGCCCTCGGGGACGAAACCGGCCGCTTCCCAATCCTCCTCGAGCTCCTCGTTATCCGCCCAGGCATCCTCGGGCGAGACCTCTCCCGAGGGTGAATACGTCATGCAGCCTTCCTCGGGATCCAATTCGACGGCCGCCGCGGCGCAATACCCCTCGTCGAGGAAAACGCAATCTATGTAATGGCAGCGGATCCTGGGCATTGCAGTCCTTATGCGGCCTTCAACGATTGGCGCACGCGCAGACCCGAAACGGCCAGCATCAATACCAGCACGACTGCCGAGACCACACAGAAGGGGCACACCACGCGGATCACGTAAAGTTCCAGATAGGTAAGGTACGCCGAATAAAGTACGCCGAACAGCGACATGCCAAAGATCAGGATGGGACCGTTGAACTCAAAGAAACCTCCATACGTTTCCATCCACAAGATGATCAGCATGGCCAGGTAAGCTCCCGCGCCGAGCAACGCCAGGGGCACATTGCCGATCTGCGAGTAGGAGCTGGCGTTTACGATCTCGCAGCTATCGCCTGAAATACATACCCCACCGGCCACTAGCTTTACGTAGGTCAAATAAAGTGAGTCGGCCAGACCCACCAACGCCAGGCCGATCAATGCAAACCGCGCCCACCTGCCGCTGCCTGCTTTGTTTGTCGTTACTGAAACCGACGCGTTTTTCCGCAAGACGACGCCTCCGCTAAAATGGCCAGACTTCTGCAAGAGATCCTGCCGATAACTCTTTGACGCCCGCGGGCACCACCATCAGACCTTCCGCCCGAACGAGCGAATAAAGATTACCTGAACCCTGGTGGCCTGTCAATAATATTCCCGGCCCTTCGTCAAGCTCTTGGATCTGCACGCGCAAATAGGATTCGCGACCATCGGAATTCACATCCTCCAGCAGGCGCGCCATCATGCAGCGCCGCTGCCAATTCTGTGCCCCTGCCATTTTCTGCAACGCCGGGCGCACGAACACCTCGAAGCCCACGAAGGCCGACACGGGATTTCCCGGCAACCCGATGGTTGGGATCTCCCGGTAGCGGCCGAAAGCAAACGGCTTGCCTGGCCGCATATTCACTTTCCAGAAGTCGAGCTCGCCGCGGCTCAGCACCGCCTCGCGCAAATAATCGTACGCGCCCACGCTAACGCCCGCCGAGGTAATGATCAAATCGGCGCCGATTTCTGCGGCGCTCTCCAGGTGACTCTGTACCGCCTGTAGCTCGTCACGCGCGATTCCCACGTTCATGGCCTCGGCCCCACAGCTGGCCACCAAGGCCCCCAGCGCAACTGAATTGGTCTCGTATATTTTTCCGGGCGCCAGATCGCCGCCAACCGGCACCAGCTCATTTCCCGATGAGAGAATGGCCACTCGCGGTTTCCGGAAGACGGAAACGTCCGCGATGCCTAACATCGCCAGCAGACCCAGGTCTTGCGGGCGCAAGCGCAAACCTGGATGCATAAGGTCGTCGCCTGCTCGAAAATCCTCACCGGCGGGCCGCACATAATCCCCGGCTGACACCGGGCGGTAAATGCTGACTTCCCTCGGCAACGCGGCCCCGGCCTGAGCCACTGCCGCATCCGTATCTTCCACCGGGACAATTGCATCCGCGCCAGCCGGCAACCCCGCCCCGGTCATAATGCGCACCGCTTGCCCTGCACCCAGCGATCCGCCGAGCACAGCGCCGGCCGGCACGTCGCCAACGACGGGCAGCCTCACCGGTTTTTCTTTGCTGGCACGCGTAACGTCCGCCGCCCTTACCGCGAAGCCATCCATGCTCGAATTGTTGAAGCGCGGCGAATCCGCTGGAGCCCTCACGTCGGCCGCCAGCACGCGAGAATCCGCTTGCGCCAGCGGAACGCGCTCAACACCGCAAACCGGCAGCGAAGCGAGTAAACGTTGGCGAGCTTCTAGTACGCTGAGCATTGCACCAAGGCCTTAACCAGGCCGCACCCGCCGCGCTTCCAGCACATTGGGCAGGCTCTCCACCCGGGTGAGTACCCGGCTAAGTTGGCCGATATTATCCACGTTAAGTATCAGGTCGAAGGTGGCCTCATTGCGATCCACATCCACCTTCACCTGGCTCATGCTGATGCCTTCATCGGCGATCACCGTAGAGACATCTCGCATCAGCCCGTCGCGGTCGTAGGCCAGAATGCGCACCGCCACGGGATACGTGGTTTTTGGCGCGCCCCAGGACACCTGCACCAGGCGCTCACGATCCTTGGCCCGCAGCATATTGGGGCAGTCCTTACGATGGATGGTGGCGCCGCGCCCACGCGTAATGTAACCCACGATTTCGTCCCCCGGAACGGGTTTGCAGCACTTGCCAAAATGGGTGAGCAGCCCTCTCAATCCAACCACCGTGATGGCATCGCCATCCACTTCCGGTAGGGCCTTCCGTTCCGTGGCCAGCTCCGCAGGCTTGTCGTCACGCTCCAGGTTAAGCTTTGCCACCAGGCGGCCCATGGTGATCTCGCCGATGCCAAGCGCCTCGTAGAGTTCGGCCGCGTTGCGCAGGCCAACACCTCGGGCCATGCTGTCCACATCCGGCTCCAGGATGCCCAGGCGATGCATTTCGCGCTCGAAATGCGTGCGCCCGTTGGCGATGTTCTGTTCCTGGTCCTGGCGCTTGAACCATTGGCGCACCTTGCTGCGCGCCCTTTCGGTGTTCATCAAACGCAGGTTGGGGTTAAGCCAGTCCCGGCTGGGGCCGCCGCGCTTGGTGGTCAGGATCTCAACCTGGTCGCCTGTTTTTAGTTGATACTCCAGCGAGACCAGCTTGCTGTTCACCTTGGCTCCGCGGCAGCGGTGGCCGACGTCGGTATGCACGTGGTACGCAAAGTCGATCGGTGTCGACCCGGCGGGGAGATCGATGATGTCGCCGCGCGGCGTAAAGGCGTAGACCCGGTCGCTGAACACGTCCGTCTTCATCGTGTCGACGAATTGCCCGGCGTCGTCCACATCCTGCATCCAATCCATTAGCTGGCGCAGCCAGACCACGCGGCGCTCGAAATCCTTGTCTTGCGGCCCGCCTTCCTTATACCGCCAATGAGCGGCGATGCCATACTCTGCGCTCTCGTGCATTTCCTTGGTGCGGATCTGCACTTCGAGGGGGCGGCCGTCATCGAAGATCACCGCGGTATGCAGCGACTGGTAGAAGTTGTCTTTGGGCGCGGCGATGTAATCGTCGAATTCGCCCGGCACCGGGCGCCAGTTCGTATGGATCAGACCCAGTACCTGATAGCAACTGGGTACATCATCCACGATGATGCGCACGGCGCGTAAGTCCATTACATTATCGAACGCCACGCCTTTGCGACGCATCTTGGTATGGATGGAATAGATGTGCTTGGGGCGTCCGCTGATCTCGGCCTTAATATTTTCCTGACCAATGAGTTCTTTGAGTTGACTGATGATCTGATCGAGTTGTTTTTCCCGCTCGGAACGACGGTCTGCCAGGCTGGCGGCGATTTGCTTGTAGGTGTCGGCGTCGGAGTGGCGAAAGGCCAGGTCTTCCAGTTCCCACTTAAGCTGCCAGATGCCCAGGCGGTTGGCCAGCGGCGCAAAGATATCCAGCGTTTGCTTGGCAATGCGTTTGCGCTTGTCCTCGGCCAGGTAACCCAGCGTACGCATGTTGTGCAGGCGGTCGGCCAGCTTGATCAACACCACGCGCACGTCCTCCCCCATGGCCAGGAAGGTCTTGCGCAGCGTCTCCGAAGCCAGGTCCGCCGTGCGGCTGCGATCAGTTTCCAGTCCGTCGCGGCTGGTGACGCGGGCCTTCTTACCGCTGCCGCCCATGCGCGACACGCGCGGCAGCTGGCTAAGCTTGGTGACCCCATCCACCAGCTTGGCGAGTTCCTCGCCAAACTCCTGACGCAGGTCGGCCAGGGTTACTTCTGTGTCTTCGACCGTATCATGTAAAAGTCCCGCGGCGACCACCACCGGCGGGACATGTAGTTCTGCAAGGATGATGGCGACGGCTACGCAATGATTCACATAAGGTTCGCCGGAGTAGCGTTTCTGGCCCTTGTGGGCGTTAGCCGCAAAGCGGTAGGCGCGCTGTAACAGATCCTGATCGGCAGGAGTATAACGAGTAGGCAGCGCCTCGATCAGATTCCCGATTTCCATGAGTTCGAGTAAGTATAACCACGCGAATCAGGCGAATCAAGCAGCCTTCTTGACCCTGCCTTTTGCCGTATGGTAGACTTCTGCTCTGGAGTTTCATAGTGCGTGCACTATGAAACTCCAACGCGGCGGCTTCTTCTGCCGCCGCAAGGTCTCGTGGTGTAGCCTGGCTTAACACGCTGCCCTGTCAAGGCAGAGATCGCGGGTTCAAATCCCGTCGAGACCGCTGTTAGGGGATTGCTTCGTCGCTTTGCTCCTCGCAACTGCGGAAGGCAAAGCCTTCCTTGATCCCGTCGACACCGCTGTTAGGGGATTGCTTCGTCGCTTTGCTCCAAGCAACTGCGGAAAGCAAATCCCTCTTGATCCCGTCTAATGAAATCCGATTCTATATAATTCCAAATCTTGTCCGCCACAAAAGACCAACTCATTACCTTCACTGTTCCACGACGGTAACGAAAGGGCTTCAAGACCTCCAGACATCACATCTGTAACCTTAAGGGTAAAGGTGTCCAAAACACAAACGCTAGACTCGAGGTTCTCGGATCCATATTCGATCCTGTACTTTTTCTTGAGTAGGGGATTCCGCTTCAACGGATGCTGAATCACTCCGAACGCCACTTTCATACCATTGGGGGACCATGAAAAGGATCTATAGGGTTTGCTCCACACGGAAGCCATGAATTGAGGACGCGACGGAAGCGGCACTTTTTTTGTGGGAGCAATCAACTCCTGCGACCGGGGTGCATGCCGAACTTCAGTTTGTGAGTCCAACAAATGAATATTTATGTAATGTTCGAATTCCATGTCAGGTTTCAAGAAGGAGATAACACCTGTAACAGGATTACCTGTGGCGTGCAGGCAATCATTAATCAGTTTATTTTGTTTGCCCGAATTCAGGTCGATACTGTAAACACTCTTTTCCTTAACAAAAATAAGACGGTCCGACCCAACCCATGACACTTGAGATAAGCTCCTCAATCCCATTAAAAATGTCTCTGACTTAAGGTCGGCTATATGTACAACATTTTGGCTGTTCGATCCATCCGAATTGATAACCACTAAATTCTGAACTACTGATCCTTTTTTGCTCCCGCTTTCAATGTAGGCGATCTTCGACCCATCCCTAGAAAACACAAACTCGTTTATCTCACGCTCAGACGTGACGATGCGAATAAGCTTGTGCCCTTCAACATCCATAGCTTCAAGCCTCGATTTTTCCCCCGGATAAATGAAATAGATGAATTTTCCGTCAGGGGACCATGCAGGTTGATCAGCAAAAATAACCCCTTCGGGCGTGCGATCAAACTTCAGCGTCTCTTCACTATCGAGGTCAAATAAGCAAATATTAAATTGCAGGTTGGTATAGGCGATCTTTCCTCCTCCCGGCTGCCAACACGGATACTTTACGACGTCTTCCTTTTTTTCAAACAGCTTCATGAAAAGCCTCCCAACGTCGGGCAAGGTATAGACCCGAATGACAAGACCCTTTTTCCAAATGCATTCTACAATAAGATGCTAAACTCTTGCCAGCCTTCGGCCAGCCAGCGCAGGTACACAGGAAAGTTCGATACCCAGTATGGGTAGTTGTGCCCGCCTTCGCTGAACACGGTGTAAGGCTCGATGCCGAATTCCGAAACAATGTCCTTGAATTCCTCAGCCCTCGGCATTAGCAAGTCATCCTGAAAGCCCGTATTCAAGAAAACCCTGGGCAGCCTCCATGCGGGGATCGCATCCAGCCATTCGCGCACCTGGCCCTCCTCGCCAAGGATGATGCCGCTACCGAATAGGGCTGCGCTGCTGAATAGCTCAGGGTAGCGGAAGGCCATTCGATACGACGGAGCCCCTCCCATAGAGCCGCCGCCGATGGCGTGGTAGCGTGCCCCATCCAGGATGCGGAATCTGCCTTCTACGTAAGGGAAGACGTTGTTCGTGAAGTTCTCGGCCAGCAGGTCGCCCTCCACGTTTTCAAGAGCGACCATAATCAACGGCGGGATTTCCTCATCCCTGATCATTTGGTCAGCCACGCCCGTGACTCCAGCGTCGAACCAGGTGGTCGGCCCACTCCCCCGTCCGGGGAACAAGTACAGGATGGGGTACTCGCGCTCGGCTTCGATTTCGTAACAGGGCGGCAAGTAGACATTGATCGTGTACGGAAAGCCTTCGCCCACCTCCGCTTGGCCAAGGTGCATCAGATCTGTTGTCCCCTGCGTTTCGGCGCAGGCCACCCCGACGCCTACCTGGGAAGCCTGGCACGCCACTAGCGAAAGAAGTATCAAAACTGCGGCTGTGAGGGTTTTCGTCATTCCTGTCCTTCCCGGCTTTAGTCTATCAAATTCGACCTTGCTTGTATAATTCGGAACAAGCGTCATGCCTATCCCCACCCCATTGCACAGCCGGACCTCGACACTCTGCCAAACCCACGAATGGCGCGATTGGTCCGGCTATCTCTCCGCCGCCACCTACCAACCCAGCCACGAAACCGAATATTTCGCCGTGCGCAACGCCGCTGGCTTGCTCGATGTTTCACCGCTCTACAAGTACGAAGTAAGCGGGCCGGATGCCGCGCGCCTGGTGAACCGCGTCGTAACCCGCGACCTGGCCAAGTGCCAGGTCGGCCAGGTGATGTACTCCCCCTGGTGCGACCAGGACGGCAAAGTGATCGACGATGGCACTGTAGCTCGCCTGGCCGCTGACCATTTCCGTCTCACCGCTGCCGACCCCAGCCTGCGCTGGCTGCAGGATGTGGGCTATGGCATGCAGGCCGAGGTTCGCGATGTAACCACGCAGCTGGCGGCTCTGGCTCTGCAGGGGCCTAACAGCTTGGCCATCTTGCGCCGCCTTTTTCCCGACCCGCGCTTAAGCACGCTGCGTTACTACCATTTGCTTCAGACCGAATTCAACGGACAGCCGCTCACCGTCACGCGCACCGGTTACACCGGCGACCTGGGCTTCGAGCTCTGGATCGCCAATGACTACGCTCCCGCCCTCTGGGACGCGCTGATGGCGGCCGGTTACGGATATGGATTAATTCCGGTCGGCTTGGCCGCGTTGGATATGCTGCGCGTCGAAGGTGGGCTGTTGCTCATCGAAGTGGATTACACATCGAGCCTGCATGCTCGCATCCCGCAGCAGAAATCTTCCCCGTTCGAGATCGGCCTGGGTTGGGCTGTCTCGCTCGATAAGCATGACTTCATCGGCAGGCAAGCCTTGCTGAAGGAGAAGAAGGGCGGCTCGCCCCGCGCCTTCGTCGGCCTGGAGATAGATTGGCTGGATCTTGAACGCTTGTATGGCGCCGCCAATTTGCCGCCCATGGTTGCGGGCCGCGCCTCGCGCATCCCGGTGCCTTTGTATGCCTCTGGCAAGCATGTGGGCCAGGCCACCAGCATGGTCTTCTCTCCGCTGCTCAAGCGCTACGTCGCCCTTGCCACTCTCCGGGCTGATTGCGCCCAACCGGGTACCGAACTTGAAATTGAAGTGACCGTCGAGTACGTCCGTCGCCGCGCCGCAGCGCGCGTTGCCCGCCTGCCTTTCCTCGATCTGCCGCGCAAGAAAGCTGTCAGCCGTGGCTGATCGCTACGATGCCATCGTGATCGGCGGCGGCCACAACGGCCTGGTCAATGCCGCCTACCTGGCGCGCGCCGGCCTGCGCGTGCTTCTGCTGGAGCAGAGGCACATCCTCGGCGGCGCCACGGTAAGCGAAGAGATCTACCCCGGCTTCAAGTTCAGCGTGTTCTCCTATGTGGTCAGCCTGCTGCGTCCCGAGATCATTCGCGACCTGCAGCTCTCCCGCCATGGCCTGACCATCCTCCCCCTGGAGAGTACCCTCACTCCCCTCCCCAACGGCGACCATATCTATCGCGGGCCGGACCCGCACGAGACCTTTCGCAATATCTCACGCTTCTCCACGCGGGACGCGGAGGCTTACCGCGAATACGGCCACGCCATGTACCAGATGGCCAAGGCCGTCAAGTACATCCTGGGCATCCGGCCGCCCGACCCAACCTCGTTTCATCCCCGCGAATGGCTGGCGCTGCTCAAGCTCGGCCGCCATTTCCTCGGCCTCGGCGAGGAGAATCTTTACACGCTCGTCAAGCTGATGACGATGAGTTCCGCCGATTTCCTCGAAGAATGGTTCGAGACCGATCCGCTCATCGCCACCCTCTCCGCCAGCGGCATCATCGGCACCTTCCTCGGCCCGCGTTCTCCCGGCAGCGCTTATGTACTGTTGCATCACTACATGGGCGAGATCGACGGCGTGTTCCGCGCCTGGGGGTTCCAAAAGGGCGGCACGGGCGGAGTGGCTGAAGCCATCGCCAGCTCCGCCCGCGAACTGGGCGTTGAACTGCGCACCAATGCCCGCGTGGCCAAGCTGCTTTCGCGCAACGGCCGCGCCACCGGCGTTGTCCTGGAGAACGGCGATGAGCTGCATGCCACCACCGTCATCTCCAGCCTGGATCCCAAACTGACCTTCCTAAAGTTGGCCGATCCATCTGATTTGCCGGACGACCTGGTGAACGCGGTGCGCAATTTCGACACCTACGGCTCTTCCGGCAAGGTCAACCTCGCCCTGGATGCCGCCCCCGATCTTGCTTGCTTGCCCGGCGACGGCGCGCATCTGCGCGGCGCCATCTCCATCAGCCCCAGCGTCGATTACATCGAGACCGCCTACGACGACGCCAAATACGGGAAGTTCTCGCGTCGCCCCTACATCGATGCCATCATCCCCTCGATGATCGACCCGGACATGGCGCCGCCCGGCAAGCACGTCATGTCGTGCTTCGTGCAATACGCGCCTTATAAGCTGGCCGAGGGGGATTGGGAGAGCCAACGCGAAGCCTTCGGCGATGCCGTTGTCGACTCGCTCAGCCAATACATTCCCAACCTAAAGAAGATCATCCTCCATCGCCAGGTGCTGAGCCCCTGGGACATGGAGCAGCAGATCGGCCTCACCGGCGGCAACATATTTCAGGGCGAACTCAGCCTTTCGCAGTTGTTCTTCCTGCGCCCTGCCCCCGGCTACGCCCAATACCGCACCCCGATCCGCGGCTATTACCAGTGCGGCTCCGCCACGCATCCGGGCGGCGGCATCACCGGCGCTCCCGGCCGCCTGGCCGCGCTTGAGATCCTCAAGGACCTTCGTAAATGAGCACCGATTTCGACGTCATCGTGGTCGGCGGTGGGCACAATGGTCTGACCGCGGCCGCCTGGCTCGCCAAGGCCGGCCGTAAAGTGCTGGTCCTCGAGCGCCGCGACAAGCTAGGCGGCGCTGCCTCCACCGAGGAATTGATCCCCGGTTTTCGCTTCAACACCGGCGCTCCCGACGCCGGCCTCTTGCTTCCACGTATCATTCAGGAACTGGATCTCCACAAACACGGCCTGGACTTCGTGGATAGCCCGGTAGCCGCCTTTGCCCCTCAACCGGATGGCAGTGCCGTGACGCTTTGGCGCGACGCCGAACGCAGCGCCTTCGAGATCGCCACCTTCTCCGCCTCCGACGCGCGCGCTTTCCTCGCCTTTCAAAAACAGAACGAGCGCTTTGCTGAAGTTATCGCCAGCCTGGCGCAGCTAAGGCCCTTCGCCATCTCCAACAACTCGATCCGCTTGATGACAGCCTGGGCGCGCTTCGCCCTGGGTGTCCGTCGCCTGGGCCGTCGAGACATGATGGAATTCCTGCGCGTCCTGCCCCTCAGCGCCTATCATTACCTCAACGAACATTTCGAGAGCGATGCCCTCAAGGGCCTCCTAGCCAGCTTCTCCACCACAGGGCTGATGCAAGGTCCGCGGGCTTCGGGCACCGCCTTCATGTTCCTCTATCAGCAAATGGGCGGCGCCAACGGCGGCTACCGCAGCTCGCTTGTTCCTCGCGGCGGTGTCGGCCAACTCAGTTCCGCGCTCGCCCATGCTGCCCAAGGCTTCGGAGCTCAAGTCCGCACCGGCGCTCCGGTGCAGAGCATCCTGGTCGCCAGCGGGAGCGTACATGGCGTCCGCCTTTCCACCGGTGAAGAGATCTCCGCCAAGAGTGTGCTCTCCAGCGTCGACCCGCGCACAACATTCTTGGGCTTGCTAGGCGCGCCTCAACTGGAGCCGCGCATCAGCTGTCGCTTGCGCAGCCTCAAGCTGCGCGGCAGCACGGCCACCGTGCACCTGGCCCTGAATGGCGTCCCCGATTTTCCAGCCGCCACTGATCCGCAGCTTCTAACGGGCACGATAGTGATCTGCCCCAGTCTCGATTATGCCGAGCGCGCCTTCGACGACGCCAAGCATGGTCGCGTTTCGACCCACCCAGTCCTTGAGGCGCGCATCCCTTCTTTGCTCGACCCCGGTTACGCTCCTGCCGGCAAGCACACCATGTCAATGATCGTTCGCTATGCTCCTTATCGCCTACGCGAAGGTGATTGGGAATCCCGGCGCGAGCGCCTCGCAGATTTGGCCGTGGAGACTCTTGCCCAGCATGCCCCCGGCTTCCTCTCATTGATACTCGACCGCAAGGTGATCACTCCCCTGGATTACGAGCGCGAGTATGGCCTCGCTGAGGGCGGCGAATTGCACGGCCAAATGGGCCTCGATCAAATGCTTCTGATGCGGCCGGTGCCGGGCTTCATCGGCTACCATTCCCCGATTGCGGGATTGTACATTTGCGGTGCGGGTGCCCACCCCGGCGGCGGCGTTACTGGCGCCCCGGGGTTGAACGCCGCCCGACAGGCCAACGCCGAATTGCGTTAACTACTTGGGCAAAAACGGTTGCAAGCTTTCTCGCACCGTCTCGGCTTCATGCACCAATCCCTGTTCTTCATAAAGCTCCGCCAGGACAAGTAGACGAATGGCGACATCCGCGCTAATGTCAGCGCGCTCAAGTTGCGGAACGATGTCCTCAGCGAAGGCAACTCGTTGAAAGACGAACCAGGCGTACGGCGACCAGCCCGCCGAGCCCCAGCCATAACTGGCATCGGCCAGGATGGCATCAAAGCCCGCCTTGTATCGCTTCAAGGCTAATTGCGAATCGCCGCTGGCGTTGGCAGTTTCCGCCCCTAAGAGAATGGCCTCCACCTTGTATTGATTGCTCGTGGCTTGGATCCAAAGCGCCGCCTGCACATAGCGCTCGGCTTTGTCTAGCTGCCCCTGGGCATATGCAAGTTCCCCCATGGCAACATAAACGCGTACTTCTTGATCGTTCAGTGCGTAGGCCTCGAGAAGCGCGCTCTTGGCGCCAGCGTAGTCTCCAGCGGCGATCTGGTCTCTGGCTTCCGCAACCTTGGCAAGCGACTCGGCCCGCGGGCCGGTCACGGGTGTATGCACCACCTCATTCAGTGCCTGCTGCCGGATCTCGGTTTCCTGCCAGAAAACCGAATCGGCTAATTCGGATTCAGCCGCCAAAGCTTGGGCATAAGAAGCCGCGGCCCCCTTCGTTTGGCCAAGCTGTTCTTCATATACTCCCCGGTTCAGCCAAAACAGCCAGGCCTCCGGTGCCAGCCTCGTGGCTATACGCATCTCTTCCAAGGCGGGTGCCTGCTCCCCGGCCTGCCAAAGAAGGGCCGCCAAGTTAGCTTGCAACAATGCGTAATGAGGTTCCGTCAAGGTGGCAGTTTCGTAGTGGCCGATCCCTTCATCGGCGAAGAGGCTATCCTCTTCGGCCAGCCGAGCATTGGCATAACCGGCCTCGAGCCAATAGAACGCGAAGCCCGAGTCGGCTTTCGCCGCGGCCTCCATTTCGATAGCCGCCTTCTGCCAATCCCCCGCGTTGCTCGCGACTACCGCCTGGTCGGCATGCCAATAAGCCAGCAAGGCGAACAGGGTAAAGCCTGCAGCCGCTGCCCCGCCCGCTAATAACCAGACAGGCCGGATGCTCTTCTGGCGCTTCCGGGCTATTGCTGCTGGTTCGGCCATTGCCAGCAAAACCATCGTCGTGATGCCCACAGCCGCAAAGGGGAAGAAGTCATCCACCAGTGAATGCTCCGCCAGGCCTGCCAGTGCCGCGAAAACAGCTGCCCGCCGCGCTCTGCTGGGCATGTCCAACCCGCGCCAGCCGGCGAGCGCCCGCTTGCCGATCATCAAGAACAGAAACATCAGTGCGCCAATTCCGATCAGCCCGCTCTCCGCTGCCACCTGAAAAGGGAAACTGTGCGCGTGCAAATATGGCCGGGCCGGCGGCGTGGACCAGATCTGCATTAGGTAAACCGGGTACATACCCGGGCCAGCTCCCGTCATCGGATCTTTCAGGAACGCATTGCCAGCGGCTTGCCAGTAAATGTCGCGCGCCTCCAATGCTGGCGCGTGCGTTGTATCCCCCTGGAAGCTGATCGTCCGCCAGGCCACGAACCCCACTACCAGCAGCAACCCGCCTGCCAAGGCAGCTAACAGCCATCGCTTGCTGCGAAGCACAACCCAGGCTTTCCGCACTTTCCTTTTCGCCGGCTCCGAAACAACCAGCACCCATAGTACAGCCAGCGCAGCCAGCCCCGTTCCAAGCCCCAGCAGCCCACCCCGCGAATCGGTGAAATACACCACGGCCAGGGCGACAGCTATAAATCCAAGCAATAGCCCGCGGGCCGCCTTCCCCGCCACCAAGGCTCGCGCCAGGGCCAGCGGAATCAGCAAATTGACGAAGGCTGCCAGCAAATTCGGGTCGCCCAGGATCCCGGTAAGCCGTTGCTGGAAAGTGGGGGCGAATTCTAGGCCTGCGATGACCTCTTTCCACGACAGGTACAGGCTCCCCAATTCAAGCGCCGCAAATGCAAGCGATAGCGCGCCCGCGATCAGTAAGCATTTCTCCACCAATTCCGCAGGCCATCCTCTGCGCAATAGGTCCACGACGAACATGAAGATCAGCAGATAAGTCAGCCAGGTGACTGCGTGCGGCAGGCTGCGGCGAGGATCCTCCGATAAAATGACAGCCACAAATTGGGCGAGAACGAACAGGAAAAGCGCCGCTTCTATGCCGGAGGCGATCAGGCGGCCCTTGGAGAGTACCCGCGCCACCAGCCATCCTCCTAGCACCGCGATGGCCAACAGCGTGGAAAAAAGTTGCAGCCGGAAGTCCACCAAAGCCGGGAACCCACCTCCGAACAAGAGCACATAAGCGAAGAGAAGCAGCAAGGCTGCTTCTTGCCCCAGGTACTTCCAGGTCGTTGGCTTCATACTAAAAGGCGCCGCGGCCGCTCACTACCGTCCAGAAGGTTTTAAGCAGGATCAGCAAGTCCAAACCAATGGAATAATTGCGCACGTAGTAAAGGTCGTCCTCGGTATGCAGGTGCATGGGCTTATCGCTGCGCCCATTCACCTGCCACCAGCCGGTCATCCCCTGCGGCACTGCAAAGCGTTTGCGCTGCCAGTTTTGATAGCGTTTCACCAACTCGGGCAGCTCGGGCCGCGGGCCCACCAGGCTCATCTCCCCCTTCAGCACATTCCATAGCTGCGGCAGCTCATCCAGGCTGGTGCGCCGCAGGAAACGCCCCACCCGCGTCACTCTTGGGTCGTCGGCGCGCTTATGCAGGAACCCGTCTTCCTCCAGCTTGAGCTTTCCGCTGTTCGGCCGCATGGTGCGGAACTTGAGCATGGAGAAGATGCGCCCATTCTCGCCAACCCGTTTCTGCTGCAGGAACACCGAGCCCTTGTCCTGCAGCCAGACCGCCAGTGCCGCGATCAGTGTCACGAGGAGCGTCACTGGCAGGGTGATCAGGATTAGCAGCACGTCGAAGGCGCGCTTGAACAGGCGCTGGGAATCACTAAGTGCCGGCGCGCGCAGATCCAGCATCGGCAGACCCGCAAAGTCCTCCACCTGGGCTCTGTGCAAGGCCAGCGAAAAATAGTCAGGGATCACCCAGGTGCGCACGGGCAAGTCGTGCAATTCGGCCAGCAGGGAATTCACTTGTTGGTAGGCCGAGCTCGGCAACGCGAAGACAACATCTTCGGGCTTCTTGCGCGCCACCAGCTTGCGCGCTTCGCTCAAATATCCCAGCACGGCCTTGCCGCGCTTTTCGTCATCCAGGAAGCCGATGAAGGCTAGCCCCAACCCGGCGTGCCCTTCGATCTGCCGGCGCACTTGTTGGCCCACTTCGCCGGCCCCTACTACCAGCACGCGCCGCTGCGCTGCGCGGAAGCCGCGCCAGCGCTGCAATCCGCGCAGCAATAGGCGCCAGGCCAGCAAACCAGTGAACGCCAGGACCACGAAACTGGCGAACAGCAGGCGGGATACATCGCGGAACGAAAGATAGAGCAGCCCTGCACAAGCCATGCTCGCCAGCGCGCCTGCCATGGTCAGGCTGCTCAATTCAGTGGCCACGCGCAAGTTACGGCGGCCATCATAGAGGTTGAACAAGAGCAACACCGCGATCCATGCGGCTGGGAATATGGCGTACAAGACCAGTGGTACGCTCGCTTCGCCGGCAGCCAGGGGCTGCGCAAACGATAGCGAATTCAGTGCCGGCCGCAGCCCCTCGGCCAGCAGCAGCGATGACGCCACCAGCGCGGCGTCCAGCGCGATCGAGAACAACGCGAAGTTCACCGAGAAGCGGCGCAACATGCTAGCGGCCTTCCTCTAGAGGGTACCGAGCGAATCCCAGCCATTGCGCCAGAACCAGCAGCACAAAGAGCGGATATGCCGCGTATCGCTTCCATAGGCGGCGCGGTTCACTCAATAGGCGGAACAGCCATTCCATCCCGGAACGTTGCATCCAGCTCGGCGCTTGGGGTTTCGCGCCGCTCAAGAAGTCGAATGCCGCGCCCACCCCCACCAGGAGTGGCGCGTCCAGCCGGCCGCGAAACTCGGCCATCCAGCGTTCTTGTTTTGGGCTGCCCAGCCCTACCCAAATCAGGTCCGGCCTGGCCGCATTAACTTGAGCCAACATCCCGGCGGTGTCAATGTCCGTCATTTCCCCAAATGGTGGAGAATATGTACCCGCAACAACCAAGTCCGGTACGGCAGTTCGTAGCCGTTGCGCCAGGGTCTCCGCCACATCTGGCGCCCCGCCCAGAAGAAAGTGGCGCCAACCCATGGTCGCGCCGTGCTTACAGGCGGCCAGCATTAGGTCCGGGCCGTACACGCGGCCGGCCCGCCTGCCCAGCAGCCGCAGGAACCACACCGTCCCCATGCCGTCCGGCACAGTCAGCGCGCTGCGGTTGAAGATGGTGCGCAATTTCTCATCGGCGCGGCAGGCCATCAGGTTGTGCGCCGGCGCCAGGCAAATGTAGCCTTTCCCTTCTTGTGAAATTGCTTCGGCCATCACATCCAATGTGGCTGTCATATTTACGGCATGCACTCCCACACCTAACAAACTTATGCGCTCGGCCACATACTGAGTGTACTTAGCCATAGCAAAATGTGCTAATCGTGCAAGTCTCATTTTTCACTGCATCTTTGCTCCCTCACAGGCAAAGCATGGTACAAACACGACTTGACGAGTAGACGCATGGCTGGGTCAGGCAAAGTCCATTCTGGACGACATGTTCACTGGATGCAAAAAGGCTCCTGGAGTTTGGCCGATCAATGGCTTTTCTCGGGAGCCAATTTCGTGGCCAACGTCCTGCTTGCCCGCTGGCTCTCGCCCGTGGAATACGGCGCCTTTGCCCTTGGCTATACCATTTTCCTCCTCCTGGCGGCTTTGCATACGGCTGTGCTCACCGATCCTATGTTGATTTTCGGCGCCGGGCGCTATCGCCATCAACTCAACAGATACTTGTGGTTCCTTTTCGCCTGCCATGTAGGTGTAAGTATTGTTGCGTTCTCGCTACTCGGGTCCGGTGCCTGGCTCGCACGATCCTTTGAGGCCGCCGAGCTTTCTCGGGCGCTTTGGGGTGTGGCTTTGGCATCCCCGCTTATTCTCTTTGCCTGGCTTCTTCGCCGTGCCTTCTACATCGACGCTCAGCCAGCCAGGGCAGCCCTGGGCAGCCTCGTCTATCTATTCACGCTCTTGGGCGGTCTTGTCTTGCTATGGAACCGAGGCTTGCTGTCTGCGTTTTCGGCCTTTCTGGCCATGGGGGTGGCTAGCCTTGTTGTCTCTGCTATTCTCATCATCCTCCTGAATCTGCGGGGTTACCAAAAAATTGGCTCTAAAGTATTCGGATCAATGCTCGCCAACCAGTGGAGCTACGCACGGTGGTCTGGACCTACGTCCTTCTTGATCTGGATACCGCTCAACGTTTTTTTCGTTGCCATCACATATTCATCCAGCCTTGAAGGCGCGGCATCTTTGCGAGCGCTGACGAATCTTCTTACTCCAATGATGCAAAGCACGCTGGCTATAAGCAACTTAGTGATCCCGGATTTCTCTCGGATCCATATTGAACAGGGGAAACGGGCTCTGCTGCGCCGGGCAACGAGCCTCATTGCCCCCTTCCTTGCGATTTCACTTTCCTATTGGGCGCTGCTATGGCTGTTGCGCACGCAGCTTTTCTCGATCCTATATGGCGGCCATTACTTAGAGGTGTCCGGATTGCTGCTCCTGGCCGGTTCAATCCCCGTGGCATTCGGGATTGCCGTGATCCTGGAGAGCACCTTGCGCGCTTTGGAGCGGCCACAGTCGATATTCCGGGGCTATCTTCTTGCTTCAATCGCGGCCGGTACGATCGGCGTTTTTCTTACCATCCAATGGCAGCTGCCCGGCGCTATCCTTGGGCAGATCTTCGCCTTTGTCATTCTGGCCTTATCGTTGCTTCACTCTCTGCGCAAGACCTGATCCCTGATGAAAATTCTCGCAGTGCATAACTACTATCAACTGCCGGGAGGTGAGGACACCGCCTACCGGGCCGAGGTTGATCTGCTACGCCGCAATGGTCATGAGGTCAGGACTTACGAACGTAGTAACAGCGAAATTCGACAGCTGAGCCCGCTGCAGAAAGCGGCTCTGCCGGTCCGCGTCACCTGGTCCATTGAGGATTACAGTCGCCTTAGGCGCTTGCTGCAAGCTGAAAGGCCTGATCTTGTGCACTTTCACAACACACACATGATGATCTCCCCCTCGGCTTACTACGCCTGCAAATCTGAAGGCATTCCTGTTATTCAGTCGCTGGATAATCCTCGCCTGCTTTGCCCGGCCGCCACCTTCTTTCGAGAAGGGCGCCTTTGCGAGGATTGCCTGGGTAAGACGCCGCCTTGGCCAGGTGTCCTGCATGCCTGCTATCGCGGGTCCAGGCTGCAGACCGCGGCTGTCGCCGTCATGCTTACAACCCACCGCTTGCTCAAAACCTGGGAGAAGCAGGTGGACGAATTCCTCGTGGCGACTAAGTTCTATAGGGAGAAGTTCATCGAAGGGGGACTGCCTGCGAACAAGATCCTGGTCAAGCCGCATTTCGTTCACCCTGATCCTTTGCCGCGCGCGGATCGGAAAGGGGATTACGCATTGTTCATCGGACGCCTCGAGCCGGTGAAAGGTATTGACACGCTGTTGAACGCCTGGAAGGTATTGCCTGGTGTTCCTCTGAAGGTCAGGGGATCTGGTCCGCTACTACAAAGTGTGCAGGCGGCAGCCGCGGAAAATGCCGGCATCAGGGTTATTGAACAGCTGCCGCCCGATCAACTCACGGAGCTGATTAAAGGAGCCCGTTTTCTGATCTGGCCATCGGAAGGCAATTACGAAACCTTCGGCTTCGTTGCGGCCGAGGCCTTTGCCTGCGGAGTCCCCGTCATTGCTTCGAACGCCGGAGTGCAAAGCGAGATGGTGGAAGATGGTGAAACTGGCCTCCTATTTGTCCAGGGCAATGCGGACGACCTGGCCGCCAAAGTCAGCTGGGCCTGGGGGCACACCGATGAAATGGCAGCCATGGGTCGCTGGGCTCGTACGGAATATGAACGTAAATATAGTGCTGCCCGCGCCTATGGCCTCCTGCTCGATGTATACACAAACGTAATCGATAACGCGATGGTTAAATCTTCTTGACATAGAGCTTATAATCACTTTTTAGGTCCCTAGCCGTTTACAAGGAGTACCAAATGGTCGACGAAATCACGCACAAGATCTATGGCGATGACCTGCAGCTGGTAGAGGTCGAACTCGATCCCGGCGAGGGCGTGCGCGGCGAGACCGGAACGATGGCTTATATGGAAGCCGGCATCGAGATGCAGACGCAGGTGGGCGGCATCTTCAAAGGCTTGACGCGCATGTTCACTGGGGAAAGCTTCTTCATCACCACTTTCCTCAACACCGGCAAGGGCAAAGCGCGCATCGGCTTTGCCGCGCCCTACCCCGGCCAGATCATCCCGATGGACCTGGGCGACGAAGGCGGCGAGTTCATCTGCCAGAAGGATTCCTTCCTGTGCGCCGCGCAGGGCATCGAGATCGAGATCGCCTTCACCAAGCGGCTGGGCGCCGGGCTCTTCGGCGGCGAAGGCTTCATCCTCCAGCGGCTCAAGGGCGATGGCATGGTCTTCGTGCATGCCGGCGGCACAATGATCGAGAAGACGCTAGCCAAGGGCGAAGTGCTGCGCGTCGACACCGGCTGCATCGTGGCCATGCACCCCAGCGTGGACTACGACATCCAGTTCGTAGGCGGCTTCCGCAATGCGCTGTTTGGCGGCGAGGGCCTCTTCCTGGCGAAGCTGGAGGGCCCAGGCAAGGTCTACTTGCAAAGCCTGCCCTTCTCGCGCCTGGCGGACCGTATTGTGGCTGCTTCCCGCGTGCACAACCAGGGCGAAAAACGCGGCCTGGCCGGCATCGGCGGGGATATCCTGGGGAACCTGCTCAGCGGCAAATAGACTGCAAGATAGATTCTACATGGATGGTGGGGTCCGCATTACTTGACTTGACATGAAACATGTCAAGCTGGTAGTCACTGCAGGACAACGCCCGTGAGCGCAAGGATAATTGCGCAACGATAAAAATCGGCTACACTAAGCGCTGAGGAGTTGCCATGAAACTAGTCGGGAATATCGTTGCGGCCATCCTGCTCTTTTTCGGAGTGCTCTTCATCTGGGGGGCTTTCTCCCCGCAGACCGCCAGCCCCATCGGCAACCTCGCCACCGGCGCCATCTCCGCAGCCATCGGCTTGGGCATCGCCTGGTACGTCAACCGCAAGCCGCCCGAGGAACAGAAGATCACCTACGACGTGGAGCTCTCCGGCGATGTCAACCTGGAGAACTTCCAGTGCAAGCAATGCGGCGGCGCGCTGAGCAGCAAGAATGTGCGTTTGGTGGGTGGCGCCCTGAATGTGGAGTGCCCGTACTGCGGGGCTATTTATCAAGTTGAAGAAAAGCCAAAGTGGTGAAGCAGTAGACAGATGGCAGTAGACAGTTGACAGAAGACAGATGAAAGCAAAAAACAAAAGACAACTTCTATTTACTTTCGTTGCGCTGCTTATCCTGGCGATCCCTCTCGGTGTGGCATTTGCCCAGGCGGACTATTACTTCTCGGCCATTTCAGAGCAAGTCGATGTTTTTTGGGAGGCGGATGGCACGCTGACCCTGGAATACAACATCATCTTCCTGAACGGGGATAACTCACACGAAATCGACGTCGTCGACCTCGGCCTGCCCAACGCCAACTACACGCCCAACAATATCACCGCCACCCTGCACGGACGGCCAGCATCGTTCATCGAGTGGCAATCGGATTACATCGAGACCGGCCCGGCCCTCTGGTTCTCGGACCATCCCGTGCCTCCGGGGCAAACCGCCGCGTTCTTTGCGCGCGTCACGGATATCAGTGGCGTCCTTTACACCGACAACGAGGACGAGACGTTAGCCAGCGCAGTATTCATCCCCAATTATTTCGGCAGCGAATTCGTGTTCGGCGCCACGTTTATCACCGTTGTCTACCACCTGCCGCCCGGCGTGCAACCCGATGAGCCCAAATGGCATACGGCCGACCATCCCGGCTTCCCGGATACGCCCCAGACAGGCAGGGATGACGAAGGGCGCATCACCTATACCTGGCATAACCCTGATGGCAGCATCGCACGGGAATATCTCTTCGGCGCTTCCTTCCCCAAGAAATACGTCCCCGCCGGAGCCATCCAGGAGCCGAACTTCTGGCAGCGCTATAACATCGACCCCGAATTCCTCATCCCCTTCGTGGTCTGCATTTGCTTTGCGCTGTTCATCATCGCCCTGGTCTGGATCGGCGTCGTCTCCGATCGCCGGCGGCGCATGCAATACCTGCCGCCCAAGATCGCCATTGAAGGCAATGGCATCAAGCGCGGCCTGACGGCGCCGGAGGCGGCCATCCTGCTGGAGCAGCCGATGGACAAGATCCTCACCATGATCTTGTTCTCCACCATCCGCAAAGGCGCAGCCCAAGTGGCCCAGCAAGAGCCGCTGGAGGTGGCCGTCACCTCCCCGGCTCCCAAGGACTTGCGCGAATACGAGTCGCAATTCCTGGCGGCCTTCAAAGAAGGCGACCCAGGCGCGCGCCGCCGCGCCATGCAGACGTTGATGGTAGATATCGTCAAAGGCGTGGCCAACAAGATGCGCGGCTTCAGCAAGCGCGAAACGGTGGACTATTACCGCACGATCACCGAGGACGCCTGGAAGCAGGTGGAGGATGCCAAGACGCCCAAGGTGCAGAGCAAGCTATACGAAGAGAACCTCGAATGGACCATGATGGACGAGGATTACGACGATCGCACCCGGCGCACATTCACCGGCCGCACGGTCTACGCCCCTTATTGGTGGGGCCGCTATGCCGGCTCCGGCGGGCGCAGCGTGATCAGCGCGCCCTCGCGCTCCACGGGCGGCAGCCGCGTTTCGCTGCCCACCTTACCCGGCGCTGATTTCGCCGCCTCGGTCACCAAGGGCGTGCAGAACGTGGCCGCAGGCGTCACCGGCAATCTGGCCGATTTCACCGGCGGCGTGACCAAGACCACCAACCCGCCCCCGCCACCCACGCGCAGCAGCGGCGGCGGCTTCAGCGGCGGCGGATCCTCGTGCGCCTGCGCCTGCGCAGGCTGCGCCTGTGCCTGCGCCGGAGGCGGCCGCTAATGCGTGAGATATCCCATTGCGAGCGAGCAAGGCGAGCGTGGCAATCCCCAAGCCACGATAAGAGGAAACCTGTCAATGCGTGACCTCCTCGACCGTTATCGCACACCGAAACGCTCCAAGCCGCTTGAGCCCGGTTTTTATTCCTATATCGCCCCGCCCAGCCATCCTTTCAATTATCGGCTGCACCTGAGGGTGGAACCCAGCGGCGATGGCCTGATGACGGTGAACGCATCCACGGTATTGCACCTCAACCAGACTGCCACCGAATGCGCCTATCACTTCATCCATCTCACCCCGCCCGACCAGGTGGCAGCGCAGATCAGCCAGCGCTACCGGGTGAGCAAGGACCGCGCCGCGGCGGATTACGCCGATTTTGCGCGCAAGATCCAGGCGCTGATCGAGACGCCTGACCTGGACCCGGTGACGTATTTGGATTTCGAACGGCAGGCGCCCTTCACCAAGAAGATCAGCGCACCCTACCGGCTGGATATGGCGCTCACCTACAATTTGCCCAAGGGATCGCCGCGCGGCGCCACGCCGCACAAGCGCGTCACCAAGGAGTTGAGCACCGGGCAGTGGAAGCAGGTCATAGACCGCGCACACGCCGCCGGCATTCCGCATATCGTGTTCACCGGCGGCGAACCGACCCTGCGGCCTGACCTGGCCGAGCTGCTGATGCGCGCCGAAGACCTGGGCCTGGTGACCGGCGTGATCACCGACGGGGTCAAGCTGGCCGACACCCGCTACCTCAAGACCCTGCTGGACGCTGGGCTGGACCACGCCATGATCGTGCTGCAGCCCAGCAAAGCGCAGACCTGGGATTCGCTGGCCAGCTTTGCGTATTGGCGCGAAGTATTGAACGATGACATCTTCATCGCCGCACATCTCACGCTGACTAAACAGAACGCCAAGCAGATCAATGCCCTCATTGACCGCATTGCGGAAAGCGGCGTGCGCGCCCTATCCTTGAGCGCAGCCGACCCAGCGCTGCAGCCGCAGCTTCAGGCCGCCCGCGACCACGCCGCCCTGGCCGACCTGCCGCTGGTCTGGGACCTGCCGGTGCCCTACACCGCCCTAAACCCGGTTTCACTTGAACTCAAGGCCACCAAGCGTAGGGGCGGGTCTAAGCATGTCCCGAGCAAACGCGAGGGAACCCGCCCGCTGCCCCAAGGGGCTGGGAAAGCCTGGCTCTACGTTGAGCCGGACGGCGACGTGCTGCCGGGCCAGGGCATCAACAAGAAGCTGGGCAATATGCTGAAGGATGAGTGGGGAAAGATATGGAAAGGCAAAGGATGAGGGAGAATGGATGAAGGATGAAAGATGTCCTAAGTCCTGATGTCCAACACCAAGGTCAAGGCATATCGCTCTGAATCATTTGTAAGGAGGAAAGATGCCGAAGGTGTTACGTTCGTTCCTCGTCATTGGATGCTGAAAAGAATGTCTACCGAGTAAGCAGCCCTCTTGAGGCAGATAAAAAGGTATATCGTGTCAGCAATCCATGGGACATGGATGATTGGTAGACCACAAGTCAAAATGCCCAACTCCAAACGTCAAGATGGATTCGACCATTGGGAGCCGTGCGTTGCGAAGCAACGCGGCGAAGCAATCCCCAAGATGGCCAAAACAACAACTTTGCGAAGGGGGGACTTGAAAAACGACACGCTAGGCAACTCAACCTCCGCAAGGTTGGGCGCCGAGTATTGCTGGCAAACCAAGCGCCGCAGAATTACTAACGGCACAGGGTAGTTGCAAGACATTGGGAGATCACCCATGAACCAGAATCAGCCTGAAAAGCGACGAGGAATGCTAAACAGCCGATCCCACCGTTTCGCGCTCGCAAACTGCGCCTTGCTCGCAGGCTTCCTGGTCGCGTGCAGCCCGGCTGCGCCTACGCCGACGGTGACCAGCCAGCCTACTGCTACGGCGACCGCTGAGCCTACGCTGACCCCAACTGACACACCAACGCCGGAGCCTACTTCCACTCCCACTGAAGAGCCGATCGTGGAAACCCCACGAACGGATGTGCAGGAGTGGTGGGCCAAGGTGGAGGCCGAAGCCGCAAGGTTCGGTTGCGAGGCCAAACACGAGATCGTGAACGTCCGCGAAACCGGAATAGTGAACGCTATTCCGTGGACGGTTGATCAAAAAGGTGAGACTATTCGGGGCATGATTCCTATCCTGTGTGGAACCGGCTACTACATGGAGTTCAACGATGTGGGAACGGGGGCCTGGAGTGGGGTGGCTGAAGAGATTCGTGAAGGTGGTTTTAGAACTTTCGCAGCTGGACCCACACATGTGTTACGTCGGTTGGGCGGACCTGCGGTTGGAGCTCCGTTGTTCCCCAACGTTTTTCTAGATGGCTTGAGCGCGGATAGGGCAGAAAGCCTTCAGCGATTTTTTGAGTGTCGGAATGTCGCCGATGGTTACTTCCCGACTCTGATCATTGAGTCTTCTGAAGAATTAGCAAGGGCATTGACGACAATCGGGGTAATTCCAATGGGAGACTATCCGTCAGGGTGCTTGCCGTAAGTAAACAAAGACAGGGTATATCAATATACCCTGTCTTGCTTTTCGTTAGAACAATCCCTACCATTAAAGTGTGTATAAATTGAATCTGCTTAGGAAACCGACCCTCCTTTTACTATCCGCTCTTCTTCTGTTTTTTCTATCTTCGGACATAAAAAAATCCAACGCCGCGGAATGCGCATCGTGCCCTTCGGGATCCTATTCGTGCCAGAACGGCACAATGTGTTGTTCGTGCGGTGAACGAGGTTGCGGCTGCTCATCCCTTACGTGCCAAATACCGCGCCGAATCCCTACTGTGGTTATATGTGGATGGAAATTCGGCCAGCATGTGCCCTTTGAAGTAGAATAGCCATATGGCTGCGCGACGCAACTATTCATTCCGAGTCATGATTGAACCTGACGATCCTAACGGGTTCCACGGCTTCGTGCCATCGCTTCCGGGTGTACATACAGCGAGTGACACGATCGAAGAAACAAAGCGAAACCTGCGAGAGGCAATTCAGGTGCATGTCGAAGGTCTTATGAAAGATGGGGAGGATATACCTCAAGATTCGCGTTAACCTACATTGGTTTTTTTGATATTGGAGGGTTTTATGCCAAAGGTCTATTTCGTCGAACACTCTTGGGAGGCAGATGAGAAGGTCTATGAAGTCGAACATTCATGGGAAGCAGATGAAAAAATATATGTTGTAACCCACTCCTGGGAGGCCGATAAGAAAGTATATAAAGCTGATCACTCCTGGGAAGCAGATAAGAAGGTCTATAGGGTAAGCCAGCTTTGGGAAATGTGAGTAGACGATCGACTTCCTGCTGCGCAATAAGGATGACCCTGATAACCGAAATATCCCCCGCGCTTTACGCCCAGGCCAATAGGCCCAGGGCAGCGCACCAATAATAGGTACACATCGCGTCGAATTTCTACCCCCACCACGTCGCCTGCGCCACATAGTTCAGCAGCGTGGCCGTCACCGCTTCCGTTTCGCCGCTTTCGGCAGACTCAATCCTCGACCTTAGCGCACAGGTTGGACTTTCCTAAAATACATCCACCAAACACTGTCAAAAAGCTCTATCTTTGTACGCGTGGGCTCTATAGCTAGCAGTTTTTTCCAAGCCGATGTGTTTTCCGATCGCCTAAGGTCTATGAATATCCAATCCAGTGCCTTCCCTATCCAATCTTCCCCCTTCACGCTGAAACTTGTGGCTGGCAACTGGGGCCAATTCTCATTCATATACGCTCCAAAGATGGCTTGATTATCTAGGATCGGAATCAGTTGTGGCCTCTTTTTGTGAAGCAGTTTTGTTGCAAGCGAAGCCGCAAACCCTGGTAATCTGGCGATGCCGGCAATGAACTGTGCAACTTCTTTCCGCTCAGATTCAGAAGTTTCCTCCAATGGCATATCTGGCAATTTCGCTAGATTGATAGATACTGCACTTTCCTTGAGACTACGAAAAGCCCTCCAGCCTGCCTGGGAATTCACGGCCAGTGTGACCGCAAGGTCCTCCGGAAATACTTTACCTTTCGGAGTTACCTGTTTGTAGTCCAGATAGTCACAACCCATATCATTTCGGTACGCAATTAGTAGCGTGTCAGGGTTATGAATGATCCTGTCATTGCGCCTTGCGCCTAATACTAGCTTCATTTTTTATCCTCATCCTTCATCCCCACCACGTCGCCCGCGCCACGTCGTTCAGCAGCGTGGCACCCCTCTCCCCCAACCCCTCGCTCGCGTGCGGGCGAGGGGACCCCAAGGCTTCATCCCCATAAATAGACAGGGGTCGCCAAATTGGTTTTTCTTCTCACCTAAAAACCGTCCAAAGCGTCATAAACGCAATGACAATTGTTAAAAACACTAGTGCCCATGTAAGCCTTATTAGTATCTTGTTCGTCCGTTCAGCCTTCTGTTGTGAAATCAACAAGGCTATTGAAAATACTGGAAGGTAGGCAACATAGTTACTAGACCAATCTGGCAAACCAGATCCCTGATGATAATCGTGAAACTTACTCAACATGCGCTTCATTATGTCTACGTCATCTTTTCCAAAACTAATATCTTCCTCTACTAGGCTCATGGACACTCCTTTCAACCTCTCACCGGGGTTTGCATCCGGAAATATGCCACGGGTATTGGCTTATCCATAAAACGTCGCACGCGCCACGTCGTTCAGTAGCGCAGCCGTCACCGCGTCCGTTTCGCTCCCTAACCTCAGCTTCACGTCCTGCTCGTCCACCGTGCTTTCCATAGCGGCCATCACCTTAGCGGCCCAGGCGGCGAAGGACGTCCCAGGTCCAAACTCCGACGTCCGGGGCGCGGACACGGGACGTTGGATCTTGGACAGGCCATCTCTCCACCAGACCGGTTGATAGGAGAAGTCCGGCTGATCCAGCACATTCCGGAAATCGTCGCCGAGCAGCACCCAGCCAAAGTTACGGTCGAACACTTTCTGGCGCTCGAAGGTCAGCTTGCCATCGCTGCGCGCCTCACGCGGGGCTCGCTCGATGATCAGGCGGTAATAGGCGCGCGTCTCTTCCAGGCTAAAGCCCCCCACCCGCCCGGCCACGTAGCGGATCAGCGGCTGGATGGCGACCCCGAAATCAAGTTCGGTTACCGGTTTGCCCGGCTGCGCCTCGATCAATTCCAGGAACGGCTCTTCATACTTGTGCAGCGCGGCGGGCATGGCCTGGGCAGCCTGGCGGCGGCGTTCCCCGCGCGCCTGGGCGCCCAGGCCGCTGCCTTGCGTGCGGAAAGCCTCGTTCAACGCGACAGTCAGCGGCTCTGCCGCTACCTGCCGCAAAAACCCCTTGCGCAGCATCTCGAAGATCACCAGGGTCAGGGTCACCTTCAGCGGGCGGCCCAGCAGCACGGCGCCTTCGGGCGGCGTGAGGCCGCGTTTGATGCCGCCGCCCTCGATGCGGGCGACGGCGGGCTGGTACGGCGCGGCCTGCCTGAGGCGACGCAGGCGGAGGTAGCGGAAGGCGAAGATGGCCAGGATAAGGGCGGCGAGAAGGAGCAGAACCGCTATCGTCCAGTTCATGTCCACAGGTCGCCCAATTTTTGGCTAAGGAGCAAAGGGTTGTATAAGATGTATTCTCTGACCTTCTCGAGTTCGGACTGATTGCGGATGATCCGGTCGTAATAGTTACGCTGCCAAACGAGAAGATCTGGAATTCCAACGATGTCCCGAATACGGCGTGTAGTAGCCGCCTTAAACGCAGCGACCAGGGACCCAAGGGTTCTTGGATTGCGATGTAGGGGCGCACGTCCGTGCGCCCCTAACGCACCCCGTTCCCGACGCGCACCGAACTCTATCGGTTTCAGTTCGCCGCTATCGTTAATGAATAGGATTGCATGGAAATGATTGGGCATCACTACGAATTCGTCCAATGAGATTTCGGGCCGTAATGCGGCACTTCGCTGCCATTCCTCAGCCACCGTCCCGCCTGCTTCATTCAACCGAATCTCTTCGTCTTCCAAGACGCCGAAGAGTGGTTTCCTCTTCTTAGCCACTGGGGTAACGAAATATGCCCCTGCTAAAGAATAATCATAGCCCTGTAATCGGTTCGAATTTCTACGTTGGGGGCCCATGTTCCAGATGTTTAGGGCGCACGCGGTGCGCCCCTACCCCTATTTTACGTTGCTACGCAACGTCTATTGTATTTCTTCCAACCCAATCAATGTCATATTCCCGCTGGAACGCACGGTTGTTTTCGTCGTGCTGGGCGACGGGATGAAGCCGCCCGTGGGAATATATCCGGCGGTGTGCACGTGGCCCACAGCCTCAGCGTGGCCTTTGACGTGGTCCGCCGAGGCGCCCGTGCCGCAGCTGCCGCTGCAGCCGGAACAGCCGCCCCCGCCGGACGAGGATACGCGCACGCCATCGCGCGCCTCGCGCTCGATACGGCAGCCGCCGCCGCACAGCGGCAGGTCCGGGCAGGTCCAGCACTTTTCCGGCAGGCCATAGCCTTTGGGGTCCTGTTCGCGGTAGCGGAAGGAACGGAACAGCTCGCCGTCCCAGATCTGCTCCCAGGGGTCGCGCAGGATATTGCCCGCCGAGACGTAATAGGACTGGCACGGCAGCACGTCGCCGTTGGGCTCGATGCACAGCGAATACTCGCCGGCATTGCAGCGCTTGGCGCCGATCTCCAGCTCCACCGGCGACATGCGGCAATATTCAGTGGGCGTGTACCACAGGAAGCGCATGCCCAGTTCCTGCGCCTTGTCGCGCACGCGCACCAGCAGCGCGGGCATCTCCTGCTCGCTGATCGCCTGCGGGTGGGCAAAACCGCCGCCCGAGTAGATCATGCCGTTCATGGCAAAGGTGCGGATGCCCAGCGAATAGATGAACTCAATGATCTCTTCGGCATGGCCCATGTTGGCGCGCATCAGCGTGGTATTGGTGATCACGTGCACGCGGCTGGCCACCGCGTTCTCGATGCCGCGCACCGTTTGAGCGAAGGCCGTGGTGCCCATCATGGCATCGTGCACTTCGGCGCGGCTGGAGTCCAGCGTCACTTGCACATGGTTCAGGCCGGCTTCGGCCAGCTCGTCCATGTAAGCCTTGTGGGCGATGTGGCGGCCGTTGGTGTTCAGCCCCACCACCATGCCGAGCCGGTCGGCGTACTGAATGACTTTAGGCAGGTCGGGATGCAAGGTGGCCTCGCCGCCGGTGAGGATCAGGTGCGGCACTCCCAGTTGGGAGAGGCGATCCAATACTGCGTACCACTCGTCGAGCGGCAGCGAAGGCATCTGCAGGCGATCGTTCTCGTTGTAACAATGCGGGCACTCGTTGTTGCAGCCATAGGTCAGGGCGATGTCCACTTTGTATGGCGCATTGACCTCGATACTGAACATGGGTGACATCTCAAGCGTGTCGCTCAGTTCGCAAGTCGGGCAATCGCTGCTCGGGTGGCGGAAGCCTTCCACCATGCCGTAGATCTGCCGCAGCTCGCGGTCGAGCTGCTCGCGCCCCGCGTCCGGATGCCACACGGCCAGGCGGGCGCGCGCCTCGAAATACGGCACATCGTCCAGAGCCATCTTGGCCATCAGCGCCGCCGTCTGGTTAAGATGGACTACGTCCGTCACGTCGACGAAGAGCACGCCGTTGCCGTGCGGCTGATTTTTGCCGCCAGGTTCCACGCGCAAATGGATGCGCATGCTGCGCCCACCGGGCAGCTCGATATCCCAGAAATGCAATCCGACCTTGGGTTGTTCCGGCGCGCCGAAAGCGGCCAGGAAACCTGCGGCTTCCTCTCTAACCCCCTGCCAGAGCCTACCCTGAGGAAAACCGAAGGTTTTACGTGAGGGTCCACTCACTGTGCTTGGGCGAAGAGCAAGTGACATGGGGCAAGTATATAACGTCCCAAGTCCCTCGTCCAACGGTCAAAACATGCCTTGACAACTCTATTGTGGCTCCCACGTCCAGGGATTTTTGTGCGATTAATTACTTACTTTTGTCATTCCGGGCGGAATTCTGCAAACCCTTCACCCGCTGAACCGGGGTTACCCCGCCCAGCTTGGAGCATTCAAATTCCGTCATTGCGAGGAGGGTGCCAAGCGCCGCCTTTAGCGGCGCTGCCCGACGTGGCAATCTCGAAGGTATGCCTTCGCATGGATAGCGCGTTTCGTCGCTCATTATCTGGGAGGGGATTTGGCTATGATTTATGCAGTTACGTCTTCCAAATGCAGCTTCAAACGTCGGCGCGTCAAGTTGTACCGATGCCGTGTGTCTCTCGGTACATCTTGGCATCGTTTCGGGAGCTTCTATACACCCTATCGTGTCAAGTTGCTAACGAGCTGTGTGAAGTGCACCCCAGAAGTTGGACACAAAATC
>JBBDXR010000011.1:4878-189915 GCA_040902205.1 Anaerolineales bacterium | reverse complement strand
TTTAGTGTACTTGACCCACGACATTTTTCATGTCCACTAATTCGGGGGAAGACCAATCAGGTCGAAATTGTAGGTGTTGTAGATGTTGTAGGTGTTGTAGATGTTGTAGGTGGAGGACAGAAAGAAGCAGATTTCCATGCAGTCAGGCATTGCGGAATCGGCTTGCACCCTTTGATCGTGAGACACGCCGACATTATTAATCGGAATGGGGGTTTTGTGTGGGAAATCCGGTAGATGCCAAGGGACTTGACACGAGGCGTTAGGGGAGCCAGCTTGAACGGCCGTAGTGGCTAACGCTTGAACGGTTATACTCCCAACGATGGTTCAAAAAGCGAAGGGAAAGGCCAAAGCGAAGGAACGCTGGGTAGAAGAAACGCTTAAACCCAGCCTGGCACAGGTCCCTGAACGCAAAGAGACGTTCGAGACCCCCAGCGGCATCCCTTTGCCGGCCGTGTTGGCACCCGAGGACATCGATCTCAATCGGGAAGGCGATCTGGGTTTCCCGGGCGAATACCCCTTCACGCGCGGCGTGCAGGCGAACATGTACCGCGGCCGGCTGTGGACCATGCGGCAATATGCGGGGTATGCCAGCGCCGAGGAATCCAACAAGCGCTACCGCTACCTGCTGGACCAGGGTCAATCCGGGCTCTCGGTGGCATTCGATCTACCCACCCAAATCGGTTACGACGCAGACGACCCGATGGCCCTGGGGGAAGTAGGCAAGGTGGGCGTGAGCATTTCATCGCTCGACGATATGCAGGCCCTATTCGAGGGCATCCCGCTGGACAAAGTATCCACCAGTATGACGATCAATGCCCCCGCCGCCATCCTGCTGGCCATGTACATCGCTACCGGCAAGCGCCAGGGCGTGGAACAAGGCAAGCTGCGCGGCACGGTGCAAAACGATATCCTGAAGGAATACATCGCCCGCGGCACCTATATTTTCCCGCCGCGGCCGTCCATGCGGCTGATCACCGACCTGTTCAGCTATTGCCAGCGCGAGGTGCCGCGCTGGAACACGATCAGCATCTCGGGCTACCACATCCGCGAGGCCGGTTCTACGGCCGTACAGGAAGTCGCCTTCACGCTGGCCAACGGCATCGCCTATGTGGAAGAGGCGTTGAAGGTTGGCCTGGATATCGATGTATTCGCGGCGCAGATCTCCTTCTTTTTCAATGCGCACAATCATTTCCTGGAAGAGATCGCCAAGTACCGCGCCGCCCGGCGTCTGTGGGCGCGCATCATGCGCGAGCGCTTCGGCGCCAAGCAGCCGGCTTCTTGGAAGCTGCGTTTTCATGCCCAGACCGCAGGGTCCACGTTGACCGCGCAACAGCCGCAGAATAACGTGGTGCGCGTCTCCCTTCAGGCGCTGGCCGCGGTCCTGGGCGGGGCGCAATCGCTGCACACTAACAGCATGGATGAAGCCCTGTGGTTGCCCAGCGAACAGGCGGTGCGCGTGGCCTTGCGCACGCAGCAGATCATTGCTCACGAAGCCAAAGCAGGCGATACCGTGGATCCGCTGGGCGGGGCGTATGCCATCGAATACCTGACCAACGAGATCGAAAAGCGCGCCGAGGAATATCTTGCTGAAATCGAAAAGCGCGGCGGGGCACTGGCCGCCATCGAAAGCGGCTATGTTCAGGGTGAGATCCAGAATGCAGCGTATCGCTTCCAGCAAGCCATGGAAGCGGATGAGGAGATCGTTGTCGGGGTCAACGCCTTCCAGGTCGACGAGAAAATGCAGTTGGAACGAGTGCAAGTGAACCCGGCGCTGGAGCGCGCCCAACGGGAGCGACTGACGGCACTGCGCAGCCGGCGAGATGCAAGCAAGGCCGCCGAACGGCTCGGCCACCTGGAGAGCGCAGCCCGCGGCAGCGACAACCTGATGCCGATCTTCATCGAATGCGTCGAGAATCAAGTAACGTTGGGAGAAATCTGCGGGCGGCTCCGCCAGCTTTGGGGCGAATACCACCCGACAGCCACCGCCTAGCCAGGAGCCCTATGCCCTCGTTCATCAAGCGCATCGATCACATCGCCCTCGTCGTCGAAGACATCGACAAATCGCTGCAATTCTGGCAGGAAGCGCTGGGCATGAGAGTGTCGCACATGGAACATGTACCCAGCGAAAAATCCGTGGTGGCCTTCCTGCCGGCCAAAGAAAGCGAAGTGGAGCTGGTGCAGCCCACGATGGAGGAAAGCGGCGTGTCGCGCTTCCTGGAAAAGCGCGGCCCCGGCATGCACCATATCTGCTTCGAGGTCTACGACATCGAAGCCACCATAGCGCACCTGAAGTCCAAAGGGGTGCGCTTGATCAACGAAAAGCCGGAGATCGGCACCGGCGGAAAGAAGATCGCCTTCATCCACCCGGAAAGCACGCACGGCGTGCTGGTGGAGCTTTACGAATTAAGCGGCCAGGAATTGCAGATCCGCCTGGCGCGCGCCCGTGACCTGGCCGAACGTGTGCTCAACCAGGGGCAGGAAATGGCCAGCGCGGCCATGGAGTTCCTGCAAGGCTTAGCCGGGAATGGAAAGAAGCAGGGATAGGATTGGGGAGAGGAGATTAGAGATTAGTAATTAGTAATTAGTAATTAGTAATTGGTAATTGGTAATTGGTAATTTTGCAATTGGTAATTGATTTAAATCATTCCGCGGCGGAGGCGCCGGCAGCCTGCGGTTGCTTGGCCGTCCGGGGGCGGTAATTCACGATCAGCAGGCTGCCGATGATCAGAACGGCCCCAATCAATAAACTGATATCGAGCTTATCCGCCGGAACACCAAAAACAGGCAAGACAAAACCGCCCAGCAGGATGCCAACCACCGGGAACATGTAAGTCACCATCGAAATGCGCGTGGGGCCAACGGAGTGCAGCAAATAGTAATAGAGCATGTAGGCAATGCAGGAGCCGATGAGCCCTAACCAGACAAGGGCGCCCCAGGTCACCGCCGCAGAGGGCAACACGACAGGCGCCTCGAAGGCGAAAGCCGCCGCCCAAATGAGGGCATCCGCCGAGAGCAGTGGAATGAGCGCCTGGACAACAGGCGGAATGCCCTTTGTATTGCGCCGGGCGAACACAGTACTGCCGGCGTAGCACAGCACCGCCAGGATCATGGCGCCCTGCGCCAGCAAGTTCAGTCGCACGTCGCCGCCCAGATCACGCAGGGAGAGCACCACCACTCCCAGGAACCCGACCAGCAGCCCAAGGACACGTTGGACCGTCATTTTGTCATCCAGGAGCGCGAAATGCGCAATGACCATGGTGAAGAGCGGCATGCTGCTGTTTAGGATGGCGGCCACCGCTGAGTCGATGTGCTGCTCAGCCCAGGAGATCAGCACGAAAGGCATGGCCGTGTTGGTCAGGCCGAGCAGCAAAAGAACGCCCCAGGTGCGCCGGTTCAAAGAAACCGATTGGCGATTGAGCAAGAGCACAACCAGAAGTCCCAGAATGCCAAACAGGACTCGAAAGGCGACCAGAAGGAACGGCCCGATTTCCTGGATGGCGATCTTGATCCAAAAGAAGGATGAACCCCAAGCCAGGCTAAGGGCAAGAAAGGCTAATAGGTCCTTGAGTTTCATACTGCTCCTAGATTCTTAGGCGAAGACAATGCTTAAAACACTGAGATACCAATTCGGATGCACGCCATTTATAACTTCTTACCCAGCTAATTGTGAAATAGCAACCCAAAAGGATTCCTTCTCGGCCTTTGGCCTCGTCGGAACAAGGTCGAGTATTACTCGTAGCGCAGGGCTTCGACGGGTTCCAGGTTGGCGGCGCGGTTGGCGGGATAAAGGCCGAAGAAGAGGCCGACGGCGGCGGAGAATAAGGTGGCCATGAGAATCGAATCCATGCCGATGGTAGGGCTGATATCCGCTTGGGCGGCCGCGGCGATGGCGCCCACCGCCATAGAGATCAGCCACCCTAGCCCAATACCTAGGATGCCGCCGGCCAGGCTAAGCAATGAGGATTCGGCCAGGAACTGCACCATGATGTCGCTCTTGCGGGCGCCCAGCGCTTTGCGCAAGCCAATCTCACGGGTGCGCTCGATCACCGAGACCAGCATAATGTTCATAATGCCGATGCCGCCTACCAATAGGGAGATGGCGGCAATGCCACCCAGGAAAATGGTGAGCACACCGGTGATGGTGGCTGCAGTAGCCAGGAAATCTTGCTGGTTGAAAACCGTGAAATCATCCTCGCCGAGGGCGGTGCGGTGGCGGGAGCGCAGGATGGAGGCAACCTCCTCGCCGGCCTGCGGAACGGATTCCGAATCGATGGCCTGCACAATGATCATGTCCACCGTATTGGGAGCCTGACGCTGGAACAGGCGCGCCTGGGCTGTGGTCAGCGGCACCAGCACGCGATTGTCTTCGTCCACGAAGCCCGAGCCGCCTTTTTCGGTGGTCACGCCGATCACGCGGAAGGGCTGCCCATTGATACGGATCGACTCGCCCACCACTCCATCGTGGCGGCCAAAGACGGCATCAGCAACCGCGGGACCCAGGACAGCGACCGCCGAGCGGCTTAATAGGTGGGTTTCGTTGAGGAACTCACCTTCGGCAATGACAACATTTCGGACCGACTCGTAATCCGTGGTGACGCCGTTGAGGTCAGTATTGATCGATTCGCCTTGAGCCGTCACCACGCCGCCGCCATTGATCAACGGGGCAACGCCGATGACCGAGGGCGCTTGAAAGCCATCGCGCAGAGCATTGGCGTCTTCCAGGGTGAGGAATTGCGAATTGACCACCTCTTCATTGCCGCGCACGACGAAAAGCAAATTGCTGCCGATGCCTTCAATGGAACCGGTGATGGATTCCTGCGCGCCGCGGCCGATAGCCAGCATGGCGATCACCGCGGCCACGCCAATGACGATACCGAGAATGGTGAGCCCTGAGCGTAGCTTGTTGGCCGCCAGGCTATCCAGGGCGGCGGAAAACGAGGTTGACAGGTTCATCGTCTGCCCTTTTTGACGACGCCATCGTCGACGCGGCCATCGCGGATGTTCACGATGCGGTCCGCGTGGTCGGCCACGTTGGCGTCGTGGGTGACGATGATCAAGGTCACCTGCTCTTTCTTATTCAAGCCCAGCAGCAAATTCATGATATCCTCGCCGGCCTTGCTATCCAGGTTACCCGTGGGCTCATCAGCCATGATGATGGCGGGATCGTTGACCAGGGCGCGGGCAATAGCCACGCGTTGCTGCTGACCGCCCGACAACTCGTTGGACCGATGGTGCATGCGGTCGCCCAGGCCCACGGCTTCGAGGGCCTTTTGGGCGCGCTGGCGGCGGTCTTTGTTCAATCCGCCATAACGCAGGGGTAACTCCACGTTGTCCAGCGCGGTGGTGCGGCGCAGAAGATTGAATGTCTGAAAGACGAAACCTACCTTGCGGTTGCGGATGCTGGCCAACTCGTCGTCATCCAGCTCGGCCACGCTTTCGCCATCCAGTTCATAGGAGCCTGACGTGGGCCGGTCCAGGCAGCCGAGCATATTCATCAGCGTGGACTTGCCGGATCCGGATGGACCCATGATAGCCAACACCTCGCCGCGTTTCACATTGAGCGAGAGCCCGCGCAAGGCCTGGACTTCCACCTCCCCCATCTTGTAGACCTTGGTAAGGTCCTTGGCCTGAACGACCCATGCCCCCTGCGACGTTTCCCGAGTCTGGGGGGGCAGTTTGGGGGGGCTGCCCATCAACTGCCGCCCATCAGGAAGCGCCCCCCGCTGGGTGGATTGCTCATGTCAAACGCATTAGCGGGAGGATTGAGCACGATGAGATCCCCGGCCTGCAACCCCCCGCCGGTCACCTGGCTGTACGTTTCCGAAGACGCGCCCAGGGTAATTTCAACGGGTGCCAGGGCGTCGCCGCGCAGAACATAAACGACGCGGGCGCCTTCCACCACGCGCACGGCGCGATTGGGCACCAACAGCACGTCGTCGAGTTGGGAGACGACCACGTTCACTGCGGCGGTCATGCCGGGGCGCACGAATTCGTCAGCATCGCTCAATTCCACAGTGACGCGGAAGTTGACCACACCGGAAGTAATCGTGCCGGCCAGCGCCATGCTGGTCACCTGGCCGTGGTATTCGCGGTCGGCGGCCGCATCGAAGGTAATGATGGCGTCCTGCCCGACGGCCACGCGATTGACATCCACTTCGGAGACTTCGACATCCACCAGCATGTGGGAAAGATCATCCAAGCGGAAGGCCAAGGTCCCTGAAGAAACCAGGTCTCCGGCCGCGGCCTCGGCATCTGTGATCACGCCGGAGAAAGGCGCCTTGATATTGGCCAGGTCGATGGTGGCCTGGGCAGCCGCGACGCGAGCTTCGGCTGAGGAAACGAACTCGGGGTCAGCCGCTTGGAGGGCGGTCCCGTAATTGTGCTGCGCCACCAACAACTGCTCCTGGGCCAGCGCCACCTGGCCTTCGGCCACAGCGATGTCGGTGTCGTTGGCCGTGCCCACGAAGGAGTTGTAGATGCGCACTGCGGAATCGTATGCTTTTTGGGCCTCGGTGAAGCGCAACAGGTAATTGGCACGCTTCAGGTTCGTTTCCGGCTTATTGGCATAAGGCTCATAATCTTCGCGAGCCTGATCCAGGCGGTCTTTGGCCAGCACCATGTTGGCAAAAGCCTGATCGATGTCTACTGCTTTACCAGGATGGGTGAGGTTGTAGAGGACCTTTTCGGCCTCCTCAAGGGCATTTTGGGCTTCGGCGGCAACTTTTGCAGCTTCGACCAGTTCCAAAGCAAGAGCGTTCTGGGCATCCTGCAGGTCGATATTGGCCAGGATGATGGCCTGCGGCAAAGAGCTCAACTCGAGGGTCGCAATAGTCTCGTCGGCGGCCACCCGGTCGCCCACTTCGACCAGGACGGTCCCCACCTTACCCGAGGTTCCCCACAGCAGCGTGGCGCTCTGTTGGGGCCGGACCGAGCCGGTGGCGCCGATGGTGGCCGTCAGGCTGCCGCGCGAGGCGACCGCGGTCTGCAGGCCGGACAAAGAATCCGCACGGGCAGCGCCCAGCCCGCCAAGGAAGTACCAGCCGGCCGCCAGCACGCCGAGCACGATCAGCAGCACCAGCCATCGCCGGCGAATGAAGGCCAATGCTCTATTACCAATTGTTGCCATATCGAAACCTCTTTCAGCGGCCAGCGAGCCGCGTTGTTTCCTATTTAAAGACGGAATGCGGGACAAAAAATTGTGAGCCAGCATTTCTGGCGGATCACTTTCTTCCCAAAGCGAGCAAGTTAGCGTTTGGCAGGCTGCGCTTTCCTTCCAAGTTGGTGATCGCCTTTTCAAGCAGGCTCAATAATTGCTCCTGCTCACCAGGCGTCAGGGATTCCATAAACTCATTAACGTAGCGGCGGCGACGAGCAGCCACCTGCTTGGCCAGGATGCGAGCCTTGGCGCTAAGGAAGAGGCGCGCCGCCCGGCGATCGGCGGGGTCCAGCTTACGGCGCAGCCAGCCTTCACTCTCCAGCTTGCGCACGGCCACGGAAACGGTTGGCGTGCTGACGCCGAGCATTTCGGCCACCTGGTTCAAGCGAATGCCAGGAGATTGCAGGATGCACATGAGTAAGCCGAACTGGGGAAGGCTAAGCCCCTTTTGCTTGAAGCGCGGCTGGCCCAAGCCCAAGGCCTGAAGGCGGGTGAAGAGCCCGATGAGACGGTCGTGAGTGGAGCGAGGCACGGTCATGATGGTTAGTTTGTCTAACTAAATAACTGCAGGATTGTAACCGCGTTTGTCCCCTTGTCAATAAGAGGGAGGTTAATTCCCTCACCTTTCCAATTAGCGACGTTTGGGGATCCTGCGAGAGACCTGGCCGCAGCTAGCCGGGCTTGCAACTCTTATTGCAGAATAGCTATATTCTACATTTCTTATTGCGCTATTTCCGGAAGCGGGCACGGATCAAACCAATGACCTCACCTAATTCGCGCACACGTAGAAGCCAGGCGGAAAGCCCATAGACCGCCAGACCAGCCCCCACTCCGCCGAGGGCCAAGGCCCAGAAGGGTGCAGAAGCGAAGGATGTGGTCAGAATCCAAATGACGAAGCCCATGGCGACGCTCCCCACAAGCGCCTGACCCAGGCCCTGCCAAAGGCGGCGGCCTTGCAGACCGCCAAGACGGCGGCTCATCAAGAAGAGCAGGGCCAGCATTTCCAAGAAGGTTGCGGCGGAGTTCGCCAGGGCCAGGCCGCCATGCGGCATCCAGCCAAGGCCGATGAAAACGCCTGGCAGCGTAAGGCTTAGGACAACATTCAATCCCATGGCGAGGGTTCCAACCACCACCGGCGTGCGTGTATCGTGCTGGGCATAGAAGGCGCGCGAGGCGATCTCCACCACAGAATGGCCAAGCAGGCCCGCGGCAAACCATAGCAAAGCCCAGGCCACCAGTTGTGTATCCTCCACTCCAAACGCACCGCGCTGGAACAACAGAGCCACGATAGGCTCGCGCAATAGTATGAGGCCAATGGTGGCGGGTATGGCCAAAAGGAAAATTCCGCGCAGCGTATCGGCCAACGAGGTGCGCAGTTCATCGAGTTTCCCCCGCGCCACCTGCGCCGAAAACGTGGGCAGCGCGGCGATGGCGATGGCCTGACCAATGGCCTGCTGCGGCATAAGCATTACCGAGAAGGCCACGGTAATGGCTGCCAGGCTGCCCTCGGACATGCCAGAAGCGACAATGGTGTTGATCAGAAAGTTGAGCTGAACCACGGCCACGCCCAGCAGCCGCGGCGCCATCAGGCGGCCCACTTCGCGCACGCTAGCCAGGTGGAGGCCGAGCATAGGCTGGTAGTTCGGCTTCACTTTAAGCAACGCCGGGACCTGCACGGCGAAGTGCAAACAGGCGCCCAGCACGGCGCCCCAGGCCAGGCCATGGATACCCATACTCGGTACGAATGCGAATACGCTGACGATGATGCCCAGCCAAAGCATGCTGGGCGCCAGGGCCGGCAGCAGGAAGCTTTGGTGGGCGTTGAGCACACCCATCAGCAACCCGCTAAGACCAAAAATGATGGGCGTAACCAGTTGGATGCGCAGCAGGTCCACGGTCAGCGCCTGCTGGGCGGCGCCGAAGTCCGGCACCAGGATGCCGCTCACCAACTGCGGGGCAAAGAGCCAAGCCAAGGCACATATGGCAATGAGGACCAAGGTGACCAGATTGGCGATGGAAGATGCAAGCTGCCAGGCTTCGGAGCGTTTCTTGTTTTCGATGAAACCGGTGAAGATGGGGATGAAGGCGGAACCCAGCGCCCCACCGGCCACCAAGCTGAACACGATCTCGGGCAGGCGAGAGGCGGCGTAAAACGCATCGAGATCGGCGCTGGCGCCGAAAGCCCCGGTGATCAGCACCTGGCGCAACAAGCCCATCAGGCTGTTGAGCACGAATGCGAACATCACTGTCCCCGCGGCGCGGGCGATCTTCCGTGATCCAGAATCGGGGGGGTGCGCGCCCGCGGCGCGGGCGATCTGGCGGCTGGCAGAGGGTTGCACGGGGAGATTATATGCCGAGCCACCGGCCAATAATTCGAATATTGACGCAGAACAAATGTTCCTTTACAATGGCGGCGAGGTACCCGCCATGAGCAAAGGCCGACTTTTCCTCTTTCATTGGAATAAACCCGAAGCCGAAGAATACGCCAAGCAGTTGCGTGGCCAGGGCTGGGAAGTTGACTTCGAATGGGAGGATGGCGCCCGAGGCGGCAATGCGGTGAAGTTGAATCCCCCGAACGCGGTAGTCTTCTATCACACGCGCCTACCCTCGCACAGCCGCGCGACCGCCGAATACTTGGCAGAAGCCAAGGCCACCCGCAACATCCCGTTGATCTTCGTAGGCGGCGAGGGGGAAGCCCTAGAGAAGACCAGGAAAAAGATCGCCTCCGGCATCTTCGTCAGCGAAGACAAGCTAGCTACAGCTCTCTCGAAATACGCCAAGGCATGAAGGACGATCTCGTTCGCTGCACCTGGGCTGGGAGCGAGCCCATTTATATGCGCTATCACGATCGGGAATGGGGTCTACCCCTGCACAACGAGCGGCGCCTTTTCGAAATGCTGATCCTGGAAGGCGCCCAAGCCGGTTTGAGCTGGATCACCGTTCTGCGCAAACGGTCGGCCTACCGCGAAGCCTTCGATCGATTCGATCCCCGAAAAGTGGCGGGCTACGGAAAGGCCAAGACAGCCGCCTTGCTGGCCAACCCGGGCATTATCCGCAACCGCGCCAAGATCGCCGCGGCGATCGGCAATGCGCAGGCTTTCCTGGCTGTCCGCGAGGAGTTTGGCAGCTTCGACAGCTACGTCTGGCAATTCGTAGGCGGGAAGCCCAAGGTGAACAAGTGGAAGGGCATCCATGACATCCCGGCGGAAACGGCCGAGTCGCGGGCGATGAGCAAGGACCTAAAGCGGCGCGGCTTCCGGTTCGTGGGGCCGACCATCTGCTATGCCTTTATGCAAGCTACAGGCATGGTGAATGACCATGTGGTGGACTGCTTCAGGTACCGGGAAGTTCAGGCCGGGTAGGAAGGCGTGGCTTGGGGATTGCCGCGGCCGCCTTCGGCGTCCTCGCAATGGTAGGGCTCCTTAAAGTGAGAGAGCCAGGTACGCCGCCCGGCTCTCACTTAAGGAGGAGAAGAAGAGAAATCGCCCTTACATGCCATATAATATAGAACAGGTTTGCCAATTGCTTGACGTTTACCCTACGACTGACCTACGCTAGCTAACCACTTAACCAGCGCTTATTTTGAGCGCCCATTGCTGAGGAACGATGAATCAGGCTATTCACACCGAAAAACTAAGCCGGGTCTACAAGATCCGAGGGAACAAAAAAGAAAAGGGCAAGGAACTGATCGCCCTCAAGGACGTGGATCTGGAGGTGGGCCGCGGCGAGCTATTCGGCTTGCTGGGGCCGAACGGCGCAGGCAAGACCACCCTGATCAAGATCCTCACCACCTTGCTGGCGCCCAGCTCCGGGCAGGCCCTGGTGGCCGGCTACGACGTGGTGAAGGAAGCGGAGAAGGTGCGCCCGCGCATAAACATGGTCTCCGGCGGCGAGTCTTCCGGCTACGGGCTGCTGACCGTACGCGAAAACCTGTGGATGTTCGCGCAGTTCTACGGCATTCCCTCAAAAGTCGCCAACCAGCGCATCGTGGAGCTGATGAAAGTAGTGCATTTGGAGGACCGCCTCAACAGCAAATCCTCCGACCTCTCTACGGGATTGCGCCAGAAGATGAACATCGTGCGCGGGTTCATGACCGATCCCGATGTGCTATTCCTGGATGAGCCCACGTTGGGATTGGACGTGGAAGCCAGCCGCGATGTGCGCCACTTTGTGCGCGGTTGGGTGGACCAGAATCCGGACCGGACGTTGCTGCTGACCACACACTACATGGTGGAAGCCGATGAGCTTTGCGACCGGGTGGCGATCATCAACGCCGGACGAGTACTGGCCTGCGACACGCCGGCCAATCTCAAGCGCCAATTACAGAGCGACACCATCTATCGCCTGGAAGTCAGCCCGCTGAACGGGCACCACGTGGAGGCCTTCGAAAAGCTGCGCGGCGTGAACAAAGCCACGCACGAAGCCAAGGACGGCTTCTCGATCCTGGAGCTGATCCTGGCCGAGGACGACGTGCTGGGCTCGGTGGTCAATACGCTCACCGGGCAGGACATCCACATCTTGAATCTGCAGAAGCGCGAACCGACCCTGGAAGATGTGTTCGTAACGTTGGTGGGCAAGAGCATGATGGAGGTGGAAAGTGGCGCTAACGGATAGGGTGCACAAGAACAGCGGCTGGCGCCTATTCCTGCAGACCGTCATCGGCCGTGCCTACCCGCGCGTCATCGGACTGCTGCGCGAGAAATCCTGGTTCTTCTTCGACGTGTTCCTGCCGGTGATCTCCGTGTCGGCGTACGTGTTTATCTACCGCGCCATCGGGGCGCCGGATGTGTTCATCGGGTTCGTGGTGATGGGCGGAGCGATGGCGGCCTTCTGGCTGAACGTGCTGTGGGCGATGAGCAGCCAGATGTACTGGGAAAAAGAATCAGGCAACCTGGCGTTGTACATCATGGCGCCCAATTCGCTGATGGCCATCCTGCTGGGCATGGCGCTGGGCGGCCTGTTTGCCACATTCCAGCGCGCCCTGGTCATCACGCTGGCGGGCAGCCTGCTGTTCAACGTGCATTTCCAGGTTAGCAATTACCTGCTGCTCTTCGCCGTGTTCATGCTCACCATGGTGGCCTTGTATGGCCTGGGCATGATGACCGCCTCACTGTTCCTGCTGCTCAATCGCGAAGCCTGGCATTACGCCAACCTGGCGCAGGAGCCCGTGTACCTGGCTTCAGGTTTCTACTTTCCGATCAAGAGCCTGGATTTCTGGGTGGCGGCCGGGGCTTCGATCATCCCGCTGACCCTGGGGCTGGATGCCATGCGCCAGCTTTCCTTCGAAGGCGGACCGGAACTCGGCTTCCTGGATGTGACGCTTGAGGTGGGCATCCTGGCGGTGCTGTGTGTCGTTTTCCTGTTCGGGGCGAAGCGATTGTTGGACTATATGGAGAAGCTGGCGATCCGCGAAGGCCGGCTGACCGACGCAAGGAGATAATGTGCAAGCGACGCAAGCCCTAAAGAAGGTGCCCGGCGAAACGGGCATCGCCCGGCGCACCATCCGTGCGGCCGCCTGGCTCGGTTGGCAGATCGAATCCAACTGGACCGACCCGCTCACCTTCCTCATTTATTCCGTGGTGAAGCCGCTTTCCTCGGCGGCCATCCTGGTAGTGATGTACAGCGTGATCACCGGCGGGCAATTCGACAACCCGGTTTTCCCGTATATCTATCTGGGCAACGCTTTTTATATCTACGTGGCCGCTGTCCTGGCCGGGGTCTCCTGGTGCGTGATCGAGGACCGCGAGCAATATCGCATGCTGAAATACATCTACATCGCGCCGATACACATCCCGATCTATTTGTTGGGCCGCGGCTTCGCCAAGTTCGTGTTCGGCAGCCTGGCTGTATTCATCACGCTCACCGTCGGGGTGCTGTTCCTGCAGGTGCCGTTGGACCTCGCCCGAGTGGATTGGCCGCTGTTCGTGGCGAGCCTGGCGCTCGGCATCCTGATGCTGGCCATGATGGGCCTAACGTTGGGCAGCGTGATCCTGCTGATCGTGAACAATGTGTACTTTGTGGGCGAGGCGGTGGCAGGCGCGCTGTTCCTGTTCAGCGGCGCCATCTTCCCCCTGGATATCCTGCCGACCTGGCTGCAGCCGATCGGCTACGTGGTGCCCATTTCGTATTGGCTGGAGCTGATCCGCCGGGCGCTGATCGGCCAAGTAGCCGAAACGTTTGCGACCTTCAGAGAATTCAGCAACATACAGTTGCTTGGCATCCTCGCCGGGCTGACCGTTCTCTTCACGGTGGTGGCCTTCGCGGTTTTTCGTTATTGTGACCACCAGGCACGCGAAAAGGGTTACATCGACCGGGTAACCAATTTTTAACCAGTGGTTCCAGGGCCGCTTAATGGAGGAGTTTGGCTGCTTATAGACGACCTAGACTAATGGTCTGTTTTTGGTTTAGAATTTGGCTGGGAGGACAAAATGGCTTCGAAAGTAAATCTGGATGCATTTATACAAAGGGAGGATTTTGAAATCCTTGAACGGCAGAGTCTTGGACAAACAAAATCGACAATCTCAATAAACGACCTAAAGCGAACGGAATTCTTTTATTCCGTTTTGCGCAAGCCAGATTTCCAACGCGAGACAAGTGAATGGGATATTGCTAAAGTTGCTGAATTCATCGAGAGTTTTCTCGAAGGTGATCTTATCCCAGCTGTTATCCTTTGGAAGAGTTCAAGCCAGTATATATTCGTAGTCGACGGATCCCACCGTCTAAGCGCTTTGGCCGCCTGGATAAACGACGATTATGGTGACAAAGATATATCAAGGATTTACTACGAGGGTTATATTCATCCAGAGCAGTTAAAAATAGCAGAAAGGGCTAGGAGACAAATCGAGAAGAAAGTTGGCTCTTTCCAAATTTACCAAAATGCTATTCAACATCCTAAGAACTACGATAGCAACGTCACAACGAGGGCGCAGAGGTTGGGATCATTAGCAATTCAATTACAGTGGGTTGAAGGAGACGCCGGGAAGGCCGAAGCCTCTTTTTTCAAGATAAACCAAAAAGCCCAGCCAATAGATAAAACCGAATTGAAGGTTCTCGAGGCAAGAAAAAAGCCTACGGGAATAGCCGCTAGGGCAATTTTGCGAAGTGGAAAGGGCCATAAATATTGGTCGAGATTCTCTAAGCAAGTCCAATCGGAAATAGAAGGCTTGGCAAACGACATAAACTCGTTGTTATTTAATCCTCCCCTCGAGAGTCCCATTAAAACTCTTGATTTGCCAATCGGCGGAAAGACATATTCTGCGCAGACCCTCCCTCTCATCCTCGAGTTAATATATATCTGCAACAGACTTAATCCCGATCGGGAATTGGACGATGACCACGATGGCAAGCAGACGATTCAATTCCTAAAAACATGTAAGAAAGTTGCGGAGAGGATTAACAGCCTGCATCCAGGTTCGCTTGGATTGCACCCCATTATTTATTTCTATTCCCAAACTGGAGTTCACAAGCCAGCTTCATTCTATGCGGTGGCTTCGCTTATACTGGAGCTCGAACAAAAGCGATTGTTTGATAAATTTACTAGCGTTAGGAAGGCTTTCGAGGAAATCGTACTGGAATATGATTACCTAGTGCAGCAAATTGTTCGCCAATTCCGAGGGGCACCGGCAGCCTCCCCGCACATTAAGGAATTCTACCTGTTGCTAATAAACAGATTAGGAGAAGGAAAAAGTAAAAATGCCGTGATCAAGGAAATCCTTGCGGAAGAAAAATATAAATACCTAGTCAGCTCTTCCCCGAATTTGCCAACTGACCAGGTTGATTTCTCCAGCCAAGTAAAATCCCAAGTATTTATTAGGGAGGCGCTAAAAAACCCTATCAAGTGCAGAATATGCGGTGGACTTCTCCACACATTGTCCATAACAATAGATCACGAAATCCGGGTCAGAGATGGGGGAAAGGGAGCTCAGGAAAACGCTCAGTTAGCGCATCCATATTGCAATTCGACTTACAAGAACTGATCTGGATTAGCGAAATTGCGTATCGACAAGCTGTGCCGTGGCTGAATTACTGGTCTTCTATGGCGCCCGGCCGCACAAACGTTTCGGCCTGATCTGGGCGGCGGTCTCCAGGCGCGGGTTATGGTCAGCCAGTTTTGGGATCGACGAACTGGAATTCCAGGCGCACATTCAGGATCGCGGCCGGGCGCACATGGTGCGCGACGAGGCCAAAGTGGCACCTGTGCTGAAGCAGATCGCCGAATTCTTCGCCGGGAAGCGCAAACGCTTCACGCTCAAGGTAGATTGGAGCGGGATGACGCCCTTCCAGGTGGCGGTGCGCAAGGCGGTGATGGCCGTTCCTTATGGGCGGACGGCCTCGTATGGGGAGATCGCCGCGGCGGTGGGCAGACCGCTGGCGCCGCGGGCTGTCGGTGGCGTGCAAGCCAGCAATCCGATCGCCATCGTCATCCCCTGCCATCGCATCATCGCCGCGGACGGCGGCCTGGGCGGCTATGGCGGCCCAGAAGGCCTCAAGCTCAAGGCCTGGCTGCTGGAGATGGAAGCCAGCAACGCCAAGAAATAAAAGACGCCCCTCGTTTGAGGGGCGTCTTTTTTGCTTGAACTGCGAAACTCAGTTTTCTACGTAGATAGTGAATTCGGAACGATAGGTGCCGGCAGGATAATCTTCCTCCGCAATGCCGTCATTCAGCGCAGCAGTGAACACAGCGGTAACCACAAGAGTGTGTTCACCCACCGGCCAATCGCTCAACAAGACGGTTAGCAGATTGCATGGCCCCTGCGCGGATTCGAGCGATTCAAAATCCATATCATCGACCGAAATCGCCTGCCCGTCCAACTCAACGGAAACTTCTATCTTGGCCCAGTTCTCGTCCAGGATATCCTGCGTCGAAGTACACCAGTAATAGCCAGCAATCGCAGCAGTCGATTCACTCATGACCACGGAGTACGTCAGCGTATTAGGGCTACTGCGTTCATCCTCGCTGTACTCCTCGCGCACCAGGTCTTCCATGAATGGCGTTCGAGAGTTCAATTGATCCACCACGCCGTAGTCGCCGTCGACCGCCGGAGGGCCGGATGGCACCATGCCTGCCACGGTAGAGGTAGACAGCACGCGGACCGCCGCCTCCAGCAGCGGGTCGCCATCGCTCAGCAAGGTCGCTTCATCGACGGGCACGTCCACATTGGGCACGATGCCAACACCTTCGATGATGATATTGCCTTCCATATCCAAGGGCCGGGCGATGGGGAAGCGCACGGAGATGCCATCAGGCATGTTGAAGTCCTTCACACCGCCACCCAGGCCGTCCGTGGGATAGTGGCCCACGATCGTGGCGCGCTCCTGCAGGGTCATATCGCGCACAAAGAACTCGCAGGCGCTGGAACAGCTGGGAGAAACGATCACAGCGATCTTGCCGTGGTAGCGCATATCCGCCGGGGGCGGATAGAACACGTCCGGCCTGTTGGGATCGACGTAGAATTCGCCAAGACTTTCATCCCAGCGTGCCGCGGTGCCGAGCTCCAACTCTTCATCGAAGAAGTAGGCCGCCATCTGGGCAGCCAGGAAGCCGAAGCCGCCGCCGTTGACGCGCATATCGATCACCAGGCCGGGGACGGCCTGTTCGTTGAGCGTGTTGATCATGCGTTCCCACAACTGAACGCTTAGCACCTGGTTATCGAAGAAGCTGTAGATGGCCACGTAACCGTAACCATTATCCAAGATCTGAAATTCGACCGGCAGTTCCGTGCCGGTGATGCCTGCATAGAACGAGGATTGGCTAAAACTTACCTGCTCTGTGCTCGTGGTTAGAGTAGCTGTGCTGGCCGCCCCGCCAGGGTTCTGGTATCCCACTTCCACATCCATGACCTGCGGGAAACGGACCACATAGCGCAGTTGCTGCAGCCGCTCGCTGTGGGCGGAACTAAAGGGCGACGACCATGGCAGCGTAGCAGCGATGGCGTCGCCGATGGGTTCGCCGTTGAGCGTGGTGATCTCTGCCCCGAGCTGGATGCCGGCTTCCTCAGCCGGTCCTCCGGGGGTCAGGAAGACCACGATGACGCGGCCGTCATCCGTCTCGCGGATAGACAAGCCCACGCCCGTGGAGATATCGGTGAGGAACTGGTTGTACACCACCTCGGGCTGCGAAAAGCCGACATGGCCATCAGGGATGGACCAGAGGAAATCGCGCAGGGCGAAGGCGTAGGCCGCGGCGTCGTTATCCTCGGCGGCGGCTTCGAAGCGCGGGCGGAATTCCGCGTTCAGGGCGTCCCAATCAAGGCCCTTTAGTTCGGTGAACGCATATTCCTGGCGCATCATGGCGATCATTTCGTCGAACGCTTCCAGGTAGGAGAGCGCCGAGAAATCATCCAGCGCCGCGCCTTCGGGTTCGAGAAGGTCCATCACCACTGCGCGTGAACGGTCGAAAGTGAATGGGTCCGTATCCAGATCCACCATGGTGTAGCCCTGGGGGATAACGACAATGGGGTCGTCTTCGGTGAAGAGCTTGTTGTCAGCACCAAAGCCGGAGGGAAAACCCTGTTGGCTATCGGGCGCGTAGACGATGATCTTGCCGCCGATGTATTCCATCTCGGTGGCGGCTTCCTCGCTCAACCGGGTCGAGGCATATGCACCAGACCAGCCCCCACCGCCAAGGTCGCGCTCTTCCAGGAAGGGATCGCCGAAGGTGTTGGTCCAGTAGGCGGGCGCGAACACGAACACGCCCTCGTCGCTAGCGCCGTCCTGGTCCACATCGCGCTGCCCGCCCTGGGGGACAATAGGCAGCGAGAGGCTATAGGTGAACGGGGAGGTGAAGAAATCCGAAGTGATCTGGCCCATAGTTTGGGATTCGAGCGGCATTAGGTAGCCGCGGTCGCGGTCCACGAAGCCGGCCTGGTCTTCAAGGATGACCAGGGGCTCGGCAACACCGGCGGTGAAGAACGGGTTGGTGTAAGCGACCTCGCCGGTCACGGTTACCGTTCCGCCCTCGTCGTTGACGATCTCCGCCGCCGGGAATTGGTCGCTTAACGGCTGGCTGGAGCCTTGCGGCGTTGAGGCGCCGGTGGCGGCGGAACATGATGCGATCAGAAGGGGGATAACGAACAATAAAAACACGAAGCGGGTCTTCATTCCTGCACTCCTTGTAGCCGATGTGAGGGGGAATTCTAGCATACGGAGCCAAGGAATATTCGTCTTATAATTCCAGACGATTATGAAAGTCCTCATTGCAGACAAACTTGGCGCTGAAGCCATCGACCGGCTGCGCAGCGGCGGCGTGGAGCCCGACGACCGCGCAGGGATCGAGCCCTCCGAACTAGTCAAAGTGATTGCTGAATACGAAGGGCTGATCGTGCGCAGTCGCACCAAGGTCACTGCAGAGCTGCTGCAGGCGGCCACCAAACTCAAGGTGGTCGGGCGCGCCGGCGTCGGGGTTGACAACATCGACCTGGCAGCGGCCCGCCAGCACGGCGTGGCCGTGGTCAACACGCCCACCTCCACCAGCGTGGCTGTGGCCGAACTCACTTTCGGGCTGATGCTGGCCCTGCTGCGAGACATCCCGCGGGCGGATGCCGCCATGAAGGCAGGATCCTGGCTGAAGAAAGACCTTGAGGGCACTGAATTGGCCGGGAAGACGCTGGGAATCCTGGGCGTGGGCAATATTGGGGCGCAGGTGGCGCGCCGGGCCGCCGCTTTCAACATGACGGTTGTGGGTTTCGATCCTCTCCTGGACGCCAAGACACTAAAGGGACGCGGCGCGCTAGCCTTAAGCCTGGACGGGGTATATGCCCAGGCGGATGTAATCACGCTGCATCTGCCCCTGCTGCCCGAAACCCGCGGACTCTTGAACCAAGGGGCGTTTGCTAAGATGAAGCGCGGCGTTTACCTGGTCTGCGCGGCGCGCGGCGGCGTTATCAACGAAGATGACCTGCTGGCCGCCCTGGAGAGCGGCCAGGTTGCCGGAGCCGCCCTGGATGTATTCGAGAAAGAGCCACCCGGCCCCTCGCCGCTTGTAGCGCACCCGCGCATAGTCGCCACTCCACACATCGGCGCCCAGACCGCCGAAGCGCAGAGGCGAGCAGCCGTTGATGTAGCCGATGAAGTAGTGAACGCGCTAATGGGAAAACCCCTGCGCTGGCAGGTCAGGTAGCAACCAACTCGAATCGATAAAGGAGAAGAACGGAATGGCAAACGATCTCGCTAAGTTAAAGGAAATCCTGGCAGAAATTTTCGACCTCAGGAACGCCAGCGCCGTGCTGAGCTGGGACCAGCAGACCTATATGCCCAGAATGGGCGCCGAAGCACGCGGGCAAGCCCAGGGGACGCTGGACAAGATCGGCCACGAACGTTTCACCTCTAAGGAAGTGGGCAAGTTGTTAGAGGCTTTGCAGAAAGAGGCCAAGGACTGGGATCCGGATTCCAATGACGCCCGACTGGTCAAAGTGACCGCTGAGCATTACGAAAAAGAGATGAAGGTTCCGGCGGCCATGGTGGCCGAAAAGGCCGAACTCACCACCATGGGGAACCAAGCCTGGCAGGAAGCGCGCAAGAAGTCCGATTTTTCGATCTTTGCTCCCCACCTCGAAAAACTGCTGGACTGGGCGCGCCGCTTCAGCGCCCTGTACGCGCCGTACGACCACATCTATGACCCTTTGCTCGATGCGTTCGAGCCAAAAATGAAGACTGCGGATGTTCAGGCCGTCTTCACCAGCATCCGCCCCAAGCAGGTGGAACTGATCAAGGCGATTGCCAAGGCCAAGCAAGTGGAGGACAAGTTCCTTCACCAGCCTTTCCCTGAAGCGCAGCAATGGGAATTCGGCAAACAAGTCATCACGGACTTCGGCTACGACTGGAACCAGGGCAGCATCGACAAGACCACCCATCCGTTCCAGGCGACCCTGGGGTACGGGGACCACCGGATCACGACGCGGGTCCGAGGTGACTTCTTCAACCCGTATTTCTTCGGCACCCTGCACGAAGCCGGCCACGCCATGCACGCCCAGGGGTTGGGCAAGGATCTGAATCGCACTCCGCTCTACGACAGCCCTTCACTTGCCATCGGCGAATCGCAGTCGCGCATGTGGGAGAACCTGGTAGGCCGCTCCAAACCCTTCTGGGAGCACTATTACGCCAAGCTTCAGAAGACCTTCCCTGAGCAACTCGGTAAGGTGGACATGGAGACCTTCTATAAAGGCGTCAACAGGGTCTCGCCCTCGTACATCCGCGTGGAGGCCGACGAAGCTACGTACAACCTGCACATCATGCTGCGCCTGGAAACTGAGATCGCCATGATGGAAGGCTCGGTCCAGATCAAAGACCTGCCCAAATACTGGAACGAGCGCTTCGAAGAATACCTGGGCGTCGTTCCGCCGGACGATGCGCAAGGTGTGCTGCAGGATGTGCACTGGTCCTTCGGCCTGATGGGTTACTTCTCAACGTATGCCCTGGGCAACCTGGTCTCGGCCCAGCTGTGGGAAGTGATCCAGCGCGATATCCCGGACATCGAAAACAAGATCCGCAACGCGGAGTTTGCTCCGCTGCTTAAATGGCTGAACGAGAAAGTGCATCAGCCGGGCGCGAAGTTCGAGCCGCAGGAAATGGTGCAGCGCATCACGGGTTCCAAGATCGACGGCAGCGCCTACCTGCGATATCTGAAGACCAAGTTCACCGAGATCTACTCGTTGTAGGCTGAATCGCCAAGCTTATCTGGAAAACTGGGGCGGGTCTGAGACCCGCCCCTACTGTTCCCGCCTGTTATCATTGCGCGCATGGCTAACATCCTTTTCGTGGACGACGAGCCATTGACGCGCAAATTGCTGACACAGGCGGCCCAGATCCTCGGGCATCGCGGCCTCACCGCCTCCACGGCCGAAGAAGCCCTCAAGTTGGCCAACAAAGAACTCCCCGACCTGATCGTCACCGACATAAACCTGAACGGCAGGCGCAGCCTGGAAATGATCGCGCAATTGCGCGACACGCCCGAAACCAGCCAGATCCCGGTCATCACCCTTTCTGCGCTGGACCTCGGCGAGATCCGCGCCGAGGCACGCGCCAGCGGCGCGGTGGCCAGCCTGGAGAAGCCGGTTCGCCTGCAGACTCTGCTCGAGGTCATTCGTGAGTACACCCGCAAAAACTGAAACGGTACGGGTCGTTGTGATGCACGGGGACCAGACCGGCGAGGAGCTGCTTCAGCAAGCCTTGCGGCTGACGGAGAATGGCACGCTGGGGCTGCAATTCGAGCTGGAGCATTTTGACCTGAGCCTGAAGAACCGCCGCGCCACGAAGAATGAGGTGGTGCATGCTGCCGGAAAGGCCGTGCTCAAGACAGGACGCGGCATCAAGGCTGCGACCATCACCCCCGAGGAGGCCGGCGGCGTGGGCAGCCCTAACGCCATTATTCGCAAGGACCTGGATGCGCAAGTGATCTTGCGCACCGGCCGGCGCATTCCCCATGTGCTGCCCGTAGGCGGCGCGCACGCGCCGATCGCGGTAGCGCGCATGGCCGTGGCAGACGCTTACGGGGCAAAAGAGTGGCGCGAGAAACATGGGAAAGACGAGGTGGCTTACCGCACTTCGCAGATCCATCGTTCCACCTGCCGCGCCGTAGCCGAGTTCTCATTTCTTTATGCCCAGAAGAATGACGCCATCGTCTTCGGTGGCCCGAAGTACACAGTCAGCCCGGTGTATGAGGGCATGTTCAAAGAAGAACTGGACGCCGCAGCCCAGCGCTATCCCAAGGTGCGCTACAAGCCAATGCTGATCGACGCCACGCTGGCCATGCTGCTGCAATCCGGCGGGGAAGGCCTGGTCATCCCGGCGCTGAACCGCGACGGCGACCTGCTTTCCGACCTCATCCTGCAGATGTTCGGCAGCATCGCCGGTTCTGAAAGCCTAGTGCTGGCTTTCGATGAAAGCACCACGCAGATCAAAGCGGTGATGGCGGAGGCACCTCACGGCACCGCCCCAGCCCTGGAAGGCAAGGATGTGGCCAACCCCATGGCCATGATCCTGGCGATCGCGGCGCTGATCTCCTACACGCCCGGCCGCCCCGCCGAACGCGCTTCGCGCGCCATCTACGAATCGGTCTTTGAGGCAATCAGCGATGGCAAGGCCACGCCTGATCTGGGCGGCGGACTCGGCACCACAGCCTTCACGGATGAGATCATTCGCCGGGTGCGCAATAAGCTCGAGGTCTGGTCTTCTCTGTCGTGAGGGCAGCCTCTTGGCCCGCCCGGTAACGCTGTCAATTATCTGTCTCATCGCCGCCGCAATTGGCGGCTGTGTTTCAGCTACCCCATCGCCGCAAACAAGTCCCTTGCCGACCAAAACGGCAACCTTTAGCGCAACTCCTCAGCCGACTGCAAATACTATTGCAGATGCATTGACACCTGCAATTTCCATTGCAAGCCTGCAATTCATAACCCCGGGCCAAGGCGCCAGGTTGGCCTCGCCGATCCATGTGGTCGCCGAAGGCCCGCCCTGGGCCACAGTGGTGCGCGTCGACTTGCGTGGGCGGGACGGGCGCCTGCTGGCTCGCAAGCTGCTGCTACCTGCCGCCCGCGGCCGCTTTGACTTCGACCTGGACTTCGAGATCAGCCGGCCTGCAGAGGCCGGCAGGCTGCTGGTGGGCATCGAGGACGGTTATGGCCGGCTTGCGGAGCTGACTTCGATCGAAGTCGAATTGGTGGCGGAGGGTGAAGGCGGCGGCCTCTTGCCAAGCCAGCCAATCGAGATCTTCATCGAAGCGCCAGCTGCAGGCGAGGCCATCAGCGGGGGCTCGATCATGGTTTCAGGCAGCGTGCGTGGACTGGTAGCGCGCCCGCTCACCGTGCAGCTCATCACTCGCCAGGGCCGTGTGCTGGCCAGCGATAACGTCTACCCAAGCCTGGACGCTACCGGATCCGGCTCATTTGAACTTGAGATGGCTTACCACTTGGATGAAGCGGAGTGGGTGCTGGTTTCAGTTTCGCAGCAAACCGACGGGGTGACGATTGTCCTTAGCAGCGCTGAGGTGCTACTGGAGCCGTGAACTCTTACCCGGCGAGGAAAACAAAGATCGAGAAGGCGGGGTCGAAGATGAAGCGATCCAAAACATTGATACCGGCACTGGGCAACAGGAATATGGCCGCCAGTAAGATGAGCGATCCGTAGGGGCGCAGGTTCTCGAGGAAGGCTTGCCCGGAAGGCGGCAAAAAATAATGCAAGATCTTTTCGCCATCCAGAGGGAAGATGGGGATGAGGTTGAACAACATCAGGATCAAGTTCAACAGAATGAACACAGCCAGCAGATAAGCCAGAGAGGGCAAGAAGGCATTTGCCGCCTGGAAGGTACTCGCCCCCACCCATCCAAAACGGATGGGCAGCGCAGCCAGCGCAGCCAGCAGCAGATTGCTGGCCGGCCCGGCCAGGGCCACCAGCATGGGAGCGGCCCGCGAGCGCCGCTCCAGCGCTAGGGGGTTGATCTCCACTGGCCGGGCCCACCCGAAACCGGCGACCACCAATAATAGCGAGCCCAGCGGGTCGAGATGCACCAGCGGATTCAGCGTCAGGCGTCCCTGGCGGCGCGGGGTGTCATCGCCGAAGTAGTTGGCGACGAAGGCGTGCGAAAATTCGTGCACGGTGAAGGCAACGACGAGTACAACGATACGAGCGATCAGGTCCGCGGGCGTCAGATCTAGCATGAGCGCGGCATTATAACCCGTGAAGGTTATAATGCCGCGGGCGGCAAACGCCGCCCGCAATGCTCCCCGAACTGAAGCTGGACGACATCGTGCGCTTGCGCAAAACGCACCCCTGCGGCAGCACGGACTGGAAAGTGGTGCGCCTGGGCGCGGACATCGGCCTGGTGTGCCAGGGCTGCGGCCGCCGTGTGCTGTTGGAGCGCCGCCACCTGGCAAAGCGCATGAAGAAACTGAATCCGGATAAATGATCGGCCATGTCCACCCTTTTCCTCGTCGCCACCCCTATCGGAAATCTTGAAGACTTCAGCCCGCGGGCGCAACGCGTGCTGCGTGAGGTGAAGCTGATCGCCGCGGAAGATACGCGTCACAGCCGCATACTATTGGATCACTTCGAGATCGGCACGCCGATCACCAGTTTCTTCGAGCATAACCAGCGCGCCAAACTGGATAAGGTCCTGGCCAGCTTGAGCCAGGGCGATGTGGCGCTGATCTCCGATGCCGGCATGCCGGGCATCAACGATCCCGGCTATCTGCTGGTGCGCGCTGCCCTGGACGCCGGCCACCAGGTCAGCCCTATCCCGGGGCCGAGCGCGCCCATTGCGGCGCTGGCTGCTTCCGGCCTGCCCACCGATCAGTTCATCTACCTCGGCTATCCGCCGCGTAAGGCCGGCGAGCGCCGGCACTCTTTCGATGAAGTTGCCACCCTGCCCTTTACCCTGGTCCTTCTGGAGTCGCCCCATCGCTTGGTGCCCACATTGGAGGACTTGCTGACCACATTAGGTGATCGCCAGGTGGCAGTAGCCGCCGAACTCACCAAGATGTACGAGCGTTTCTTCCGCGGGACCTTGAGCGAAGGGATCGAGTTCTACAGTTCCGAGCCGGCGCGCGGCGAATTCACAATCGTCGTGGCTGGAGCGCAGGCGGAAGCCGGCGCCTGGGACGAGGCGCGCGTGCTGACCGCCCTACAGATCGCGGATGGCGATGAGCCGCCTTCAAAGCTGGCTCGGCGCGTGGCCGCCGAAGCCGGTTGGACGCGCGGCCAGGTGTATGACCTGCTGCAAAGCCGCAAAAAGAAAAAGTAACATGGGACATCTGCCCCTTCGGTCTACCAAGCGCAAAGCGCGAGAATATAAGCCAAGGGGCTGTGTTTAGCTACCTCTTCGCCGGGTGGAAGAGGAGAACGATGAGAAGGAAAAGCGTAGTTAGCATCACTCTGGCCGCTGCGGCTCTGCTCCTTTCGGCCTGCGCCCAAGCCACCGCCACCGAACGGATCGTTGTGGTCACTGCCACCATCCCGCCTTCCCCGGCTCCGCCCAATGATTGGATCCTGCAGGAGCATCCCGATTGGCTGCACTACAGCGGAGAAGGGTTTGGCGTCTGGCTTCCCCCATCGTATGCCGGAGGCTCAGATCCGGCTGAGATACAGCGAGTTGCCGATACTCTGCGACAAGCCGGACGGGACGACCTGGCGAGTTTGTTGGAGGCGAACGCAGGCTATGTGCTGCTCTATGCGGTTGACGCCAGTAACCAGATTCCAGGTTTTGCGACCAACTTCAACGTTGTTGCGGAATATAACTCCCAGATGAGCAGCATAACGATGGAAGAATATGCCGATGCAACCCTTTCCCAATTGGCCACTGTCGGCGGCGTCACAGTCAGCAAGACGGAAACTTGGTCCTCTGATGATTTCGACACGGCCTATAAACTGACCTCCCAATACGATCTCCAGGCCTTAGCGGGTGTACCCGGCTACGCGACCGGGGTTCAGTATCTGCTCAAAGCTGGTGATCACGTGTGGGTGCTAAGTTTTGCTACGCCACAGGAGGAGTTCGCAGATCGACAAATGGAGTTCGAGGACGTTGCCGCCAGCTTCCACGAATGAACTGAGCCTTTACCCCGAACCGAGAGAGGCGCACCAGTGCGTCTCTCTCGCGTATAAGCAGAGATCTTCCATTGCCGTTATCATTAATGACCCGACATCATGAAAGAGTATTGGCAATGAATCTAAACGACCTGGCACTAATCCAAAAGACGGACGCCGAAGACATGATCGGGCATATCAATGGCCTGCCCGACCAGCTGGCCGCCGCCTGGAAGTTGGGGTCCCGGTTGGCCCTCCCCAAATGGCGCGGGGTGCGCCAGGTGGTGGTGGCCGGAATGGGCGGCTCCGCCATCGGGTCGGATCTGTTGGCGGCCTACGCCGAACCCGCACTCAAAGCCGCCTGGGTCACCCATCGCGATTATGGCTTGCCCAAATGGGCGCAAGGGCCGGAGACTCTGGTCATCTGCTCCTCGCACTCCGGCAACACCGAAGAGACCCTCTCCGCATTTGATGCGGCGCAGGCGGCAGGCTGCCGCATCCTGGCCAGTTGCACCGGCGGCCTCTTGGAGAAGGCAGCAAAGAAGGCCAAGGTGCCCACCTGGATCTTCAAGCATAAGGGCCAGCCACGCACCGCAGTCGGCTACTCCTTTGGGCTGCTGCTAGCGGCCGCGGCGCGACTTAAGTTGATCTCGGACCCTGCAGACGAACTCAAGAATGCGGTTGCGGCGATGAAGAAGCAGCAAGCGTTCTTGCTCCCCGAGATCCCAGACACAGGCAACTCGGCCAAGCGAATGGGCGGCCAATTCATGGGCCGCTGGATCACCGTGTACGGCGCGGGGTTCCTGGCGCCGGTCGCCAGGCGCTGGAAGACGCAGATCAACGAGAATGCCAAGGCGCAAGCCAGCTTCGAACTCATCCCCGAAGCGGACCACAATACGCTGCAGGGCAGCGTGCAACCCGAAGCGCAATTCGGCGCTACCATGGCCATCTTTCTGCGCGCCGCCCTCAATAACCCGCGCGATGAACGCCGCGCCGAGCTAACCCGCATGGCCATCATGCTGCAAGGCCAGAACACGGATACCATCACCGGAGAGGGCGACAGCCGCCTGGCACAAATGTGGACCGCCCTGCATTACGGCGACTACGCCAGCTATTACCTGGCCATCGCTTACGGAATCGATCCCACACCGGTGCCGATGCTGGCGGATCTGAAGGAAAAGATGAAAGGATAGAGTCTAGAGATTAGAGATTCGAAACCAGCAATTGGTAATTGGAAAGCGCATGTCGGTAATCTATTGGGGGATAGGCAGGTTTTTGTTCGGCCTTCTAATGTATCCTGGACCGATAAATAAGAGACCAGCGGCTTGCGCCGCTGGTCCATCGAGGAGGAGAGTGCCCTAGTCCTGCGGACTTAGCGTGAGCTAGCTTTGCGCCTGGTGGTCTCGGCCGGCGCTTCGGGAACCACCAGCCACATGATCAGGTAGATCAGGAGTCCAGTGCCCCACAGCAGGAAGCTGAAGGCGAAGATCAACCGGATGATAGTCGGGTCGGCGTCCAAGTATTCGGCCAGCCCGCCAGCCACCCCGCCCAACATGCGGTCGCTGCGGGAACGATGTAGACGCTTGATTTCTTGTGCCACGTTATTCTCCTTGAAGGCGTATTGCCTTACACATGGATATACGATAGAAGGAGAGTTTTGTTGCGGCCAATTTAGTCTTGCTTGGGCAAGCGAATGTGACGAGAAAGATGATAGACCGCCATATGCACCTCATCTTCCTTGAGTCGGACAGGCTCATGAGAGATAAACCCTATTAGCGCTTTTGGAGAAAGCACCCAAGCCCGCTCCTTGATGGACTTTGGCATGGGTTCGACAAACCATCCAGGAAAGACGACCACTCCTTTGACTGGATACTGCTTGCCCGTAGACTTCTGCAATACCTCGGCCAACCAATGCGCTTGAGCAACCACCTGAGTAATGGGGTCGCGATCTATTCCATAACCGTTCACAAGGATTTGTTTGCCCCTGAAAGAAACAACTGCCGGTCCCTTTGTCGGTTTGCTAATTGTCTTGGTTTCAATTACGAATATGCCCTTGTTTGTAAATAATGCATGATCCAAGTTAAACCCTTCTCCAAGAAGATCGTGTAAGACCGAAAACCCAAATGCCCGCAATTCTTCTAGGCTTTGGCCCACCGCTCTTTCGCCATCTCGACCTAATTTGTAGCTCTTATAGTCGCGCATAGCTCGTGATACACAGCTAAAACAACTACTAACACAGCGAAAATAATAGGGAAAACGATTTTTTCTATTAGCAAATCTTGTAGTGTTTCGTCCGTCGACTGTCCAGGGCCGCGCAGGGGATTGTTTTTGAGTGGAGACCTCTTCGATTGCTTGCTACCCATGAATTCCTCCCATTGCTCGTTTTGATGCGAAGTTATTCTGCCACAGATTCCTGTCGCCAGGGTATACGATTGGGTTTCATCCTTTCTCCTTCCTCCCTCATCCTTGCCTTAATCCCCCACCCACTCCACGATGGTTGCCTCGCCCTGCCCTACGCCTACGCAGAGCGTGGCCAAGCCGTAATAAGGCCGCTTCGCCTTTGGAGCGCGGCGACGCATTTCGTGCAGCAAGGTGGTGAGGATGCGCGCCCCGGAGCACCCTAGCGGATGACCCAGGGCAATGGCACCGCCGTTCACATTGGTGATGTCTTCGCGCAGACCCAGTTCGCGCATCACCACCAGAGCCTGCACGGCGAAGGCCTCATTGAGTTCGATCAGGCCAAGGTCATCTATCTTCAGCCCGGCGCGCTGCAACGCCTTGCGCACCGCCGGCACGGGACCGGTGCCCATGGTGCGCGGCGGCACTCCTGCCGCGGCGGCGGCCACCACGCGCGCCAGCGGCTTCAGGCCAAGGGCCTTGGCCTTCTGGGCGCTGGTCAACAGCAGGGCCGCGGCGCCATCGTTGAGGCCGGAGGAATTTCCCGCCGTCACGGTGCCATCTTTGCGGAAGGCCGGCTTCAGTTTGGCCAGATTTTCGACGCTGGTATCGCGGCGCGGCCGTTCATCTTTATCCACGATCACGGGCTCGCCTCTGCGTTGCGGCACAGGCACCGGCACGATCTCCTGGGCGAAGCGTCCGCTGTCCATGGCCGCAATGGCGCGCTGGTGGCTCTGCAAGGCAAAACGGTCCTGCTCCTGCCTCGAAATTGGTTTCTCGTCGTAAAGATTTTCGGCCGTCTCGCCCATTGAGTCGTTTCCGAATTTGTCCTTCAAGCTCGCATTGGGATAGCGCCACCCTAGCGTGGTATCCCACATAGTCACGTTGCCATACTCGAAAGCGTTTGCCGCCTTTGGAACGGAATACGGAGCGCGGCTCATGCTCTCCACTCCCGCTGCAATGTAGACGTCACCTTCGCCGGCCTTAATGGCGCGCGCCGCAATGTTCACGGCATTCAGGCCCGAAGCGCACAAGCGGTTCACTGTGACTGCGGCGACTTCCACCGGCAAGCCGGCCAGCAGCGCGGCCATGCGCGCCACGTTGCGGTTGTCTTCGCCGGCCTGGTTGGCGCAACCCATGTAAACCTCTTCAACTTCCGCGGGGTCGATTCCCGTGCGCTGGACCAACGCCTTCAGTACCAGCGCGGCCAGGTCGTCCGGGCGTACCGCGGCCAGGGCGCCGCCCAGCGCCCCAATGGGTGTGCGTACGGCATCAATGATCACAGCATCAGGCATAGTTTTCCTTCTCCGGCGAAGAGTGCTTTCTATTGTAAATGAGACGCCTCCTTTCAGTTTCGGTTTCACGCAAAGCGCCCGGCGCAGTTATAGTTGTCAGGTCGCCGATCGGAACCGAACATGCCGCCCTTTCCACTTGCCGGCGAATTCGCCGCCTTAGCCACCTCGGTTTTCTTTTCCATAGCCCCGACGCTGTTCACCATCAGCGGCCGTGTTCTCGGCTCAGCAGTCGTCAATCGCAGCCGCCTGCTCGCCGCCACGCTCATTCTCATGGCGGCGCACTTCGTGATCATTGGCGGCCTGTTGCCTTGGTCAGCCACACCCGAGCAATGGTTCTGGCTAGGCCTGTCCGGCCTTATTGGCTTAAGCCTGGGGGACGCAGCGCTCTTCCAGGCCTTTGTGCAAATCGGGCCGCGGCTCACCATGTTGGTCTTTAGCCTTTCGCCGATCCTGGCAACTCTATTTGGCTGGGCCTGGCACGGCGAAACGCTGGAGAGCGTGCAATTGCTTGGGGTGGCTGTGACTTTGGGAGGCGTGCTTTGGGTGGTACTAGAAGGCCAAAACGGGTCGGGGCGCATCGACAGGCGGCTGTATGCCACTGGCTTGTTCTTTGCATTCCTGGGCGCGCTGGGCCAGGCCGGCGGATTGCTCACCGCTAAGGAAGGCCTGGCTGGCGAGATCCCGGTCTTATCCGGCCAGGTGATCCGCATGAGCATGGGCACCCCTGGAATCTGGCTCGTCACCGCCCTGCGCGGTCAAGGCCTGGCGACTATCGCCGCGCTGAGGGCCAACCCGGGCGCCACGCGGGCACTGTTCGCCGCCACCCTGGCGGGCCCGGTGCTGGGCGTGTGGTGTTCTCTGGCGGCCGTGAAATACACACCGAACATCGGCGTGGCAAGCACACTCCAATCGCTGCCCCCCGTTTTCCTTATTCCTATCGGATATTTCTTCTTCAAGGAAAAGCTGAGCCCACGGGCTATTTGGGGAACAGTAGTGGCATTGGCCGGTGTGGCTATCCTGTTCCTTGCCTGATTCACCACTCGTCCCTCTCGAAAGCCCACATCTACCCCCAGGACATCTGCCTCTGCGGCTAGGGCTTTTGCCCCTAGTGCCTCCAGGCGGCAAGATTAGACTATTTGTGAACAAAAAGCCATTCCGTCAAGGAGTGATACCAGTGCCAACTATGATCGTTCTCGCCATGCACGGAGTCCCACCCAGCGATTTCCCTCCACAGGAGCTAGCTGAATACTTTCGTCTCCACGCCGCGGTAGAAGCGACTCACCACAACGACAATGGGCATCATGCGCACAATGGCCACGCTCGGCCGCCATTGGCCTCGGAAGAATTGCAGCGCTATCGGGAACTGGATCGTCGCGTGCGCAACTGGCCGCGCAACGAAGCGAATGATCCCTTCCACGCCGGCTCGCTGGCGCTGGCCAAAGCCCTGGGGAAGAAGAGCCATCACCCGGTCCTGGTCGGCTTCAACGAATTTTGCTCTCCCACTTTGGAAGATGCTTTCCAAAAGGCCGTGGAAGCCGGGGCGCAACGCGTCGTGATCATCACGCCGATGATGACTTCAGGCGGTGCCCATGCCGAAACAGAAATCCCGGAAGCAATACAGGCCGCTCGCGAGGCGCATCCGCAGGTCGAATTCGTCTACGCCTGGCCTTTCGGACGCAGCGAAGTGGCTTGCTTCCTGGCTGCCCAGGTGGAACGTTTCCTTTCAGGCAAACTGGAACCAGCCGGCTGGCGGTAGAGACTCTCCCGAATCCCTGCACTCGCTCTTCGTTCCCAATAAACCTTCCCGCTCAACCAGCCGTCTAAACCTAACTTTCTCTAGGTGACATCCCTAGCCTCTTCGAGTTAGGGTGAATGCAGCACGAAAGGTGTTGCATTTATCCAGCAGTTCGAAGGAGATATGAAATGGCTACGGAGTTGAAGCGAAGCAAACTTATCAAGCTTACGGCATTCCATTGGGGCGGCATGTTGCTGGGCGCCGGCATCCTGCTGGCGCTTGATCAGATGGGTGTGCTGCCCCGCATCGGCAAGGAAGATGAAGGCGCCTGGGCGCTATTATGGGCCGGTGTCTTTCTGCTGGCGATGTTCCTGTTCGCCCAGTTCTCAACGATCTTCGAGAAGCCATCGGCGAGCGATTACGCCATTGCCTCGGTGATGACCGCGCTGGCCATCCATCAATTTGTCGACAATCAATATGAAGGGCCAGTGGTATTGATCATCGTCGGGATGGGCTTCATCCTTTACGCCCTCCTGAAGGGACGGGCCAAAGAAGCGTAGCTCAGTTTGGTCTCGAAATAGCAAAACGGGCGGGCTTAAGGCCCGCCCGTTTTGAAGCTGTAGATAAACGGTCGTTACTCAGGAGCCTGCTCGCCCATGCCTTCGAGCAGTTGCGGCAGGTACCAGATCTCATCGTCGGTGGCCACTGCGCCAGCCGCAATGTACGGCGTGCCATCGATCAGGTTGATGGGCCCCGTCCATACACTCAGCTCGCCGGAAGCTAGCAACCCGATGTAATCTTGGAGCGAAGCGGCCGCATCCGCACTCAACGCCGCCCCGTCCACCCAGCCTACATTGGTGGCGCTCGGGTCGGTCAGAGCCTCCCAGTTGGCTCCGTTCCAATCCCAGCTCTGCGTCCAAGTGCCCTCGGCCACCGATCGCGCCGTGGCCAGGTAAGCCGGGCCCCAGCTGAAGAAAGGAACACCCAGGCACACATCCGGGGCCGAGTCGCAGGCGCCCAGGAAGTCATAGGGGATCGCCAAAATAGCGTCGCCTGCGGCTGCCCGTTGCCCTGCCACGTCGATGCCTTCCGTGGTGTCGATGCCGCTCAAGATCACGTCCACACCGGTATCAAAGAAGTTGTTGGCCACTTCGGTCGGATCCAGGGTCACACCCGGAATGTTGAACCAGAAGCCGATCCAGGTGACGGTGAATTCCAGGTCATCCGCATTCATGCCGCGATAGTTCTCGTAGCAGTAGCGCGCCCCCAGATAAGCCGAGGCCACCAGGCGGCGGGTCTCAAAGTTGATCAAGGGTCCTACATAGCCGATCTGCCCGGTCTCGGTTTCGAGCGCTGCGGCGCAGCCGGCGATGGCCTTCATGTCTTCCATGCGGCCCATGATGTTGCCCAGGTTGGCCGGAGCTTCGCCCGTCAGGGCGTCATCACCGGAGACGTTGATGAAGGTCACATCCGGGTGGCTTTGCGCCACGGTGGTGGTATCTTCCTCGAATTCATCCGAGGTGGTGATGATCAGGGTGGCGCCTTGCGACACCATGTCATCCACCACATCTGCCAGGGTGGCCTCGGGTTTGTCGGCCGGGTTCAACGATTCGAATACGATCATTTCCGATCCCGGGATGTTCTCAACTACATACTGCCCACCCTCGTAATGCGCCTGGCTCCAGCCATGGTCATTCTGCGGCCCCACCAACACCAAGCCGAAGGTCAGGCCAGCGGCCGGGGCTTCCGGAGTATCCGTGCCGAACCCGAACGACGGCAGTTCCGCCTCGGTCGCATAGGGAGGCGCCGTGCGCGTAGGGCCAGACGTTCCTTGCGCACCTTGGCCGCACGCAGCAAGCAGCAAAGCCAATAGCAGTAGTGACATAGCGAGTGTCTTTGAAACCGCTTTCAAGCCTTGATTCGAAAACATGGAATACCTTCCTCTCCTTAGATCCTTGTTGTACTGGGGGCTGCCTAATTATCTGTGAAAAAGGCTCCACCGTCAATTGATGTATGAGCCATAGCGGCTATCAATGCCTCGTCCCCTGTGTTTTCACCTATATAATGCCTCGTATGAAAGTGAACCTTGGCGGAGTATACGCCGCGGCGGTCACACCTCTCACCGCATCCCGCCAGCCGGACCTGAATGGGCTGCCCAGGTTGCTCGATTTCTTGGAGCAGCGAGGCTGCCATGGATCCCTCTTGTTGGGCACTACGGGAGAAGGGCCTTCGTTCTCCGGCAAGGAACGGACCGGACTCTGGCAGGCCGCGGCGGAATGGCGCCGTGGACACGCCGGTTTCCGGTTGCTGGCAGGCACCGGGACGCCCAGCCTGCGCGAAAGTGTGGACCTGACCCAGGCCGCCTTCGGCTTGGGCTTCGAAGCCGTTGTGGCGCTGCCGCCGTTCTTTTTCCGCTCGGCGGGGGAAAATGGGCTTTACGATTGGTTTGCACACCTAATCGAATCTGGCGTGCCCAAGGACAGGCTGCTGCTCGGTTATCACATCCCGGCCGTCAGCGGGGTCCCGCTGCCATTGAGCCTTTTGCAGCGTCTCGACGCGGCGTATCCTTCTCGCTTCGGCGGCCTCAAGGATTCGTCCGGCAACCTGGATTCGGCGCGCAGCTATGCGGCTGGCCTGCCTGGCAAAGCGGTGATGGTGGGCAATGACAAAATGCTGGGCCCCGGCTTGGCCGTTGGAGCCGCGGGCTGCATCACCGCCGGGGCGAATTTGCATTCGCCGCACTTGCGCGCCATTTACGATGCTCACCACAACGGCCAGGAAACCTCGGCCCTGCAATCGCAGCTGGATGCGCTGCGCGCCGCCATGGACGCCATGCCGCCTGCGCCGGCCTACGTGAAAGCCATGTTGCATGCACGACATGGCTTACCGCGCTGGCCCGTGATGCCTCCCCTGAAGGACTTCAACGCGGAACAAAGCAAGGCCGCGATGGACGCCCTTGCCCAACTAAAGGCTGCTTAGTTTATGTTACCCGCGGTTAAGGCCGCCGACATTATCATCTGCGGCGCGGGCATCATGGGCATCAGCGCTGCCTATCAACTCGCGGTCAAGCGCGGCCAACGCAACGTCCTGCTCGTCGATCCACGCCCGCCTCTCACGCTCACCTCCGATAAATCCACCGAGTGCTATCGCAATTGGTGGCCCGGCCCCGGTGACGCCATGGTGCGGCTGATGAACCATAGCATTAACCTGATAGAGGAAATGGCGGACGAGAGCAATAATCTGTTCAACTTGAATCGCCGCGGCTATCTTTACGTCACCACGGAGGACAAAGGCGTTGAGGCACTGCGCGCGTCGGCTAATGAAGCCTCCAAGCTGGGAGCCGGTGAAGTGCGCGAGCACAGCGTAGACAGCCAAAGTTACCAGCCACATGTTGTCGAAGGATTCGGCGGGGTCACAGGCGCCGATCTGCTGACGAAGGGAAACCTGGTCAGCAGGTACTTTCCCTATTTAGCGGAAAACGTGACCGCCGCCCTGCACGTCCGCCGCGCAGGCTGGCTTAGCGGCCAGACGTACGGGATGTGGATGCTGGAGCGAGCCAAGGCTGCGGGCGTGTCCGTCGTCAATGGAAGCGTAGCGGCAGTGGAGACCTCAGGAGGAAAGGTTTCCGGTGTCGCGTTGGAGGATGGTTCGCGCATCGATACTTCTATCTTTATCAACGCGGCGGGGCCTTACCTAGCACAGGTCGGGAAGCTGGCCGGAGTCGACGTCCCGGTGGTCAACGAGTTGCATCTCAAAGCGGGCTTCAACGATCACTTGGGCGTTGTGGACCGCGCCGCGCCTCTGCTGATCTGCGCCGATGAGCAGAGATTGGAATGGACCGCGGAGGAGCGAGCGATGTTGATGGAGGATCCTCAGAGTGCCTGGCTGCTGGAAACCCTGCCGTCCGGAGCGCACACGCGCCCGGAAGGAGATGCCGCCGCCCAAAGCATCCTGGTGCTGTGGGACATTCACAACCAGCCAGTCGAGGCGCGCTTCCCTATAACTGAAGATCCGCTGTATGCCGAGCTGGCGCTGCGCGGCTTGGCGCGCATCCTGCCCAAAATGCGCGGCTACCTGGAACACATGCCCCGCCCCACTCTGGATGGCGGTTATTACACCAAGACGCACGAAAACCGGCCGCTGGCCGGGCCCACGCCGGTGCCGGGCGCCTATGTCATTGGCGCCGCTTCCGGCTACGGCATTATGGCGGCTGCGGGGTTAGGCGAACTGCTGGCCGCGCACATTGTTGGCGATGACCTGCCCGACTACGCGCCTATGTTCGAGCTGGCGCGGTACCAGGATCCCGTCTATCAGACATTACTGCAAAACTGGGGTGATAGCTGGCAGTTGTAACAAACGGGTTGTGTTTGACTGGAGATTGCCACGGCCGCAAGCGGCCTCGCAATGATAAAAATCGACAAGACATGTGTCATGCCTTGTCGATTTTTGTCACCCTGCCCACATATCGAAAGTGAACAGAGTAGCCATCAGCCCCATCCAAAGCACGCTGGCCATTATCCAGGTGCGATCGAAGGCACGGCTCCTGCCCCAATCCGCCAGCACCAGGAACACAGATGGCGCCGCCAGGATGTAGCGGTGCATGCCCTGGGCTTGCCCGCTGGTCAGCGAAAAGAAGATCACCAGCGCGCTGAACATTGCCAGGTCCGGGTGGCGCCGGAACCCGATGATGCAGGCCGCCACGCCTAACGCGATGGAACCGAATTCCAGCAGGTAGTAAGCGGTCGCCTGGGTATTGCTGGAGAACATGGCGGCCCAGGCCGCGGACCAGGTTTGCATGCTGCTATCGATCGAGAGCAGGCCGCGGCCAAAGAAGAGGCGCTCAACTTCGCCGAAGGCCAGGCCGTAATACGAGATGCGCCAAAGGCCGAAGGCGATCAACGGCGAGAGAACCAGCAGGACGTTGAGGATGGCTTTCGTCGAGAACTTGCCAGCCAGCAGCGGGCGCCATTCACCGCTTTTCCACCAGGTGTATGCCAGCGGGACAATAAGGCCCACGCCCACGGCGCGGGTGAAAGTAGCTGCGATGGCCAGCACAGCCGCCCAGCCAAGCCGGCCGCGGCGCATCAGCACCAGCGAGGCGAAGGCGAGCCCAACGAACAAGCCTTCGGTATATACCTGCGCCAGGAAAAAGCCGCTGGGAAAAATGACTAGATAGAAAGCTGCGCGGATCCCGCCATCCTCCCCGAGTTCTTCTTTGGCAAGCTCGTATAGGGCGAGCATGGCAGCCAGAGTGCCGAGAACGGAGACCATCACTGCAGACAAGGTAGTAGTAGCGATTGGATTCATCCCAAGAATGGAGAAAGGCACATTGAAAGCCCGCGCCGCCAAGGGGTAGAAGGGAAAGAAGGCGTGATTTAGCGAGAGGCTGTGATCAGGGCCGGTTCCGGCAGGGTATGAGAAGGGCCAAAGAGGCAAGGTGATATCGTCTTCCTGGACATAGCCTTGGACGCGACGCACATCATCAGAATCGTAGCCCGCGTTGGCAATGGCCAGGTAGAACTCCGAATCCCAGGAGACGTGGGAATTCAGGAAGGGCTCCGTCAGATAGACCTGGTCGGCCTGGCTGTCGGCCTGAGTCTCGTTGGGCGTCCAGAACAGCACATAGTCCGGGCGGGCCAGGTCCAACCGGGCAGGCATGAGCGCCTGGTAGCCGAACAGGACGACCACCCAGCCTAACCAGATAAGGAAAACGGTGCGCCAAGGGGAGGGCTGCAACAACTTCTTCATAGTTCCGACCTCAAAATTACGGTGATGGCAGAGACCTACAAAGAAATATACGTTGGGAGGGTGGATTCGTTGCAGAAAGTAGCTTTAAAAATCGCCTGAGATTGGCTGTCCGGAAGCCGTAAGAGCTCCATTAGAAAACCCGTCAGTATAGGGAGCCATGGGCGAGATTGGTATAATCACGCTTTGTCCTAAGAAAGCAACTGGAGGAATCTGAGTGAACACCCCCCGCAGCCGCGTCTCCCTGATCTATCTGCTGTTCTTCGCGGCGTTGATCTTTTTCGTTTTCTTCAACTATCAGCAACAACTGACCCAAGAGGAAGCCCTCAACCTCAATGAGGTGGCTGCGGACATCCAGAATCATCTGGTGTCGCGCATCATCACCGATAGCGACCGGCTGGTGATCGTTTACCGCAACGGCTCGGAGGGGTTTGTGCACATGGAGGCCGGCGCCACTACGGTGGAGCAACTCCTGGCTCTGGGCGTCACCCCGGAAGACCTGTCGCCATCCAATGAGATCTCCGTCGAGGTGCAGCCCCCCAGCGCCTGGCTGGGCATCGTCACCGCGCTCGGCTACATTCTCCCCTTCCTGATCCTGGCCGGCGTGTTCTGGTTCGTCTTCCGCCAGGCCCAGGGCAGCAACAACGCGGCAATGTCCTTTGGCAAATCGCGGGCGCGCATGTTCACCGGCGAAAATCCCACCGTGAGTTTCAACGACGTGGCCGGGGTAGAGGAAGCCAAGGTGGACCTGCAAGAGGTCGTTGAGTTCCTCAAAGAGCCCGAGAAATTCATTTCGCTGGGCGCTCGCATCCCCAAGGGCGTGCTGCTGGTCGGCGCGCCCGGAACGGGCAAAACCCTGCTGGCCAAGGCTGTTTCCGGCGAGGCGGGTGTGCCATTCTTCTCCATTTCCGGTTCCGAATTCGTAGAGATGTTCGTGGGCGTTGGCGCCAGCCGCGTGCGAGATCTGTTCGAGCAAGCCAAGCGCCACTCACCCTGCATCGTCTTTGTGGATGAGATCGATGCTGTCGGGCGCCAGCGCGGCGCCGGCCTGGGCGGAAGCCACGACGAGCGCGAGCAGACCCTCAATCAGATGCTGGTGGAGATGGATGGTTTCGACACCGACACCAACATCATCATGATCGCCGCCACCAATCGACCGGATATCCTCGACCCGGCGCTGCTGCGCCCCGGCCGTTTCGACCGTCGCGTCATTTTGGACGCGCCGGACGTGAAAGGCCGCGAGGCCATTCTGGGCGTGCATGTGCGCGGCAAGCCCCTCGCCAAAGACGTGGACCTTTTCCTCATTGCCCGCGGCACGCCCGGCTTGGTAGGCGCCGATCTGGAGAATCTGGTCAACGAAGCCGCCATTCTTGCGGCGCGCCGCAATAAGAAAACCATCGGCCTGACCGAGTTCCAGGAAGCCATCGAACGCGTCTTGCTGGGGCCGGAACGCAAGACCAAGATCATCACCCCCGACGAGAAACGTATCGTGGCCTATCACGAAGCCGGCCACGCCGTAGTGGCCAACGCCTTACCCAATTGCGACCCGGTGCAGAAAGTGACCATCGTGCCGCGCGGCCGCGCCGGCGGTTTTGTGCTCGCCCTGCCTGAAGAGGACTACACCCTGGTCAGCCGTCAAAAGCTGTTGGATCGCATGGCGTTTTCGCTGGGTGGCCGCGCTGCCGAGGAATTGATCTTCGACGACATCACCTCCGGCGCGCAGAGCGACCTGGAGCACGTGACCAAAGTGGCGCGCGAAATGGTGACCCGCCTGGGCATGAGCGCCGAGCTCGGCCCCCGCGTCTATGGGCAGAAGGAAGAGCTGATCTTCCTTGGCCGTGAGATCTCCGAACAGCGCGATTACTCCGAAGCGGTCGCCGAAAAGATCGACGAAGAAGTGTTTAAGCTGGTGAGCGAAGCTTTAACGCGCGCCCGTAAGACATTGACCAAATACAAGGCCCACCTGCACAAACTGGCCAAGAAGCTGATCGAGGTGGAAACGCTAAGCCGGGATGAGTTCGAAAGCATCTTCCCCACCCCAGTCAAGAAGCGCAGCGGCACGCCCATGCTGATGGGCGCCAACTCCCACTAACACCGCAGGCAGATCAATCAAAAAGGCCGAGAGAATTCTCTCGGCCTTTTTTTATGGAAACTCATCCATTAGAATACAGAAAATGGCAACACAGGGTCCCGCCGCGGCTCAAACGCTGGTGTCCTCGCTCTTGGCCCGCGCGCTAAGCGAGCCACAGCGGACTGCCATCACCTTCATTACTTCGAGTGGCCATCAAGCCATAACCTATGGGGAGCTGCTGGCCCAGTCCCGGGCCGCAGCCGCCAACCTGGCGGCTGCCGGCGTCGGCCAAGGGGAACTGGTGATCCTGGTGCTGCAGCATTCGCTGGCCCTGATCTATTCATTTTGGGGTGCGGCCCTGCTCGGGGCCATCCCTTCCATCTTCCCCTTCCTCACGGAGAAACTTGACCCCCAACTCTACCGTGAACGGGTGAAGGTGCTGGTCGAGCATTCGGGGGCTAAAGCAGTAGTGACTTATGAGGAGAACTTCGACCCGTTGACCCAATTGCTCGCCGGGATCACCGTTCAGATTGTCCAAATGTCCAAAGCCCAAAGCCAGACAACAGAAATGGGACCACGAACGCTGGAGGTGTCCCCCGATTCCATCGCCCTTCTACAGCATTCTTCCGGCAGCACCGGCCTGCAGAAAGGCGTGGCCCTTTCCCACCGCGCCGTGCTGCGCCAGATCGAGTGTTACGGCCGTTCCATCGAGCTCGATCCCGAGCGAGACGTGATCGTAAGCTGGCTGCCGCTCTACCATGACATGGGTCTGGTCGCAGGCTTCGTAATGCCCATCGTTAGCGGGACCCATTTGGTGCTGATGTCACCGTTCGAATGGGTGAAGCAGCCCGGGGTGCTGTTGGATGCCATCAGCCAATACCGCGGCACCTTGTGCTGGCTGCCCAACTTCGCTTATAACCTGTTGGCGCGCACCTTCCGGCCAAAGGCTGGCCTGGACCTCTCCAGTTGGCGCGCGGCCATCAACTGCTCGGAGCCGGTATACGACGAAAGCCATCAGATGTTCGTGGAAAAAATGGGGCCTCTCGGCTTTTCCAGGAATGCCCTGGCGGTCAGCTATGCCATGGCCGAAAACACCTTTGGCGTGACGCAAACCAAGCTGGGCACTCCACCTCGCGTGGACACAGTGGAGATCGCTGCGGTGCAGGAGCGCGGCGAAGCCATCCCCGCGACGCAAGGCAAACGCTTCGTTAGCTGCGGGCCGCCCATCGAAACCGTGGAACTTCGCATCGTAGATATGGAGGGCAAGCCGCTTGCCGACCGCCATGTAGGCGAGATCGCCTTGCGCAGCGAGTTCATGTTGAGCGGATATTACAAGCGCCCGGACCTCACCGAGAAAGTGATGACCGCTGACGGCTGGTACCTCACGGGCGATATGGGCTATTTAGCGGACGGTGAACTATACATTACGGGACGCAAGAAGGACCTCATCATCGTGGGCGGCAAAAACGTCTATCCGCAAGACATCGAGGCCATCGCCAACCGCACGCAGGGTATCCACCCTGGGCGCGCCGTGGCCTTCGGCGTACTCGATGAGCGCCTGGGCTCGGAGAAAGTCGTGGTGGTGGCTGAGGCAAGAGAAGGCGCCGACACGGACGCGGCCGAGCGGGAGCTGCGCGCCGCCATCGTGAAGGAAACCGAGGTGACGCTGGGCGATCTGCGCTTTGTGCCGCGCGGCTGGATCGTCAAAACCTCCAGCGGCAAACACGCGCGGACCGATAATCGAGAGAAGTATCTTGGGGAATTTGGAAACTAAAAACGATTGGTACTCCCTACTTAATTCGGGTTTGAATCAAATCAGCCAACTGGTTCAAGGTATCAAATGTCTGCGCGTTCAGTTCGGTATCATCCAGGCGGACGGCCCAGGTCTGTTCCACGAACAACGATAAGTCCACGAGCGAAAACGAATCGATGAGCCCGCCCGAGATCAGCGGCTCGTTGGGATTCAGGGTTTTATCTGGGCGCTTTAGGATCTGGCCGGTGATGTACTGGTTCAACTGCGCGATGATCTCGTCTTTCATTTATCCTCCAGCCAGAATGCGCCAAAAGGCATCTAGGGAACGCAGCGCCCAATACGAACGGGCGGTCCAGGCTTCCGTCGTGATGTAAAAATACTGGGGGATGCTGCTCGCCCCGCGCTCGAGATCCAGCCCTTTATCTGGCAGGGCTTGGGCGGCACGCCACCAGTTGATCAGCGGGACATCGTAATCATACGCCACCTGCGCCGTGGCCAGGTTGATGCGATGCCCGCCCTCAACATTATCGGCCTTGGTCAGTAGAATGGGAATGACATGCTGGGACAGCGCATATTCCACGGCCTGGCGCAGATAGGCCTCATAGTTCTCGGCGGTGCGGCCTTCGTACACAAATTCCATCGAGATGAAAATGAATGAGGGCCTATAGGTGCGGATCTCACATGCCAGTGGATCTTCTCCTGCTTCGCAAAGCTGCGGATCGGCGCGCAGCGGTGTAAAGATGGCCGGGAAGTTGAACCCGCCTTCAACGGCCAACCCATTTCGTCCCCAGGAACCGGCGAAGTAATCAACGGTTTCCTGCAGATACTGCTCTTCATCCGAAAAGAAGTAGCGGCCTCTGGCATCATAGAAGCCCATGAAGGCATTGGGGATATTCTGGCAATCCCCCGCCACCGAAAAATGACGCGGATCGTTGCCAGCCGCCAAGCTGTCGGTGTAAACCTCCGCCAGCCAGGGGCTGAGCGCCGGCTCAATGGGCCAGGAGCGCCACGCATCCGGCAACGGCCGCGTGTCAGGAGTTGGCGTATAGTCCGGGGTCGGCTCCGACGTGGGTTCGTCAGTGGGTGGAAGCGTCTCAGTGGGCAAGGCCTGCCCTACCGGAAAAGGCGTGACGGTCGCAGTCAGGCTGACGGCTTGCCCGCCTCCCGGACCGCACATCTTCCACTCGCCGGCTTCGATCACGGCGCTGAAGGTACGCCCGCCCAACTCGTCCAATTGATCTTCGCCGCCGGCGTAGCTGTAGCGCACCTGCCCCGTGCAGGCCACCTGGGCGCTCTCTCCATCCTCAGATACAGCCTGGCAATCCAGGTTGTCGAGCTGCGTCTCTACGCCCTGATAAGCGGCGCTCTCCAGAACGGCCTGCTGCTCCCACGCGGCGCAGGCGGAGTTCACCGCCTCCACCTCATCGACGGAGACCACCGCCTTCAAATAGCGCTCCACAGCGGCATCCGCCGAACCGGCGGGCGAGCTGCAGGCGGAAAGCGAGAAAAGCAGTACACAGGTAAACAAGTAGACAAGGCGAATTGAGGATGGAGGATGGAGAATCGAACGATTAGGGTCGAAGATCGAATTGGTCGCTGAGGGCTTCGATGAGGGCATCCGCAAATTGTAGCGTACCCAGCGGTGTGAGGTGGATGGGTGTGTTGGTAAATTCGGCATCCGCCGCCGCCTTCCATAGATCAACGTACGCCCAGCCTTGGCGCGCTGCTTGTTCTTGGAGCAGGACCCGATAACCATCGTAAGCCCAACGGGGATAGAAAGAGTTGTAGCGTATTTCGCTATTGGCGCCATCGCTGATGAAGATCGGCTCGTTAACGATCAACACGGGCACCTCACCCGCCAGCTGGACGCCAGCCGCCAAGACATCGAAAGCCAGGTCCTCAGCGCGCAACGGCTGTTGCAGGCCGGCGAAATCCTCGCTGGCTTCCAAGTCCATGGCGCGCAATTCGATTTCGTCAGGAAAAAATACATCAATGCCGGTGGCCGCCCACATAACGCCGTACAGCTGCAGGCGCAGAATATCGGCCAGGTTGCGGCGCTGGCCGAGGATGGTGCGGTCGAAGAAAGAGTGGGATGGCGGGGAAGTAAGGGGTAATTGGTACTTAGTAAATAGCTGGGAAACGCGGTCGGGGTTATTCTGAACCAAGGGAGAGCTTAGCTGCTTACTCCACGGGAAGGCTTCGAGAGTCACCGGCCACAAGATCAAGTCGGGCTCATATTGCATGGCGTAGTCCAGGATCATCAAGTCTTTGGTTAGGGAGATGGTCGGGTGGCCAAGATTGTAGAAGACAGCACGGCGCCCGTCCGCGGCATACAGGCCGGCCGCGTTGAGCGCGCCGCTCAGCGTGTCCTCGTTTTCGAGCAAGAAGCCCCACACGGATGAGTCGCCGATGACGAGCACGCGGTATTCATCAGCTGCCTTGGGTGTCCCGGCCAGCTTGTGCGATGCGAACATGGCTTCCAGGCTGTAGAGGTTAAGGTTATACGAACGCGCCGGATCGTCGCCATAGGGCAATCGGTCGCGGCCCGGCAGCAGCCAGTTGTACAGGGTCAGGCGTCCGATGACGGGGGTCAAATCGAGAGCCGCGAAGGCCAAGTTCAGCGCGGCGAACAACACGACGGCCTTGACGAGCAGCCTGCCACCCGAGATCTTCCGGCTCATCAATTCATCCCGAATAGCACGCTGAAAACGCGAGCCGCGTCCTGCGGCCCCGGCAAGGCGAACCACACCCAACCGATGGTGACGAAAGCGAAGGTCGCGAAGATGCCAAGCGGCTGGGCTAGCCGGGGAGTGATGCTCAGCGGGCGCGCCTTGCTAAATTGCGTCCATTGATTGTGGATGAAAAGCCCCGCGCCGTGCCACAGGCCCCAAGCGAGGAAGTTCCAAGTAATGCCGTGCCAAAGGCCGATCAACGCCATGGTAGTGAGCTGGCCCACGAGGATGACGAGCCAGACTTGCAGGTTGCGCGAGCGCAGCCAGCGCGTCAGCGGATTGAAGTAGTAGGCGCGAAACCACTGCGCCAGGGTCATGTGCCAGCTGTTCCAGAACGCGGTGAGGTTGTGTTTGAGGTAAGGCCGCTCGAAGTTCTCGGGCAGCAATACGCCGAAGAGCAGGCCCAGCCCGATGGCGATATGCGTGTACCCCGCGAAGTCGAAGAAGATGCGGAAGGCATAGGCGACCAGCAGAACCCACATCCACCCCATCGACTCGGTTTGCCAGGCATTCACCGCATTCAAGGCGAAGAAGGCCAGCCCGTCGGCCAGCACAAACTTCATGAATAGGCCCATAGCCAGGCGCCAGCCGGCCGCCAGCAATTGTTCAGAGCCCAGAGCGAACTCGCCCAGCAACTGCGGAGTGAAACGCTCGACTCGATCGATGGGACCGGCGGTGAGCGCGGGGAAGAAAACGATGTAGGTGATGAAATCGCGCAGTGAGACCTGCGGCAGGCGACCGCTGACTCGGTCGCGCAATACGCGAACCAAACGGAATGCGATGTAGGAGAAGCCCAGCCAGCCGAAGTCGAACGATGAAGCCAGGCTGGCATCCTGCCCTGCGAGCATCCTCAGCGTTCCGCTTGCGGCTATAGCCAGCGGTTCGGATTTGAGCACCACCAGGGTGCCAATGATGATCAGGGCAACCGCGTTCTGCAGCAGGCTGCGGCCGCGACTCATCCAATAAGCGAGGAAACCGAGGGCGGCTAGGGCTGCCACTGCAATGAAGGCCAGCTCGAGTTGCGGCGGCCGGGCCGCCAGCCATTCGCTCAGCGGCTCAACATAACGGGAGGCGCTTATAAAAAGCACCAGGCCTCCAAGCAAACCAGCCGCCCAGCGGTCTTCTTTGGTGGCGCGCCGTTCCTTTGGCAGCGTGAGCGACCAGACCAGCCCGGCAAGCCCCAGGCTGGCCGCGGGCAGCAGGAATGGCAGGTTGCGGATCAGCGAAGCCGGCTGCAGCCAGAAAACGGCTAGTACACTGGCGGCAAACAGCAGCCAGCCGCGGTTGACGACTTTGTAGAAGCGGCCTGCGGCCAGACCAAGAGCGCTGAAAATGAAGATCTGCGTAAGGGTCAAGGCTTTAGAACCCCTGGTAGATCCACAGCGGGCTGGCGTCCGCGGTCATGATCAGCAACAGGATGGCGAGGAGGCAGAGCAAGAGCGCATACAGGTTTTCTTGAGAAAGCAGATTGCGCATGGAGACGAAAATTATAAGCCCAGGCTCAACCTGTATTATGATTCTGCGCATGGCCTATGCCTGGCACGACTTCAATGACCTCTGGGATTACAGCCACCCCGCCAAAACGGAGGCCACCTTCCGCGCCATCCTTGCCGAAGCCCAAGGCAAGCGCAACGCGGACTATATCCTGCAGTTGAAGACCCAGATCGCCCGCACCTACAGCCTGCGAGGGAAATTCGATCAGGCCCATGCCCTGCTCGACGAGATCGAGAAAACGATGGAACCGGGCAGTCTGATCGAGGTCCGTTATCTGCTGGAGCGCGGTCGGACCTTCAATTCGAACAAGCAGCCGGAGAAGGCCGTGCTGCTGTTCTCGCACGCCAGCGCCCTGGCCGAAAAGCTAGGCGCCGACTTCTTCACGGTGGATGCCCTGCACATGCTGGGCAGCGCCGCGCCGCCCGAGGCGCGCATGGATTGGAACTTGAAAGCCATCGAGTACGCCCAGCAGTCCAGCGACGAGCGCGCTCGCGGCTGGCTGGCCTCGCTCTACAACAACACGGGCTGGTCATTGTTTGACCTCAAGCGCTACGAAGAAGCCCTGCATCTATTCCAGAAGGCGATACCGCTGCGCGAGCAGCAAGGCAAGGCAGAACCTTTGAGCGTCGCCAAATGGAGCGTGGCGAAGGTGCTACGCGTCCTCGGCAGAGTCGAGGAAGCCTTGGCGATGCAGAAAGCGCTGGAAACTGGAGAGGCGGATAGCTTTGTAAGTGAGGAGATCGGCGAGTGCTTGCTGGCGCTGGGCAAGCTCACAGAGGCCAAACCGTATTTCGTTCGAGCCTACGGAAAATTGAAAGAGATCGATTGGGTCGCAGAGGATACCGAACGCATCACCCGGCTGAAGCAGCTGGCCGGAACTTAAGCTTTCCTAATTCAGTGGGGATGGAGGGCTGGGTAATCGCTCAATGATCAGCACGTCCCCATTGTAGGGATCGATGTGAACTTCCATTTCGCCCCAGGATGGGCAATGGAAGTTTACCTGCCAAACCATCTTTGCGGCATTGCCCAGGCCGAATTCTCCCCACCCGGTCCAGGTGTCGACCAGAACACACTTAAAGCCTCCAACATATTCTCCGATCACAACCGCTTCGATGCTATCGATATTCAACGAAGCAACGTCGATCGGGGCGCGCGCTAACTCGGCGCGGTCCTCGGCCACCGGCGTAGGGGACACATTGCTGACAGCCTGCCCCTGGCAAGAGGTTGTTGAGCAGGTGACTGTATACACTGAGAATTCCTTTTCGCTCGATTCAAAGCCGTACACCAATTCCGCTTCATGAGCGGCAAGGGGGTGGTCGAAGGCGATCACCCCTCCTACCTTGACCAGTTCGGCCGAGCTGCTCCACTCGAGGGCTAAGCCCAAGGCCTCGGGGTAAAAACCCTTGGCCGAAATTACGTCAAAGCGGGGCTCCGCCGGGGCGGAGAGCGTACAGCCAGCTAAAAGGAGCGTAAGGATGCAAATTGTGATCAGTCTTGGCTTTCGCATTTTCTCGGCAGGCGAATGCGCTACCATCTATATAATACCTCTATGCATCCTTTCCTCCAACGCCTGGCCGGCCCGCGCCTCATCATTATTGACGGCGCCATGGGCACCGAGCTCGAGCGCCGCGGCGTGGATACCAGCACGCCTATCTGGTCGGCCATGGCGCTGCTGAATGCGCCCGAGCTGGTGGAACTAGTCCATCGAGAATACCTGGAAGCCGGGGCCGAAGTCATCATCACCAATAGCTTTCGCACTCACCGCCGCAATCTGGGGAAGGTGGGAATGGGCGACGAGGCCGCGCGGCTGACCGCGCTGGCCGTGGCCATCGCCCAGAAAGCAGTGCGCGCCAGCGGGAAGCAGGCCTTCGTCGCCGGATGCATGGCGCCGCTGGAGGACAGCTACTCGGCGAATGCTCTGCCGCGCGAAGTCTACGCGGCCGAGCACAGCGAGATGGCTCGCAACCTGGCCGCGGCGGGCGTAGATCTGCTCCTGGCCGAGACCATCAGCACGATCCGCGAAGCCGAGGCGGCCGCCCAGGCGGCCAAGAGCACCGGGCTACCCTACGGCGTCAGCTTCATCTGCAAGGCCGACGGGCGGATGTTTTCGGGAGAAAAGCTGGCTGACGCGGTCAAGGCCGTAGGTCCACACCAGCCCCATTTCCTTGGCATTAATTGTTCGGCGGCCCCCACCCTGCATCTCGCCCTGGCAGAATTGCGCGCCGCTACCACGCTCCCCATTGCGGTCTATGCCAATCCCAGCCACACCGAGGATTACCAGCATTGGGGCGAAACCGAAGCCGCCCAGCCGCAGGTCTACGCCCAATTCGCTCGGCGCTGGCTGGATGACGGTGCTCACCTGATCGGCGGCTGCTGTGGCACGGGGCCGGAGCACATTGCCGCCTTGGCTGGTCTCGACAAGGCCTCCGCCTGAATGCTGCCCGCCAACGACCACTTCATCCGTGTCTACAAGAGCCGCGCCGCAGCCTACCACGCTCTCATCGCCGCTGAGGACGCCGACGGCCACCTGCTGCCCGCCTTGCGGGCCATAACTCCATTGGCCGGCAAACGCATCCTGGACCTGGGCAGCGGCAGCGGCCGCATCCCGCTGCTGCTTAATGGCCTGGATTGCGAGATCGTCGCCCTCGATCTGCACCACGCCATGTTGGTGGAACAAACCAAACAGCTTTCGTCATTGCGAGGAGCGGAGTTGCCGAAGGCCACGCAGCGACGTGACAATCTCCCGGCTGGCACACCAGAGCCTGCCCATAGGCTCATCCAAGCCGATCTTCGCGCCCTGCCCTTAAAACCCGGCTGGGCGGATGTGGCCGTCGCGGGCTGGGCCATCGGCCACTTCACCGGCTGGTACTCCGATTGGAAGGCAGAGGCTCAGCGCGCCCTCGATGAAATGCGGCGGGCGACGAAACCCGGCGGCGCGCTGATCATTTTGGAGACCCTGGGCACCGGCGTGCTGGAGCCGGGCCCGCCGAACGCGGCCCTGGCGGACTATTACGCCTGGCTAGAAAACGAGCTCGGCTTCCGCCGCCAGGTCATCGCTACCGACTACGAGTTCGGCAGCGTGGAGCGCGCCGCGGAATTATGCGGCTTCTTCTTCGGCGAGCAGATGGCGGCCAACGTACGAGCAAACGGCTGGAGCCGGGTGCCGGAGTTTACCGGGATATGGAGTCAATTAAACTAGTTAGGCGTAACTGGGCATAGCATCCCAAGTTCTGCCGTCAATTTTCCGACCGCCCCATGCTCCATCAACGATAGTCGTACCCCCATTTTGCTTATGGAAAAAGGCTGTCCCTGCTTTCTTGCATTGATCTCGAATCGACCTTACCCAATCCATATCCATCGGTCTAGCATTAGGTCCACTTTCTCCACCCGTTATTACCCAATCAATCTTCTTCAAGCTGGTGAATATGATTGGTGCGATTAGTGGCTCCGCGCTAATAAAGCGGACTTTAGCTGGCGTTTCTCGCAAGATTTCCATTCTGCTTTCATATTTTTGATTTTCGATACTGACACCTAACCAGACATTACTCCATCCGTTCTTCCAATCATTGGGTAGGTGTTCACGTATCCTCTCGGGCCGCTTTGTAAGAATCTGAAATGTATGGTGCGGCGTCTGACGGATTATGTCCCAAGCCTCTTCTCTCCAATCATCCGCTTCCTCAATGAACCAATCGGACCAGGAGCAAGTGAATACAAGTTTGGGCTTTGCCCATTTTAATGGATCCCTAAATGTAGTCTTACTCCTCAAGATTAGCTTCGGATCCTGACCGTAGCGCTTTTTATCGCGATACATATAGCAGTTTTTGCATCCCGGTGAGACCTTTATGCAACCATGCCAAGGATTCCAGGTTGCTTCTGTCCATTCAATTTTGCTTAGCTGAGCCAAGGATATCTCACTTTCTAGAACGTTTGTTCTATACTAGCTGGTAACGCTCATTTTGTCAACTAACTAACCTTTTTTGACTGTAAAGGAAATCGTTGGGTTTTGATTAAAAACGAATTTTCCTGTATAGCCGCTTGCTTTAATCTTCCCTTCTTTTCTGTACTGGCGTAACAACTCGTGAAGATGTTTCTTCAGATATAGCTCACCTGAAAGCCAAGAATATAGTGCTTTCATATCGATACTCTTACCTGCAAATTGATCCCAGAGCCTATCCTCTAGTTTAGATAGATCGGCATTAGCCTGGATCAGTACTATTTGTTGAGGATTATCTCTTTCAAAAGCAGAGAAACTACCATCCGGAGTGACCTTCCAGATTGCCTCTTTAATTTTTTCTCTTCCAAGTTCGTGATTTGATGCATGGACAAGCACGTATTTCAGCGTGCCATTTTCTGCATACATATTCATTTGGGTAAGGTATTTGGCCTTCAGCTGCCCTGAGTACAAATTAATCGCCGCCTCAGCCCGCCGATCAGGTTCTTCGATTTTTGCGACCTCGCGCCATTCAGGAGTCCCAAAAAGCTTGTCCATATTGTCCGCTTGGTCTGGGTTGTGCATAGACATGTCGACATACCTATACATAAAGTTGACGACAAGCTCGCTTCGTGGGGATTGGAGGAATTGATTTAGCAATTCCATCGATATATCAAATCCGTAGGGGTCAATAAAAGCAAAGGCTGGGGCTAATTTCCTTTCGCGATCTTTCAGGCGATTTAAAAGTCCGCGCAGCCAGGCCTCATAGTCTTCCTGATAAGGCAGCACTTTAACACCATTCGGCAATTGGCCCAATGCTTGAATTTCCCTTTGGAGAATCTCAAAATTGTTTTTGTTTTCCTCAATAAACATAAAATTCACTTCGGCCCCTGCTAGGATTTTTTCTCGCAGTCTGTGTTCAACCAATGTCCTGACAGCTAGAATGGGGGACCCCTCATGTCCAGTTCTATGCCTTCCCCTACCCGCGTGGCAGTCTATGTAGAGAACCCGGCCATTCCAGGAAGCGAGAATGGGGAACCAGGCACCCAGGTAAGCGGCAAGCAGTTGATGCTTCGCATTCTGCAATCCATCATATTCATTCCAATAATTATCATCTTTGGGATTTCCTACCGTCATCAATCCCTCCTTAGATATCTAGTGATGCTGTCAGCTATTATGCTCCCTTTTTGATTTTTGTTCAACAAATTTCTTCTTCCATTCCCATAGCTTATTCAGCGCCTCGATGGGCGAGAGCCCTTCGATATCCAGCGCCTTCAGTTCATCCAACAGCGGGCTGCTCTCTGGAAACAGCGCCGCCTGCTTGGCGGCAAGGCCGCCGGTGTCCGCATTGCGGCCAGAGCTGGCTTCCAGCTCGCGCAGGATCTCGCTGGCGCGTTGCAGCACGGGCCGCGGCAGCCCGGCCAGCTGGCCCACATGGATGCCGTAGGAGCGGTCCGCCCCGCCGGGGATGATCCTGTGCAGGAACACAACGGTGCCGTCGGCCTCGCTGACAGCCACGTTGTAGTTGCGCACGCCGGGCAGCTGCGCCGCCAGCTGCACTAGTTCGTGATAATGCGTGGCGAACAGCGTGCGCGCCCTTAGCTTGGGATGGTTGTGGATGTACTCGATGACCGCCCAAGCGATGGAGAGCCCGTCGTAGGTGCTGGTGCCGCGGCCGATCTCGTCCAGCACCAGCAGGCTGCGCGGCGTGGCGTGGTGCAGGATGTTGGCTGTCTCCACCATCTCCACCATGAAGGTGGACTGGCCGGCATGGATCTCATCTTGGGCGCCGATGCGGGTGAAGATGCGATCCACCAGGCCGAGGCGGGCGCTGGCGGCGGGCACGAAGATGCCCATCTGCGCCATCAGCACGATCAACGCCACCTGGCGCAAATAGGTAGATTTGCCGCTCATATTCGGCCCGGTGATCAAGCGCACACATTCCCCAGGCTCGAAGCTGGCGTCGTTGGGCACGAAGCGCGCCTGCCCTGGCAGCAAGCGCTCCACGACGGGGTGGCGGCCATCGCGGATATCCAGCGCCTCGCCCTCTTCCACTTCCGGCCGCGTGTAGCCATTCAAAGCCGCCACCTCGGCCAGCGAAGCCAGCACATCCGCCGTGGCCAGAGCCCGCGCCGAAGCCAACATGCCATCGGCGGTCTTGGCCAACTCGGCGCAAACTTGCTTGAACAGGCGCGTCTCGACTTCGAGGATGCGCTCCTCGGCGTTTAGCACCTGCGCCTCGACCTCCTTCATCTGCGGCGTGATGTAACGCTCGGCATTCACCAGCGTCTGTTTGCGGATGTACTCGTCCGGCAGGTTGCCGTCGTCCTTGGCTTTGGTGACCTCGATGTAATAGCCGTGCACTTTATTGAAGCCCACCTTGAGGGACTTGATGCCGGTGCGTACCCGTTCGCCGGCTTCCAGGTTGGCAATCCAATCCCGCGCCTTCTGCGTGGACTCCATCACCTCATCCAGCTCGCTCGAATATCCATGGCGAATGATGCCCATATGGCCCAGCACGGCGGGAGGGTCTTCGGCGACGGACGTCTGCAACAGCTCGAGTTCGGCCGCACAAGAGGACAAACCGCCCAATAACGTTCGGAGTCGAGGCTTTAGCCGGTCATCTTCTTTACCGGCTAAAGCCTCGACTCCGTCGCCCAGCAACTCCATGACCGCCGGGATCGCTTCCAGCGTTTCTCGCATCGCCGCCAGGTCGCGCGGTTGGGCGCTGCCGCCCAGCACGCGGTTAGCCATCCGCTCCAAATCGCCGAGCGGTTTCAGCGTGGCGCGCACTTCGGCGCGCCGCAAGCCTTCGCCGTGAAACCAGGCCACGCCATCCTGCCGCTGGTGGATCTTTTCGACCTCCAACAGGGGTTTGCTCACCCACTGGCGCAACAGGCGGCGGCCCATGGGCGTCACGCACTGGTCGAGCACATCCAGCAGGGAGCCTTTTGTCCCGCCGCGCAAGGTTTCAGTCAGTTCCAGGTTGCGCCGCGCTTCTGCATCCAGGGTCATGAATTCGCTCAGGCTGTAGGAATGCAGGCCGGTCAGCAGACTTAGGCTCGAGGGTTGGGTCTCTTGTACATATTGCAGCAAGGCCCCGGCTGCCTGGATAGCCAGCGGCCTATCGTTCAGGCCATACGCCTTCAAGCTGGCGGTCTTGAAGTGCGCCAGCAGCGCTTCCTTGCAGCGGCCGGGCTCGAAGCGCCAGGCCGTCCACGGCGTCGCGTGTCCGGCGAGCTTTTCATATGGGCGGGTTTGTAGTCCGCCCACTTTCGTGTCTGGGTGCAGGATCTCGGCGGGCGCAAGGCGTCCCAATTCCGCCCCTACTGCGGCTTCACCCTCTAGCTCCGTGGCGGCGAATTCGCCGGTGGTCACATCCGCATAGGCCAGCCCAGCGCGGCCTTCTTCGATCACCACGACCGCCAGGTAGTTGTTGGCATCGCCGCGCAGCAGGCCCGGTTCCACCACCGTGCCCGGCGTCACGATGCGTACCACCTGGCGCGCCATCAGCCCCTTCACCGGCTCCTCGCCAATTTGCTCACAGATGGCCACGTGGTGGCCCCTGGCGATCAGCTTGGCCAGATAGGTCTCGGCCGCATGGTAAGGAATGCCGGCCAAGGGCACGCGCACGCCTTTAGCCACATTGCGCGAGGTGAGCACGATATCCAGTTCGCGCGCCACCAGTTCGGCATCCGCATCGAAGGTTTCGTAGAAATCCCCCAGGCGGAAGAACAGGATCGCGCCGGGATGCTGGCGCTTGATCTCCAGGTATTGCTGGCGTACGGGACTGATGCGTTCGTCGATTCCCGTTTCCGCGGCCATAGAGCGATTCTAACAGCAGTCGAATTCGAGGCTTGACGATGCTCGTTTCACTGGCTAGAGTCTGGCAATCGCCGAAGGGGACATTGCTTAATGCAAGCGAATCAAGTCCTGAAAGGAGAACTATGTCGCGCAAGCTCGTCGCATTTTCTATCCCTGCCCTGGTGCTGGCTGCAGTAGCTATCACCGTCACAGGCTGCCAGATGGCGCCGGAAGCAACGCCATCCATCTCGGCGGAAATTCCCCTCGCGTCAACTGCCACGCAATCGCCCACCAGCATCCCAGAAGCCCTTGCCCCTGTGCCAGTCACCTACGATTGGCGCGGCACCACGCTAACGCTGAACGCCGCACTACCCGCTGGCCCGGGCGAGGCGAGCGTCCTTCTTGGCCATCCGGATTCGCCGGCGACCATCGAAGAGGCCCGCGCTTTGGCGGATCAGCTGGGGTTGCAAGCGAATGTCTATGCGGCACCCGGCGAACCCGGCGCCTTCCTTATTGTGGATGGCAATCAGCGTCTCATACTCCATACGCCAGGCCATTTCACCTATTACCTAGACTATTCCGATTACGGGAACATTTTCTCTTCCCCATTAACCCCGGCCGACGCCGAAGCCCAGATCGCCGAGTTCATGCAAACAGCTGGGTTTGGCATGGATTACAAAGTCACATTTTCAGAGAGCCGCGGTGCCTATTATGCATTGCCCCTATCCCCTGATGGCTTCCCTTTGCGGTACCCGCATTTCGATGCCGCAGGTTTCCAGTTTAATTTCAACGCAGAAGGCATCGCCTTTGTCGACGCCACCTTTCCCAGCTACGAGCTCCTAGAGAGCTACGGGATCCTCTCGGCCGAGGAGGCGCTGCAAAAGCTGCTTTCTCCCGATCCGAAGTATGGGACTCTGGAAGGCTTTACCAGCCCATCAGGTCCGATTCAAGAGTGGATCCGCGAGTACCCATCAGATCAGACTGTAACCGTTTATGGCTGGCTGAATTCAACACCCTCTCTGGAGGGCGGTGAACCTATCGTCACGCTTTACGGCGTCACGGCGATTGGCGACCTAACCAACATAGACGAATCCATGCCTGACACCTTTGTCGAAGCCACTGGTCGCTTCCATGCGGAAAATGGCGTGGAGTTCTTCGTTCTCGATTCTTGGAAAGTGCATAGCGGTTTCGGGGAGGGGCACCTGGGAACACTGCAGCGCCAGGGGGATCAAGTGGTGCTAATGTCTAGTGAAGGCGGAGAACTAATCATGCCAGACATCCCTGCCGATGTCCCGTTACTCCTGGAGGACGTCTACGCCATGGGCGTTACCGTCGGCGATACGTTCGAGTGGAACGCCTTCGACCTGCGCATGGCGAACGGCGGAGGAGGTGGCGGCGGAGGCGGCGGCCTGGGCTTCTATGATGTGAACCTCAGTGGCACGCCAGTGCCCATCCCTACTCTCGCGAGTGCACAGCCTTCGATCGGCGAGCACCTCGAAGGAGTCCGCGGGACGCTTGTGGTATCCCTCTTTACCCAGCAGGACGGCAGCCAGCGGGTCGAATATTCCTGGCTATACATGCGAGGAGGCCTGCCTTATCCCACCGTAGTGAGCCTGCGCGGCAACGTTTTGGATGGTTTGCAGGCGTACCATAACCAGCCCGTTGAGCTTTGGGGGGAAATTACAGGATACGACCAATTTGGTACCCCCTACGTTGATGTCGAACGCGTCGAAATCCCATTTACCAACCTGCAATTTCAAATTCTGCAAGGCACTCAGCAGACCCTACAGCTCGAAGGCCAATCGGCCATCTTGTTCACTGCTGACAATGGCAACCAATACGTCCAAGTGATGCCTGGGGGCGGCCCCGACTCCTCACTCCTTGGAGTAGAAGGAGAGCAAGTTCTGCTGGAAGGTCTGATTGTCCCGGACGAGAGCTTTGGCGGGTACCCGACGGCGCACATTTTTAGTGGATCAGTGGCAACCGGCCCCAAGAATGGGCAATCCATGGAATTGGAGATCACGGCCAACCAACCGGCGGTGATGGACGAACCCCAGCCGCAAGTGCAGGAAACCTACGAGTTGCCCACGGCCTCAATCGATGCAGTCGAACTGGTCTGCCTCATCCCTTATCCCAGCTATGGCTTGCCGGACAGCGATTTCTACATCCAGCCCATGTGGCACTTCACTGGGCACTATAGCAGCGGCGAGGAGTTCGAAATCTTCGTGCAAGCCCTCAAGCCGGAATATCTCTCACCGGTGATCGTGACCGTGGAACCGCCTGGATAAGTGTCAAGCGGTTCATCCCTTTTAGGCCGCGAAAACACGCAAAACCAACCATGTTTTGCGTGTTTTGTTTCAGGTCAAGCGAGACTTTTGTCCCTGACATTTGCCACATTGCCCCGTAACCGCTTTCACCATATAATCCAGTCACTATACTCTCGTGAAATGGAGGTTCAGGCATGGCTAGTGTCACGTACGATCACGTAACAAAGAAGTTCGATCAGGTAACCGCAGTAAACAATCTCGATATCCACGTAAAAGACAAAGAGTTCCTGGTATTGGTGGGCCCTTCCGGGTGCGGAAAGACTACCGCCCTGCGTTTGTTGGCCGGGTTGGAAGATATCACCGAGGGCAAGATCCTCATCGGCGACCGCGTGGTCAACGACTTGGCGCCCAAGGATCGCGATATCGCCATGGTGTTCCAGTCCTACGCGCTCTATCCGCACATGACCGTGTTCGACAACATGGCTTTCGGCCTGCGCCTCCGCAAGATGGAAAAGAAAGAGATCCAGCGGCGTGTGGATAAGGCGGCCGGCATCCTGGGCATCCAGGAGCTGCTCAAGCGCAAGCCGCGCCAGCTCTCCGGCGGCCAGCGCCAGCGCGTGGCCCTGGGCCGCGCCATCGTGCGCGAACCCAACGTCTTCCTGCTTGACGAGCCGCTCTCCAACCTGGACGCCAAGCTCCGTGTGGAGACCCGCGCCCATCTCAGCAAGCTGCACAACGACCTGGCCACCACCTTCATCTACGTAACCCACGACCAGGTGGAAGCTATGACCATGGCTTCGCGCATTGCCGTGATGAACTTCGGCGTGCTGCAGCAGATCGATACGCCTCACAATCTGTACATTTCCCCGGGCAACAAATTTGTCGCCGGCTTCATCGGTTCCCCCGCCATGAATTTCTTCGAAGCCAAGGTGGTCAAATCCGACGGCAAATTGGTGATCGATACCGGCGACTTCCAACTGGATGCCCCCAAGGACCGCAAAGCCTATCAGGACTACGCCGGCAAGTCGGTGACCCTGGGCATTCGGCCGGAAGACATCCACCACACCAAGTTCACGCCTCCCAATATCACGCCCTCCAAAGTAGAAACCAAAGTGGAGGTGGTGGAGCAGATGGGGAATGAGATCGTCGTCCACCTGAACACCGGAAAACAAACCGTGGTGGCTCGCGTGGACCCGCGCGCCGACTACAAAGTAAACGAAAAGGCGCAAGTGGTCTTCAACGTCGATAACATGCACCTGTTCGACCGCGAGACGGAGAAGGCCATCCGCTAGGGTCTGGACCAGCTTTACTTTCTAAAAGGTAACGCGTAAGATACAGGCGCGTTACCTTTTTAATTGCGAGGAACTATGCCTGCCGACTATTTGACCTCTCTCCTTCGCCCCTCCACATCCAAGATCGTCCTGCTAATCATGGATGGCCTTGGTGACATTGCCGCAAAACCCGGCGCCCAGACTCCTCTGGAAGCTGCCGCCACCCCCAACATGGACCGCCTGGCTGCTGAAGGCAGCCTCGGGCGCAGTGTGCCCATCCGCCCCGGCGTTACGCCCGGTTCAGGCCCGGCGCACCTGGCCCTTTTCGGCTATGACGCGCTGCAATACCCGGTGGGACGCGGCGTCATGGAAGCGCTCGGCATCGGCATGGACATCGGCGCCGGCGATGTGGCCGCCCGCGGCAACTTTTGCACCCTGGACGGCAAGGGCCTGATCAGCGATCGGCGCGCCGGCCGCATCTCCAGCGAAGAAGCCAAGCCCATCGTCGCGTCTCTGCAATCCATCAAGCTCGAGGGCGCCAAGGCTGAAGTCCGCCATGTGAAGGAATACCGCTTCGCCTTGGTGCTGCGCGGCAAGGGCCTCACTGGAGACATCGACGACACCGATCCGCAGGTCACTGGCGCCGCCCCGTTGAAAGCCAAAGCGCTAAACAAGAGGTCACAAAAAGCCGCCAAGTTGGCTAACCAATGGGTAACTAAGGCGAACAAGATCCTGGCCAGGCAGCCCAAAGCCAACGGGCTTACGTTGCGCGGCTTCGGCGGCGATCCGCGCTTGCCAAAATACGCCGACGCCTACGGCTTGCGCGCCGCGTGCGTGGCCGTGTATCCCATGTACCGTGGAGTTTCCAAACTGGTTGGCATGGACCTGGTTTCCTTTAGCGGCGAAACGCCCACGGATGAATTTGCCGCGGTCAAATCCGCCTGGGCGGACCATGATTTCATCTTTGTCCATGTCAAGAAGACCGACAGCATGGGTGAAGATGGCAACTTCGATGGCAAAGTCAAGATCATCGATGGCGTGGACCAGGCGTTGCCCGATCTGTTGGCTCTCAAGCCGGACGTCATCGCCATTACTGGCGATCACTCGACGCCGGTGCCCTTGCGCATGCATTCCTGGCACCCGGTGCCGCTCCTGCTATGGTCGGCCGCCAACATCTTCCCCGACGAGCAGACCCGATTCGGCGAGCGCTATTGCGCGAAAGGCGGCCTGGGTACCATCCCCGCCACCGATCTAATGCCGCTGCTGTTGGCCCACGCCGGGCGCCTCGAAAAGTTCGGGGCGTAACAAACTGCCAGTGATTGCGGTTAGTCCAGCCGGCAATAGTGAGATTTTTCCTAATCACTATTCGCTTTTGTTAGTCAACCTTTCGCTCATAATCAGTCCGCGATTATGATTGCCTTATGGATATCCTTTCGCCAATAATCACCGATTACCTGACCAATCTGGTGCCGCCGAGGCGTCCTGAGCTTCAGAAGATGGAGGCCTATGCCCAGCAGCACGAATTCCCCATCATTGGGCCCATCTGCGGCTTTTTGTGCTACCAGCTCACCCGCAGCCTGGGCGCCACTCGCGTCTTCGAACTGGGTTCGGGTTACGGTTATTCCACCGCCTGGTTCGCCCGGGCCGTGAAGGAGAACGGCGGCGGGGAAGTGCACCATGTGGTGTGGGAGGAGAAGCTATCCACAATGGCACGCGAGCATCTGAAAGCCCTGGGATACGAGGGCTTTGTGAAGTACACGGTCGGCGAAGCCGTTCAGACTCTGCAAGCCGCCCAGGGATCGTTCGATGTCATCTTCATGGATATCAACAAGGAAGGTTACCCAAACGCGCTGGCTACCATCAACGAGAAGTTGCGCGTGGCGGCCTCTTGATCATCGACAATATGCTGTGGAGCGGCCGCATTTTTGACACCAAAGATAAGACAGCCGAGACCAACGCTATCCGCGAGACAACCGGCATGCTGGCTAGCAGCGACCGCTGGCTGGTCTCCCTCATCCCCGTTCGAGACGGATTACTGCTGGCAACGAAAGTCAGTTAGACAAAAGGGCTTTTTTATTTCCCGCGCCGTTTACGCAGTCCCAGCCAAAGCGCCGCACCACCGAGCAGCGTCAGCAAGCCTAAGGCGATGAACACATCCTGCCAAAAGCGCAGGGGGAAGAGCCGGATGAGCGTATCGGTGAATTGAAATAGCCAGGTGTCCCCCTCAAAGAAGATGCGGTGGAACCCGGTGAACAACGCATTGAAACTTAGCGCCACGAAGACAAGCACAGCTACGATCAGGCCTACCGTGATCTGGCCGCCGCGCAGCAGCCCGGCGCGCACAACCTCCCAGTCGCCGAAATGCCAGGCCGCGGCCACCCCGCCCACCAGCAAAGCCGCCAGCAGCAGCCAAACGGTCATCCCCATCTTCGCCAGGTCCTTCACGTCCTCCATGTGGCCCAGCTCGCGCTCGTTGTACAGCGGTGTGCCATCCTCAAAGCGCTGGTCGTCCAGGAATGAGACATTCTCATCGTTCAGCAAATACTCCAACGCCAGCTTCGCATATTGGCGCCGCTCTGCGAAGGTCATTCCATATGCATCCTCGGGGAAGCCGGGCATCGAGTATTCGATGTCCACGAACACCGGCGTGAGCAGCAAACGAATAGAAGTCATGATCAATATCACAGGCAGGAGGATCGCGATCACCCAGCCGATGGCTTTTCCCCAAGTGCTATTCTCTATTTTCCGGTCTCCGTTTTTGCTCACTGCAAGTCCTCCACTCCATCCGAATTTAGGAAGTTCAACACCATGCTATTGACGATCCACTCTACCGGGGCGCGCTCGTCGGTCAGCACCAAGCCACCACTCGGCGTTGTCGCCCGATTGGCCAGGGTTCGCTCGATGGACGCCAACAGCAACGGGTGCAATCCATCCTGCTCCAACAACACTTGATAGTTGGCCTCCAGGTCCTCAAACGACGTCGGCTGCACCGTGGCGTACACAATTGAGTTGAAGGAATTGGGCACATCCATCACGTGTACGCTGGGGAAAACCTGTAGCAGGGTCGCCGCCAGCGCATCTACCAGGCGCCTATCCTCCGGCGTGCGGCCGACGTTGATCGCCAGCACGCCATCCTGCGTCAGATGGGCGCGGCAGATCTCGAAGAACTCCACAGTTGTCAACTGGGGGGGAATGTAGGGCGGCCGGTACGCGTCGACCTCGATCAGGTCATACACCTCATCGCTGTGCTCCAGACCCCAGCGCCCGTCCTCGGCGATGGCGTTGAGGTTGGCCATCGTCATGCCGAAGAACTCCCGCCCCACTTCGATGATCTTGGGATCCAGTTCGTAGCCATCGATGGCGATAGCACCGAAGACTGCCGTTGCCTCGCGCGCTGCAGTTCCGCCCGCCAGCCCGATGATGGCGATGCGCTCCACGTCTTTGATGCCGAAGGGAGGCGCGTTGAAGAACGGCGCCGCCAGGAACTGCTCCCAGGTCCCATGGAAATCCAGCACGTCCGGGTTGTAGACCGAGTGAATTCCCTGTCCCTCATTCAATCGCAGGTAACGCGTCCCGTCCACCTCGATCACTTGAATGTAGTTGTAGGCCGACTCGGCTTCATAGATCTGCCCGGCTGTGCTCTTGAAGTTCCCGCCCGCCCAGACCGCCGCCAGCACGGCCAACAGCGCTGGCAGCCACAGTTGGCGAAGGGCCGCTTGCCAACCATCGGCCAGGCCCAAGCCCAGGAGTGCCACCGCCATAAGGTAAAAGCTGAATACCATGAAGGTCCAGGTACTACCTAATTGAGGAATAAAGACCAGCACAGGGAGGAAGGTGCCAACGAAGGATCCCAGCGTCGAGATCGCGTAGATGCGCCCGGAGATTCGCCCGGCGTGTTCCTTATCCGTAATGGCCAGGCGGATAGCAAACGGCGATACGGTGCCCAGCAGCGTCACCGGCACCACGAACAGCACCAGCACAGAAACGAACGACCCGGCCAACACTGCGATCTGCAGCTCGTCGAAGGCGTCCGCCGCGGCGCGCAGCACCGGGCGGGCGACCAGCGCCGCCACCCCCGCGGCGAACGCGGCCCACAAAATGATCCGATAGAAGGTGCCGGATTTCGGCGAGCGGTCCGCCCAGCGCCCACCGATGAAATAGCCCACTGTGAGGTAGATCAGGATCAACCCAATGATGCTAGCCCACACCAGGTTGCTGGTCCCAAAAACGTTACCCAGCAGCCGGGAGGCGGTCAGCTCAACCGCCAGTGTGGTCATGCCGGCCGAAAACACGGCGAACATCAGGTAACGCTGCGACATCCACGCGATTGTAACTTCATCACCTTCATTGCCCAATAAGCAATTCCCACCAGCCTGAACAGGCTGGTCTACGCTTGCCCACGCGTAGCGAAGGATAACCCCGACCTTCTCACATTTTTGCCTTTGGCTGGTTATACAATTGCATGCCGATGACCGCCAAACCCGATTTCGAATCCCTGGTCGAGCGCCATAGCGGCGAGCTCTTCAGCTACTTGTGGCGCCTGCTGGGAAGCGAAGCCGATGCCAGCGATTGCCTGCAGGAAACCTTCCTGCGCGCCTTCCGGGCTTACGAGTGGGTACGGGACTTCAGCAACCTGCGCGCCTGGCTCTACAAGATCGCCACCAACGCCGCCCGCACCCACCTGTCCCGCGACCACCGCCGCCAAAGCCGCAGCGAACCCTTGTTGGAGCCTGTGGCTTCAGGCGAAAAGGCAGTGGACCTTCAGGTCGCGGAGCGCACGCAACTGGCCGCGGTGAAGCAGGCAGTGATGGCCCTTCCCGAGCGCCAACGGGCGGCGCTGATGATGCGCAAGTACCAGGAGCTGGAATACGCCGAGATCGCCGCAGCCCTGAATTGCAGCGAAGACGCCGCCCGCGCCAATGTTTACCAGGCGCTCAAGAAACTGCGCGAGCTGTTTGCAAATGAGGTGAATGATGAATAAACAAGTGGATACCTACACGAGTTGGGTTGAAGGCCAACGGAGCGCCCCCGACGCGGTGACCCGCTCCCTCGACGCGCTCTACGCTTCTGGCCCCAAGACCAAGGATGCTAGCCTGGCGCAGCTTGCCCTGCAGAACGCGCTATCCAAAGTGCTTGCGCCCATCTACTACGACCGCCTCGATGAGACCCCGCTTGGCCCAGTCTGGGTGGCGGCCGGACCGCGCGGCCTGGTGGCCGTGGAGTACAACGGCAGCGAAGGGTCCTTTCGCGCCTATCTGGCGAAGTTAACCGGCGGCCAGCCTCGCCGCGCCGCCGAAAAAGTCTCCGGCGCCAAAGCCCAGTTGTTAGCTTACATTTCTGGCCGCAGCGATCACATTGAGATCGATGTGGACCTAAGCGCCATCACGCCTTTCCAGCGGCGGGTGTTGGAGGAAACGCGCAAGGTGCCCCGCGGCCAGGTTTCCACCTACGCCGAGATCGCCAAACGGGTTGGAAAGCCGAAGGCTTTCCGAGCCGTAGGGCAGGCGCTGCGGCGCAACCCGCTGCCTATCGTGGTGCCGTGCCATCGCGTCATCGCCTCGGATGGCAGCCTGGGCGGCTATTCCGGGGAGATGCGCAGCCAGCGCAAGCTGCAATTGCTACGCCTGGAAGGCGTGGCGCTCGCTTAGCCGAACAGCGAAAACTGCATCACCAGGATCGTCTCGCGGATCAGGAACCACGCGTTCGCCCAGGTCGAACTGATGCGGCTGGTGGGCGTGGGCGACGGGCTGGCCTGCAGGTCCAGGTCATTGGCGATCAGCATGGCCCTATACATGTGCAAGGGATCAGAAACGATCAAGCTGGACTCCCAGGCGTTGCTCGTCATCAATTGCTGAGCTTCCTCGAGGTTCTGCACCGTATCCTCGGAATTGGTCTCAATGAACACGACTTCAGCGGGAATGCCTTGCTCCAGCACATAACTGCGGGCTACTTCAGAATCGGCCAGTTGTTGGCCGCTGCCCACTCCACCCGTTAGGATGACGGCGCGCACCACACCGCGCCGGTACAGATCGATGGCGTGGTCGATGCGTTCGCGGAACACCGCGGAGAGGCGGCCGTTGCGCGTGCCGGCGCCCAGTACGATGGCCACATCCGCATTCGTGGTTCCATCCACTAACGAGAAGGAATGAATGCGCACACCGACATCGATGGCCCAGAGAAGCAGGGCGACCAGGCCGACCGCGAGCAGTCGCTTGATCCAAGTAGCAACCGGAGAATGCATCCGGCAATTCTACTTGGCCTAGGACCCGCGGAACAACAAGCGCTCCTTGCAAGATGGCTTCTTGGGATCGAAATAGCGACGCACCCAGCCGTCGGTCTCGTCCAGGTAAGCCACCTTGCTGGGTTTGTTCTTTTTCTCCTGGGCGGTCTTGGTGGCGATGTAGCGGAAATAGAAATGGTTGAACAGTCGCTTGAATTCCGTGGCGTAAATATCGGCCACGCCGGTGTCCCCGCGGATCAACAGCATGTTCTCGTCGTTCGACAACAGCGAATTCGGCGAGAAGTTCGCCGAGCCGCTGAAGACCAAGGGGTCACTGGTCAGCGGGTCGATCATCATGATCTTGGTGTGCACGTAGAAGATGTGTCCTTTTTTGCGGAAATGCTCTTCCTTCTTGAACCATTCGTCCAGGCGATGCCCGTCGAGTCCGAGGCTGATTGCTTCTTTGTTCAGCGCCGTACCTAGAGCGAGCTGCGTATCGTAGTCCCGCTCCAGCATGGGCTGAACCTTATCGCTCGCCTTCTTCTCCATGAGCAGCTGCCGCAGAAAATCGCGGTCGTTGTCGAAGTGCACGCCCAGCTTTTCCGTCACGCCGAAGGCGGCGGTGAACATGATGACCTGCTTAGCACCTTCGAGTTGCTCCCCATACCAGGCCAGCATCTTGCTGTCTTTGCGCGGACTGAACAGCGGCGTGATGCCGCTGGGCGGCAAACCCGCCCCCAGATTTGGTGTGTGCAACGAGCACCACGCCTTCAGGTCTTTGGCCACGGGGTCCGGTAACAGCGCTTCCCAGAACGCAGAGTAGGATTGCGCCGTGGCTTCGTGGCGCACCCAGTGCCCGACATTGGACTGCCCCAGGAAACCGGAGGCAGTGAAGTTGGTCGACCCGGTCCACACCTCGATGGGATGCCCGTTGTCCAGCAGCACGATGAATTTGTTATGCGGGATAGCGGCGCGCTTGGTGCGCTTGATCAGGGTGATATTGGGCTTCGTCGCCAGGCCCATCGCCTGGATGGCCTCGCGGTTTCCCACGGTCGTCGAGGTATCGACTAACTGGCCCTTCTCCTTTATCTGGCCCGCTTCATAAATGATCTTGACCTTGACCCCAGAGCCGGCGGCCTGCAGCAGCGCATCCAGGATTGGCCGATAGGAGAACTCATAGGCGGCGACGCGCAGTTCGAAGCTGGCGCCGCGCGCCTGCCCGATGAAAGCCAAGGCGCCTTCCAGCAGCCCGCGCGAAAGCCAGCGAACATCCGCGGCGCCGGGGTCGTTCTCGTCCGCCGGGCCGCGGTTGCCGAACTGGTCGGCGAACTTTTGGCTGGGGATGGCGCCGCGGTTGAAGAAGATGGCATGCCCACCCCGGTCGGTCGGTTCGGTGCGGATCTTGACTTCCAGCTCCGGTCCGGCCTGCAGGGACCCGGGTGCCCCGAAGAGCGGCCGGATGACGTAGCGATATTCGCGGTCCGGCCAGGCGGCGTAATCGCCCCAAACAAAGTCCTGGATGGGGTGCTCGTTGGTCGGCCTGCGCTCCCCGGGTTGCGGGTTAGGCACTATAGACTTGAAGAATTTGAAGCCGCGGAGCCACTTCACCGGGCCGCTGTCTGGCTGGATGCCGATGGCAAAGCCTTTCAAGTTAGCGCAAGCCGCCTTGGTGGCATCCATGCCCAGCAGCACACAATGAGTGCCGCTGATCGCATGGACCGAGAAATCACCGGACCTGACGAGCTGTCTCATTCACACCTCCCTGTGGTGCGAACCTAGGATTTGATCCCGCAAGTTCAGGTAGTATGCGATTGAAGCACTAAACGAGAGTATGACATAGGCTTTTATCACTACAGTCACCTGTATAATTCGCCCATGCCAAAACCTCGAAGCGCGAACGAGATACGCCAGTCCTTCATCGATTTTTTCGTCAAGAAGTACGGCCACACCTGGGTGCCCTCCGCCTCCCTGGTGCCCGGGGGCGACGCTACCCTGCTATTCACCAATTCGGGCATGGTGCAGTTCAAGGATGTCTTCCTGGGCACCGACCAACGTCCCTATAAAAGGGCCGTTGATTCACAGAAGTGCCTGCGTGTGGCCGGCAAACACAACGACCTCGAGGACGTTGGTCTTGACGATACCCACCACACTTTCTTCGAGATGCTGGGCAACTGGTCCTTCGGCGACTATTACAAGAAAGAAGCCGTCGCCTGGGCCTGGGAATTGCTCACCAAGGTCTGGGGGCTGCCGCCCGAACGCCTCTACGCCACGGTGTTCAAAGACGACCAGGGTGACATCCCCACGGACGATGAGGCCGCCAAAGCCTGGTTGGCCCAGCCCGGCTTTGACCCAAGGCACCTGGCTTACAGCGGCCGCAAGGATAATTTTTGGGAGATGGCCGACACCGGCCCCTGCGGCCCCAACAGCGAGATCCACTACGATTTCGGCGAGCAGTTGGGCCCGATCCGCACTCTCCCCAACGGCCAAAAAGACCTGGCCCACCCGCGTTTCGTTGAGATCTGGAACCTGGTCTTCATCCAGTACAACCGCACCAGCCCCACCAAGCTGGACCCGCTGCCCGCCAAACACGTGGACACCGGCATGGGCTTCGAGCGCATCACCTCGATCCTGCAGGGCGTGGATGGCAACTACCGCACCGACCTGTTCTCGCCCGTCATCGCCAAGATCCAGGAGCTGGCGCACCAGAACGATAAGCAGCGCGATAACAACTTCACGCCCTATCGCGTCATTTCCGACCATGCCCGCGCCGCTACCTTCCTGATCGCGGATGGCGTGGTGCCCGGCAACGTAGGCCGCAATTACGTGACGCGCATGATCATCCGCCGTGGCGCCCGCTTCGGCTCCAAGCTGGGTCTCAACGAGCCCTTTATGGCTGCGCTGGCCGAAGTCATCATCGGGAATTATGGCAAGGCTTACCCCGAGCTGGTCAAGAACCGCAAGACCATCCTGGAAAACCTGACCCGCGAAGAAGAGCGCTTTCAACGAACCGTGGAAAGCGGCCTGGCCCATTTGGAGGACCTCTTCGCCGCCATGGCCGCCAAAGGCGAAAAGACGCTGGGCGGCGAAGCCGCCTTCGAGCTTTATGCCACCTACGGCCTGCCCTTCGAGATCACGCGCGACATTGCCAAAGAGCGCGGCCTCTCCGTCGATGAGGTGGCTTTCCGCAGCGCCATGGACGAACACCGCCTTGCCTCCGGCGGCGGACAGGCCATGGGCGAACTGGGCGGCGAGCAAGCCACCATTTACGCCGACGTCCTCAAGGACCTGCAGAAGAAAAAGAAGCTCACCAAAAAGGGCGTAAAGTACAACCCCTACGAGGAACTGGAAACCAAGGGTGACGTGCTGGCCCTGGTGCGCGCGGGCAAGCCGGTCAAGCAGGCCAAGGTAGGCGAGCAAGTCGGCGTCCTCCTGCCAGCCACGCCTTTCTATCTCGCTTCGGGCGGCCAGATCAGCGACACCGGCACTATTGCGGCCGCCACCGGCAAGTGGAGCATCAAGGTCAGCGATACGCTACAGCCCGCGGCCGGCGCGGTAGTGCATTTCGGCGAAGTGATGCAGGGCAGCCCCAAAGTGGGCGACAAGGCGGTGGCGCAAGTGGATCGTCGCCGCCGCCAGGACATCATGCGCAACCACACCGCTACGCATTTGCTGCACGCCGCCTTGCACGAGATCGTGGGCGAGCACGCCCGGCAGGCGGGTTCGCTGGTGGCGCCCGACCGGCTGCGCTTCGACTTTACTCATTCGAAGGCGCTGAGCAAGCAGGAGATCGCCGAGATCGAAGACAAAGTGAACGGCTGGATCCTGGATAATTACGCGCTGCATAAGGAAACCAAGGCGCTGGAGAAGGCCAAGAAGGAAGGCGCCACGGCGCTCTTCGGCGAAAAGTACGGCGCCGAGGTGCGCACCATCCAAATAGGCGAGGATGGCCAGCCGTTTTCGTATGAGCTGTGCGGCGGCACACACGTCGAACGCACCGGCGACATTGGGCTCTTCCTGGTCAGCAGCGAAGGCAGCGCCGCAGCCGGCATCCGCCGCATCGAGGCGGTGACCGGGCGCAGGGCGTACGAAGTGGCGCGGCAACGCCACACCGCCCTGGCCGAAGCGGCCCGCGTGCTGAAAACTGCGCCCGATGACGTGCCGGCAAGAGCGCTCTCCTTGCAGACAGAACTTAACCAGTTGAACAAACAGCTTTCGGAACTTAAGCGCGCCAGCACCCAAGCGGGAACCGAAGGCGTGCTCAAGGATGTGCCCTTGGTAGCCGGCATCCCGTTGCTCACCGCCGCAGTGCCCGGAGCGGATGCGGAAGCCTTGCGCTCTCTGGCGGACCGCTTCCGCCAGCAGCACCCTAGCGGGGTAGCTCTGTTGGCCGGGCTGGCGGACGGCCGCGCTACGCTGATCGCGGCGGTCACCAAGGACCTGGTAGCCCGCGGCCTGCATGCCGGCGAACTGGTGAAGCTGGCCGCCGAGGTGATGGAAGGCAGCGGCGGCGGCAAACCCGAGTTGGCCCAGGCCGGTGGCAAAGACAACGGCAAGGTCGCGGAGGCGCTGGCGGTGGCGAAGGGCTGGGTCGAAGCGAATATCGGTTAATCCCCTGTTTCGCACGTGTAAGGGAGGGTCTCAGACCCTCCCTTTCCATGGTTGGGCGGGTCTTAGACCCGCCCCTACAATTCCCCGCCGTCTTATTCAGCGACTTTGAACCCCGCCTTCGTCATAACAACCTTCGCGTTGCGAAAAGCCTTCTCGATCAGCGTGGCTAGCACCTTTTCGTCCACGTCAGCCAGCTTATTGATGTACAAGCAGCCGCCGCCCGTTTTATGCTTGCCGAGCTTCCTGAGCAGAGCCCTATCCTTCTGGAGCCCGCTCATCACGTAGAGCGTCAGGTTCGCTTTGCGCGGAGAGAAGCCCACCAGGAGCCAGTCGCCTTCCTGGCTGCTGCGTTCGGATTTGTAATGGTAGCTGCCGAAGCCTACGATGCTCGATCCCCACATGACGGGTTTTTCTCCCGTGGCCTTTCGAAACATCTTAAGGAGGGTCAAGCTGTCCTGGCGCTTTCCTTCCGGTTCAACTGAATTGAGGAAGTCGGTGGCACTTTGCTTGGTCGGTTTGGTCTTTAGTTCTGCCATAGGTCCTCTTCTGGAACTCTACCACGGCTTGAATAGACTATTCAGCCCGTAAGGGCATAGCATGCTGCCGTTTCGACCTACGTTTAGAGACCCCTTCGCTTCGCTCAGGGTGACACCTAAACCTGTCTACCTGTATACTCTGCCCATGAAGATCCTGGCCGTCGATCCTGGCGAGGTGCGCATTGGCTTGGCGGTCAGCGACCCGAGCGGCACCCTGGCGCGGCCGCTGCAGATCATCCTGCACGACGCGCGCGACACGGACGCAGAGCGCATCGCGGCCATTGCCAGGGAACAAGGCGCCGAGATGGTCGTGGTGGGCTATTCGCTCAACGAGCACGGCCGCCCCACCCGCACCGGCCGCATGGCGGCCCAAATGGCCACCGCGCTGCGCGGCACCACCGGCCTGGAGGTCGCACTGGTGGAGGAAAGCTTCACCACCGCGGACGTACGTTTAGCTCGCCTGGAAAGCGGGATGAAGAAAAAGAAGCGCCGCACTCCGCCGGATGCTGAAGCTGCGGCACGTATATTGCAAAGCTACTTGGATGAGCAAAAGGAAATCAAATAATCGGTCAATCTGTTAATCATGTGATTAACTGATCAACCGATCAACAGATTGGAATAGTATGAAATCACGTTCCGGATTTACCTGCTTCCTCGTCCTCGGCTTGCTCGCCATCCTGGCCTTCGTTGCCTTCATCGGCGCCAACGCCCTGCTGGCCCGCGCCGAGCACGCTTTCGGGCCGCCGGCGCCTGGCCTCGGGGCGTTCCAGCGTTGGCGCCTGGGCCTCGAGCTCGGTTTCCGCGCCGACGAGCTGTTGCAGCCCGCAGACCCGGCGGCCGCAGCCGTGCGCTTCGACATCGGCCACAGCGAACCTGCTTCGCAGATCGTCGCTCGGCTTTGGAAGCTGGGGATGGTAAGCGAAGGCCAACTCTTTACTAATTACCTCATCTACACTGGGATCGATACCCAACTGCAAGCCGGCAGTTACGAACTGAGCGCGGCCATGAGTCCCGTGGAGTTGGCTGCCGCGCTCATCGACCCGACTCCGGGATCGGTCACTCTGGTCATCCTGCCCGGCTGGCGCCTCGAAGAGATCGCCGGCACCCTGGAGAGCGCGGGCGTCAACGTCATGCCGGAAGAATTCCTATTGGCGGCCTGGAGCCCTGCGGGCCTGGACCTGCCCGTGGGCTTTCCGGCTGGCGCTACGCTCGAAGGCTATCTGCTGCCAGGCAGCTACGAGATCGACCGGCAAACGGACGCAGCCGGCTTGCTCGACGCATTGCTGCTCGGCATTCGCCAAAACGTGAACGCCGAACTTCAGGCCGCCTTCGAGCAACAAGGGCTGACGTTGCACAAGGCGCTCACGCTGGCCTCCATCGTGGAGCGGGAAGCTGTGATCGAGGACGAGATGCCCATGATCGCTTCTGTGTTCCATAACCGGCTGGCGTCCGGCATCTACCTGGAGGCCGACCCGACCGTGCAGTACGCGCTTGGCTACGCGGGCGGTTCGTGGTGGAAGACGCCGCTGGCCTCTGCGGACCTGGCGATCGACTCGCCCTACAACACGTATCGGTACGGAGGCCTGCCTCCCGGCCCCATCGCCGCCCCGGACCTGCAAGCCCTGTTAGCCGTCGCTTACCCCGCGGAGTCACCTTATTTCTTCTTCCAGGCCGCTTGCGACGGGTCTGGTGTGCACTTGTTTGCCATCACCTACGAAGAGCACATCGCCAATAATTGCCAGTGAAGAAGGGGAAAGCCGTTTGCAGAATAAGGGGCAGCGGAGAGATGTGAGCTGTGGGTTTCTTCACTGGGCATTACCCGCGGTCGGATGGCGCGCAATTTACCCGTTCAGAATGACACGAGGGAGGGCAGCTTGTGACGGGTCGGGCGTGCACTTGTTCTCCATCACCTACGAAGAGCACATCGCCAACAATTGCCAGTAGTTGCTAGCCCATTGCGAGCCCGCTGGAGGCGGGCGTGGCAATCCCCAACCCCCCTGATGCTGAAACCATCTTGGGGATTGCTTCAGGCGCTTTGCGCCCTCGCAATGGGTAGCTGAGGAAAATTTGCCTGCAATATCCGGCCTCGCTTTTCGTCTTCATATCATGAGGAGAAAAAAATGAAGGCCATATTACGTACTGGATACGGTTCACCGGATGTCTTAGAAATCAACGAGATCGAGAAACCCCAACTGGGGGACGACCTGGTATTGGTGCGGGTCCATGCTTCCTCCATCAATGCGCAGGAGTGGCGACTGATGCGGGGCAGACCTTACCTGGCCCGCCCCATGATGGGCGGCCTGCTTAGGCCCAAGGACACTCGCTTGGGGGTGGATCTAGCCGGCACCGTTGAGGCTGTTGGCAAGGATGTGACAGAGTTCAAGCCAGGCGATAAGGTTTTCGGCATGCGCTGGGGCGCGTTTGCAGAATACGTCACCGGCACGGAGAAGGCTTTCGTGCATAAGCCCGCCAACGTCAGCTTCGAGCAGGCTGCCGCCGTGCCGGTTGCGGCGCTCACAGCCCTGCAGGGGCTGCGCGATAAGGGTGGGATCAGGCCCGGCCACAAGGTGCTGGTGAACGGGGCGGGTGGCGGCGTGGGCACCTTCGCGGTGCAGGTCGCCAAGTACTTCGGCGCCGAGGTGACCGCGGTGACCCGGACGGGCAGTATGGAACTGGCCAGGTCCCTTGGTGCAGATCATGTAATCGATTATTCGAAAGAGGACTTCACCAAAAGCGGGATCATCTACGATCTGATTTTTGACCTGGGCGGGACGCACCCCATGTCCGCGGTGCTGCGCGTTTTGCAGCCCTCGGGAACGCTGGTGTTGGCGGGATCCGTTGCCAAGGGTCTGCTGGGACCCCTGGCGATGCCGATCAAATCGACCCTGATGAAACCCTTCGTCAAGAAGAAAATGGTCTTTTTTATCGCCGAGAGGAAGAAAGAGGATCTGCTGACTCTCAAAGAGCTGCTCGAGACAGGCCGAATCAAGTCGGTCATTGACAGAACCTATCCGTTCAGCCAGGTGGCTGAAGCAGTAGGTTATGTTGAGCAGGGGCAGGTTCGAGGCAAAGTGGTGATCACGATCCCCTAGAGCTGACTTGTACATACGTTCGACTTTGGGCTTGAGGCGTCTTGCGGTAAACTAATCTCATCGCCTCAACCATCCCAAGCGAGAACGAATGACCCCCAACGGGCTGCCTGAGTCCGAAAAGTTACGCGTATACGACAACATCCTTGGCGCGGTTGGCCACACCCCCCTGGTGCGCCTCGGTAAATTGGGCCGTGACCTGGCTGTGCCGCTCTACGCCAAACTGGAGTTCCTTAACCCCGGCGGCTCGGTCAAAGACCGCATCGGCGTCAACATCATCGACGCCGCCGAGCGCGAAGGCCGCCTGAAGCCCGGCGGCACCGTGGTCGAGGCCACGTCGGGCAACACCGGCGTGGGCCTGGCCATCGTCTGCGCCATCCGCGGCTACAAGTGCATCTTCGTGATGCCGGACAAGATGAGCCAGGAGAAGATCCAATTGCTGCGCGCCTTCGGCGGCAAAGTGGTCATCACCCCCACCGCGGTTGCGCCGGAGGACCCGCGTTCCTACTACCGCGTCGCCGAGCGCATCACCGCCGAGACACCCAACTCCATCCTGGCTGACCAGTACCGCAACCCAGAGAACCCGCGCAGCCATTACCTCACCACTGGCCCCGAGATCTGGGAACAGACCGGCGGCAAGGTCACCGACGTGATCATCGGCATGGGCACCGGCGGCACCTACAGCGGCGTGGGCAAATATTTGAAGGAAAAGAATCCCAAGATCCGCATGGTCGGCGTGGATGTGGAAGGCTCGATCCTCAAGGAGATCTGGCAGAACAAGGGCAAAGTCCCCGTCGGGGTGGAAGCCATCACCTACAAGGTCGAAGGCATCGGCGAAGATTTCCTGCCGGGAACCAGCGACCTTTCGCAGATCGACGAGATCGTGCGCGTGGGCGATAAGGAATCCTTCACCTGGACGCGGCGCCTGGTGGCCGAAGAGGGCATCTTCGCCGGAGGCTCCTCCGGCTCGGCGCTGGCAGGCGCATTGCGCTACTGCCGCAAGCTAAAGGATGGCTTGGCCGTGGTACTGTTGCCTGATTCCGGCTCGCGCTACCTCTCCAAAGTGTTCGACGACAAGTGGATGCGCGAGAACGGCTTCCTCGAGTCGGAATGGACGGAAGCCACGCTGCGCGAAGTGCTGGGCAGCAAGAGCTTCAGCGAACTGATCGCTGCCTCGGCGGACGACCGCATCACCGACGTGGTCGCCAAGATGAAGGAGTACGGCATCTCGCAGCTGCCCGCCATGAACGGCGGCGGCCAGGTTACCGGCCTGGTGCGCGAAGGCGACCTGCTCACTTTCCTGTTGGAGAGCAAGAGCGAGCGACCCGGCGAGCAGCCCATCCGCCCCCTGCTGCAGCAAGCGCCGCCCAGCCTGCCGGCGCATACGCCGCTGGGGGATGCCATGCCGGAACTCATCAAACACAACGCTGTATTGGTGAACGACGGCGGCCGCGTGGTCGGCATCCTCACCAAGATCGATGTGCTGGATTTCATCCAGAGGTAGCTTTCAGCCAATTGCTTAAAGCTTAAGCCGTCGCCTATGGCACAAAAGCTCCCCACCCTTCGCATTCTGCTCACGTCCTCGTTGGTCCCTCACGAGTGGCACGACGACCAACGCTCCTGGCCGCTGATCGAAGGCCTGCGCGCCAGCGGGGTACTGCGCAACCCGCCCATCGTCACCCCCTTCGACGATGGCTCCGGGCGCTACATGGTGCTGGATGGCGCTAACCGCAGCGTGGCTTTCGCGCAGATCGGTGTGCCGCACATCCTGGCGCAGGTCGTGGACCCCGAAGACACTGGCCTCAAACTCAAAAAGTGGAATCATGTCCTTTGGAACTGGGACCCAGACGCCCTGGTGGCGGCGCTGGGCAAGATCCCTGGCATCCGCCTGCACGAGATCGACCCCAAGATCAAGCGCAAGCAAACTCGCTGGCCGGTGAAGACGCTGGCCTGGCTGCAGATCCCGGATGGCAGGGCTTACGTGGTCCGCACCGACTCGCCCGATCTGGAAAACCGCGCCAAGAAGCTGGCCGCTATCTCGCAGGTCTACGTCCGCCTGGCCGAGCTGGACCGCACCACGGCGCAGCGCATCAGCGAGCTGAACGGCAAATACGAGAATCTCACCGCGGTGATCGTGTTCCCACCCTTCCAGGTTGGCGAAGTGCTGGCGCTTTGCGAGGCCGGCATCCTGCTGCCGCCAGGGGTCACGCGCTTTACCGTCACCCCGCGGGCCTTGCGCCTCAACTACCCGCTGGACGAGCTGGCCGCCGATCGCACCTTGCAGGAAAAGAACGCCGCGCTGCAAAGCTGGATCAACGAGCGCACCGCCCGCAAAGGGGTGCGCTACTACGCCGAGGCTACGGTGCTGTACGACGAATAGGCAGTAGCTACGAATGAAAAAGACCCTCGATTTCTCGAGGGTCTTTTTTGTTAGAGGAGAATGCTTGTTAGTCGGCCGCCAGGGTTACGCCATCGCAGGTCCAGGTCCAGATCAGCGGCTGGTCCAGGGAGGCCGAGGCCTTCAAGGTCCCGGAACTGGTACCGCAGGCATTGGCCGTGAAGGCATAGCCGCCCGCAGGCAAGCTGACGGTGATGCCGCCAGGCGGCACCCAGAAACCATACAGCCCACCAGTACCCGATAGGGTCACGATGAACGGGGAGCCGGTCTGGTTGTCGATTACGATATTGCTCAACGCCAGCCCAGCGCATTTCTTCAGCACCAGGGTGGGTTCACCCGAACCGGCGATGAAGGTGCCGATGTTGGTGCGGCCGCAGGCCTGGTAGCGGTAGCTGTACATGCCGGGCACCATTTCCACCGCCAGGGTCTGTTCGGCGCCCACGAAGAAGGCGGGGTTATCCCCGTCACCGTTGAACTTCAACTGCACGCTAGAGCCGGTGCGGTTTTCTACGTTGACATTCACTGTGTCGAAGCGCGGGGCGGCCATGGCAGGCACTGCGGCCACCAGCAGCAGGGCCAGGGTGGCCAGGAGCACGATCCATTTCTTACCTAATCTCATCAGGAACCTCCGTATACGGATTGGATTTACGCCTGCGGTGTATCACCGCAGCGTTACCTCCGAGTACGAAGCAGGGGCCTGATCGTGACGGCGGGGAATTAAGGGAGGGTAAGCAGTGGATAAAAGGGAAATAAGTGGCAGGCTACTGAAGGTCCTTCACCACCACAAAGATCATCCCATCTTTTTCCACCTGGAAAATGGCCGGCGCTCCGGGGTAAAAGGATCTATCCGAGCCCATGCGCGTGGTCAATATGGCGTAATCGTAGAAGCCCGGCCCGCCGCGCGGGTCGGCCGTGGCGGTCAAGTCCGGCCGGCCGAAGTGGCGCACCATGACCGCCGGGCCGCCCTCGCCAAACACCAGCACATTCGCATTGGGCACCGCCACCTCATTCAAATACTCGATGGCTTCCCGATATGAGGTCACCCAATACTCGGTTTCGAAGCGCTGCGCCAGGGTGGCCGGGTCCCCGGCCAGGCGGTTGTAGAAAATGTACTCGTAGGGATGCAGCGCCACCATGGCCAACAGGCCCGGAGCTACCGCGGCTGCTACAAGCGCCCAGGCCAAAGCCGGCCTTAGGCGAACGAAGAGTTCATCGAAGGCCAGGGCTGCCAGGATGAAAAGCGGCGGCAGCAAGAACAGGAACTGGCGGAAGTTATCGTACATTGTCGGCTGGGAAAGGACGACAAGCGCCACGGGAACTAGGAACCAGCCCAGCAACAGGGCCAGCAGCCGCGCCTGCGGGAACACGCGGCGATAGATACGCCAGCCGGCCACCGCCGCCCCCGCCGCGATCAGCGCCAGCAGCGGCCCGGTCAGTTGCAGGAGCATGAGGCGGGGTAAATAGTCCGGCGGCAGGTCCATGGAGTGATAGATCGCGCCGTTGAAGCGCACGGGAATATCCATGGGAAAATCGCGCATCTCGTTGAACACGGCGAAGTAATGCTCCAGCGGCGCGCCCCACAAAAAGGGCCACAACAGATAGGCGACCGCGGCGGCCGCCGCAGCGTAGGCGGCCAGCGGCCCCAACGCGCGCCGCCCGCCCCTCGCCAGCATCTCAATGGCCACGATCAGCCCCACAGCCGGCGCGGACACGCGCATGGCGGTAGCCACGCCCAGGGCAACGCCGGCCAGCAAGATGGCCCGCCAGCTCCTCGGTCCCCGCGCCTCGGCAGCATCCACCGCCCGCAGGCCAAGCACCACGCTCAACAGGAAGAAGGCCATAAAGGGGATGTCCTTGGGATTCATGAAGGCGTGTCCCCACAGCAGCGGCTGCAGGTTGAACAGCAGCGCGGCGGCAAAGGCCGCACCGCGGCTCGCCCAGCGCAGGCATAACGCGTATACGCAAACTACGGCGAGCAGAAAGGACAGGAAATACGAAAGGTGCCACAGGTCGACGAAATTGACCTGCGGAAGAACGACGCCCAGCGAACGTGCGAATAGATCGCTGAACACAAAGTAGAAAGGCCCGTAATAGCGGAGGTTGAACGGCCCCAGTTCATCTTCCGCCACCGGTTCACCGCGCAAGCCAGCCAGGTAGGCCTGTTGCGTACTGGCCGCGTACAAGTGGATGTTCGGCTCATCCCAGGATTCGCCGTAGTCGTCGAAGACGAAAGCGGCGACAACCAGGTTGGCCAGGATGAGCAGAATGATCAGGGCGTGGGAGTGGCCCTGGATCCGGCTCCATAATCGTTTTGGCGAAAGTGAATTTGAGGTGTGTGTGCCGGCTGGCTTCACCGGATCCCGCTATCGCAGAACACAGTCGTCTCCGTCATCCTACCTGGCCTTACGTCCAACACATCGTTCACGCTGCAATATGGCAGCCCCGTCCCGCCTGGCGAACGGATGGAGTAAGCCCCGGCAGGGAGGTTAACTTCGAATCGGCCATCCGCATCCGATGAAAAGCGCTTGATCTCCCGCACCCCATCCGCGCTGGTCACCACCAGCTCGGTCTGGTACGGCGTATCCGGGCAGGGCTCGTCTTCCTGTACCACCGGACAATTCGGCCCGAGCAGCACCTGCCCGCGTATCCCCTGCCCTTCAGGGGTCGTTTGGACGCAAGCGGCCAGGGTGCCCGCAAATACTAGCGCAGCTAGAAATCGGACTATCTTCGCCATCCAATCTGAAATCAGCAATCAGAAATCTAAAGTGCGTTGTATCTTTCTAGTCGCATCTCCAGATCCAGTCCGGGCTTTTGCTCCCCGACTTCACCGCCTTGGCACCGCTCACAGTTTCGCCGCAGGCCCGCGCCGAATACTGGTACCGGCCCGCCAGCAAGGTCAGCTTGTTATCGCCGGGCTTGATGGTCAGCACGTAGCGTTTGGGTCCGGTGAGCGTCAGCGTGAAGGTGCTACCCGTGCGGTTATCGACGACGATGGTGCCATAGAGGCCCTTCTCGCATTTCTTCAGCGTGAGGGTCCCGCCCCCGCTGCCCACGGTAAAGGTCCCCGTGTTAGTCAGTCCGCAGGCGACGTAGCGGTAGGTATAAAGGCCCGGCTCCACGCGCACGTTGGTCGTGAGGCGCGTGATGGTCAGCTTAAGATCCGTCGGGCCGCTCAATACCAAGTTCACCGTGGTTTCCGTCTTGTTCTTGATTTCCAGGTTCACTTCGCTGGCCGCCAGCGCCGGCACCACGGCCGTGGCCAGCAGCAGCGCGGTCAAGGCGATCAGGCTAACTCGTTTCCCAAATTTCATATTACCTCCGCAACAGTCAAATCGGCTTGCTGCTCTCTACATTATCGCGCCAACGCGCTTTGCAGGTCGGCGATCAGGTCGTCCACGTGCTCGATACCGACGGAGAGGCGCACCAGCGCCGGGCTCACCTCGAGCGGCGAACCGGCCGTAGAAGCGTGGGTCATGGCGGCCGGCACCTCGACCAGCGACTCCACTCCGCCCAGCGACTCGGCCAGGGCGAAGAGGCGCGTGCCCTCCGCCACCTGGCGGGCCGCCGCCGCGCCGCCCTTCAGTTCAATGGACAGCATGCCTCCGCCATTGCGCATCTGTTTGCGCGCCAGGGCTTGTTGCGGGTGCGAATTGTGGAAGGGGTAATACACCTTGGCGACCTTGGGGTGGGCGGCCAGGAACCCAGCCACCGCGGCGGCGTTGGCCGCGTGCCGGTCCATGCGCAGCGGCAGAGTCTTAATGCCGCGCAGGATCAGGAAGCAGTCCATCGGCCCCGGCACGGCCCCGGCGGCGTTCTGCAAAAACGACAATCGCTGGTACAGCGATCCGTCGTTTACCGCTACCAGGCCCAGCACCGCATCCGAATGCCCGCCAAGGTATTTCGTGGCCGAATGCATGGCCACATCCGCACCCAGCGCCAAAGGCCGCTGCAGGTACGGCGTGGCGAAGGTATTGTCTACGACCAGTAGAGGCTTGCTAGCGTGGGCCTTCACCGCTTTGGCTATTCCCGCAATATCGGCGATGCCCAAATGCGGGTTGGTCGGCGTCTCGATCCACACCATCTTGGTCTTCGGCGTCAGCCCGGCGCGCACCGCGGCCAGGTCAGCCACGTTCACGTAGCTGAACTCAAGGCCGAAGCGGCGGTACTCCTTATCGAACAGCCGGAAGGTGCCACCGTAGACATCGCCGCCCACCAGCACATGGTCGCCCGGATTGAAGGTGCGGATGATGGTGTCCGTGGCCGCCATGCCGGAAGCGAAGGCTAGGCCGTAGGCTCCGCCTTCGAGCTGGGCGATGTTCTTCTCCAGGGCTGCCCGCGTAGGGTTGCCGGTGCGCGAATATTCGTAACCCTTGTGCTTGCCCACGCCATCTTGCGCGTAGGTCGACGTTTGGTAGATGGGCGTCATCACCGCCCCGGTGCTGGGGTCCGGCGGTTGGCCGGCATGCACGGCCAATGTCTCGAAATGGTCCTCGGGCATTCGTCCTCCGCGAGGAATTGTAATCCAACGACTTCCGCCCTGAAATCGGAAATCAGCCCCGCTATAATGACCTCTCCCATGTCTGACATCTTCTTCACCAATACCGACGAGATCCCCCTGCCCCCCGACGAAGTGCGCATCCGTGAGCTGGCCGCCACGCCGCGGCCGGATGGCGGGCGCATTAAAGTGCACTTCGCCCTTACGCCCTTCCAGCGGCGTCCCAACATCGAGGCCAGCATCCGCAACGAAGAGGGCCGCGAAGTCTCGGCATTGAGCATCGTGGAAGCCATCGACGCCAGCATGGACTTCACCATGCACCTGCGCGAAGCCATAACGGGAGGACGCTACACGTTGGAACTGCTCGTCTTCTACGCCGACGTGGAAGCCCAGGCCGCGAACGGCAGCCAGGCTGACTACAGCCAACGCTCGGCGGGCGAGGTGCTGGAGAAAGCCCGCCAGATCGTTGATCGCCGCCAGGTCGAATTCGAGATCCCCAACGCCGGGCTTGGCAGTTGACCCTGCCCGGCAAGAGAACTAAGCGGCGAATTCGCCAGCGGCGCGGGTCAAATCTTGCAATAATCTCAGCGATGAACAGCGCACCTTTCAACGATCTCTCCAGGCCCCCTTCGCGTTTCCTACGTCTCGCCCTCGCAGTCTTCGGACTCCTTTCCATCATCCTTATCGCGCTGGCCTGGCCGCTCATCAACGAATTTCTGTGGCCGGAGTCGCACAACTCCGCCCGCTCCGCTGAGCTGCTCACCGCCACGCCCAGCCCGTTCGCGCCCAGTGGCACACCACCCTCCAGCGTGAGTGCAACACCCAACGCCACGCCGGCTTCGCTTGAGCCGTTCGAAGCGGGCGGCGGGGACGCCCTCGGCGGTGCCATCATCGTCAGCATGCGCGAGCAAGGCTATGCCCAGCTCTTCTGGCACCGTCTGCTCGGCGATCCGTTCACCCGGCTCACATCTGGCCAATGGGATGACGTGCAGCCCGCGGCGAATTCCGATGGCTCCCAGGTGGCCTTCGCTTCCAACCGCGCCGGCAAGTGGGACCTGTATTTGCTTGATCTCGCCTCCGGCGCCACACAGCAGCTCAGCGACGACGCGGCCTACGATGGCTCGCCTTCCTGGTCCGCCGACTCCTGGCTGGCCTATGAACATATTGACGGCGACAATCTCGAGATCTACATGCGCCCCGCCGACGGTTCGGTGGAGCCTGTGCTGATCAGCGCCCACCCCGCGGCGGATTACGCGCCCGCCTGGCGGCCCGGCGCCCAGCAGTTGGCCTTCGTGTCTACCCGCGCCGGGACGCCGCAACTCTGGCTGGTCGACCTTGAGGTGAGCGGAGACAGGCGTTTTCTGCCCATAGCCCCGGCCGCGGCGGCGCAAGCCGCGCCTGCCTGGTCGCCTGACGGCATCTGGCTGGCCTGGTCACAGCAAGAAGATGCCGCCTGGGTTATTTATGCCAAGGACCTGACAGACCCCGATGCCGTTCCGCTGCGCCTGGGCCTCGGCGCCAACCCGCAATGGAATCCCGCCGGCAGCGCGGTCCTCGCCGAATTAGCCCGGTCAGACGAAACGTACCTAACCGCCTACGCAGTTTCCGGTGGCCTGGCCCTGGCGCCCGAACTGCTGCCCGGCAGCCTGGATGGGGCTGCCTGGGCCAGCGCAGTGATCAGCGAGCCGCTGCCCGAACCATTGCTAGCCGCGGCCAGCCAAACCGCTGCTCCTTTGTTGCGCGCCTCCGAAGTTTCATCGGCGCCCAATACCCCAACTCTCCTCTCCGGCGTCAGGGCGCCTTATGCGCAATTGAGCAGCGCGGCCATTGGGCCGTTCGACGCGCTGCGCCAGCGCGCGGCGCAGGCGCTTGGCTGGGATGCGCTCTCTAGTTTGGAGAACGCCCTCGTGCCCATCAATCGTCCACTGCCGCCCGACCGTCAGCAGGACTGGCTGTACACGGGCCGCGCCTTCGAATTGCACAGCACCTTGTTGAGCGCAGGTTGGATGGCCTTGGTGCGCGAAGAATTCGAAGGCCAGACCTATTGGCGCGTCTTCCTGCGCACAGCGGATCAATCCGGCGGCCTGGGCCGCCCGCTGACAGAACCCATTTGGGATTTCGCCGCGCAAGCGCCCAGCGCCGCGCCGGCGGGTTATTGGGTGGACTTCTCTGCCCTGGCTGCTGACTACGGCTTCCAGCGTTTGCCCGCCCTGGAAAACTGGCGCACTTATTACCCCGGCACGCTCTTCAATCAATTTGCGCTTACTGCGGATCTCTCGTGGGAAGAGGCCATGCTGCAGCTCTACTCCCCCGAAGAAGTCGCCGCCATTCAATCGGCCTCTTCGCAGTGAGGGAACCCCGTCATTGCGAGCGAAGCGAAACAATCTCCCAGTCGGAGGTGGAGATTGCTTCGTCGGGATGGGGGCGGCTTAAGGTCAGGATACTGACCCTCCTCGCAATGACAGTGATTGGGCTTGCCGCTTGCCAACCCTCGCCTGCCACGGCCACCGTCACACCGATCGTCATCCCACCCACCTCCCCTCCTCCATCGGTCACAAGCTCCCCAGCTCCCGAGCTCCCTAGCGCTCCCGCTTCCCAGCTCCCCAGCCCCACCGCTCCCGTTACTCCCGCCCCCACGCTGGCGCCTTTTCCGCTAACGGAAGCTCAACAGCAGCCAGCTGTCATCAGCGGCATATCGCCGGCCAGTTTGCTGGCGCCGCTGGCCCTCGGCCCGCACGATCACTTCTATTTCTCGCGGCCGGTTGCGCAAATGGACCTCAAGAAGGTCGTCCCCGACCAGCGCTACGGCGCCCTGGATGACGTGCAGGAGATCCAGGATGCGCACCTGGGCGTGGATATCGGCCTGAATTCCGGCACCGCGGTGCGCGCCGCCGCCGACGGCACGGTCGTCTGGGCCAGCTATGGCCTGCTCTATCATTCCATCTATTACATCGATGATCCCTATGGCATCGCCGTCGTTATCCGCCACGATTTCGGTTCGGAGGGCGAGAGGCTGTACACGGTATACGCGCACTTACGCGAAGTAAAAGTGGAAGTGGGTGACCGCGTCGAGGCCGGCGATCTCATCGCCCTCTCCGGCAACACGGGCAATAGTACCGGGCCGCATCTGCACTTCGAGGTGCGCCTGGGCGGCAACACCATTTACTTCACGCGCAACCCGGAATTGTGGACCGCCCCGGCCGAAGGCGCCGGCGTGCTGGTGGGCCGCGTGGCCACCACCAGAGACGCTTTGCTGATAAACAAACTGGTGGAGGTGCGCTCGCTGGATACCGGCAAGGTCTACACCATGTACACCTACGCCACCCAGTACAAGCTGCTGCCGGATGACTATTACTATGAGAACTTTGCGCTGGGGGACCTGCCCGCCGGCCGCTACGAGGTGGCGGTGCCCTACTTAGGCGTCTGGCGCCGCGCCGAGGTGGAGATCAAACCCGGCGCGGTCACCTACTTCCATTTCCGCGGCGTGGATGGCTATAACTTCGACTTGCCTGCGGACCCGCTGCCGGAAAATCTGCCGCGACAATAGTGCTTTTTTGTCATTCCGAGCGAGGGCGCTTTGCGCCGCCTTTAGCGGCGCTGCCCGACGAGGAATTCCTAATGCGCTCCTTTATCCAGTGTTGCGGCTGGCGAAAGAATCGTTGTAGGAGCGGGTCTAAGACCCGCCCTCTTTTGCCATGCTGAGCGAAAGCGAAGCATCCACCCGACTCCTTATTTCCCATTCAATCTATTTAGGAGATTGCTTCGTAGGCTCCGCCTCCTCGCAATGATGAAATTGGGCAATGCCTGAATCAGGCATTGCCCAATTTCATCACCCTGCCCACAGGTCGAAGGTGAATAGCGTGGCGAATAGCCCCATCAGCAGCACGCTGGCCACGGTCCACGCTGTATCGAAGGCGCGGTTGCGGCCCCAGCGCGCCAGCGCCAGGAACACGGGCGGCGCGGCCAAAATGTAACGATGCATGCCCTGCGCCACACCGCTGGTGAACGATAGGAACACCACCAGGAATCCGAACACCGCCAGGTCCGGGTGGCGGCGGAAGCCGATGAGGCAGGCGGCGAAACCCAACAGGATGGCGCCCCACTCCACCGCGTTGTAGGCCGCGGCCTGCGAGTTTGCGCCGAACAGCGACTGGAAGCTGGCCAGCCAGTTCACGAATGATTCGCCCAGCGCCAGCAGCCCGCGGCTGAAGAAGGCGTCCTCCACCTTGGAGAAGGCCAGCCCGAAATAGGACACGCGCCACAACTGGTAGGCGATCAGCGGCGAGAGGGCGACCATTGCCTGGGCAATGGTTCGCCACGGCACGCCGCGGAAATAGAGCTGCCGCCACTCCAGATCCAGCTCGCGCCACTCCTGCGTGCGCAGCCAGGCCAGGAACAACGGGATGGCCAGCGCCACGCCCACCGCCCGGGTAAATGTGGCGGCGATGGCCAACGCAGCCGCCCAGCCCAGCCGGCCGCGGCGCATCAACAGCAGCGCCCAGAACGCCAGCCCCACGAACAGCCCCTCGGTGTACACCTGCACCAAGAAAAAGCCGCTGGGGAAGATGACCAAATAGAACGCCGCCCGGATGCCGCCTTCCTCGCCCAGTTCGTCCTTGGCCAGTTCGTACAGCGCCAGCATGGCGGCCAGCGCCCCCAGCGCAGAAACAACCACCCCGGCCAGTGTGGCCGTGGCCACCGCGTTCATGCCGAAGATCGAAAGCGGCGCGCTGACCGCCCGCATCGTGAGCGGGTAGAACGGCAGGAACGCATAACTCAGCGAAAGCCCGCCGGCGCGGCCCACGTTGGGCGGCACGTAGAACGGCCAGAAGCCGCCGGTGCTGCCTTCGTCGAAGAAGACTGCGGCGTGGCGCACCTGGTCGGACTCGTAGGCGTCCACGGCGATGGCCAAATAGAACTCCGAATCCCACGCGACATGCGCGTTCATGAACGGCTCGTTGAGGAAATATTTGTCCGCCTGGCTGCCGCGCATCGTCTCCGGCGCGGTCCAGAATAGCGCCCGGTCGGGGCGCGCCAGGTCCAGGCGCGCCGGCACCAGCGCCTGGTAGCCCAGCAGCACGGCCAGCCAGCCCGCCCAGATGAAGAACACTGACTTGTGCGCAGGCTGCAGCCCTGCGCGCGCAAGCTGCAGCCCTGAGCGCGCCGCCGCCAGTTTCATTTCTCCATCCCGGTGATCACCAGGTTTCGCAGAAAGTATTTCTGCGAAACCATCAGCACCACGATGGGCACCAACATGACCAAGAGCGCGCCCGCCTGGATCACGCTCTGCCGCGTCACCAGGCCCTGAAAGGCCTGCACGCCGTAGGATGCCGGCATCAGGTCGCGGGCGGTGCTCAAATACAGCGCCGCCTGCCGCGTCTCATTCCAGATGTAGAAGAAGTGCAGCAGGCCCACGGTGATCAGCACCGGCCAGCTTTGCGGCAGCACGATCTGGAACAGCACGCGCAGCGGCCCGGCGCCATCCAACGTGGCGGCCTCTTCCATCTCCTTGGGCAGACTCTTGAAATTCTGGCGCAGCAGAAAGATGTACACCGCGTTGCCGAACAGGAATGGCGCCAGGATCGGCCACCAAGACGGGATCCAGCCCAGCACGCGCACGAAGAAGAAATAGGACGGCACCAGCGTCACTTTGTCCGGCACCAGCATGCTGGCGATCAGCACATAGAACAGCAGGTCGCCGCCCGGCAACGGGAAGCGCGCAAAGCCGTACGCCACCAGCACCGAGGACAGCAGCACGAAGACGCCGCTGGCCAGCCCGGCCAGCAGCGTGTTGCGCACCATGCGCCCGAACGGCAGGCTGTCGAAGAACAGCACGAAATTTTCCAGCGTGGGGCTGAAGCGGTACACGCCCTGCAGCCCGCGCCAGTTGCCCTCCCAAACGAGGGGCTCAGCCTGCGGATCTTTGGGATCGACGAAGATGCTCTCCTGCCGGCCCGCCTGCAGCATGGCCAACTGGCGCACCTCGCCATCGATGAGAACTTCGTACACCGGCAGCATTCCGCCGCCTGGCAGCTTTCCGCCGCCCGGCAGCGCTTGCCCTCCGTTCTCGAAGCGCACTTGCTCTGCCGGGTACGGCGGCGCGTTGCGATCACCCTGCTGCGCGGGCGGCATCAGCGAAGTGGATACGATGAACAGGATGGGGAACAGATAGAGGACCAGCAGCCCCAACGCCAGGATGTTCAGCCCGTTGCGCCCCAGCCGGTCCCAGGCGTCCAGCGACAAGAAGCGACCAAATCCCTTGCGCGCCTTGGTTTCCATGTCAACGCTCCGCATCGGGGAAGAAGACCCAACGCCGCGCCGATCGGAACAAGGCCGCGGTCACAACGATCACCAGCAGGAAGAACATCCACGCCAGCGTGGCCGCGTAGCCCAGGTCCATGCGAGTGAACATGATGAAAGACAAATAGCCGTCGTACGGCGAGGCGCCGCCGCTGAAGGCGTTGCCGCGGTCCAGCAGCACCACCCCGCCGAACACGGCGATCAGGTCGATGACCAGGGCGAAGAACACAGCCGGCGAGATCATGGGCAGCGTGATGGAAAAGAAGCGCACGAAGGGCCCGGCGCCGTCCACCCGGGCGGCCTCGTGCAGTTCGGGGTTGATGCCCTGGATGGCGCCCAGCATGATCAGCATGCCCGGCCCAATGGACCACAGCGAGGAGACGGCGAACAGCAGGTTCGTAGCGCCCTCGGCGAACAGGCCGTTGGCGCCGCCCAACCCCAGCGGCTGCAGGATGAAGCGGTACAGCCAGCCCGTGTTCGGGTCGGTGAAGCCAAACCACATGAAGGTGATGGCGATGCTGGGGATGATGCTGGGCAGGAAGAAGAGCGTGCGCAGCCAGGTCCGGCTCCGCAGCCGGGGCTGCGCCAGCAGCGCCGCCAACCCAATGCTAGCGCCGAGCTGCATCGGGATGGTGGCCAGCGCCATGGCGATGGTGGCGAAAAGCACGTAGCCGGCGCCCTGGTCGGTGAAGAAACGCAGGTAATTCTCCAGCCCAACGAACTGGGCCTGCTCGGGGTGCAGCATGTGGAAGTCCGTAAAGGAGATGACCAGGGAAGCCAGGATGGGCAGCAGCTTGAACAGCAGCAGGCCTATGAACCAAGGGGCGATGAGCAGCAGCCCGGCCCACACGGCAGCGCGGTTGGGCCGCGGCGGCCTGGCGGCAGGCGGCTGGGATACCGGGGCTGCAATGGTCGTCGTCAAAGCACGCCAGCCTGTGTCAAAGGCACAACTAGATATACGAACTGGGGGGCAAACGGGATACAGTTAGCTGCAGGGCGGGTCTAAGACATGCCATTGAAAAATGGGCATAGCCAAGGTTCCAACATTGACTCTACAGACGGTTAGGGATACATAGAAATCTTGCCATGCTCCTTGCAATCGTCCCACATCTTTTCAAATTGACCGGCAAACTGTCCAAACCGATTCGGAGAGCTTACTTTATCAAAAAGAGGCCCTAAAGATATGTTTTCTCCATGAAACCATAACTTAACAAAAATTACACCTTCATTGGTTTGGCCATTCAGAACGGTCAATCCAAAAGATGGCACATAGGGCAAAAACCCGATTTTCAAGCTACCACTAATACCTTTGCTTTTGCCTATGCTTGCTAGCAGTTCAGAACTGTACTTTATAAGGTGGTTGTATACCTCTACTTTTGCTGCATCGCTCCAGCTTACTTCAACAAGCTGCTCCAAGGCCGTTCTTTCGTCCGGATCAATCAAAATTATTCTGACATCAGCACCAGACTGAAGCGCTTTTGTCAACCGAGATTCGTGTTCTTTGACTGTAGAGGAAAGAGTTCTTCCACACAAACCAATAGTAGATGCACCGGCCAAGGTCGCGCCAAAATTCTTGCCACGTTTTTCAAACGCTTCGTCCCTCGGAAGCAATATGCTATCTCCACTTTCGAATTGAATAATGGTTTTTGAATCTATCTCCGTCAAAATCTGTTTGGAGAGCTTAATATTTTCGGCAAACAATTTCCGGCGGTCGCGCCAATGACCTATGACTATAAGTGTCAAAATTGCCGTAATACCTCCAAGTAGAAGGGGAACGTTCTCCAAGATGGACTCGTTAATCAGCCAACCCCAAATAAGCACAGCTAGTGCAACCAAAATCGCGAAGATATCCTCTATTTGATTCAGCATTGATCTAAATAGACCGACGAAAAAAGTATTCACTTTATCTCACTTTCGCTTTGCAGTCTGCACAATGTGAAAAGAAAGCCCGGGTAAATCCAGCTTCTCGGATACAGCTTCATATCTTCATCATCAGGAAATGGCTCAAACATACGTTCAATTACAAAACCTGATGTAAAAAGGCATTCACTGTATCTAGCCAATGGGCGGTGATAATAGGGTACTTCAACCTCTTGGTCACCAACCTTAAATCTGTTCTTGTGCGAAGAAGGTTTCTGATAGTTGAATTTTTCATGACCAATCTCCTCTTTTATCAGTGCCCAAAAACATGGATGTGGAATTGAAAAGAGAAACCCCCCGCCAGGTCGTAAAAGGGAGGCAATATTGGTAATACTACCCTTAAGATCTTCAATGACTTGCAGCGTCATATGCGCAATAACAAAGTCGAATTTTCTCTTAGTCTGTCTAGTATATTCTTCTAACGTAATGCGGTTAAGCAAAACGTTCGCCTTATCCTTCAAATGGCCTTTCGCTCGCTGTATTCCATTGGCCGACGGATCAATACCAGTTATATGAGTGGCGTGCTCAGAAAGTAAGCCAGTTAAATACCCAATGTGACACCCTACATCTAGTATCGAAAATTCGTTCCCCCTCTTCTCATTAAGCAAAATCTGTAGGATTGTGGGAAATAGAATATTGGTGAACGTTACATCTCGACCTGAGGTTAAGTCGCTGTACCTGGATTCAGCCAAAATATCCCATGGATCCATCTCTCACCCCAATTCTTTTGTTAAGTAGTCCATCAACTCATTAATATAGCTATCCTGATTTCCGTGATTATATATCACAATATCTGCTAACTCGAAGAAACGACCAACATGCCTTTCCACCGGGTGAAATACTATTTCTTCAAATTCCTGGAGGCTAAGTTGCTCCCCTTCCCGGCTATTGTGGTACTCAAGGAGAGTCGTTATTGGGCTTTCTATGTAAACAACAGTTACTGGAACATCAAGTTTTGGCATTAATGCCTCTAGTGTTTCGGGATAACGCAAACCATCTATCACGCAACGCTTACTCGGATTTTGCGAAAGGTATTCAAATATGCTTAGGGCTAATTTCTCGTGCCCATCCGGCCCATTAATAAATCTATACCCCTCATCCTGAAGCCGTCTACGGGGAACTGCCTCCCCGGGGGAATATCCGAGCAGAGGCTTTAAAACTTCGGATCCTCTAATTAATCTGTATCCAAATTCCTTTTCAAGAACTTGGCACGCCAAGGTTTTCCCGCTACCAATCTGGCCGACCACGAGAACAATGTCCGACTTGGTTTGGAAAGAGAAAGGTTTGCCCTTTATACGGGCTGGAATAATGTGGCATTGCCGCTTCTGATATTTTGAATAGAAGAACTGAATACATAGTTTGGACCAAGGAACATATTTAGGGAAATCATTCGAAAGGGAGGAAAATGGAATCCATTCCTTGGCTCGGATGCCCCTTTTCCTTGGCTTTATCTCCTTCGAAGGCAGTTCTAGAACATGAATAAAGGGGAAATGCTTTCTTCCAAGATCAATTCTTTCATCCACAATAACGCCTACAATTGGCGCCGAAACCTTCACATCTTTAACATCAAAACCTGTTTCCTCAAGTATCTCCCTACGAACACTATTCCAATAACCCCAATCTGTTGATTTCCACTCCCATAGAGGTCGATCTAGTTCTTCTACATGACCACCAAAGCCGATCGAATAGGAATCGTAATAATAATAGCCTAAAGCGGAACCCCCTCCTCCAACAGTGTAACGAAGTATATGGTCGTTGTGAGTGATAATAACATTACTCACAATTTGCCGGAAATTCGAGTCCTTTTCCACCTCTCCTCTTACATGAAAATCCAACGGTGAGGCGGCAGGCACTTGATTCAGTATTCGATCTACATACTCCCCTACCTTGGAAGTAGTAATCCCGAGACGAGCTTTGCTGATCAGACTATTCGGAAAGGCTAATACTGGAGGCTTTCCCGAGTAGTCTATCGAAAGTTCGGAAGTTGGTGCTTCCTTCAAGCCGTATGTGCCAGATCCCAAACTCTGGAAAGGCGAAAGGCTCCCGTATTTCATGATATGAACACTTATTTTCGACTGTAGTGTTTTCCATGGTGTTTTACCTTTCGGTGAAACCGCTAGGCCTTCCTCCTCTATTAGCTTCCAAAGTTCCGTAACATGGTAGGATTTTCCGGTATCCCGCAGTATTTTCTGGGCTGCTGCTATAAAACTGAGTTGCGGCCTACTAGGCAATTGGTCTTCCATTAGCATCTATTCGGTGATGCCATGCAATCTAAGCTGCAACCCCTCAAGCAGTTTCGTTCTGGACTTTATATTTTTTGATACAAAAAGAGCTTCTCTGACCTTTTTCCGGCCGCTTACCTTCCCAGCCAGAACACTATGGCGGGTAAATTCGTATTGATCAAATTTCTTATAAAGCTCGATAATTGACTGATGAGCTGAATTACTTAACACCACGTAGCAATTCTGGTCAGCGAGCTTATTAGCGACCACCGCCAACCGCTTTTGATCCTCCCAACTGAACAATCGTTCGTTGTAACTGCGGAAATTGTTATTTCCATGGGTTGTAATATATGGGGGATCCAAGTAAACAAAATCGCGTTCTCGTGCGCGCTTAAGTGTGAGCCCGAAATCTCCAATAACAAGCTCGGCCGTCCTCAAAGCAGCCGAAGCATGGTGCAGGTGATCAGAATCAAACACCCGTCTCCCATTATTGGAGAAGGGTACGTTGAATTTCCCTCTTCTGTTTACCCGGTAGAGGCCATTCCAACACGTTTTATTAAGATAGATGAACTGGGCGGCCTTTTCAACCCTAGTCGTAAATTCCTTTGATCGAAGCCTATAATAGGTGCGCTCGGTATTTGGCCATTTCTTCAATGCGCGCTCCACTGCACGTGGATTATCTCTAACAGTCTCGTATGTTTCTATGAGCCTCCTGTTGGCGTCGCCAAGAACCGCCCTAGCGGGCCTCAGAGCGAAAAACAGCGCGGCTCCTCCAATGAACGGTTCATAATAAACCCCAATTTCCTTGGGGACCAATGCAATTAGCTTTTCGGTGAGCCATTGTTTACCACCTGGCCATCTTAGTAATGGGCTCAGCCCTTTTCCATCATGATTTGCCATCTGCTGAAGTCCGTCTGAAGTTTAGTTTGCCCTATCCAAAATATCAAGGGCTAAGTGAATTATTTGGAGGGTCTTTCAGCATTTGCCCGTTCCTAGCTTTTACGGTCCAACCCTTGACACCGCCTCCCATTTCCCCCTAGATCCTCCTTTCCCTGCTACATTCCTTCTCGCCATGGGGGTCCTCATGCCGTCCGCTCGCGGTCGCATCCTTGCGTTGCTACGCTGTTGCGCTTGGCGGGAGAAGCTATTCGCCGGAGCCTGCACTGAGCGAAGCGAATGTGACGAACACGCTTCTCTAGGAATTCTGGCGGCCAGGCCGCCTGCCGCAGCAACCGGATCCCAGACTCCAGCAGCCCGTCCCCTGCGGCCAGCAGGCAGCCGCCAGCTCGCGCACCGGAGGCGGGAAAGAAGCGTCAAGGGGTCCTGAGGTCCGCAGGTCCAGGTGCGAGGCTTTCCACCCGCGGCCGGGAGAGTGCCACCCTTCGCTGCCCCTTCATGGCGTTCAGGAGCGGCTCAAGGCAGGTGCCGGCGAGCCCCGGCTCACCCTCCTCGCAGTGACGGAGGTGAAGTGGTTTCTGCGTCCCCGCCCTCCCCGGCCATCTTCCTGCGGGCGCGTGTCGCAAGGTCAGTTCCTTCTGCCACGCACCAATCCTCTATGCGAAGGCGTGGTGTTTACGCCAGGGGTCTGGGGGAAGATGCAATCTCCCCCAGCGGGGCGTGGGGTCGGCGATCCCACAGAAACAATTCCATCAACCTAACATGTATCTCTGCAGGGCTAGACCTGAGTTCGCGCAGAATCCACCTCCGTGCTGACTCGCGGCCTCACAAGAGATGGAAAGAAGGGCACGCTGCGATTGAACAAACACTCGGGCAGGATCTCTAGGATGGATGCTTCGCTTTCGCTCAGCATGACAAAGATAAACGGGGCCGTGGGGCAGAGCCCCACAAAAACAATTCCATCAACCTAACATGTATCTCTGCAAGGCTAGACCTGAGTTCGCGCAGAATCCACCTCAGGGCTGACTCGCGGCCTCACAAGAGATGGTCGCGCCGAAAACGATCCGGGAGATTGCTTCGTCGGGTTGAGGCCAATGGGCAGGCATGATGACCACTTGCCCTCCTCGCAATGACGGAAGTAAGGTGGTTCCCACGTCACCGCCCTCCCCGGCCACCTTCCTGCGGGCGCGTGTCACAAGGCCGGTCCCTTCTGCCGCGCCCCAGGACTTACGTCCCCACTCATATCGGCCATGTTCCTGCGGGCGCGTGTCGCAAGGCCGGTTCCTTCTGCCATGCGCCAATCCTCTATGCGAAGGGGTTTGGAGAAGTTATTCGGCTCCGCCGAATTGCTTCTCCTGCGTTGCGCGGCAACGCAGGGGTGCTGGGGGCCAGCGGCCCCCACGAAAAGATCCTCTCCGGTCAAAGAGCACAGAACGCCGGCCCAGCCTCACCTTCGCGGCACGTCACCACAGGGCCGCCTCCCGGCCTCACAAGCGACGGGCAAGTGGCGGCAGAATTAAGAGAAAGGCTACCAAAAGAGCATATAAGAAGGCTACGGGCAAGAAGCGACGGTGAGAGAACTGCCTTAGCCTTGGCGACATCCCCTTTTGTGCGCATCCATTATTTGCTCTTCATTAGGAAGAGAGTGCGTTGAGAATCGCTTATCGGTTCTTCCCTTATTATCTGATAATGGGGCGCGAATGCATCGACGAAACCATCACGATCATATTTGTCAAATATATCCTTGCGAGAGACGAGGAGGCGTTGAACTTGCGAATCCGCTTTTGGCACAAATTCGATGATCAGCCAACTGCCCAGCAGGCTCAAGAATTCAGCGATACGGCGCAAGGGCACATTATTCCCTATTGCCAAATGATGAATTAAGGCCAACGCCATGATGGCGTCCGCCGGGCCGCGCTCCGTCAAAGACTTGCGCTCCTGATTGGCCCAGCCGATCGCCGCGCTGGGATTGCCCAGGTCGATCACCAAGGGCAATAGGTTTGGTTCACGCTCATTTCTTGTCCTCAAATAGCTGATTTCAACCGCAGCCGGGTCATAGTCTGTTGCCAGAGTAAAAATGCCCTGTTCACTCGCCAGCCGGCTATAAATTCCTGTATTAGCTCCCAAATCCCATAGGCTCTTAGGCTCCGCTTGCTTAATAAAAGTGCGCACAAGGTCGATTTTATGCTTCTGCGCCGCCTGCGAATAATTGGTCTCCCTATAATAATCCCCCCAGGCGGTTCCGGCCGGCGTCCACTTCAATTTCTGGACGGTGCGCTCCAAATGATCGAGCAAGCCCAGCATGGCCATCTTGCTCACTCCACCACCGCCTGGACGCCGATGGATGGATTGTCCGGCATAACGTTTTTGGGCCGCGGCGTGGAGATGAATGTGCGTAAGCAGGCCAAGGTTAAACCGCGTGGATCTTGGCAAGAGCTTGCTGGTCAAGCCGAGATCGATACCATCTATATGGATGCGGAGCAACTGGCTCAGGCGCACATCCTTTAATGCCATCAAAGCCAAAGGAGCCAAAAAATGTTGGCAAAATTGCCGATAGGCTACCCACGGCTGCCCCTCCGGGTAAACCTCAAACGAAAGAGAGTCAATGAGAATGGGCCTTCCCTTGTGGAATTGGATATTCGTTGCGCTGGCATCCTTGATCCACATCCCCCGCGTCAATGCCCGTTTCTGAAGGTCCAGGGTGAGCAGGGCTGCATCCTTAAGTTGGCTAAAGCACCATTCATAAGGATAAGAGACGAATTCCAATCGTTCAGGCTGAATTATTTTATAGGCCAGCTCCGGGTCCGGAGCGTCTGTCTCAACCTCCGTGTGCGGAATCAAAAATCCCCTATCAGTCAATTCCTTGTAGAGTCCTGACTCCTGCAGCAGGTCGTAATTCTGGCGATAGCTCTTATTTACCTGGCGATAGATGACGTTCCTGCGCGTAAACAGGAAACCACTCGGATCGCGAAAAGAGCCCCCCACGCGTTGATCACTATTCATTAGGTGATTGATCTTTTTTCTCTTCTTCTTTTTTGGAGCGTCGGAAACGCCTAAAGAAGTTGCTGATCTGGGAGCGCATTATATAGCCAAAGCCTGCCAAGCCCGCAATGATCATCTGCAATATAAAGCTTCCCGATCCAGGATCTAAATAGGGATGCTCCACGGATACTGGGAGCATTAATATCCCATACAAAAGGAAACTCATTCCCGACGGCTGTTTGTTCATATGCCCTCTCATAATTGAATAATACTCCATGAATCAACACTATTTCGACTCGAAGTTCATAGAAACTACCCGCAAGCCTGGGGTCAACGCTATAATTCGTTTTTTCGCTCTAAAAATATGAAGCCCCGGACATTACCTCAGTCTGCACAGTTCCCAAAAAATCTGCGTGCGCTGGACATCCGTCGCGACCTGGCAAGCGTTGCCGACTTGGTCGAACTGTGTTTCGCCGACCACCTTCATGACGATGGTCGACGCTACCTTAGGCAGCTCCGGTTGGCCGCCCGTAGCGGTCCGCTTTTGGATTTGGCGGCAGCGAGAGGAATCGCAGGCCTTCCTTTGTCCGGCTACGTCTGGCTGGAGAACGATGTTGTTGTGGGCAATCTGACTTTAATGCCGTACGGATCCGGAAGCCACCGTCGCTTTAACATTGCCAATGTCGCTGTGCATTCCAGCTTCCGGCAACGAGGGATCGCCAAGGCGCTTACTCAGGCGGCGCTACGTGGAATCAAGAGCCGGGGTGTAACTGAAACTTGGCTGCAGGTGGATGAGAAGAATCAGAACGCATTGGGCCTTTTTCACAGCCTCGGTTTCGTGGAGAAGATGCGCCGGACCTCATGGCGGGCAACCCCCGGGCGAACATTGACCGGCCCACTGGATGGCATACGCCCTCGCCAACCATCCGATTGGCCGCACCAAAAGCGTTGGCTGGAAGCAACGTATCCCGAAGATGTGCGCTGGCTCTTACCCCTGAACATTCACCACCTGCGCCCATACGGCCTGCTTAACCGAATTATTCGCGAACGGACCACAAGGCATTGGAGTGCGGAAAAAAGAGGAGAAATGCTGGGAGTTCTTACCTGGCAATCTCCTTCTCGAGGGGCTGACCGGTTATGGCTCGCCGTATCCCCAAACCGCGAAGAAGAAGCCATTAGCATGCTTCTAGACTACGCTAACGGCCATAATCGCCTCAACCGTTCACTGACCCTTGATTACCCTGGCGGACAATCTGATACTGCACTCAAACAAGTAGGTTTCGTAAGCAAGCACACCCTTATATGGATGACCTTCCCCTGGGAAAATAACGAACCTGCTGCCAAGCTATCTCAACAATAAGATCTTTGAGTTCTGCAGAAGGTGAAACATAACCCCTAGCCTTGACATCGCCTTCCGTTTTCATCTAACTGCCCTTTTCCCTGCTACATTCCATCCCGCCATGGCCCCCTCCGGAAAAAATAATAACAACTTCTATTTTCTGTCCCGCCATACCCGGCCACCTTCCTGCGGGCGCGTTCCGCGGGATCCGATCCTTCTGCCACGCGCCAATCCTCTATGCGAAGGGGCTTGGAGAAGTTATTCGGCTCCGCCGAATTGCCTCTCCTGCGTTGCGCAGCAACGCAGGGGTGCTGGGGGCCAGCCGCCCCCACGAAAAGACTTTGGCCTAAACGAAAACTATGAGGCGTGAGACCAGATGACAGTTCGCGATACCACCATGGCAGCCCTACCTGTTCCCTCACAAGCCACGGAACTAGGAGAATTCCATGAAAGTGCCCTTGTCAAAGTGTATCGACCCTCGCCTCCGCTTCTCCGCGCAACTACAACTTTTAGGGGGTGGTTTGTGGACAAGCTTGATCGTTAGCCCGCGGCTAGATTGCCACGTCGGGCTGGGGCTAGGCCAAGCCGTGTCCTTTCCCTCCTCGCAATGACGAATGGAGGCAGATTTCTGCGTCACTGCTCTCCCGACCACGTTCCCTGCGGGCGCGTATCGCAGGACGGTTCCTTCTGCCACGCGCCAATCCTCTATTGCGGAGGGGGTTTGGGGGAACCAACTTTGGTTCCCCCAACGGGTGCGGGGCAGAGCCCTGCAAAGAGATTATTCCACGGCCAAAAGAGCACAGAGCGCCGGCCCAGCCTCACCTTCGCGGCGCCCCACGACAGGGCCGACTCGCGGCCTCACAAGAAACGGGCTTTGATAGCGACTCAAGGATGGGTGCTTCGCTATCGCTCAGCATGGCACAAAGAGGCATGGATGTTCGCGGAACCATGTCCGCACCGGCCGTCCCCTCCCACACAGGCCAGGGAGGGATTAGGGCCTGGAGAAGTTATTCGGCTCCGCCGAATTGCTTCTCCCGCGTTGCGCAGCAACGCAGCGCTCATTACATTAAATCTTTCCGAGGCCAAAGAGAGGCCTTCCAGGCCTTGACAAACTAGCCCGCTTGTTCTATTATCTGCCTGATATTAGAACACTTGTTTCTCGGAGGCAAGGAGGGCAAAGCCTTCCGCAGTTGCGAGGGAGCTGTTGCCAAAAGGCAACATAGGCGACCGAAGCAATCTCCTCGAAGATTGGAGAAGACCATGGCACGAAAAGTCAAGATCACAGAGCCCGCCAGCAACGGCGCTAACGGCGCCCACCCGGATACCCAGAACGGCTACCACGCACCCGACGATCAGCGCCTCAAAACGCTGCAGCGCACCCTGGACGAGATCATGAAGCGCTTCGGCGAAGGCGCCATCATGCGCCTGGGCGAAGCCCACGGCATGGCCGTCGAGGTCATCCCCACCGGCTCCCTCTCCCTCGACCTGGCGCTCGGCGTCGGCGGCATCCCCCGCGGCCGCGTCACCGAGATCTACGGCCCCGAATCCTCCGGCAAGACCACCCTGTGCCAGCACCTGGTGGCCGAAGTGCAGAAGCGCGGCGGCACCGCCGCCTTCATCGACATGGAGCACGCCCTCGACCCCAGCTACGCCGCCCGCTGCGGCGTGGACATCAGCACCCTGCTGGTGGCCCAGCCCGACACGGGCGAGCAAGCCCTGGAGATCGCCGAAGCCCTCGTGCGTTCCGGCGCCGTGGACCTCGTCGTCATCGACTCCGTGGCCGCCCTGGTGCCGCGCTCCGAGATCGAAGGCGACATGGGCGACGCCACCATGGGCATGCAGGCGCGCCTCATGTCGCAGGCGCTGCGCAAGCTCTCCGGCGCCATCAAGCAGACCAACACCGCCGTCGTCTTCACCAACCAATTGCGCCAGAAGATCGGCGTCATGTTCGGCAACCCGGAGACCACCACCGGCGGCATGGCGCTCAAGTTCTACGCCTCCGTGCGCATGGACGTGCGCCGCATCCAATCCATCAAGACCGGGCAGGACGTCGTAGGCAATCGCACCCGCGTGCGCGTGGTCAAGAACAAAGTCGCCCCGCCCTTCCAGACTGCCGAATTTGACATCATGTACAACGAAGGCATCTCCAAGGCCGGCGACGTGCTGGACCTGGCCGTGGCCTACGAGATCGTCGAAAAGCGCGGCTCCTTCTACAACTACAAAGAGGATCGCCTGGGCCAGGGCCGTGAGAGCGCCAAGGATTTCCTGCGCGAGCACCAGCAGCTGGCCGAAGACATCGAACTGCAGATCCGCGAGAAGGCCCTCAGCCAGCAGCCGGCCGCCTACCCCGGTGACGGCGACGGCGCATCCGAATTGGCGCCAGCCGAAGTCGCCGAAGAGCTGGAGCCCGTAGAGGCATGAACTGTGTTTGTCATTCCGAGCGAGCCCTCCCCACTCTTGTCATTTCGAGTGAGCGTAGCCAGCCGAAGGATGGCGAAGCGACGAGAAATTCCTAATGCGCTACTTTGATACGCCGATGACTGGCCCAAGGAGCTTCCTCTTGTCATTTCGAGCACGCCTCTTCCCTCTTGTCATTTCGAGCGTGCCCTCTCCACTCTTGTCATTTCGAGCGAGGCCGTAGGCCGACGAGAAATTCCTAATGCGCGACTTTTACCATAGCGCTCACTGGAGAACAATCCTCCCTATGCTTGTCATTTCGAGCGAGCCCGTAGGGCGACGAGAAATTCCTAATGAGTTGCTTTGACCATAATGCTCACTGGAGTGAAAACGAGTCTAGGCTCCTTTGGTGATGCCATGCCGACTGACAAGCCAACCTACTTCGTTTACATCATGTCCAACAACGCCGGCATCACCTACATCGGTGTGACCAACGACATCTTCCGTCGAGTGGAAGAGCACAAGGCCGGGAAACTCCCCGGCTTCACCAAGAGAAACAGGACACATAAACTGGTCTATTGCGAAGAACACCGATACGTGCATGACGCCATCTATCGGGAGAAGCAGATCAAGACATGGCGGAAGGAAAAGAAACGAGATCTTATTACCTTCCTTAACCCAAAATGGAAAGACCTGAGCGCCGAATGGCTCGATGAGGCCAGTCATCACTCACCAACTCCAAGGCAGGAGGAATTCCTCGTCGGGCTGCGCCGCTAAATGCGGCGCAAACGCCCTCGCTCGGAATGACAAGGATATGTATACTTATGGGGGAACGCAAACATGAAAATCAATACGCGGTTTAGTTTCTTCCCCACTTCCGCGAAGCGCGCCCCTCTGACCGGCTTGCTGGCCATTGCGGGCGTTCTTCTCTTAATGGCCGCCTGTACCCGCTCTGCCTTGCCAGCCGACCAGGGCTACTTCATCGCCCCCACGCTGGTGGGCAACTCCACCCCGCTGGTCCTGGAAACCTCTACCCCGCTGCCGGCCACCGCCACGCAGCCCTGCGATAACAACCTCGTCTTCCTGCGAGACATCACCGTGCCGGATGGCACGCATTTCCTGGCCGGCCAAGACATCGAAAAGCAATGGGAAGTGCGCAACGACGGCACCTGCCCGTGGATCCGCGGCTACTCCCTCAAGCTGGTGGACGGCATCGCCATGGGCGCCATTGACCGCCAGGCGCTGCCCGAAGCCGAACCCGGCGAGACCGTCGTCATCACCGTCAACTTCAAGGCCCCGCAGCAACCCGGCACCTACCGCACCGGCTGGAAAGCCTTCGACATCGGCGACGCCGAATTTGGCGTACAGGTCTACATGGAAATCATCGTCGAATAAGCCCCGCCGCGTGCCATCCTGAGGCGAGCTCGGCGAGCCGAAGGATCCCTCAAATTCACATCTTCCGAGTAACCGAGTCATGCTGGTGAGTCGAGGGTATACGAATTGAAAGAACCGACTAATCCCACTGCAATTAAGTTCCAGGAATTATTGCAGGAGCTCGGCCTGTCCGGCCAGGTCGTCGAATTCGAGCAAACCACGCGCACCGCGGCGGATGCCGCGGCGGCCATTGGCTGCGATGTGGGACAAATCGTGAAGTCGCTGATCTTTCGCGCCCAGCCCAGCGGGCAGGCGGTGCTGGTGCTCACCAGCGGCGCCAACCGGGTGGATGAGCCCCGCGTAGAGGCTGTAGTGGGCGAGAAGCTGGGCAAGGCCGACGCATACTTCGTGCGCTCGGCGACGGGGTACGCCATTGGCGGCGTGTCGCCATTTGGATATCCGCAGTTGGCGCATACCTACATGGACGAAGCGCTGCTGAATTACGATACCATTTGGGCGGCCGCCGGCACGCCGAACGCCGTGTTCCCTCTGCGGCCCATGGACCTGATGCAGCAAACCGGCGCCAGAGTCATCCGCGTAACGGAGGAGTGATGAACCGACTTGCACAGGAATACCTGCCCTTGCTGGGGCATTACCAGAAACTCAAGCATCGGATGTTGAGGATCCTCAACGATGCGGATCTGGCCCACTCCATTAAGGGAAGTCCCACTTTGGGCGAACTATGCAAGGAGATAGGCGAAACGGAGCAGTCCTACATCAACTCGCTCAAGCCGCCCTATAAGCTCAATTTCAAGTATCGCAACGCGGACCTCTCGCTGGCCGGCAGCGTCAGCGGCCTGGCTGCCTGGTACGCCAACATGGACAAGGAGATGAACGACATCCTAGTGGCGTTGAGCGATGAAGACTTGGACGCAATCCGCGTGGGCCGCGGCACCTGGCCGGTGCCCATTCAGCAAAACCTGGATATTTACAAGGAGGCTCTGCTCATCTTCGCGGGCAAAGCCTGGGTGCACTTGCACGCCTTGGGCAAAGAGCTGCCCGAACAATGGGCCGACTGGATCGGATAACAAAAAGCGGCTGGCAATAGCCAGCCGCTTTTGATTTCAGGCAAAGGAAGCTAAACGGTGCCTTCCTCCCAGGAGTTCAGGTATTTCTCCTGTTCAGGAGTCAGCGTGTCGACATGGATGCCCATGGCCTCCAGTTTGATGCGGGCGATCTCGCGGTCGATCTCCTCGGGAACTGAGTAAACTTGTTTACCCAAGTTCCCAGCGTTCTTGGCCATGTATTCGGCGGCCAGGGCCTGGTTGGCGAAGGACATGTCCATCACCGAAGCGGGGTGGCCCTCGGCTGCGGCCAGGTTGATCAGCCGGCCTTCGCCCAGAATGTGGATGGCGCGGCCATCCTTGAGTACATACTGCTCTACGAACGGGCGAACCAACCGTTTCTCCTTGGCCATTTTCTCCAGCGCGGGAATATTGATCTCCACGTTGAAGTGACCGGAGTTGGCCACGATGGCGCCATCCTTCATGACCTCAAAGTGGCGTTGATCAATCACGTTAATATCGCCGGTGACGGTGACGAAGATGTCGCCGATCTTGGCAGCTTCGATCATGGGCATCACGCGGTAACCCGTCATCACGGCTTCCAGCGCCAGCAAGGGATTGATCTCCGTAACGATGATGTTGGCGCCCATGCCTCGCGCCCGGTCGGCCAAGCCGCGGCCGCACCAGCCGTAGCCGGCCACGACGAAGGTCTTGCCCGCCAGCAGGATATTGGTGGCGCGAATGATGCCATCCACCGTGGACTGGCCCGTGCCATAGCGGTTGTCGAAGAAATGCTTGGTCATGGCATCGTTGACCGCGATTACTGGGAACTCCAGCATGCCATCGGCGGCCATGGCCTTAAGGCGGATGACCCCGGTGGTAGTCTCTTCAGTGCCGCCCACGATGTCTTTGAGCAGATCGCGGCGGTTCTTATGGATCTCGCTCACCAGGTCAGCGCCGTCGTCCATGGTCATTTGCGGCTTATGGTCCAAGCCGGCATTGAGGTGCTTGTAATACGTGGTGTTGTCCTCGCCCTTGATGGCGAAGACGGGGATCTCGTCGTGCGAGACCAGCGAAGCGGCCACATCATCCTGCGTAGACAGCGGATTGGAGGCAACCAGCACCACATCGGCGCCGCCAGCTTGCAGCGTGCGGGCCAGGTTGCCGGTCTCGGCGGTCACGTGCAAACAGGCGGATAGACGGATTCCCTTGAGAGGCCGCTCCTTCTTGAAACGCTCCATGATGGTGCGCAGGACCGGCATTTCGCGTTCCGCCCAATCAATGCGGCGGCGGCCGCCTTCAGCTTGTTTTGGATCTTTGATATCGTATTTATCCATTCGTCACTTCTCCATTCGGTGGTTCCGATATTAATCGGGTAATCAATTGGCAATTGAGCTAGATGGCTTGGGGATTCTGGCCGGCAGGGGTGAGAGCAAAGAGTCCAGTCTGCCCCCGTCGTCATAGAACTGGCGATAGCGAGCCAGGAATTCTTCGGGGGTGAAATGGTGAGCTTGCGGACCTTCGTTCTCCAGGCAATAGGTGGCGGCCAGGGAACCCAACCGGGCGCAAGTTTCCCATTCAAGCCCCAAACGATAACCGGTGAGGAAGCCGCCCCGAAAAGCATCTCCGCCCCCGGTGGGGTCCACGATGTCATCGGTAGGCACGGCTTCTACGGATTGCTCGCCGCCGTCAAAGTACACAGTGGCCCCTTTGGGGCCGAGGGTTACCACCATAAATTCAAGGTGGGAGAGGATGTCCACAGCGGTCATCTTTGTCTTATCTTTGATGAGCTCGAACTCATACTCGTTTACGAATAGGGCACGGGCGCCTTCCACCCCGCGACGCAGCACATCTCCCTCGAAGCGGATGATCTGCTGGCTAGGATCGTAGATGTAGGCGATGCCCAGTTCCTTGCATTCGCGTATATAGCGCTCCATGGCGGCAGGTTCGTTGGGGGAAACGATCACCAGATCCGGCTTCTCGCCGGCTAACTCGTGCAGCGACAGCTCGGCGGCGTGGGCCATGGCGCCGGGGTAAAAGCTGGCTACCTGGGCGTTGGATTTATCGGTCGTGGCGAAATAAGAGGCAGTGTATTTGCCGGGCACCACTTTGACGTTCAGCGTATCCACGCCGTGATCTTCCAGCCAGGCGCGGTATTCGGCGAAGTCCTCACCCACGGTGGCCAGCACGCGCGGCCGGCCACCTAACAAGGCCAAGGTGTAGGCGATGTTCGGGGCAATGCCGCCGCGGCGGCGGATGAGCGTTTCGACCAGAAAAGAAAGACTGATCTTTTCAAGGTGTTCGGCGAGGAGGTGCTCCCGGAAGTATCCCGGGAAGGTCATCAGGAAATCGTAGGCGACTGAACCAGTGACGAGGATATCCATTGCGCGTTGGCTAAGCCTCCACAGTAAAAGACGCCCTCTGATGAGAGCGTCCGGCTTGAGGCGGGAAAAGTGTAGCATGGGAAAGACGGAATGTCAAAGGAACGGCCCACTGCGAACGGTGGAAAGCGTAGGGTATTTGGCTATAATTCGAGAACCTGCCATGGATCTGCAAAGTCTCGGCAACCTAGCCACGGCTCTCACGATTTGGGGAGCAGCCTTCTTGGTGGCCCTGTGGGGCAGCCTGGTGTATTGGACCTACCGGGACGCCACGACCCGCTTGCGAGACCCAATGCAACGGTGGCTGGCGGTGCTGGTGTCCGTAGTGCTCTTCATTCCAGGTGTGCTGATCTATCTTTTACTCCGCCCGGGACGCACGATCGAGGAGGAATACTTAGTAACCTTGGAAGAAGAGGCACTCCTGCGAGCGATCGAGGAAAGTGAAGGACGGGAGAAATGATCACACCCAATACGCCAATAAAGAAGACCATTGATAAAGGCAGCTTACTAAGAATCGCGGTTTTCGCGCTAATTACGATCCTAATCGGTTTGAGTGCTTTTCTTGGGATTTCACTTCTGAATGCGCAAAGGGAAACGGATGAGCTGTCACTTAGCCTCACCGACCTGGTGGTGTATTCGCAACAAACGAACGACAAGCTGGCGACGGCCGAGGCAAGCCTGACCGCCCTAAACCAGGACTACCAAGTACTGCAGGGCGATCTGGACCAACTTACCCTCGAGAAACAGGAAGTGGAAACTCGCGCGTCTTTGTACCAGGCGCAAAGGTATTACCTCGCTGAAGCGTTGGATTGGGTGGGACGGCAGTATGGCTACACCGACCCAATGGTGGCAGCGCGGGCGTATGGGAGTGCCAAGGGACAGGCTCTTCCTGTAAGTTGCGAGGCCGAGACAGCGGATCGCTACGTGCGATGGGCCGCGCCGACGTCCACTATGTTTGTAGTAACGCCAACGAAGATGGGCTGGTCTCCCTACGTGGGTTGGTCGATTCGAGAAAACGTGGTTTTCGGACCTGAACATGTCGATGCGCCTGGGTACGTTGGAAGCCGGGGTTACGAGTTCCGCTATCCGCTCATGGGCACACTTCCACTTCAAGAAATCCATACCACAATCAATGTGTTTCAGCAATCGGTTTCTCAAAGCGAAGGGATACCAACTGACGCCATCCAGCAAGTGGCGCTGCACTGCGGAGTGACCGGATACTTGACCACATCTACAGATCGCGATCAGACAAAAACCCTTCATTTCAATATGGGCGGATTCAAAGCCAATGTTAAGTTGAAGTATTTCTCTGGCGACATTGGTCAGGCAATAACCTATCTGACGCAGGCGGCGAATATTGTCATCGATGAGCTAGTTAGCGGATTCTAGGTGCTGCTGTTTTTTGGCAGCGGTAATACCTTCCATCAAGGCGTTGTTTCCCGCAGAATCAATTCGCTAGCGAGCAAGGTCTCCTGAGGGAGCATAAGAGTTGCGCCATCAATGGACGCAATCAACGCCTCCACCGCTCTGGCTCCCATGGCACGTTTGTCGATGCGCAAAGTGCTTAGCTGGGGCGAAACGAGGGCGGCCATAGGGATATCATCGAAGCCGATGAAGGCCAGATCTCGCGGAACGTGCAGACCGAATTTCTTGCAGGCTTGGACGGCACCCACAGCAACCAAATCGTTGTAGGTCAGCACCGCATCGCAAGCTAGGCCGCCCGCCGAAAGAAAGGTCAAGGCCTGAACCCCCCCATCGTAATTGGGCGTGGATTGAATGGCCAACCCAGGTTTGAATGGGATCCCGGCCTCATCCAAGCCGGCCCGGTAGCCGGCCAGCCGGCGCTGGCTGCTGAACGAATGGGAGGGGCCGGCGAAGAAAGCAATATTACGCCGACCGCCTCCGGCAAAAAAGGCCACGGCACGGCGGGCGCCGTCCTCGTCGTCCACATTGATGCTGGCCACGCCAGCGTGGCGGCGGTTAACCAGGACCACGCGAGGGAACTGCATGGACCAGTGCTTGAGCCGGGTCTGTTCCAGGCGCGAGCTGCACCAGACCAGACCATCGACTTGCTTCTCGCGAAGCGAAGCAAGGACACCCTCTTCACGTTGGGGATCTTCATCCGTGTTGACCAGAAAGAGGCCATAGCCATGCTGGTAGGCATAATCCTCGGCGCCTCGGGCAAGCTCGGAGAAGAAGGGATTGGTGATATCCGGGATTAGCAGGCCAATGGTGCGTGTGCGGCGAGTGGCCAGGGCGCGGGCCACTCCACTGGGATGGTAGCCGATCTTTTTGGCGATTTTCAGGATGGCACGGCGCGTTCCCGGGCTTACGCCAGGCGTGCCGTTTATGGCACGTGAAACGGTCATCATGGAGACGCCGGCAGTCCGAGCTACATCGGCAACGGTCACACGCTTCGGCATAAAGGGCTGGCCTTGACTCCTGAAAGGATATCACTATAATATAGTTAGCGCTAACGTTAGCGCTAACTATATTAAGACATCAGGCCAGCCGTGTCAACCCAAATTAATCCAGAACCTGGTTTTTCAGGCGCCCAGCCATGTTGGCCTATATGACCCAAGTCTCGAGGGAAAAGGCAACCCGATTTTTGGGACCGGATTCAGCCACGCGCGACCTGGCGGTCGATTTGTACCTGCAGATTGCCAACCTGCCTCTACTCTGCCCCCACGGACACGTCGACCCAGCGCTTTTCACGGACCCAGATTATTCTTTCGGGTCACCAGTAGACCTGTTGCTCCTCCCCGACCATTATCTGCTGCGCATGCTTCGTTCCCAGGGCATTTCGTATGAATCTTTGGGCATCCCAGACCGGCAGGGAAGCGGCGGTCAGATAGAACATCGGCAGATCTGGCAGATATTCGCTGACAACTTCCACCTTTTCCGCGCGACACCTTCAGGGATTTGGCTGACCCTTGAATTGGAGGATGTGTTTGGCATTACGGAAAAACTCAACGGAGACAACGCGCAAGGTATTTACGATCAAATCGCCGCTCATCTGGAAACTAAGGCGTTTCGCCCGCGGGCACTTTTTGAACGCTTTGCGATCGAAGTGCTTTGCACGACGGACGCCGCCACCTCGGCGCTGAAAGACCACAAAGTGCTGAAGGAAACCGGCTGGAAAGGCCGAGTGCTGCCCACCTTCCGCCCCGACACACTGGTCAACATAGAGGCTCCCAGCTGGGACTTGAAGATCGAAAAACTCAGCCAGGTTTCTGGAATAGCAGTGGGTGACTATGCCTCCTTTCTGGCTGCCTTGGAACAGCGCCGGGCGGCCTTTAAGGCTCTAGGCGCTACCGCTACCGATCACGGGTTGCGCAGTGCGGCCACACAATCCATGGACGCGCGAGAGGCGGAAGCGCTATTCCGGCGCGCGCTGCGCGGCGAGGCGGACGAAGCAGACGCAGAAGCCTTCACAGCGCACATGCTGATCGAAATGGCGCGCATGAGCAGCGAGGATGGCCTTGTAATGCAAATGCACGTGGGCGCTTTCCGCAATCACGACACAAACCTGTTCGAACGATACGGATCCGATAGAGGCGCGGATATCCCGACGAGCGTGGAGTTCACACGCAACTTACGACCTCTTCTAGAGCGATACGGTCATCATGCGAACTTCCGCCTGGTGCTTTTTACGTTGGACGAAAGCGTGTACGCGCGCGAATTAGCCCCGCTAGCTGGCTATTACCCGGCCGTGCGCATCGGCCCGCCCTGGTGGTTCCACGACAGCCTGAACGGGATCGAACGCTTCCTGGAACAGGTCAGTGAAACGGCCGGCATCTACAACCTAGCCGGCTTCAATGACGACACACGCGCCTTTCCTTCGATCCCGGCGCGGCACGAAGTCTGGCGGCGGGGAGTGTGCAATTGGCTGGCCGGGCTGGTGCTGCGCGGCGTTGTGGATGAGACCGAGGCGGCTGAGATGGCAGTAGCTTTGGCCTATCAATTGGCCAAGGATACCTACCGCTTGAACGAGGAATGATGGATACACTCTTCGCGGTTGCCGAGAAAACCATCGCAATCACTGGAGGCTGCGGCGTTTTAGGCGGCGAGATGGCCGCGGCCCTGGTGCGCCGCGGGGCCAATGTGGTCCTTCTCGACCGCGTCGAGACTCCGCCGGCCGAATTGGAACAGGCGCTGCAAGCCGGCCCCGGCCGCTTTGCATTCGCGCAGGTCAACGTTTTGGACCAGGCTTCGCTGCAAGAAGGATTGGCTGCCATCTTGCGGCAGTTTGGGATGCTGGACGCACTGATCAACGCCGCGGGGGGCAACCATCCGGACGCCACCACGGGCCCTGATAAGCCATTCTTCGATCTCCCCAAGGAAGCCATGCAGTTCGCTGTCGATCTGAACATCCTGGGGACCGTGCTGCCCTGCCAGGTCTTTGGGCGGCAGATGGCAACGGCGGGAACAGGCAACATTGTCAATATCTCCTCGATGAACGCCTTCCGTCCGTTGACCCGCATTCCGGCCTATTCGGCAGCCAAGGCCGCGGTGAGCAACTTCACGCAGTGGCTGGCGGTGCACATGGCGCAGGAATACTCGCCGGAAATCCGGGTCAATGCCATTGCTCCCGGATTCTTCCTCACGAGCCAGAACCGCTATCTGCTCACGGAGCAAGGGAGTGGCGAACCAACCGAGCGCGGCCGCAAGATCATGGCGCACACACCCATGGGCCGCTTCGGCGCGCCGCCTGATCTGGTGGGGACCCTGCTGTGGCTGCTATCCCCGGCTTCCGCATTTGTCACCGGCATCGTAGTGCCCGTGGACGGCGGCTTCTCGGCTTATAGCGGAGTATGAGATGCAACTAAATTTCCGCTGGTTTGGCGCGCAAGATCCCATCCCCCTGGCCTACATCCGCCAGATCCCGCGCATCCAAGGTGTGGTCAGCGCGTTGTTCGACATTCCGGCGGGCCACGATTGGCCGCTGCAACGCCTGGAGGCGTTGCGAAGGCAGATCAATGGCGCCGGCATGCGCTTTGATGTGGTGGAAAGCCTGCCGGTGCACGAGGACATCAAGCTCGGCCGCCCTAGCCGGGAGCGCCTGGTGGAGGCTTACATCGCCAACATCGTAAAACTCGGCCAAGTGGGCGTGAAGGTGATCTGCTACAACTTCATGCCCCTCTTCGATTGGTTCCGCACGGAGTTGGCCATGCCGTTGGCCGATGGCTCCAACACGATGAGCTATAAGCATGCCGACCTGAACAGCGCCCCCGATCCCTGGAAGACCAAGATGCCAGCATACTTCGCATTAGAGGAGGATCCTGAACGGCTGAAGGCTGAATACTTAGGGCTCTCCACCGAGGATGTGTGGGCGAACCTGGCCTATTTCCTCGAAGCAGTAGTGCCGGCTGCCGGTGAACACGGCATCAAGATGGCCATCCATCCGGATGATCCACCCTGGTCGATCTTTGGCTTGCCGCGCATCATAACGGATGACGCCGCCTTGCGGCGTTTGCTGAAGTTGGTAGAGCATCCGGCCAACGGGCTGACGTTTTGCACAGGTTCGCTGGGGGCGAACCCCGCGGTCGATCTGCCCGCCTTGATCCGCGAACTGGGGGATCGCATCTATTTCGCCCACACGCGCAATCTGAAGCACATCGGTGAACGTGCCTTCTACGAAGCCTCCCACCCCGAGGGAGACCTGCCGATCTTGGAGGTGATGAAGGCCTACCGGGATATCGGCTTCAGCGGTCCGATGCGCCCAGACCACGGCCGCATGATCTGGGGCGAACAAGGGCAGGCAGGCTACGGGCTGTATGACCGAGCCCTGGGGGCCGCTTATCTGAATGGTCTTTGGGAAGCACTGAATAGTGAAGGATGAACATGAAAACGATAGAGCTACAAATCAAGGAATTGGGCCTGGTGCCCGTGATCGCTATTGATGACGCCAAGCACGCTGTGGGTCTGGGCAAGGCATTGCTGGAAGGCGGCCTTCCTGTGGCGGAAGTCACCTTCCGCACCGCGGCGGCTGAGGAAACCATTCGCCTTATGGCCGGTGCTTTTCCGGACATGCTAGTAGGCGCAGGGACGGTGCTCTCCGTGGAGAAGGCCGGGCGCGCCAGGGCGGCTGGAGCTAAGTTCATGGTGACGCCCGGCTTCGACGGCGACGTGGTGGACTATTGCATCAAACACGGAGTGCCCATCTATCCGGGAGTGGCGACGCCAACGGATATCAACCAGGCATTGAAGAAAGGGCTTGAGACGCTGAAGTTCTTCCCAGCCGAGGAGTTGGGCGGCGTGAAGATGCTGAAGGCCATGAGCGCACCGTATTCCATGATCAAGTTCATCCCCACCGGCGGGATCGATGCCAATAATCTGAAAAGCTATCTGGAACTTCCGCAGGTGCTGGCTTGCGGCGGATCCTGGATGGTGAAGAAAACCCTGATCAGCGAAGGCAAGTTCGACCAGATCGCGGCGTTAGTGAAAGAAGCGCGGCAGGTCGTCTTGCAGACAAGGAAATGATGACGAACAAACGGATCGTTACCCTGGGTGAGATCATGCTGCGCCTTAAGGCGCCGGGCGCGGAGCGTTTCTTCCAGTCCACCAGCTTCGAGGCTAGTTTTGGCGGAGGCGAAGGCAACGTGGCACTCTCGCTGGCCAACTTAGGACTAGAGGCCGCTTTCGTAACCGCCCTGCCCAACAACGCCATTGGCGATGCCTGCATGCGCTTCCTGCGCGGCTACGGCGTGGATACGAGCTACATCCGCCGGGGCGGCGAGCGGATGGGAATCTACTTTCTTGAGGAAGGCGCAAACCAGCGGCCATCCAATGTGGTCTACGACCGCGCCGGTTCGGCCATTGCCGAGGCCAAAGCCAGCGACTTTGACCTCGACGCCATCTTCAAGGGTGCCGGTTGGTTTCATATCACCGGCATCACCCCGGCGCTTAGCGCCGCTGCGGCGGAGCTTGCCCTGGCCGCGGTGCAGGCCGCCAAAGCGCATAAACTGACCGTGTCCTGCGATTACAACTTCCGCAAGAAGCTGTGGAAATATGGAAAGAGCGCACCTGAAGTAATGCGCCAGATCGTGAAGCATGTCGATGTGGGCATTGCCAACGAAGAAGACTGCCAGCTTTCCCTGGGAGTCAGCGTGAGTGCAGGCGATTGGGAAAAGGGCGTCATCTCCGGCGAGCTGGATACGCGCAAGTACGAAGCTCTGACCAAAAAGATGTTCGCTGAATTCCCCAACCTCAAGTACCAGGGCATCACCCTGCGTGAAAGTTTCAGCGCCAGCCACAACGGCTGGTCGGCTTGCTTGTACAACGGCAAGCAATTCATGCTGAGCCCACGCTACCAGATCACCGATATCGTCGATCGAGTGGGCGGAGGGGATTCATTTGCCGCCGGATTGATCTATGGTTTAAGCAGCGGGCTGGGCGACCAGGACGCGCTGAATTTTGCCGCGGCAGCCTCCTGCTTGAAACATTCCATCCTTGGGGATGCCAACCTGGTAACCCTGGCGGAAGTGCAACGCCTGGCCAAAGGCGATGCCTCAGGCCGAGTGCAACGCTGAACTTTTCTTTTCCTCTCCTCCTGGGCCAAAGATCGCCGGCGCCTCCTGTAACAGGCGCCGGTGGTCGGCGGTCCGGGATCTAGAGAAGGATGGACAACAAGACCGATAGGGTGAAAATGGCCAGCAGGGTGGACAACAGAATGGCGGTCGAGATGGTGGCTCGTCCCACCTGGTAAGACTCCGCCATAATGTAGGAATTCACACCCACGGGTAAGCCGGCGGCGACCACGGCCACCGCGCCCCACACGGGCTCGAGATCAAATACATAGAACACTAGTAGCCCGACGATCAAAGGCTGGACGATTAGTTTAAGCGCAATGATGGTCCAGGCCTTGGTCAGCTCGCCGCGGATCTTAAATTGGCGCAGAGAGGCGCCTAACACGATCAGGGCGCAAGGGAGCGCCGCCTGGCTAATAATGTCTAGTGCTTGGCCCACGGGTTGGGGGAGTTGAAGATTCAGAAAGCGCGCCAACAAGCCGGCCAAGAGACCAATGATCAGCGGATTCTGCAGGAGGTTGCGCGAGGACTGCAGCAAGCCGCGCAACCAGTGGAGGCCTTCCTGGCTGCGCTCCGCCAAAATCAGGAAGATGGTGAAGAGTAGCAAACTGTGGATGGATATCAGAATGAACATGGGCAGCAAACCCTGTTCGCCAAAAGCCGCCGAAATGACCGGCAGGCCGACCAGCACCATATTGGAATAGGCGCTGCCCAGACCGAAAATAGCCTGCTCTTTGGCCCCGGCGCCAAACCAAAATCGGCTGAGGATCATGCCCAGGGCATAGACCAGGAAAGCGGCAAGGTAGAAGGAGAACAAGAACTCCCAGCGGAAATGGTCGGGGAATTCCAGGGTGGAAAGGGATTCGAAGAGAAGAATAGGGATTGCGATGATGAAGACGAAGCGAGAAATGCCGCTGGTATCGCGCGGGCTGAGCACTCCCGTGTAGGCGGCCGCATAGCCAACGGCCACAACAGCGAAAACGGGGAAGAGGATGGCGACGATGTCTGGCACTGCGGAGACAATCGTAAATCAGAAAGCGGGACGTGGCTAGCGAACGAAAGGCGAAACGTGGCGAATGAAGTGGCTTTCCAACGCCGCCCAGTATTGCTCCAAATGCTGCTCCAGCCAAGGGTGCAGCCGATCGCCAAACGAGGACAGCACGGAACCGAAGGCGACGTGCAGGACCTGGCGGGCGTCAAACTGGTCCAGCAAGCTGGGCAAGTCGGCATCCGCCAGAGTCGAGGCTGCTGGAACCCTGGCCAGGTTGGCATCCAGAAAGTAGGTCTTGCGGTCGACCTCGAATCGTCCGCGCGCCAGGTCCAGGATCTCGCGGAACAGGGCGGGCTCATGGCGTGCAAGGACGCGCAGGGCCTCCAGGTAGCTGGTGCCGGCCGTCTTGACGTGGACGCGCCCAGCGGCATGGCGCGCAATGATCTGATAGAGGGAGAACTTATCCGAGCCGGTGTGGATGCTTAGTTTGTAGCTGCCGAAGTGGCTCATGATGGCAGCATGGCGCACAAACTCCTTCTCAAAGGCGGCAAGATTGCCGATGTAATCTACGCCTTTTTGGAACTTGCCTACGAAGCGCAATGCTAGACTATTGACCGGCACACTCAGCCGCGTGAGCTCATTGGCGATGAAGAAATGTTCTTGCAGGCTGGTGGGAGTATCGGTCTCGTCCACCGACATTTCGAGATCGAAGGACTGCCCCACGCTGGCGGCGCCCAGCGCCAGGGCCAAGGTCCGTGTGTGCGCGATGGCAGCCCCATATTTCGCCAGGGCGCGGAGCAGGATTTCATTATTGAAGGCAAGGGTAAATCCGTCTGCCCTAAAAGACTGGCGAGAGTAAAAGGCCTGCGTATCACTTAGTTTCGTCTCCAGAAGGGCCCAGGGAAGGTTGGCAACTGCCGCCTGCAATTCTGGGATAGTGGCCGCGTCTGCGCGGTTGTCAACGTGGTCGCTGGGGTCGATGGTATAGAAGGTATAGCCGGCTTGGACGAAGTCACCCAGATCCGAGACCTCTTTAACGTGATCGGCATCAGCGCCCCAGGGTTTGCGCCAGCCGGAGAGGAAAACGGCCCAGGTCGCATCATCCAGCACTTGCTGAGGCGTCCGCCCCGTACGCGTGTTTTCGCGCACCGATTGCTGGGCAAGAATGGGAGCCAATTGCCCCTGCGGATCAGCCGAGCGCAAAGCCGCGATGTGCCCGGGGGTTGCCAGGCCGATGCGGTCACCAAAGCCGAAGGATGCCTTAAGCCCCAGCGGGACCGGGTTTAGCCAGGGCAGCCGCTTGCGGAGGGCGGCCGCATTGGCAGGGGTGAGCGGGCTAAGGAAATTTCCGTTTGAATCGCGATTTGCTACATTGAATCCCTCGGCAGAGCCGCGCAAACCTAAGAGGAGGTTACCGTTACTCGCAAGGCGGGCCATGAAATAGGTAGCGCTGTCTTTTTGTACGATCGATGGCGGAAAGACCTCGCCTTCGGAAAAGGGAACGCTGGCGTCGGCGGAATTGGACAAGGCAGACATCCCAGGACGTTACTTGCTGCGCGACTTGCGGCTTTCCATCAAAGTCGACAGAGGGAAGAGCTGATCGATATGCACCATTTGTCCGCTGGCCATGGATTTGTTTGCGGCAATGCCGACCAGCACCGAGGCGGCGCCATCGATATGGCTGGCGGCGCGCCCGTATGGATCCCGGGGGGGATTGGGCGAAAAGATCTGCTCCAGCATGATCGGATCGGCGCCGCCGTGGCCGCCTTCGCCAACCGGAGCATCAATCTCATAGGATTTTCCAAACATAGGGGAGACACGAATGCGGGCACGCTTGAAGGGGCCGGTGCTGGCGGCGGCCTGCCCATCCCCTAGGAGGTGGTTCACATTTTCCTCAATGTCCATTTCCACGCGGCCCTTGGCACCCGTGACGGCCACGCGCAAGCCTTCCCAGGGGCAATATGCCAGCAGGCAATAAGAAAGCAGCACCTGATTGTTGTAGCGCACCACCAGGGCCATGGTGTCCTCGATAGTGATGGGTTCACCGAATACGTTCCGGTCGCGGATGTAGCCAGTCTCCTGCTCCGCTTCCAGGTACAGGGCACGCAACGCTTCCTTGGAGGTGAGCAGCAGAGCGAAGGGATCGCGCTCGGCGGCCTTGACGCCGGTATAGCGCGAATACTCGTAATGCTCGCCGCGGGCGGCGGCGTTGTCCCGGCCGTAGAAAGCCAGGCGCCCCATGGCAAACACATCCTGGGGGTAGCTGTCGATCCACCAATTCACCAGATCGAAGTGATGAGTGGCTTTGTGCACCAACAAGCCGCCGCTGTGGTGCTTTTCGCGATGCCAGCGCCGGAAATAATCGGCGCCATGGCTGGTGTCCAGCATCCACGAGAAATCGACTGCCAGGGGTTGCCCCACCGATCCTTCGGAGATGAGCTGGCGGAAGCGTGTGTAGGCGGGGGTATAGCGATAATTGAACGCAACGCGCAAAGAACGGCCGCTGCGCTCAATAGCCTTAAAGATGGCCTCCAGTTTCTCAACTTCGGTGGTGACGGGCTTTTCGCTGATCGCGTCGCAACCCAGTTCCATGGCGCGGACGATATAGTCATGATGGGTGCTGTCGACCGTGGTAACGATGACTGTATGCGGGTGGGTCTCGGCGATCATCTCGTCGAATCGCTCGGCGGGGTAAGAGGGCACCGGCGGGAGATCAAATTGCTCCCCCAACTGCCGGTTGTACCAGCTCATACGGGTCTGGCTCAGGTCGCAGAAAGCAACGAGTTCAGCTTCGTGCTGATAGGCGCCAGCAATGGCCTTGATATACATCCATGCGCGGCTGCCTGTGCCAACCAGGACATAGCGTTTTCTCATGCCGTTAGTGGCTTAACCAACCGCCGTCCACAGGCAGGATGACCCCATTTACATAATCCGAGGCATCTGATGCCAGGAAAACGGCCGCGCCTTGCACGTCTTCGGGTTCGCCCCAGCGCCCGGCCGGGATGCGCGACAAGATGGCCTGGCTGCGGGCCGGGTCGGCGCGCAGGGCGGCGGTGTTACTGGTAGCCATATACCCGGGGGCAATGGCATTCACGTTGATATTGTGCGCTGCCCATTCATTGGCCAGGGCGTGAGTGAGGCCAGCCAGCGCGCTTTTGGCCGCAGTGTACGAAGGCACCAGGATGCCACCTTGGAAGGACAGCATGGAAGCTACGTTGATGATCTTTCCCTTGCTGTTGGCTTGCATATGCCTTCCCGCGGCTTGAGAAAGAAAGAAGGCGGCTTTGAGGTTGATCTGCAGCACATCGTCCCAATCCGCTTCGCTGAAGTCCAGGGCGGGCGCACGCCGGATGATACCTGCATTGTTGACCAGGATATTCAGACTGCCAAGATCACCTACAATCTTTGCCACGACCTCTCGCAGGGTTTCCACGTTGGCAGTGAGCAGGTCGCAAATACTGCAGGTGTAACGTCGGCCTAAAGCCAAGACGCGCTTCTCGGTTTCCTCGCAGGCGATGCGGTCAAGCGCAGCAATGTTCGCTCCAGCCTCGGCCAAGGCAAGGGCCATGGCCTGGCCCAAGCCACCGGCGGCGCCAGTGACCAGCGCCACGCGCCCATCAAGCCGGAATTGATCCAGGATCATCAGTGACCCAACGCGCGCAACATGGGAACGGTGCGGGAAACCCAGGAATGATCTTCCACTACGGCCTGGGCACGATGCTCGCCGGCCAGGAACCACAGGTAATAAGTGGTGTATCCCGGCGCGCTGGCGACTGTGTGGTACCCGTTCGGGATCATCAGCAAGGTATTGTCGCGGACCACGTAGCCCGTGTCCACGTCACGATTGTAATAGCGCGTAAGGCCGAAACCGTCGGACGGATTCACTTTGAAGAAATACATCTCCTCATGGAAGGCTTCCTGCGGAAGATTGTCGACCTCATGTTTGTGCGGCGGGTAGGTGCTCCAGTTTCCCGAGGGAGTATAGGTTTCCCCCACGATGAGTCGGGCGGCAGGCAAATCCGGTTGGCTGGTAGCCGTGAGGATCTGGTGATAGTTGCGAGTGAAGTTGGCCGCGCCCCAGACCCCGGTGGCAACTCGGTCGGGGGCGATGATGTAAGGCGCTGTGCGCAGATCACTAGGAGCGCTGCACAGGCCCAGCTCAATGTGCCCGTGGGCGGTGATGGTGTAATCCGTGTTGCTGGGGATATAGACGGAGTGCGGTTTCCCGGAGAATACGTTGGCCCGCCCGCCGACCTGCATGAACGTTCGGCCAGCGACCGAAAACGTGGCGCGGCCACCGAGGAGCACGGCCAGGATCTCTCGGCCGCTGCTGATCCCCTTCAGGGTTTGGCCATCGTCGAGCACAGCAAGCTGAAAATCCAAGAGCTTGCAGGAGTTCTCTGCAATGCCATTTAGCTTTTTGTCCGTGGAAATCGTCTCGAAATAGGCCATGTCTGCCTCGTCAATTCTTCTTCAACTTCGCAAACTCAATCTCAATGGCGGCCAGTAAGAAGGCGCCAACACCGTGCAAGTCGTTGTTGACGACTGGCTCGCTAACGTAGTATTCAAAGGAGCCATCCCGGTAGGGCTCGCCGCCTAAGCCAGCGCCGGCGCACACTCCGTGTAGATCGAGCAGGCCTGAGTCATTCACGGTGATCAGGTGTTTTAGAATGCCGTCGAAACCGCGCCGGGCCACAGGCAGCCACTGTTTGTCGAGGTAACGGAGGCGTACTCCTTTTGCCATACTATATACGAACATGGCCGTGCCCGAGGCCTCGAAGTAGTTGCCCGGCCGGTCTCCCTGGTTCAGGACCTGCCACCAGAGGCCGGTCTCTTCATCTTGCACCCTGGAGATCGCCTTCAAGGTGCGTTCGAGGATCACCACCAAGTCGCGGCGCTGTTGTTCACCAGGAAGAAAATCGAGTACATCAACAATGGCCATGACGTACCAGCCGATGGCGCGGGACCAAAAGTTGGGCGACCGGCCTGTGTCCTGTTCTGCCCAGCGCTGCTGGCGGCTCTCGTCGTAAGCATGGAAGAGCAGACCAGTCTGTTCATCGCGGGTCTTGCTCTCGATATCTTTGATCTGGAAGACAACATCATCAAAGGTCGCATCCTCGCCAAAGGAGGAAGCATATTCGGCCAGAAAAGGCAGGGCCATATAAATGCCATCCAGCCAGGTCTGGTAGGGATAAATGGCCTTGTGCCAGTAGGCGCCCTGTTTGGTGCGAGGGTGCGAACGCAGCTGGTCACGCAGCAATTCAAGGGCGCGGCGATATTTTTCCGCGCCGGTCAAGCGGTGAGCAGGAAACAGCAGCTTTCCTGGATTGATCTGGTCGAGGTTGTATTCATCCAATCGATAAGTGCGGATGTCGCCGGATTTGGTTACATGAAGATCCAGATAATCCAGGACATGTTTTCGATAACGTTCTTGGTCGGTCTGCTCCGAAAGGCCGTGAATGGCCTTAAAGAGGAGCCCATCCGTATAGTGCCATTTGCTTTTCGCCGGAGCGTAACGACGCAAAGCCGAGGCAGCCATTTGCAGCGACCATAGTGCGTTGTTCGTTTCGACCATGTTGTTCTTGGTGCCGCGTTGCATCTCAATCGCTCCTGATTGTGCGCAGGGCTGCCTTTCCATATTACGTGGCGGTGCTAGGCCGGGAATTCCTTGCATCGTTGAGGCGGATGAGGGCCAGGACCTTCCTGGCCCTCATCACATTACCTAGTGGCTTATTGCAGCAAGCCAGCGTCGATCAAGGTCTGTAGCGCCGACGCGATGTACTCTTGGGCGCCAAGGCCATCCAGGCCGGCCAGATATGCCGCCCAGGATTCTTCGGTCAGGGCTACCTGGCCGAGGACGAACTGGAGCATGCCTTCCGAGTAGTAGCGGGTAAAGTCAGCTGCATTCTCGGGCTGCAGGATCACTTGAACAGGGCGTCCGTCCACCCATGGTTGGCTCTGGAAGAAGCTGAGGAAATTCAGCGGTTCCATGAGCTTACCGCTAACCTCCGTGGTGTAACTCGGGTAGCGGGCGTTGATCTCCACGATACTGTTGTAGAAGACCAATTGGTTGCGCATCTGGGTGAAGGGCTGCATTTCCGCAGAGTTCCAAGCCAGTTCGGGCGCAATGCCTTCGGTAGTGATATTGCCGTCGGCATCGAAGTTGAAGTTGACGCCTTCCTGGCCGAAGCCGAGCAGGTAGTAACCATCAGTGGCCACCCACTCCAGGAATCGGGCGATAGCTTCCTTTTTGCCTTCGTCGGCTGCTCTTGTGGAGACGGCGATGAACTGGCCGCGGCCAGTTTCGGCGCGGTAGTAGGCTTCGCCGTCAGGGCCGGTAGGAGCCGCTAGGGGCACCCACTGCCCATCGGGGAAGAGCTCATCGAACGGGGCGTAGTTGGATTTGTTGGAGAGAGCTGCAAAGTCCTCCCACATGATCCCATAGCGGCCTTGCTTCCAACGCGCGCGGAATTCATCGCGGGTCAGAGTCGGCCAATCCGGATCCAGGACATCTGCATCCACCAGAGATTTGAAGTAGGCTACTGCGTCGAAGTAAGCAGGATTGTAGACATTCATGTTGAAGCTAGCGGCGGTCATGTCACGGAAGTCCCACATGTCCGGCACGCCGAAAGCACCCATGATGAAGTCGAAGCGGTTGCCCAATCCAGGGCCATTGATGAAGCCGCCGATACCAAAGGTATCGTTAGCTCCGTTGCCATCCGGGTCTTGGGTCGTGAAGGCCACCGCCACCGCGAGCAATTCCTCGGTGTTGGTCGGCGTATCCAGGCCCAGAGCATCCAGCCAATCCTGGCGGATCACTAAACCTTCGCGCTTGGGGATGGGAGGCGGCTCAGGGAAGCCGTACAGGTGGCCATCGACGGTGGCCAACTGGATGAGAAACGGATCGTTGTAGTGCAGGGCGGTCCGCTCGGGCATCATGGGCAGCATGTCTTCCACTGGGGCCAGCAGGCCAAGATCCGCCAGGCGGAACAGTTGGCCGCGCACATCAAGGTTCCCGGCCACCATCTGCACCACATCGGGCAGGTTGTTGGCCGCAGCGGCCGCATTCAAGACCGCTTCGCCATCCGCGCCGGTCGGCATGATCACATACGTGAGGTTGATGTTCAGATCCTCAAGGATGATGTCGTACGCGATCCAGTCATCGGGCGGAGCTCCGGCCTCGGTGACCGTGGCTTGCAGCCAGATCTCGAGGTCCACCGGTTCAGACGGCGTCGGTTCCACCGTGGGTGCCTCAGTAGGGGCAACCTCGGGGACGGTGGGTTCGACCACCTCGGTGGCTACGGCTCCGGTGCAAGCAGCCAGCAGCTGCGAAAGCAACACCAGGAGTGCTACAAATGTCATGGAACGTTTCATTTCTTACTCCTTTTTGTAAGGGTCAGATATGAGTTGGTATGCGTTCTCTTCCCGATCTCTTCCTCCTTATCCCTTGCTGGTTAAATCATTCTTTGACAGAACCCAGCAGGTTCCCTTTGGTGAAGTAGCGCTGGATCCAGGGGTAGACGAGAACCATGGGTATCATGGTGAGCAGCACACCGGCCGAACGCAGCGATTCGATGGTCGACGTGCTGAACGCGTTGTAATCGACGTATTCGTTGAACCCAGCCGAGATCAGGATATTGCGCAGCAAGACCGGTAGAGGCATCAGCTTGCTGTCCGTGAGGTACAGCAGGGGTGTGAAAAACTCGTTCCAGTAAAAAACCGCGTAGAACAGACCAATCGTGAGCAGGATCGGCTTCGATAGTGGCAGGATCACATGCCACAGGGTTTGCAGTTCCGTGGCGCCATCCAACCGGGAGGCCTCTTTTAGTTCGTCCGGCAATCCTTCAAAGAAGCGCATCATGATCAACGTATTGGTCACGTTGACGGCCGGCGGCAAGATGATAGCCAGATAATTGTTGATCAAGCCCATCTTGGTGATCAGCAGATACACCGGGATCAGGCCAGGATTGAAAAGGTAAGTGAACAGCACCAAAATTACAATGAAGCCGCGACCCGGCAAACGGTGATTCGATAGGACGTAAGCCAGCGGAACCGTGAGCAACATGCTGATGGCTGTCCCCAGCAAGGTGATGGTGAAGCTGTTCACCATGGCACGCGGGAACTGAGAATGGGTTAGCAGTTGCTCAAAGGCATGCGTGGTCCACTTGTCGAAGGGCAGGAAGAATGGCACTCCCTGTTTGGTGTAGACGTCCAAAGGCGTGAAGGCGGTCACGATCACGCGCCACACGGGGATGGCGATGATGAGAAGAATGATCACCAGGAACAAGGTGATGAAGATCTGCATACCCAGGGCGTCGCGTGTCCTACTCCGTAGCATCGCCTAGTCCCTCAATAAAGCCCTTGCCCGGTCAAACGTTTGGCGATCTGGTGGGCGGAGAAGATCAAACCCAAACCGATTACACCTTTGAAGAAGCCCACCGCGGTGGCAAGGCTGAACTGGAATTGCAGAATGCCCTGGCGATACACCCAGGTGTCGATGATGTCGCCCACGCTGTAAACCGGAACCGAGTAGAGAACAAAGATCTGGTTGAAGCCGGCATCCATAATGTGGCCGAGACGCAGCAAGGTGACCAGAACAATGACCGGAACAATACCGGGCAGCGAAATGTGCCAAATGCGCCGCCAGGGTGAAGCCCCGTCCACCGCTGCGGCTTCGTAGAGTTCCGGGCTGATGGAAAGCAAGGCCGCCAAATAAAGAATGGTCGCCCAGCCCGTCTCTTTCCATATGTCGGAAAATATCACCACCTGGCGGAACCATTCGGGCGAGGTTAGGAAAGCGATGGGCTCCCCACCGAAAGAGCGGATGATGTCATTAATTAGCCCGCTTCCCGGCGAGAGCACGGCCAGCAGAATGCCGAACATGATGACCCAGGAAAGGAAGTGAGGCAGGTAGATGACCGTCTGCACGAAGGTGCGCATGCGCTTCAGCACGGTCTCGTGGAGGGCAATGGCCACCACGATCGCCAGGGGCAGACCTAGCACAAGTTTGGCTACGCTGAAGATGACCGTATTGCGGATCAGATCTGAAAAATAGAATGAGTTTATGAATGCATCGAGATTTTCCAGGCCCGACCACGGGCTTCCCATGACCCCAAGCAGAGGTTTGAAATCCTTGAAGGCGATCTGCGCATTCCACAAGGGTCCGTATTTGAAAACTACGAAATAAATCAGGGTCGGCGCCGCCAAGATATAGAACCAGCGGTTGCGGAAGATGGCTTTGAACGAGGTCTGGAATGGGATTCTCATTTTCGTCAGTGGACCGCTCTGCAGGCAAGCGCAAGGCCTGCCCACCAACATGATAGTGGCGGGCGTTTGGACTTAAACGAAGGGCTATTGGGAAAAACCGTTATCAGGCGAAGTGAGATCCCCACCAGGGGGTCAGCCACCCAGCCCATCTCGGTAGGCGCTTGGGGAGAGCCCAGTGAACTTGTGGAAAACCCTGCTGAAATAAGCCAGATCGGAATACCCCACTTTGCGGGCTGTTTCTCCAACCGTGGCGTGCGAAGCGCTTAACAGGGCTTTGGCGCGGAAAACCCGATAGCGGTTGAGATACTCCCAGGGGGAAATCCTGAACTCTCTCTTGAACAGGCGACTAAGGTAATCCTCGCTGACCCCTATGCCCTCGGCGATCTCGCGCCGGCTAAGCTGCCGGGCGTAGTTTTGGTGCAGATAGGCAATAGCTCGCTTGGCTAAGGCGCTGGTTTGGCTATGCAAGGCCTCGTCGCCGCGGCTGGCACGCATGACCTTATCCGCGATCTCCTCTTCCGAAAAGACGCCCTTAGACTGTAGGGACACGGCCTCGTAACGTTCAAGGCGCTTCACGTCGGTGAGGGTCAACTGACGGTTACTTAGGATAACCACGGGCACCTTCTTGGTATGCTCGTCCGAGCGCATACGCTCAAGAACCTCAAACCCGTCCATCCCGGGCATCATCAGGTCAAGCACCACGAGATTCGGCCGCTCCGCCAACATGGCCATGAGGCCGGTAGCCCCGTCTTCGGCGGTGCGAATAGACCAATGGGGCATTCCTTTTTTTACGGCTTCATAAGCCTGGCGGCGGGCGCCGGCCTCGTCATCGATGATCAATACGCTACCTTTGGTCTGGTCGGGAAGAGCGGGCGAGAGCCCTTCCCACAAGGACTGCTCATTAGCAGACTTCAGCACAAGCGTAGTTAGACCGGCCGCGGCTGGCGTGCCTTTGTTAGCTTCGAACAAAAGGACGGAGAGGTTTTTCAGACGAGGGTGGTTATGCAATCGGTGAATGATCTCCCAATCTTTCGCTCCTGCATCCGCGATGTTCCAGGCAATGGCTTTGGGAGGACGGCGGCTGATCAGGTCTTCGAGGTCATCGGTGACCTTGACAGCCAACACCTCGAGCCCCTGCTTTTGGCTGAATTGGAGGACCTCGTCGGGGATCGATGCAACTCGGGAGAACAGCCATAGAGTTGGCGCCCCCCGATCCTGCGCCAACGATTGTTGGAAGGACTGTTTCTGCAGAGGCAGATATAAGTTAAAAGTACTGCCTTTCGCCGGCTGGCTCTCAACCGATAGACTCCCATGGTGTAAGGCTACCAAATGCCGGGTGATCGATAGTCCGAGCCCTATGCCACCTTCGGCGCCTTCGCCATGGCTGAAGAAGGGATCGAATATGTGGTCGATCACATCCGCTGGAATCCCGAGCCCCGTATCCTTCACCCAAATATGGAGATTGGGCGGCTCAGGCGCTGCGCCCATGGTTATCCGTCCTCGTTTGGTGAATTTGGCGGCATTGCCCAGCAGATTCAACAAGATCTGGCGCAGCCGAACAGGATCGGCCTCGATTGAGTTGAGTTGGGCAGGCAGATCCAGTTTCCACTCTATGGGCTTGCTGTCTGCAACGTCTTTGGCCAGGGATGAGAACGCTTCCTGGATCAGCAGCTTGGGATCCAAGACCTCCGGATAAAGGTCGAGGGCATTGATCTCGGCCCGGGAGATGTCTAGCAGATCATTGATGATGCGCAATTGATGCTCGGCGCTCTGCCGAATGTGCTCGACATCCTTTTTGCGCCCATCCGCCAACGACAAAGAAAGATGCTGCGCATGCCCGATAATGATGTTCAGCGGCGTGCGCAACTCGTGGCTTACGTTGGCCAGGAGGCGTGTCTTGATCTGATCCGCTTTTTCAGCGCTCAGGCGCGCATCCTGAGCCTCGCGGAAGAGCAGCGCACCTTTTAAGGCGCTGCTGATGTGGGCACGCAGCACCTCGAAGATCGTTCCGTCGCGCGGGCCAACTTCAAAGGCCACATACCCGATGCGCTGAGTCTGGAAATAGAGGGGCTCTACTACAAGGCTGAAGCGCCGGTTGGGCAGGAATTCCGCTCGCAGAAGTTCGTTGGCCGGGGTGTCGGCCTCGGAAGCGCCCACGTCCAGGCGTTCGCCATCACGATAGGCGAGCACCAACCTCGCCCGGTCAACGCCGCCAGACGGAGGTTCTTCCAGCGCCAGATAGCAGCTGTTGATCTCCAGGTTCGGGAGCTGCTCGACGAGCACGTCACACAATTTACTGACATCAAACGTGGTGCTCAACTCCTGGCCGAGGTGACGCAGGGCTTCGCTTTGCCGCTCCGCTTGAACCAAGCGAGCGATCAGGGCGCGCTCAATAGCCTCGGCGACCACAACGCGGGCCTGCCCGAACAAGGCTTCGGCGCGCAGGGCATCCGCTTCTTCCAGTGCGGGCAATATTTCGCGACGTATCAGTGAGATCGCTCCTTGCCAGGCGGGGGTCCGTTCCCCACCCAACAGGCCTTTTTGCAGGAGGCTGTCCAGCGTTGAACGGAATTGACCGGGTAGACCGACATCGGTCAGCTCGCGGTGCAGCGCATCCAGCAATTGTTTGGCCCAGGTAGCTGCCAGGCGCCGATCGCGAATCACCTTTTCTATCTGTGCCACCAATTCGAAACGGGCGTGGCCTAACGCTGCGCGCAGGTCGCGCGTGCCCAGAGACGCGGGCTTGGCGACGGCCAGGTCGACTGACCTTGAGGGACACCCGCACGATTGGCGCACCAGTAATTCAGAACCCAGCACCAGCGGTTCCTCCAGGGGTTTGCCGGCGAGGGCCTGGCTCAAAGCCTCTATAGATCGATAGCCTTGCTCATAGAAGGGTAGCGAAACTGAAGTGAGCGCAGGCCGGACAAGGCGGCCTTCCTCAATGTCGTTAAAACCGACTACGGCAACATCGCCGGGGATGCTTATGCCGCGCGCACTAAGTACGCCCAGCACGCCGATGGCCAGCAAGTCACTGGCCGCAACGATGGCCTGGAAGTCCTTACCCGGACGCAACTTGCGTTCGTCCAGCAGCACCCGTATAGCCTCCTCGCCATTTTCCCAATTCACGTGTGGGGAAACCAGGTTCTTTTGCAGTTTGAGGCCTTTTTCCTTCAGGGCATCCTGATAGGCCCGGTGTCGCTCTTCGGCATAGGGGTGGCCCTTCGGTCCGCGGATCAGCATCAGCTTGGTGAAGCTATGCACATCTACCAGATGTGAGATCAAAGCCCGCATGCCCTGATAACCGTCGATTGAGATGAATGCGTTCTCTCCCAATGGGAACGCCAGGCTCACCAGCGGCAACGGGCGATACGCCTCATGAAATTCGACGATCTCCTCAGATGAAAGCGAGCCCGCCAGGGTAGATGTCCAGCTCACCAACCCATCCAATTGATTCTTATTGACCAGGCCATAAAGGAAATTGCGTTGATCTTCAAACCCGTCTGTTACCGCAAGGCGCCCGCCCGGGTAGGTGATCAGGTTGATATCGGCGTCCTCTGCGGCGTCCAGCAAGCCGGGCCAGAGAACCCGCGAGGCTCCGGTATGGACGTTGGCGGTCAGAAAGCCGTAAGTAAGCCGCTCTTTGGGCCTTGCCATTCAGTTTTCTTTGCCTGTTTTATCCGGCATCGTTGCCTGAAGCCTAACGGCGCGGCTAAATAGGCACAAGGGGCAAAAGGACTAAACTCTGGCCGCGCTGAGGCATTAACTAAGCAGGCAGCCTGATGGGACAAAAAAGGGCGCAGCAAGCTGCGCCCTTACGGGAAGCTTACTTCTTGAGCGCTGCCCACCCCGCGTACTTGGCTTTGCCCCCAAGTTCCTCTTCGATGCGCAAGAGCTGATTGAACTTGGCGGTCCGGTCAGAACGGGCGGGAGCGCCTGTCTTTATCTGGCCCATACTTAATGCGACGGAAAGGTCGGAGATCGTATTATCTTCTGTCTCGCCGGAGCGGTGCGAGGTCACGGTACCCCACCCGGCTTGCTGGCAGAGTTGCACAGCCTCGATGGTTTCACTCAGGCTGCCGATCTGGTTCACCTTAACCAGCAACGCGTTGCAGGCCTTTTCTTTGATGGCCCGGCGCACGAAGGCGGGGTTGGTCACCAGCAAGTCGTCACCCACCAATTGCACCTTGCCGCCAATGCGTTTTGTCAGCGCCTTCCACCCATCCCAATCGTCCTGGGCTAGGCCGTCTTCGAGAGACACGATGGGATATTGCTTGATCCATGATTCGTAAAAGGCGGCCAAGTCCTCACTGGAAAATCTCCGTCCCTCCTTACGCAAGTTATATTCCTTGTTAGCTTCATCGTAGAATTCGCTGGCCGCCGGGTCCAGTGCGATGCTGATCTGTTCACCGGCTTTGTAGCCTGCCTTCTCGATAGCTATCAGAATGACCTCGATGGCCTCAGCGTTGCTCTTAAGCGCAGGGGCGTAACCGCCCTCATCGCCCACCAGAGTGCTGTAGCTTCTTTCTTTGATCACGCTCTTGAGGTTGTGATACACCTCCACGCCCCAGCGCAGACCTTCGGCAAAGGTTGGCGCGCCCAGAGGCATGACCATGAACTCCTGGAAATCGGTGGACTGCCAACCGGTATGCACGCCGCCATTGAGGATATTCATCATCGGCACGGGAAGGAGGTTGGCTTTCTCGCCTCCCAGGAAGCGATAGAGCGGCTGGCCCGCTGATGCCGCGGCGGCTTTAGCAGCCGCCAGGCTGACGCCTAAGATGGCGTTGGCGCCCAACTTCGATTTATTGGGGGTGCCATCCAGCTGGATCAATAAACCATCGAGGCCTTTCTGATCCGATGGATCAGCGCCTCTCAGGGTCTTGGCTATCGGGCCATTTACGTTGGCCACGGCTTTGCTAACGCCTTTGCCCAGATAGTGGCTCTTGTCGCCGTCGCGCAGCTCCAGCGCTTCGTGGATGCCGGTGGATGCGCCGGAAGGCACGGCGGCGCGGCCGAAACTACCGTCTTGCAAACGAACATCAACTTCGATGGTGGGGTTGCCGCGCGAGTCGAGGATCTGGCGCGCGATTACATTTTGAATCTTGCTGTTTGCCATGTTAGTCAGTGATCTCCGCTTTCAATGAAATGCTGTTTTGCTTTTGCTTGATGCCGGCTTTCTCGCAGACCGCCTGCAGGAAAGCCAGGAACAACGGGTGCGGGCGGGTTGGGCGGGAGAGAAACTCGGGGTGGAACTGGGTACCCAGCATGAACGGGTGCCCTGACAATTCGGCGATCTCCACCAGACGGTTGTCGGGCGAAACGCCGGAAAAGCGCATGCCGTGTTCTTCGAATGCTTCGCGGGCCGCGTTGTTGAACTCGAAGCGGTGGCGATGGCGCTCTTCGATCTGCCCACTGCCATAGGCGCGGGCCGCAACCGTGCCGGGGATCAACTGGCACGGGTACACACCCAGGCGCATGGTGGCACCCTTATCGGCCAACTCGCGCTGGTCGGGCATCAGGTCAATCACCGGATAGGACGAGGCCGGGTCGAACTCGGTGGAGTTGGCTTCGCTGTAGCCGAGCACGTTGCGGGCGAACTCGATGGCCATCACCTGCATTCCCAGGCAGAGGCCAAAGTACGGGACCTTATGCTCGCGCGCATATTGGGCGGCCTGGATCTTGCCTTCAATGCCGCGGCTGTCGAAGCCGCCCGGCACCAGCACGCCATCTGCCGCGTGCACTTCGTCCCAGCCGCGGCCCTTTTCAAGTTCGGCGGCATGTACCCAATTGATCTCCACATCCACGCCCAGAGCCAAACCGGCATGCTTTAGGGACTCGCGCACGCTCATGTAGGCATCATGCAATTCCACATACTTGCCCACCAAGGCCACACGCACGGCGGGTTTCTTCTTGCGCGATTCCTTGACGATGCGTTCCCACGCCGATAGATCAGGCTCTTTGCGCGTCTCCAACTTAAGCGTCTCAATGATGAACTGCCCGACGCCCAGCTTTTCCAGCAACAATGGCACCTCATACATGACGTCGGTAGTCGGCATGGGAACTACCGCGCGCAGATCGACATCGCAGAACTGCGAAATCTTGGCGCACAGGTCGGCGGGAATGGTGTGATCAGCGCGGGCCACGATCATGTTGGGCGAAATACCCAAGGCGCGCAACTCGCGCACGGAATGCTGGGTGGGCTTGGTCTTTAGTTCGCTGGTGGCTCCGATATGCGGCAGCCAGGTGGTGTGCACGTAAAAGGTGTTATCCCGGCCGGCGTCGGCGCGCATTTGGCGCAACGCCTCGATGAAGGGCAGCGACTCGATATCACCCACAGTGCCGCCCACCTCCACCAATACCACTTCGGCGCCGGTCTCCTTGGGAACCAGGCCGATGCGGCGCTTGATCTCGTTGGTGATATGCGGGATCACCTGAATCGTGCCGCCCAGGTAGTCGCCGCGGCGTTCTTTGGCGATCACGTCGGCGTACACCTGGCCGGTGGTCACGTTGCATACCCGCGTCAGATCTTCGTCCACAAAGCGCTCGTAGTGGCCCAAGTCGAGGTCCGTTTCGGCGCCATCATCCAGCACGTAGACCTCGCCATGCTGGTAAGGGCTCATAGTGCCTGGGTCGACGTTGATATAAGGATCCAATTTCTGGATGGCCACCTTCAGGCCACGCTCCTTGAGGAGGCGGCCGATAGCGGCGCAGGTGACGCCTTTGCCCACGGAGCTAACCACCCCGCCGGTAATAAACACATATTTAATGTCCATGACAAGTCCTCCTTTTGCTCATTGGCGGGTTATCTAAAAAGGGGCGGCGCCGTAGATTCGGCGTACTGCAAGGAGTCCGACAAAGACGCGAACTCCAAGCTTAAAAGAACAGGGAGGGGCGTAAAGTACCCCTCCCTGAGGAGCGAGATAATGGTGGTGTCATTGAATATCTGCCTAGGCGACATACGCTTCCAGATCGGCCGCGGCGCGGCGCATTTCCAAGAAGATGATACCCAATTTTGATTCCGAGCGCGAGAGAGCGGTGAGCACTGCGTCGCGGCCTACAGCGGTAAGCAGCACCATGCCCTGGTCACCGCGGATGTACACCTCTTCGAAGGTCCCGCGTTGCAGCTCGGAGGAGATGCGTTCGCCCAAACTTAACATAGCGGCGGACATGGCGGCCACGCGGTCTTCTTCTATATCGGAGGGGAGGGCCGAGGCCAAGGAGAGGCCATCGGCAGTGACTACGGCCGAGGCGACAATATCAGGGGCTGCCGCTTGCAGCTCCCGCAGACGATTCACCATCTGTGCGGATCGCGTGTCGGCCATCGGCTTAACGAAGCCAGTCTACCATAAAGGCCATCGGCGACACAACGGCAAGCCCTAGATTAATTGCTGTAATATATACGTAAAATCCGGCGGATAGAAAACCCGCTATTCGGGCGGAGTAGGTAGCGATGAGTCGACCTGCGGTTTTGTTCCTGGTGATCTTCACCCCCATTCTTGCGATCTTGCTAGCCCTTCTCGGAGTCATGACGATCCCCGAGAACACCCTGGGTTGGTTCCTCCTCCTAACCGGCCTGATCTATTCCCTAGGCCTGATCGTTATATATTGGAAACGGCGCGAGAGATTTTGGGAGCCTGAAATCGACGGCGAAAAAACGGGAGAGGAGCTTGGCGATCGCTCATTCTGGTTGATCGCCGCTGCCATGATGGCGGCCTTCTACTTTTCCCCATTGGAATACATTTACTTTGCCGGGTCCTTGCCTCGCGGATCATTTCTGCAGTACACCGGCCTTAGCCTGATCCTCCTGGGAGCGGCATTGTTTGTCTGGGCTCTTCGAACCCTGGGGTCCAGTTTCTCCGGGCATGTTTCAGTCAAAAGGGGCCAGGAATTGGTCCGGAGCGGGCCTTATAAGCACATCAGGCATCCGACTTACACCGGGTATCTCCTCATGGCGCTGGGGATCAGCCTGGGTTACTCGAGTCTGGCAGGATTAGCCTCAGTTCTGCTCTTCCTTGTCCCCAGCGTGGTGTACCGCCTGCAAGTGGAGGAAAAACTGTTAGCTAGCCGCTTCGGGGAAAAATACCTGGATTACAAGATCAAGACGAAGAAGCTAATCCCGGGCCTCTGGTAGTTACCATAATGCTAAAATAGATGGTCTGAATTTCACCACCCCAGCAAGCGCTGCGGTGGCGTTGTGCATTTAAGTCGGTCGGATGTGGAGCCTTATGTTCTGGAGAAAAAAAGAAACTAACGACAACCCACCCTTCCTGATCATTGGCCTGGGCAACCCGGGTCCGGACTATAAGTTCAATCGCCATAACGTGGGCTTCATGGTCTTGGACGAGCTGGCCAAGGAACTGGGGATCAGCTTTGGCCGCATGCAGGCCAACGCCCTGGTAGCGCAGGGTCGGCGCGGCGAGCCGCGCGTCATCCTGGCCAAGCCGCGCACCTTCATGAACCGCTCCGGGTCCGCGGTCGGCGGGCTGCTGCGCTTCTACAAAGCGCCGCTGGACAAGCTGCTGGTGATCTACGACGATGTCGACCTGCCGTTCGAGAGCCTGCGGCTGCGCAGCGAGGGCGGATCAGCCGGGCACAACGGCATGAAGTCGATCATCGAGAACTTAGGCAGCCAGGCCTTTGCCCGCCTGCGCGTTGGCGTCAGCCGGCCCAAAGGCCGCATGCGTACGCCGGATCACGTCCTGCAGGACTTTTCTCGGGTGGAGCAGGAAGCCCTGCCCTTCGTGCTTAAGCGGGCGATGGGGGCTGCTCTGGCCTTCCTCGACGACGGGATCGTTGCAGCTATGAACGAGTACAACAAGGGTAAAGAGGGGAATGGAGATTGAGGCCGTACGTTAGCTCTTCGTAACAGGTCTTCGGCATGAAAGCGATCCTAGAAAGCATCCGCTCAAAACCCGAGTTTGCTGAACTAGAAACCTCACTAGCTTCAGGTAAGTCCCCGTTCAAGCTGGGGCTGATCCGCGCGGCCCGCCTGCCAGTAGCCGCCGCCCTGGCCCAGGCGTCCGGCCGGCCCATCTTGCTAATCACCCAGCGCAGGGACCGGGCTTTGGCCTATTTCGAGGAACTGGGCCTGTGGCTGCCTGACGCCGAACCCCTTTACTTTTCCGAACCCAGCGCCCTCTTCTATGAAAACGCACCGTGGAGCGAAACGGCGCGCCGCGAACGATTGGCTGTGCTGGCGCGGCTGGCCCTGCCCGAGTCCGAAAAAGCGCCGCTGATCCTGGCCAGCGCGCGCGCCATCATGGCGCGCACCTTGCCCAGGGCCGACTTCGCCGCCAGTAGCCGGCGGCTTGAGCGCGGTGCCCATAGCGAACCACAAACCCTGGCCGACCAGTTGGTGCACATGGGCTACGAGAGCGCCAGCAGCGTCACTGCGCCCGGGCAGTTCGCCCGGCGCGGCGGCATCCTGGATGTATGGGCCATGCAGGATGAACTCCCCACGCGATTGGAGTTCTTTGGTGATGAAGTGGAAAGCCTGCGCCGCTTCGACCCGGCCAGCCAGCGCACCGTGACTGAGGGCGAAGCGGTGGCGCTCACGCCAACCCGCGAGTTCTTGCTGGGCGGGGCCGAGGAACTCGGTCTGGAACCCAGGGACCTCACCGAATTCCATGTGCCCTTATTGCATCTCGATAGCGCCAGCCTGTTCGATTACCTGCCGGCTGATGCGCTCGTTCTCATCGACGATATGGAAGCGATCAGTGAGCAGGTTAGCGATCTGGAAACGCAAGCCGTGGCCTTGCGCGAAGAGGGGCTGCAGAGCGGAACGGTCGGGAAAGACCACGGTATTCCCTACCTGACCCTGGATGACATCCGCGAGTTGCTCGACGAGCGCCAGGTAATGGAATTAGGGCCGGCAGACGATCTGGAGGAAGCGCGGGGATTGGCCCGCCTGTTCCGGCCAGGGCCGCGCTTTGGCGGGCAGCTAAAGCCGATGCTAGAGCACGTGGAGCGCGCTCTGGGGAACGGCGACGAAGTCCACCTGGTTTCGCGTCAGGCGGCCCGTCTGCAGGACTTGTGGCAGGAGCGCAGTTTCGATCGCGGCAGAGTTTCCGCACCCGTCTTCAAAGAAGGCAGCCTTGGAGACGGCTGGACCCTGCAATCGACCGGCTCCTCGGTCCACTTGTTGACCGATGGTGAGATCTTCGGCTGGGAGCGCCCGCAGCCCCGCCGCCAGCCGCGCGTTGAACGCGACGCGCCCGAAGCCCCTTATGTGGATCTACAGATGGATGAACTGGTCGTGCACATCGATCACGGCATCGGCTTGTTCAAGGGATTGGTTGAAGCCAAGATCGAGGGAGTACCGCGCGAGTTCCTGCGCGTCGAATATACCGGCGGGGACCAGCTGTATGTTCCTGTGCACCAGGCCGACCGGCTGACGCGCTACGTCGGAGACCGAGGCGGTGCCCCGACCTTGAGCCGCCTGGGCGGCACGGAATGGCGCGGCGCCAAGGCGCGCGTGCGCCGCGCGGTGGAAGCCATCGCCGAAGACCTGCTGGAGCTGTATGCCAAACGCGAGATGGCCGAAGGGCACGCCTTTGCACCGGACGCGGTGTGGCAGCGCGAGTTGGAAGCCAGCTTTCCATATGTGGAGACGGAAGACCAGTTGCGCGTGCTGGAAGAAGTGAAGCGCGACATGGAGACTTCCCGCCCCATGGACCGCCTGGTGTGCGGCGACGCGGGCTACGGCAAGACCGAGATCGCCCTGCGGGCGGCCTTCAAGGCGGTGATGGACGGCAAGCAGGTGGCTGTGCTGGTGCCGACGACCGTGCTGGCCCAGCAGCATTACCAGACCTTTAGCCAGCGCCTGGCGGCCTTCCCGGTGAAAGTGGAGATGCTGTCGCGCTTCCGGTCGGGCAGCGAGCAAGGAGAGGTCATCAAGAAACTGGCCCGCGGCGAAGTGGACATCGTAATCGGCACACACCGGCTGGTGCAAAAAGATGTGATCTTCAAGGACCTGGGGTTGCTGGTCATCGACGAAGAGCAACGTTTCGGCGTTACCCACAAGGAGTTCCTGAAGAAGATGCGCACTGAAGTGGACGTGCTCACCATGACGGCCACGCCCATCCCGCGCACGCTGTACATGGCGCTCACCGGCGTGCGCGATGTCTCCACCATCAATACCCCGCCGGAGGAACGCCTGCCGGTGGTCACTCACGTAGGCCCCTACTCCGAACAGATCATCCGCCGCGCCATCCTGCGCGAATTGGATCGCGGCGGCCAGGTCTTCTTCGTGCACAACCGCGTGCAGACCATCGATGCCATGCGCCGCCAGGTCCAGAGCCTTGTGCCGGAGGTGCGGCTGGCTGTAGCGCACGGCCAGATGGCCGAGCGCGACCTGGCCAAGCGCATGATGCAATTCGCCACAGGTGAGATCGACCTGTTGCTTAGCACCACGATCATTGAATCCGGCCTGGATATCCCCAACGCCAACACCCTCATCGTGGACCGCGCCGACACCTTCGGGCTGGCGCAGTTGTATCAGCTGCGCGGCCGCGTGGGCCGCGGCGCCCAGCGCGCCTATGCGTACTTCTTCCGCCACCCGCAGCGCCGCGCAAGCCAGGAGGGGCGGCAGAGGATGGACACCATTGCCGAGAACACGCAGCTGGGCGCCGGATTCAACGTGGCGATGCGCGACCTGGAGATCCGCGGCGCGGGCGACCTGCTGGGCACCCGCCAGCACGGCCTCATTGCCGCGGTCGGTTTCCATCTCTATACCCGCCTGCTGTCCAAGGCAGTCAGTGACCTGCGGCGCAGCGGCAGGCTGGCGCCAGGCAGCGGAGCCGCCCAGGCCAGCCTCTACCATCCCATCATCAATGTCGATCTACCCATCGAAGTGGGGATTCCCAGCGATTATGTGGCGGACAAGGCCATGCGCCTCAAGCTCTACCGCCGCCTTGCGGATATTCACGACTTGCACGAGATCGATGCGTTGCAAGAGGAATTCGCCGATCGCTTCGGCAAACCACCGGGCGATGTGACCAACCTGCTCTTTCAGCTGAAGGTGCGCGTGCTGGCCGAGCAAGCCGGCCTCGTTTCTATCAGCATGGAGAACAAACAACTGGCGCTACGCTTCCCCGCTCGCCGCCCGGACCAGCCGCCGCGTTCCTACCCGGACCTGGGAACGGGGGTACGCACCAGCAAGAACACGGTCTGGCTTGCCGGGTTGGATGGAGATGGATGGCAGGCGCGCCTGGAGGATGTGCTCAAGCACCTGCGCCCGCGGCGCGAGGAGGCCGGTCCAAAAAGCGCAAAGACGACGCTTCGGTCGCCTCTGCGGAGATAGTCAAAAGGAAAGGGGAGCGATTAATCTACGCGCTCGGCCACGAATTCAAGTTCGATGATCACGGCATCTTCCACAGAAGCCACCTGGTCGGGCAGGCGGATGAGGCCTAGATCGAAATCGGTGCGCGAAATGGTCGCGGTACCGAGCCCGTGCAGCCGCAGATCGGAATCCACCGTTACTGTAAGGTCAAACGTGACCTCGCGGGTCACATTGCGAATGGTCAGATCGCCGATGATCTGGAAGGTAAATGTTTGGCCAATATCGCCGCTTTCAGGCAAACCCGCAAAGGTCCTGGGCGTGAAGGTGATGAATTCGAACTCGCCCGTATCAAGAATCTCGTTCTGGATGGCGCGATTGCGGAATCCGTTGTCGGTCTCAAGGGTGCGGGCATTCACCGTCACTGGACCCATTTGCACGTTGGCCGGGTTGGCCGGGTCGATCAGGATCTGCGCGGCCACCTGATCGGTGGCGCCGACCACCGTCTTGGGATTGCTGTTCAAGATCTCGTCGACGATGAAACGGGCTTGGCTTTCTGCCTGGATCACTTCGGCCACGACGAGGCCGTTGGAGGCAAGGGGTACGGCGGTGATCTCCCCGCTGGGGGTGGCTGGCGGCCGCAGGACATAGGCGGCATAGGCGCCAGCCGCCAGCAACCCGACTGCGGCGACCGCGGCGATGATGATAAGGATCCTGCGTTTGCGCACTGTTTCTCCTGGATAAATGGACGATGAAATCGAATCACTATAGCAAAGGCTGATTAAGCTCTCATGAACAGGAATGCTTCACCCTAGGCCAGAAGCTCAGCGGTAACGGCAGCAATAATTCGCTCCAGGTCCATGGCCGCATTGACAGTGATGGCATCCTGCGGCTCCTCCAGAGTCTCAAATTGGCTTTGCAAAAGGGACGGATTCATATAGTGCCCCCGGCGAGCAGCCAGGCGAGATTGCATCAGCTCGTAATCCCCTTTGAGGTAGACGAAACGGACAGTTTGGAAGTCGCCCCGCAGAGCCCGGCGGTAGGTCTCCTTGAGCGCGGAGCAGGCGAGGACTAAAGACTCGCCTTCAGCAAAACAGCCAGCGATGAGTTTTTGCAGCCGATCCAGCCACGGACTGCGATCCGCATCCGTGAGCGCCGCCCCTGCGGCCATCTTCCGGACGTTCGCCGGGGGATGGAAATCATCCCCATCGAAAAAGCCCCAGCCCAAAGCCTGTGCCAAGGCTGCCCCGACGGTGCTTTTCCCGGCCCCGGCCACCCCCATCACAATGACGGCTCGCGGTACCGCCGAGTGGCTTGCCGCCTTCTGCGGCTCCCTCCTCTGGGTCTTACTTTTCCGCGTCGGCAATGTACTGCAGGATCAGGTCGCGAGCCAGGCGCGCCTTACCCATATTGCGAAAGAGGATCTCGGCCTCGCCGCTGCCGGAGGTCTGGATGCTCATATTGCTGGCCCCCAGCACGGCGCCGAGGCAGCCTTGGGCCACGGTCACATCGGTGACCTTGGAGATGGGCACCGTGCGCTCGTCCTTGTCGAAGAACCCGGTGATGTAAACGATCCGGGTAGGTGAGACTTCGAGGACACGTGTGGAAAACAGGCTGGCAAGGGGCGCGAAAAGGAAATGGGGCTTGAAGCGTTTAGCGGTGTTGTCGACCATAAGTACCTCTTAAGAATATTGACGTCGCTCCATTATAAGTTGAAAGACTCATCATCAGGAGGCCGAGAACCCAAAGGTATAATTCCCGCCTGGTCCCTAAGGCGGACATGGCTGCCCGGCACATCAAACTCAAAAAAACGATCCAACTCAGCGTGGTGCTGCCAACTTTTAACGAGGAGGATAGCATCGCGGGGTTGCTGGGTGAAACCCTGGCTGCCCTGGACGCCAGCAAGCTGAATTACGAGCTCCTCGTGGTGGATGATGGATCGACGGATGGCACCCCAGCCTCGATCCATAAAGTGGCAAAGAACCACCGGCGGCTGCATCTGATCCAGCATCCTTACAACAAAGGGAACGGCTCTGCTATCAAGACCGGCATTCGAGCCGCCCGCGGCGCCAGCATCGCCTGCATGGATGCCGACGGGCAACACGCCCCCGCCGACCTGCTGAAGCTATACGCCTACGCGGCAGACTACGACCTCGTGGTGGGCGCGCGCAAGGGAACCTACCGCGGGGCGCGGGTCCGCAATTGGGGTAACTCCCTCTTCAATAGGCTGGCCAGTTGGCTGACGCGCTTCCCCATCGAGGACCTGACCTCGGGCCTGCGCCTATTTTCCGCGCAGGCCATCCGCCGGTATGTCGAATTGCTGCCCGCCCGTTTTTCTTACCCCACCACGACTACCCTGGTCTTCCTCAAGGCGGGCTACGACATCAAATACGTACCCATCGAGGTGAGGCCACGGCAGCGCGGGCGCAGCAAGATCCGCGTGGTGCAAGACGGCTGGCGGTTCCTCGTCATCATCCTTAAGATCATTGTGCTCTTCGAGCCGCTGCAGATCTTCCTGCCCATCGCGCTTTTCTTCTTTATGCTGGCATCCGGCAGCACACTTTATTCCAGCCTGACCCTGGAGCGCCTATTCATCCCGAATTCCGGCGTCTTGCTTTTCTCACTTAGTGTCGTGGTCTTCCTGCTGGGCATGATCGCCGAGCAAGTGACCAACCTGCAGCTGCTGGCCAGTGACCGCGACGAATAGCTTGCGGTCCTGCAACTTATGTGGGGAGAAGAATAAGCTGCGCCTTCTTTACCGGCGCTTCGGGCATTCGATCATCAGGTGCCAGTCCTGCTCCCTGGTCTATCTTGCCCAGATCCCGCCCAAAGCAACGCTGGCGGATCTGTATGCCAAGACGTTCTTCGATTCCTCGAAATTCAGCTCTGGAGAGAATAGCAGCGGTTTTCGCAATGCCGTCGCTCGCGTCCAGTGGGCTCTGGGTCTGCCGGAGATGCGGACACAGCGCTGGCTGGACCTAGGTTGCGCCACCGGCGACTTCATGCTTGCCGCCAGCAAGCAGGTGGCTGAGGTGCATGGCAGCGACGTTTCGGCTTACGCCATCCAGCAGGCGCAGGCGCGCGGCCTGGCTCATGCGCGGGCCGCTGATTTCGCGGAGCTGGACTATCCGGAGGATAGTTTCGATCTTGTTAGCATGTGGGACCTGATCGAACATTTGCCCGACGCCCGCGCCGCTTTGGGTAAAGCCTGGCGCCTGCTGCAGCCCGGCGGTTATCTGGCCATATCCACCGGAGACATAGATAGTGTCTCTGCCCGTCTTAGCGGCCGTTTCTGGCACCTGATGATCCCTCCTTTCCATATCTATTTCTTCTCGCAGCGGACCCTGCGACGCTATTTGGAGGAAGCCGGATTCGAACAAATCAAAATCAGCTATCCGGGCAAGCAGGTGCCTTTGGATTTTCTCGTCGAGAAGGCCCTGCGCCTGGTAAGCGCGAAGTGGAGCGCAAAGGCCGCGGCAAGTCTGTATCGATCGCCATTGGGAAAGATCAAGCTGCCCCTCAACTTCTTTGACATCATGACCATCAGCGCGCGCAAGGCGGCGAGGTAACGCCCGGTGAACTGGCGAGCGCTTGCTTGGGATCTTGCGAAGGCGGCCGTAGGCCTGGCAGCCGCGGCCTTCATCGCATTGCGGGTCGCCCAGGATTGGGAGACGATCGGGCCTTTATTCTCGCGCTTGAATCTACCCCTGGCTGCTATGGCGCTAATAGCACAGGGATTAGCCTTCCTGCTTTTTCCCATCCCATCGTATTTCATACTTAGACAACGGCAACCCACCCTCACGTATTTAACCAGCGCCCGCATGTTCTTCCTTTCTCAACTTACCAAATATCTGCCTGGCAGCATTTGGGTCTTTCCCTCCCGCGTGGTCCTCATGCGTCAGGCTGGCTTCTCGGTTAGGTTGGGCATGTACACACTGGCTTTCGAGACCCTTGCCTTCCTGACCAGCGGGCTTATGGTGGGCTTAGTGGCGATTGGCAGCTTCCCGGATCCATTCAGGGATTGGTCCGCCCTGGTCGCGCTTTTGACCATATTGGGAATCGCCGCCACCATCCTGCTACTTGCGGCACCCGGTCGCTTGTTGGCCCTGCTTCCTGTCCGCTGGCGCGGCGCCGTGCCTTCTCCCGGCCAACAGACCAGCGGCAGGCAGTCATCCTCCATGACCTTTGTCGCCCTGGTCAGCCTGACCGCTGCCTGGCTTCTGTCGGGAGCCAGCCTTTGGCTGCTTTCGATTGCGCTGAATCCCCAGGGGGCAATTTCGTTGCTGACCCTCGCCGGCACCTTCAGCCTTGCGTGGGTGGCAGGCTTCGTCGTGATCCTTAGTCCGGGTGGTGTGGGCGTGCGGGAAGCCATCCTGATAGCCGTCCTGTCCGCGCTGATCCCGCAGAATGAGGCTGTATTCCTGGCGCTGGCCAGCCGGCTGCTGTGGTGGCTGTGTGAGCTTATGCTATATTTCTTCTCCGCCTACTCGGCGCGAGGAATTCCGACCCAAACTCGATGATGACAAAACTGGCTTTCGACGAGAGCTTCCTCCGCCAGCTTTACGGGCAATCGCAAGCAACATTGTTGGAGATGGCGGCTCCCTCCTACTTGCATCCCAGCCCCTTCATCCGCTGGATCGTGCGAAAGCGCATGCAGGTGGCGCTAGGCTATCTCGATATAAGCGGGGGGAAAACGTTGCTGGATTTTGGCTGCGGAGCAGGAATTCTCTTCCTCCAGCTGCCGCCACGGCAGAATGCCTACCTGGGAGTAGATCTGGAAATCTGGCCCGCGCAACAAATGCTGGCGCATCACCAGCGTGATGACGTAAGGCTCTTCGAGGGAGAGGCCTGGGTTAACTCGGTGGCCGACCATAGCCTGGATAACATCGTGGCTCTCGAGGTGTTGGAACACGTAGCCGACCTGCCGGCGGTCCTGAAGCTGTTCAGGCGCAAGCTGGCCCCCGGCGGCCGCCTGGTAGTTTCCGGCCCTACGGAGAACGCGCTATATAAACTGGCTCGCAGGATCGCAGGTTTTTCAGGCCACTATCATCTGCGCAACATCTTCGATATCCGGCACGCGGTTGCGGATGCCGGATTTTCAGAAGAACAGAGGAAGGCTCTCCCGCTTCCCGGCCCTTTGGCTCTTTTTCTCGTTATCCAATACAGCAGGACCGGCTAGGTCATGGAATTCCTGAAGAGGCGTGCCTTTGCCAACGTGACCTGGGGGGAGTTGCTATTCGTTGGAGTCGCCGCCACCCTTGCGGCTTGGATCAGCTGGGCTCTCGTCCATTTTCGCGGCACCGAGTGGGATACGCTGCTGTACTTGAACACTGCCCAGTCGCCGGAACCGAACGGGGCTATCCTCAATCGGTACACGCATATCTATTTGCAGAAGATATTCCTGCTTTTTTTCTCACCGCTGGACGCGGCTAAGGCACTTTGGGCCTTCCAGATCTACGCCACCGGCGTGTTGGTCTATTTATGCGCCAAGTTGCTGAACCCGCGCAACGGGGTGCTCACCGGTGCATTCGCCCTTCTGTTTTACTTTGCCCAACGCGAACTGTTCACGCGCAGCGGAGTGCCGTTGGTGGATTTCACCACGATGCATCTGATCGTTATCGGCGTATTCATTTTCCTGCTGTACCTGCGCTCTGAGAAGCGGCCCGCCGCCTTGTTGATTCTTTTGGGGCTGGTGCAGTTCCTGCTGCTCAAATCGAAAGAAACGGGAATTATTGCCGTCCCTTTGCTGACCGGCGCGGTTTTGCTTAGCGCCCGCGACTGGCGGGGACGAGGCCACGCCGCGCTCCTTGTTCTGGGCGGCGGCCTGGCGGGTATCGCGCTCTTCGTCGTTCTGGATGGCCTGTTCCTTGGCGACCCACTGTTCAGCTTGCGGCCCGAAAACTGGAGGGCTTTGCTCACCTTCAACCTAACGCTGGTGTATGAACAGCGCGCCTCCGAAAGCTGGTTCTACCACCTGTTTACCACCGCGCTGCTGATCCCCTTCCTATTCTCTGTTTTCGTTCTGCTGGACGACAAAAAGGGTGATTACGGTCTTGGGGAACGCATGATATGGACCGTACCCCTGATCCACATCTTATTCCTCAGCGTGGTGATCTTCCGCGCCTCGTTTCCGCTCCACTTCCGCTATTTTTATCCCTCAATCCCCATAATCGCCATACTGGGGGCTCAATTCCTGCAATGGCGCGACCGGAAGCAACGCCAACGAGCGTGGATACTGCTGGCGGCTTCGGCGGCCGTTGCCGGCTTATTGCTTCTCTTTTTGTATCCGTTCGCCGCCGGCCTCACCTACCGCTGGACCGAGGAGAATTTCTTCTCCAGCATCGTCACTGGCTTGGTGCTGGCCGGGCTCTTTGGAGTCCTTTTGCTCAACGACTCGCCAAAGTGGAGCCGTTCCCTCTTATTGATTCCTTTTGTTGCGATCCTGCTGTTCACCCCGGTCCTCAGAATACCAAGTGAAATGGCGGCCACGCGCCAGATCTCCGAACTGGGCTTTTCCCCATTTTCAATCTACAAAGAGAACATCGTCGTTCGGGAAGGTGCCCGGCTATTCTTCTCCGGTCAACCCTATGCAGAGTATGGGATTCTGGGCAGGAATTCCGGCTCCAGCGAATACATGTTAGAGGCCTATTTTGATGTGCAGATTGAGCGGGTCGATTACAGCGAGGACATCCTGGATGTTCTGCTGGGTGATTACGATTACGGCTTCGTCACCCGCGCCGAATTCGCCACCGCGTTCATCGATGATGATCTAGCTCAAAAGGGATATACGGTCGTCGACGACCCGCGCAGTGAGATCATCCTGATCGCCAGGATGGCCCCCTAAGAGTACTTTCACGGTTTGCGCTTATTGATATTGAGGTGCAAATCGTACATGGCCGCCAGGATCTTGGCCTCGTTCGCCTCGATCTCTTCGGGATTGGCTGAAAGCGAACCGGCCAGCACGATGGCGTGTGCCATCTCCTCGACGGCCACCGAGATCTTCAGGGCGCGGTCGAGTCCTTCAGCCACAGTGACCAGACCATGGTTGGCCATGAGCGCGGCTTTTCCCAGGCCTATGGCAGCCACCGTTACCTCGCCCACCGCCTCCGTTCCCGGCCGGGCGTAAGGCGCCACCGGCACTGGGCCGCCCAGCAGCATGCCGGCTTCCGCCAGCACAATCGGCATCGACGGTTTTCCTGTAATGCTATATACCGTTGAGAATTTGGCGTGCGTATGCAATACAGCATTCACATCCGGACGCTTTTGATAGAAGGCGAGATGCAAAGCGATCTCGCTGGTGGGTTGCCAGCGGCCTTCGAGCAGAGTCCCTTCCAGGGAAACGATGCAGATATCCTCCGCCTGGCGCTCCTCGTAGGGAATGCCGCTAGGAGTTATGGCGATCTGGGCGTGCCTGCGGTTGTAGATGCTGATATTGCCCTGGCCGTCATGAGCCAGGCCATTGGCTACGATGGTCCGCCCTATTTCCACGATCTGCGTTCTTTCTTCTAATAGGAGCATCTGCTTAGACTGGCTGCTGTAAGAAGGTCCTGCTTACGGCAAGCTTCAGGGATTCAGTGAACGGTGGGTAGGCTATGCCAAACTCGGTGACGATGCCTGTCACGTATTTGGCGGGGGTTACATCGAAAGCTGGGTTGCGCACAGCGTAGTTATCGGGGAAGATGGCCTGTCCGTACGGAGCGCGCACCTCTTCGGCCGAGCGTTGCTCAATAGGGATCTGGGCGCCGGAAGCTAGGATCAGGTCAATCGTGGACGTTGGCACAACGGGGTAAAACGGAACACCATTCTCCTTGGCCAGGACTGCAAGGGCGTAAGTGCCGATTTTGTTGGCCACGTCACCGTTTGCAGCTGTCCGATCGCTGCCAACCAGTACCACATCGACTTCGCCCGAATGCAGAAAGGAGCCCGCCGCCCCATCCACGATCACTTCGAAGGGTATCCCATATTGATCCAGCTCCCAGGCAGAGAGGCGCGCACCCTGCAATCGAGGCCGCGTTTCATCCAGCAATACGTGGATCTTCTTGCCCTGCTCGTGAGCTGCGCGCACCACGCCCAAAGCCGTGCCCCAATCCACCGCTGCCAGGGCGCCCGTGTTGCAATGGTGCAGGATGGTGTCTCCATCCTTGATGAGCGCGGCTCCGAATGCAGCCATGCGTTTGTTTACCTCCACGTCATCATCTGCTATTTTTTGCGCTTCGGCCAACATCCTTTGCCGAATGTCCTTTACACTGCCAAGGTTGGCATCGGAGAAGACGGCCAGAACCTGGTCAACGGCCCAAGCCAGGTTCACCGCCGTGGGGCGCGCCGACTTCAGTTGGCTGGCCGCCTGCCTGGCATCAGCCTCCAGTTCCGCGCGTCCCTTCGCTTTGGATTCGAACGCGGCCAGTGCCAGGCCGAAAGCGGCCGCCGCCCCGATGGCCGGAGCCCCGCGTACAGTCATATTCTTGATGGCTTCGGCCACCGCCGCATGATCATGGAGAGAGACGAGGTCCAGTTCCCAAGGCAGTTTGCGCTGATCGATCATGCGCACTTTGCCTTCATGCCATTCTACAGTTCGCATTCTGGTTCCGTTTAGTTATTGGCCCTGGTGAGTTGACGGATGAGGTCTTCCTGCGCTGGGAATTCGCTGATCAAGTGGGTCGCATGTCCTAATTCGAAATCGTCTTGAGTGTAGCCGGGCGCCATGGTGGTTCCCAGCAGGGTCCATGTGCCCCCTGTGGTAACTCTGGATCCCTGCCAAACTCCATGCGGCACTAGGTGCTGCACCTGCTGCCCGGCGGCTAGGTCGGGGCCGAGTAACGTTGTGCTTGCGCTGCCATCCGGATGCAGCTCATGCAGCTCGGCGGCATCGCCAAGATAATGATGATAGATCTCATCCGTCAACAGTCGGTGGAAGGCAGAAAAGGAATCCGCCGTCAGTAGGTAAAAGACCGCCGTGGCGAATGGCCTGCTGTCCCGATAGCGTCCAGGCAGTTGTTCCTTTTGGAGCATATCCGGCGAGACATAAGTTTGACGGAAGAAGCCGCCTTCGAATTGAAGCTCCTGCAAGCCCAAGAGCTTTTTTATTTCTTCGGCAGTAATCTCTGTTGTCATGGAGTCGTCAGTAGGTCTGCTGCGCAAGGATCCCGCCGTCAACGGGCAACAGCGTACCCGTGATCCAGCGGGCGGCCGGAGAGGCCAGGAAAAGGCAGGCGTCGGCCACATCCATGCCGTGGCCCAGCCGTTTCAGCGGAGCGGATTTCAGCCAGCGCTCCACGCCTTCCGGCCAGGCCTGCTCCAGGCCGCCGGTGTCGATGAGGCCGGGAAGCACCGCGTTAACGCGTATGCCATGCGGGCCAAGCTCTATCGCCGCCGCCTTGGTGAAGTTGTCTATAGCGGCTTTGGATGCGCCGTAGTGGCTATGGTTCGGCACCGGGGTTTGGGCTTCTATGGAGGAGATATTGATAATGGAGCCCCCGCCGCCCTGGGCGATCATCTGCCTGGAAGCCCCTTGTGTGCACAAGAAGGTGCCGCGCAGGTTGGTCGTCAGTACCTTATCCCATTCCACTGCATCCATCTCCAGCAAAGCTCTCAGCGGCTGAATACCGGCATTATTCACCAGCACGTCCACCCTGCCGAACCTACCCACTGCCTCTGCAACCAGGGCTTCTGCTCCGTTGGGCTCGCCAACATCCGCCAGCAAGGCGGCCGCCCGTCCGCCGGAGTCCACGATGTGCTTGAGGGTTTCATCCATACCCGCACGGTTCTTATCTGCATTTAGTAGGACCGAACACCCAGCTTCGGCAAAGCGTCTGGCGATCTGTGCGCCAATGCCGCCGGACGAACCGGTGACAATGACCACCTTGCCAGCCAAACTGTTCGACTCTTCGTACGTTGGGATCTCATTCATCGTGTATCTAACCTAGAGGGCAACGCACAATCATAGCATTACATCTTTCCCCAACCACCACCCCCTGGCGTACGAATACTAAGCACATCTCCCGCGCGCAATTCCATCTGGCCTTTGGCGGGCAAGGGCCGTTCCTCACCGTCACGGATCAGAATATTTTCACCTCGGCCGCCGGGCGCGCCGCCAGCCAACCCGTAAGGCTGCCCTATGCGACGCTCGCTGAGCAGACTGGCAGTGGCGTCCGTCAGCAAGAGCAGATCGCGGCGCAGACCTTCTCCGCCGGGGAAGCGCCCTGCCCCACCGCTGCCGGAACGCAATTCATAGCTGACGACTTGCAGTGGATAGGCGTATTCCAGGGCCTCAACCGGAGTATTGAGCGTATTAGTCATATGGCTGTGGATGCCGCTGGGCCCGGGGAGGCCGGGGCGCGCCCCCATGCCCCCGCCGATGGTTTCGTAGTAGGTGAATGCGCGCCTACGAATAGGGTCCCAACCGCCGATCAATGTGTTGTTCATAGTTCCCTGGCTGGCAGCGGGGATTTTTTGTGGCAAGGCGTTAGCCAGCGCGCCGAGCAGCACATCCACGATGCGCTGCGAAGTCTCCACATTACCTCCGGCTACAGGGGCAGGCGGCCGCGCGTTGACCACGCTGCCCTCCGGGGCGATCACCTGGATGGCGCGCAAGGAGCCGGTGTTATTAGGCACCTCGCTATCCACCAGGCAGCGGAACACATAATAAACCGCAGACAACGTAATGGCATAAACGGCATTCACGCTGCCGCGCGCCTGCGGATCGCTGCCGGTGAAATCGACACGGGCATGGTCTCCGCTGATTTCAATCGCCACGCGAATGCGAATGGGCGACTCGTCAATCCCATCATCGTCCAGGAAGTCCTCGAATTCGTAACGGCCAGCGGGCATGGCGGAAATGAGAGCCCGAGTAAGGCGCTCGGTGTAGGCCAATAATGCCTGGCCATTGCGTCGGACTTCATCCAGGCCATATTTAGCAATCAGCGCTGCAAAGCGCTCAACGCCGCGCTGGTTGGCGGCCACCTGGGCGCGCAGGTCTCCGCCCCGTTCCCAAGGCGAGCGCGTATTGCGCAGGATGAGATCCCAAATGCCTTGCTGCACAGCCCCGGCCTGAATCAACTTGACCGGCGGAATAATCAAGCCTTCCTGGATCAGCTCGCGTGCAATCGGCATGGAACCGGGCACCATGCCCCCTACATCGGCATGGTGAGCGCGGTTTGCGGCGAAACCCACCAGGGCTCCACCGGAGAAGATAGGCGCGATCAAGGTGAGGTCCGGCAGATGTGTGCCGCCTCGGTAAGGATCATTGAGGATGAGCATATCGCCTTCGGCAAGGACGGTGGACTGGATGGCGCTTTGCACCGAGAGCGGCATAGCGCCCAGATGCACAGGGATGTGCGCCGCCTGGGCGATCATCTCACCGGCGGCATCGAACAGTGCGCAGGAAAAGTCGCGGCGTTCCTTGATATTGGGCGAAAAGCTGGAACGCTGCAACACGGCGCCCATTTCTTCAGGAATGGAAGCGAAGAGGTGCTTAAAAATCTCCAGCCGGATCAGATCGTTGCTCACGTGGACCCTATCGTGATCAGCAGATTCAGAAAGCGGTCCGCCTCGGCGTAGTCACCCTCGCCGACCAGGACGGTGGTATCCGGTCGCACCACAATGGCAGGACCTTCAACAACATGTCCCACCCCAAGCTTATCCCCATCGTAAAAAGGCGCGGTTTTTTGTTCATCATCCAGGCGTAAGGGGAAGTGGCCCAGTAAGGCCCGATCCAACTTGTTTGAGGTCTTAGGGAAGGTCGGCAAGGGGGGCTGCTCAACAGTGCCGATCGCCCTGACGCGCAAGTTGACGATCTCGATCTCCGCGTGCGGGTCATGGTATCCATAAGTCGCCTGATGAGCTTCGTGGAAAGCCGCAACAAAGGAGTGGCTGAATGGCACGCTCAATTCAAACGATTGGCCTGCATAACGCAGGTCGGCCTTCGCCTCAATACGGACACGCTCCGCAGAAAAACCTTCCGCGGACAAGTCAGATCGGCCTTGCTCCACCAGGGGGGCGATAGCTGTTTCCAAGTCGGCAAATGGAGTATCCCCAGGCAGCATAACGGTGCGGCTGTAATCCCTGATGGCGTCCGCCAGCAGCATGCCCAAGGCCGAGAGCGTGGCCGCCTGCCGCGGCACAAGCACGCGTGGCATACCGAGCTCGCGCGCCAAATCCACGGCATGCAGCCCACCAGCGCCACCAAAAGCCATCAAGGTGAAGTCGCGCGGGTCGCGCCCTTTTTCGACGGAAATGACGCGTAAGGCGCGGACCATATGCGCATTGACGATTTGGATGGTGCCCGAATGGCAAGTTTCAGGCGCCAAAGAAAGGTCGGTGGACAAAACCTCGAAGGCACGCCGGGCGCGGGCAGGGTCCAATTGCATGCGACCACCAAAGAATTGATCGGGCCGGATGCGGCCCAGCAGCAAGTTAGCGTCAGTAACCGTAGGTAGATCCCCGGCACCATAGCAAGCCGGGCCGGGGTTGGCCCCCGCGCTTTGCGGCCCCACCTGCAGGCCGCCTCCTGCGTCACGAAAGGCGATAGAGCCGCCGCCTGAGCCCACTGTATGGATGGCTAGCATCGGCACGCCAACGGGCAGACCTCCAATGTGGGAAGAAGCGCTCAATGGGGCTTCGCCGTCTAACAGCGCCACATCGGTAGAGGTACCACCCATGTCGAAAGTAAGAATGCGCTCGAAGCCCGCCGCCCGGGCTACCGCTTGGGCGCCCACCAACCCACCGGCCGGCCCGCTGAGAATGCAACGGACGGCTTGCTCGCCGGCCAGTTGCGGGCTGACCATGCCGCCATTGGATTGCATCACTCGGAATCTATCGCCCGGCAAGGCCGCTTCTAGCCTGTCGAGATAGCCTGACATGACCGGCGATACGTATGCGTTGATGGTCGTGGTGCTGGCCCGTTCATATTCGCGGAATTCCGGCAGCACCTGGTGGGAGGCGGACACCATAAATCCGGCGGCTGCAAATTTAGCGGCCACCATTTGCTCATGAGCCGGGTTCGCAAAAGAGAACAGCAGGCAGATGGCAATTGATTCGATAGCGTGTTCGCGGCAATGTTGAACCAAGGCATCGAGAGTAGATTCATCGAGGGGAGTCTGCACCTCCCCGCGATGGTTCACGCGCTCAGTCACTTCCAGGCGATGTTGGCGCGGGACCAGTGGATCAGGCGGGTCAGCAAAGAGATCGTAAAGCGCGGGGCGTTCCTGGCGGCCAATTTGCAGCAGGTCGCGGAAGCCAGCCGTATTGATGAGGGCCACTCTGGCGCCCTTGCGTTCTAAGAGGGCGTTAGTGGCTACAGTGCTGCCATGCACGAGGGCGCGCTGGCCTGTTCCCGCAATGCGGGCTAAACCGTCAAGGATGGCGCGCGCGGGATCGTCGGGCGTGGAAAGTACTTTGAATGTTTCGATCTTCCTTGTCTGGGGATCGAAAGCTACGAAATCGGTAAAAGTGCCCCCCGTGTCGATGCCGACGCGCATGGGAATATTGTAATTGCGTCAGGTGAATCAAAAAGCCGCCTTTCGGCGGCTTTCCGTTCAGGTAGCGGGGCCAGGACTCGAACCTGGGACCTTCGGGTTATGAGCCCGACGAGCTGCCACTGCTCCACCCCGCGGCGAGGTGAGATAGTACCATGTCAGACAACCTAGCGTCAAGGCCCGAGCCGCATTAAGGACTGCGGTAAAAGAACCAATTCATCCATGCGTCCCAGTTACTCGAAGGCGTGGGCGTGGCCTGGTATTGCGCCGCGGGCTGTGGAGTGACGCCCGCAGGCGGCAGCGGAATGACGACAAAGTCGCCAGCCTGCGCCCAACGCGCGTCCTGGCGCGCCCACTCCTCCACCGCGGCCTGAGAGGTGGCAAAGACGATCTGATCCTCGAGAGCGCTCTGGGTGGCGGCTAGCTCGGTGAGTCGAGCCTGCTGGCGGCCCAGTTGGCTATTGAGGCGTAAATACTCAGCGACGCGTTGAGTGAAGGCCAGCAGCACCAGCAACAGAAGCATAACCCCAAGGACAGCGGGGAAACGCTTGATGAAGTTGAGGACCTTATCCACGCTTGGGAGTGTACCCTTTCGAATCTGAGGGTGCAACTCTATTGCCAAGCTCGAATCAAACCTTAGATCTCCAAAAACTGTATTGTCTTCCCTTTATTGTACATACCCCGTATGGCGTCATAATCGCGGTCAGCTACCGCCACGAACTGCTTCATTCTTCCGGAAGCCAGCAGCGCCGCGCCTTCAGGATCCGCATGCATATTCACCAGCGCGCCACGCAACCTACTTTGTAACTCAACGGAAAGAGAGCGATGCACGACCCAGGGCGGGATGGGGCTTGGCCCCCAGGCCTCGATGATGCGCACCTGCTCACCCAGGCGGGGGTCATTTTTGAGTTCGGTTTCCAGCACCGTGCTATCCAGCGCGGTGGCGTCGATCCTGCCGCGCAACAACAAGCGCAGGGCGCGTTCATGGGAACCGGCCTCAACGCGCTGCGCGAAGAAGCTGCCATCCAGACCTTTGCTGGCCAACATATAGCGGGTGATGTTGTACCCGGAATGGGAGTGCGGCTCGTTAAAAGCCCAGCGCTTATCCCGAAGGTCCAGGAAATCGCCAACCGGCTCCTGCGCGCGCACCACCACATCCGAAAAATAGACCGGCTTCCCTTCGTAGCGACTGTCCGCCATCACCGGCGCGGCGAGCAGTTCAATGCTCGATCCCGGCCGATCAGCCTCCAGCACATAAGGAAGGCCGCAGACCCAGCCAACCTGCACCTCGCCCCGAAACAGCGCGGCTTCCCGTGCACGCCAATCAGGAACCTGCACGTGTTCGTGCTCTATCCCCAACTTGCGAGCTAGGTAAGCGGCAATAGCGCCGAAATGCGCTTCGGCATTCGGCGCCTGGCAATTCGTGAAGCGAAGCATGGATGGAATCTTAGCAGATGGTGGTCAGGACACAAAAGAGGCAGCCTTAGCATTATCTACCCCACTAAATCGCCCTGGAGTTGCGCATTCGGCTTGCCGAGAAGCACACTCCAAAAACAAAAGAGGCGGCTTTTTGCTTCTTCGCCTCTTTTGTGCAAGTGCCGAAGGTGGGAGTCGAACCCACAAGAGCTTACGCTCACTACGCCCTGAACGTAGCGCGTCTGCCAATTCCGCCACTTCGGCTTAGGGCCTCTATTGTAACGAAGTGCAGTTGCGTTACCCGGCAAAGCCGCGTAGCAACTCCCGCGCTAGCGGCTTTTTCGCTAGCGCACGCCACATTCGGCCAGAATGTTGATTTTAACGCGAAAGCGGGCGCTGTCAACAAGGCAAGATTCCTAGTCATCCCTGCCTGACCACACCACCCTTAGGAACTATAATTCCAGAATCCACCATGATTTCCTCCTGGGAAGAACTGGCCGCGGCTCTCGAAAGCGCCCAAAGCACCACGATCTACGCCTTGCTGACCCTGCTGCTGATTTCGGCGGCCAGCCTTTGGCTGCAAAAGCGCGCCCAACCCGGCAAGGTTCCCCGCCCTATTTCGCTGACCCTGGACATCCTGATGGGCTTGCGCGTGGTGGAGGTCCTAGTTGGCGCCAGCGCCTGGACCGGGGATGCCAGCGCCCTGCGTTTGCTGCCACCTCTTGAGCGCAGCCTCCATCTAATCACTCTATTAGCCCTCGGTTGGCTTTGGATGCAGGCCCTCGAAGTACCTGCACGCCAGGGCGCCATCGGACTGGGGTTGTCCGCGGTTCTATTAATGGCCTTCGTTCTGGTGGCGCAATGGATGGGCGGGCCTGCTACGGGTGGTTTCAATTATACGGACCTGGACTATGCTTGGAGCGCAGCCTGCATAGTGGCGCTTCTCTTTGGCATCATCCAGATATTAAAGATACGCAAGATCCCGGGCTTGCTGATGTTCGGCACACTCTTCGTCGGCCAGGTGATTCATTTCACCTTGGCCGAGCCGTTCGGCAGTATGCCGCTGGCAGTCCAGGCTGCCCACCTGGCTGTCCTGCCGATCTTGTTCGCGCTCCCTCTGACAGCCCCCGCGCCGGCCAAAGAGCAATTGACCCAAGCGGAAGCAGAAGCGGCCGCCGCGCCCCTGGCCGAAGTGGAGCCAGAGGAGGACTTGGATCTTCCGGACTTCTTTGATTTCGAAGCCGCCGAGAACCACACCTCGCCCGAGGCCGCCGCGGATGAATTGGCACGCCGCACGGCGGAAGATCTAGGTGCGGATCTGTGCGTCTTTGCCGTTTTGGATGGAGAAGACCTCCACTTAGTTTCCGGCTACAACTTGTTGCGCGCCGCCCCTGTTGAAGCGGAACGTATCTCCCTAGATCAGCTACCTCAACTGCGTGCCGCCATGCAGACTAGCGAACCCGTGCGTCTCTCCGCCGAGGATCGCCTGCCCGAGTTAGGCGCCCTCTCTCGTGCATTGCGCCTTTCATTCCAAGCCTATTTACTTGCCCTCCCGCTTACCCCTGTTGCCGGCGGCCCACCCAGTGCAGTGTTACTCTTCAGCCTCGAACATAATTGGCTGCAAGAAGATGAACTAAAGCTCCAGAATATTGCGCCAGATCTAAACGAAAAGCTATATTCAATTGCTGGCAGCCAGCCAGAAACCGAGGAACCAGCCGCGACGCCGGAAACATTTTCCCGGCAGCCGATCTCAATCGCGGATCGCGGCGACCTACAAACGCAGCTTGAGCGTCTGGAAGCTGAGAATGAGGATTACCGCCAGGACGTGGAAAAGCTGCTGGCGCATATAGATGAGTTAACCACCGCTCAAGGCGCGGGCGACGGGCAGACCCTGCAAAGCAATGAATTGGTGCAAGCCCTGCAATTGGAGAACGAGCGGCTCAAATCGTCGCTCGCATCTCTGGACGCTGGACCTCACGCGCCGCTTGATGCGGACGGCTTGGAAGCCCAGCAAGCCCGGGAGGAACTGCGACTTGCTATGGAGGAAGTCGCCCGCCTCCATACGGAACTGGAGACTGCTCAACAGGGCGCTCTAACCGCCGCCGCGGTTCCCGGTGGGGCCAAAATGGCAGCCAGCCAGATGGCGGTCATCGCCTCGGTGGCGCAGGAATTGCGCCAGCCGTTATCCTCCATTGTGGGCTATACCGACCTATTGCTGGGCGAGTCGATCGGCATTCTTGGCGCCCTGCAGCGTAAGTTCCTGGAGCGCGTGCGAAATTCCACCGAACGCATGAGTACCCTGATCGATAACCTCATTCGCATTGCTGAGCTTGACGAAGGGGGTTACTCGGCCACGCGCAAGCCGGTGGACCTGAGCGCGGTGATCGACGACGCCATCGGCCAGCTTCGCCAGCAGCTGCAAGAAAAACGCATCGCCTTGCGCGTCGACTTGCCGCAGCAGCTGCCCCAACTCAATACAGATCGGGATGCTTTGCAGCAGATCTTGTATCACCTGTTGCAGAACGCCGACTCTGCCACCCCGGCCGATGGCTCGATAACCCTGCGCGCCCTGGCGGACCATCAGAAGGAGCTTGGCGAGTATGTGCTCGTCCAGGTAAGTGATTCTGGCGGCGGCATCCCGGAAGCCGATCTGCCGCGTGTGTTTTCGCGTGTGTATCGCGCTTCAAACCCGGTGATCCCCGGCGTAGGAGATACGGGCGTGGGGCTTACCATCGCAGAAACGCTGACCCAGGCCCTGGGCGGGCGCATTTGGGTGGAAAGCGAAGCCGGCCTGGGCGCCACCTTCAGCGTGCTCCTTCCCCTAAATCCAGGCTAAACGCAAGGAACAATCTCCCCGCCCGCAGCGTTAATTGCTGTGATGGCTCGCATCTTGCATCTGCGGTTAGAGATGAGCACGCAAAGATCCCTCCTCTACGCCCTATTGGCGGGAGCCTTGCTGTTGGGCGCCTGCATACCTGGCGGCAATTCCGGTGGTTTTCTCAGCCAATCCACGCCCACACCTACGCCCTTCCTGCCCAGTTTTTCTATGCCGCAGACAACGGATGTGCCCGCGGTGGCTGTGGAACCGCAGCCGGAACAATCGGCTGCAGCCGAGGCCCCGCTTCCTAAGGGTATGCTGCCTGCCCGTTTCGAGGATTACCCCGCCCCGCTTGCCCTTTCGGATATCGCCCTCCCCAATCCAATCGGCCGCTTCGTCCAGCCGGAAGGCCAAGTCAACATTCTGCTGCTCGGCTCCGATCAGCGGCCAAACGACGGCGGCTTCCGCACCGATGTAGTTTTGCTACTAACCCTGAACCCGGATGGCAAGAGGGTGAGCCTGGCATCCTTCCCGCGTGATCTTTACGTTTATGTGCCCGGATGGCGCATGGATCGCATCAATGGCGCCTTCGCCCGCGGCGGCATGCCGATGATGGCGGATACCATGGAATACAACTTCGGCGTCCGGCCTGATCATTATGTCCTGGTCAATTTCTGGGGCTTCGAAACCGTAGTCGATGCCCTGGGCGGTATCAGCGTGAACGTGGGTCAGGCCCTCTCCGATCACCGCGATGGCTTTGGCGATTACTTTGTGCCCGCCGGGCCTGTAGCCATGGATGGCGAGACGGCCCTGTGGTATGTGCGCTCGCGCGGCACCTCCAGCGATTTTGAACGCACGCGCCGCGAACAGGAAGTGCTTGTGGCCTTGTTCGATAAGCTGATCAGTGTAGATGCCATCAGTCACGCCTCCGAGCTTTACGATCAATACGAAGAATCTGTCACCACTGATCTCGAAGTCGGGGATGTGCTGGGCCTGCTGCCGTTGGCTGCGGACCTGGGCGCGGGCAATGGCGAGATCGCCCGCTATGCGGTCGGGCCGGACCAGGTAGATCCTTACACGACTTCAGGCGGCGGCGCCGTGCTCCTGCCGGACACCGAAGCCATCCTCGAAATCATGCGCCAGGCACTTGGCGTTCCAGAATAATTCCCACAGTCACCCTATCTGCATAAGGCCGGATTTCCGGCCTTTTTTTGTTGGCGCTGCCTCAAGCGGCTGCCGGTAAAGTGATCATTGATCTCGTTTGACAGAGGCCAGCCGCTGTTCTAAACTGGCGTTATGACTATACGCAATCCAGCAGAGGCGCTGTGCCAGTAAAAACGTTGGCATCCTCGCGGGTCGACGCCCGCAGTTCCCTGCCGCCGGCGATCGCAGCCTGGGCGCTGTACCTGCAAGACCAGGGCTCTTCCATCCACACCGTAAAGGCTTTCACGGCCGACATCCGCCTGTTGGCCTCTTTCCTCCCGGCAGATCAAATCGTCGGGGCGGTGAGCACCAAGGACCTCAATAACTTCCTTGAGTGGATGCAGGAAGAACGCGGCGTGCCCTGCAGCCCAAAGACCTTTGCGCGCCGCGTTACCTCGCTGAAATCCTTCTTCCGCTGGCTGCAAGGCGCCGGCGCTGTGCTGGCCGACCCCGCAGAGCAAGTGGTACAGAAGTCGGTGATCAGCCCTCTACCCGAGGTGCTGGCAGAAGATGAAATGAGCAAGGTGCTCAAAGTGGCGGAGCGCATGCGCCGAGGTCGCAAACCCGATGCCCGCAGTTATGCGCTCGTCTCGTTATTGCTGCATACCGGCATCAAGAAGGGCGAATGCCTAGCGCTCACCACCAAACACGTGGACCTGGACGCGCCACAAGGTGCATTGCTCTTCGTGCGATACTCCAACCCGAAAGACCGCTACAAGGAACGCAAGATCGCCTTGCCGGAGGAATGGGTAGAGGGCTACGAAGAATATCGCCAGCAATACGATCTGGCGGACGGTCTGTTCCCCTGGTCCCCAAGGCGCTTGGAATATCTACTGGAAGATCTGGGCAAAGAAGCCGGACTGAAGAAACAACTCTCCTTCCTTATGTGCCGCTGGACTTGCGCGCTCAATGACCTCATCGCGGGAATGGATGAGAACAAGATCCGGCAGAAGCTAGGCGTCTCCGAGATCCAATGGCGCGAAGTGGGCATGAAACTGCACCAATTGCGCGGCGACGAGCAACTGAACTTGTTTTAGCGTTCCAGCCGCAGAAGTAAAGTCGGCCGGCTGCCCGCCTGGAGCCGAAACGGGTGTGCCAATCGATAGCCCGGTACCCAGACAATCTTGTCGCCCCTGCAAATCAGCGGCCACGCATCCCGAGCGCGCAGCGGCATCTTTTCGTTGATCATAAAATCCGACAGCTTCATCGACCCCTCCGCCATGCCAAGTGGCTGGAAACGATCACCCGCTTTTCGGCGACGCAGCACCAGGTCCCCGTCCGTGGCATGCGCATCGAGCTTGACCTGGAAAGGATCTGCCATCCCCAAAGCTCCAGCCTCACCGTTGGCATCCGCGTTCCGCTCCTTTGTTGCTCGTATGGTCAGCCGCCATCCCGCATTCAGGTTCAACTCAATCGGGATCTCGAGATGCGTCTCCGGTTCCGGCGCCTGCGGCCAATCCACGGGAAGCTCGGTTTGCCAATCGGCGATCCATAGTTTGTCGCCTTCAACATGAAGGCACAAACCTGCAAACCAGTCCGCAGGCGCAGTATTGGCCGCGTTCTGGAACAGATCAATAGCTCGCTGCACCGCGACGTAGTCGAGTTCTCGCTGTTCAGGGCGCAGCACGGAGAAAGCACGCCGCAGCGCACCGCGCTGTAAGGCCAGCGGTTCCCGCATCAGGCAGGAGCGGTCGAGTCGTACGAAGCCTTCACCCTCTTGGGCCAGGCAATGTCGCCAGGCTTCTTCTACCAGCGCATCGATGAGTGCCTGGTCGCCGCGCAGCAGATCGGCGGTTTGCGCCAACCGGGCTTTGAAGCCTGGCGCTTGATTCTCCAGCAAAGGGAGCAGCTCATGTCGCAGGCGGTTGCGGAAGAACGTGGTGTCCAGGTTGGAAGCATCCATCACGGGATGCAGATTATGCGCCGCGCAGTAGTCCAGGACTTCCTGACGCCAAAAGCCCAAGAGCGGGCGCACCAAGGCAATTTCGCTGCTCCATGAGTTTGGCAGCGAGCGCATCGCCATGCCGCGTAAGCCTGCCGGGCCGGCACCCCGCAGCAAATGCATCAGCAGGGTCTCCGCCTGGTCGTCGGCAGTATGGGCCACAGCCACCGCAGCCGCCTTTTGCTGCCCGGCTACACGGAAGAGAAAGCGGTAACGGGCCTCGCGGGCGGCTTCCTCCAGGCTGTGTTTCCTCTCCTTGGCCAAGGCAGCCACATCCACGCGTTCGCTGCAAAACAAGAGGCCCAGCGAAGCTGCGGTCTTACCTGCAGCTTGCGCCTCTCCGGCCGACTCGGCGCGCAAACCGTGGTCCAGGTGCGCCACGACCAGGGGTTGGCCGATGCTATGGAGCGCGTGCAGCAGGGCCAGGCTGTCTGGACCCCCGGAAAAGCCAAGCACCAGGCGCTGCTGGGGCTCCACAGTGCAATCTTGGCGCAGCACCTGAGCTAAGCGCGTGAGATCCATGAAGTGATTATAGCTAGGGTCGATCGCCAGCTGACTTGCCTGTGAACTTAGTATACTTGTGCTAGACTGACTTCTCTATGGAAGCGAAGCCCAAACAAAAGATCCTGGTCGTGGATGACGACCTGGATACCCTAAAACTAGTCGGCACCACGCTGGAAAAACAAGGCTACCAGATCATTGCCGCCAAGGACGGGGCCGAGGCGTTGGATAGAGTCGCCCAGCATGCGCCCGACCTGATCCTGCTGGACATCATGATGCCCAGGATGGACGGCTACGAAGTGACCCGCCGTCTGCGCGAGAACCCAGCCACCTCCGCCATACCCATCATTATGTTCACGGCTAAAGGCCAGGTGGACGATAAGGTGGCCGGCCTGGAAGCCGGTGCAGATGAATACCTGACCAAACCCACCCACCCCGCCGAATTGGTGGCGCGGGTGCGCGCCTTACTGAAGCGGCCAACGAGCATGTTGCCTCCGCTGCCCGGCACCCCGTCTGGGCAGGGCCTTACCGTTGGTCTGCTGGCCGCAAAAGGTGGGCAGGGCGTTTCAACTTTGTGCTTAAACCTCGCCACCATCTTGCGCGAACGCTTTCCCAAAGGCGAAATCGTCCTGGCCGAGCTGCGCCCTGGGCGTGGGGATATCAGCGCCATTCTCGGCTACGCCAACTCACAGGGGCTCAATGATCTGCTCAAGGCGGACCCCGGCCGCATCACCCGTCAAGCCGTTGAGAAGGCTTTTGTGACCCATCCCACCGGGTTGCGTTTACTGCTCGCCTCCAATAGACCCAGCGATGGGACTCTGCTCTTTGCTCACGAGCAAATGGACGCCGTGATGCGTGAACTGTCCCGTATCGCCAGCTATGCCATTCTTGACTTGGGTGTGTCCCTGCCCACCGCCATGCAACACGCTCTGGCCAGCTGCGATAAAGTGATCCTGGTTGTTGAGCCCGACCCGCACAGCATGCCGCATGCCAGAGCCATGATCCAGGATCTGACGGCACTAGGCGTGGGCAAGGGCAAGATGCTCTACGCGTTGGTTAACCGCGTTCGCACGGATCAAGCCATGAACGCCGCCGACGTGCAGAAATCGCTGGGAGTTATGTTGGACGTAGTATTCACGCCGGCGCCGGAGCTCGCCTACCAGGCAGCCCGCAATAAGCAGGCTATGGTAACCACGGAGCCGCAAAGCTTCATCGCACAGCAAGTGCTGAAGCTGGTGAACATCATCACTGAAACGATCGAGGCGAAGGATTAATCAACGCGCCCCGCGGCGTCCGAATTGCTTTTCCAATAGATCGATAGAAAGATGGATCATCGTCGGCCTGCCGTGTGGGCAGGTGCGCGGGGCGGCACAAGCTTCCAGGTCATGCAATAGCTGGTTTTGCTCATCTGCCGAAAGCATTTGCCCGGCTTTCACCGCCGCCCGCTTGCAGATGCGCGCCACCAATCTGGCGCGTGTCTCCTTCTCCAGCGGAGTCTCATCTTCCTCAAAGTCTTCCACCACGGCGCGTAAAGCGCGTTCGGGGTCGGTTCCGCCCAACAGCGACGGCATGCTGCGCACCTTAAAGGTTTGAGGCCCAAAAGGCTCGATCTCAAAACCGATAGCCCGCATGGTTTCCAATTGGCCTTGGAGCAACTCGGCCTGCGCAAGGGTCAACTGAACAGCAACCGGCTCCAGCAAAGCCTGAGAGGCGACCTGCCCGCGCTGCACCTGAAAACGTTCGAAGAGCACCCGTTCGTGGGCGGCATGTTGATCGACCAGGTAAAGTCCATCCGGGCCTTCGGCCACCAGGTAAGCGGTACCCACCTGCCCCACCAGGCGCAACAAGGGAACCTCGCTGCCGGGCAGAGCCTCCTGGCGCGGCCAGGCAGGCGCGGCGTCGGGTTCGGCATCCTCCATTTCGGAACCAGGCGCTTCCGCTGGCGCAGGCATGGGCCGCCAGGCCAGGCCCGGCTGCACAGGCTCTAGGGTTGGCAATGGCGAGTAGGCCAGCAAGGCGCGCCGGATGGCGCGCTGCACGGCACTGAACACGCGGTCGCGCTCCGCAAAACGCACCTCGGCTTTCGTGGGGTGCACGTTCACGTCCACCATCTCGGGTGGCAATTCGATAAAAAGCACCGCGATCGGGTAACGGCCAACCATCAGAAGGCCGCGATAGGCCTGCACCGCCGCCGCGGCCAGCGCCTGATCCTGCACCCAACGGCCATTGACGAAGAAGGTCAGTTCCGTGCGCGTCGCGCGGGTGAGGTCGATGGGGCTGATATAACCCCTGACCACGACTTCTTCTCCGCGGGCATCCACTTCCAGCATGCGCCGCGCTACGCCCGCATCATACAGCGCCGCCAATACCTCCCGGCGCTCGCCGGTCCCGCTCGTGCGCAGGGCCGGCTTGCCTTCCATATCGAGGGCGAAGCGCACCTGCGGATAGGCCAGGGCGTAGCGCGCCACTAGATTGCTGATCTGGCGGCGCTCGCTGATCTCGCTCTTGAGGAACTTGCGCCGCGCCGGTACGCTGTAAAAGAGATCCTCGACGCGCACCGAGGTGCCCACCGCTGCGCCAGTCGATTCCATGGCTGCGGCGCGGCCGCCATCCACGGAAAGACGCGCGCCGGCCATGCTTTGCTGTGGCCGTGAGACCAGCGCGAACCTGGACACGGAGGCGATCGCCGCCAGCGCTTCGCCGCGGAAACCCAGGGTGCGTATCTTTCCCAATTCCTCTACTCGGGAGAGCTTGCTGGTGGCGTGGCGTTGCAGAGCCAGCGGGAGTTCCTCGGCCACAATGCCCTCGCCATCGTCGGTCACCTCGATGAGGCTTTGCCCTGCGGATTCAACGCGCACTGTGATGGTGCGTGCCTTTGCGTCCAGCGCGTTTTCAATGAGTTCCTTTACCACCGAAGCCGGGCGTTCCACCACTTCACCAGCGGCGATCTGCGAAGCCAGTTCCTCGGGCATAATGCGGATGGGCATGCGGAAAGCGTAAAGCCGAAGGCAGCAGGCGTCAAGCCCACGCCGGCTGAGGATGAAAGTACCTCTTGCGATAACCCTTTTCACGTGCTATTCTCGCGCCAGCATCGTTATCACTGACATATCGCCCTATAGGAGAGCAATAGATGACAAATCCAAGAGTTCTGATTTACGGCATTTTCGTTATTGCCTTGTTGCTGGCCGCCTGCGGCCCCGGCACACCCGCGTCGCCAACAGCCACAACCGAACCCACGAGTGAGCCGACCTCTGCCCCTGCGATCGGCGCCGGCCTTTGCGCCAATGCGTATTATCCAGTGCTCGTAGGTGCCACCCACACGTATGCAGGCACCAGCTTTGACGGCAGCGCTTACTCTTTTACCGATACGATTACCGACGTGCGCGCGGATGGATTTACCTTGACCAGCGAGTTCGAGGGCTTGACGCGAACTCAGGAATGGGAGTGCGCTTCGGAAGGATTGATCGCCCTGCAATATGAGAGCGGCGCTTCGGCCGGGATCTCGGCCAATGGGCTTAGCGGAGAATTCCAGACCACCGGGGCTAGTGGGGTTACATTGCCCGCTAACGTCGCCCCTGGAGACACCTGGTCGCAGGCCTTCACCATCACGGGCAACCTGGACATGGGCGAAGCCGGCGAAGCGACTGCTGCTGGGGATGTAGCCATCAGTTACACCGCCATTGGCGTGGAAGAAGTAAGCACGGCAGCGGGAACCTTCACAGCCTTGCGCGTTGAAAGCCATTTGACCTTTAACCTCACAGCCACCTTCCAAGGGTTGGAAATACCGATTGCTTTTGAAGCCGACACGGTCAGTTGGTATGGACAGGGCATCGGCTGGGTGAAATCCGAGGACAGCAGCACCATCGAAGGCACAGGCAGCTTTTCCACCACGCTCGACCTGCAAAGTTTCTCGATTCCCTAACGCAGGCAGTGAAATAAAGCGCCCGCAATTGCGGGCGCTTTTTATTACTCGGTGGCTGCCTCACTTAGGCAACCTATTGAACCAGCGCGGGCTCGTGCTGGCCTTGCCTTCATTCCATAGCTGATAAGTTAGCTGCATGTGCCCAATATGCAGTGCATAGTGGTAGATGACATGTTGGATCGACCAGCGCACCGGCACTGCATGGTCATCCTTCATGAAGTTGCCAGCCAGGTCTTCGGGCTCCAGCTTGCCCAGCACCTGCCGGGTCTCCTCGCTAATGGCGTCCAGCTTAGCCAGGGCTTCGTCGGCCGAAGTGGCCACGTACTTGAATTCGGCATCCCTGTCCCGCGTGGCTGGCTGATTGCCGATACTTTCGGCGATCCAGAAACGCTCGGACCCAGCCACATGCACAGCCAGCACCGCCAGCGAGTTCGTCGGGTCAGCTCCGGCTGGCAAGCTGGGCCGCCAATTCAGCCCTTCGGCCGGAACATTCTTAATGATCCCAGCTACCTGCGCCCGCAAGTCATCCAGCGCATGCAGATAGCTTTGCAGTTCCCCAAGGGTCATTTAACAATGCCACCTTCGGTCAGCTTGCGCAGATCGCCCAGCGCGGCCTTGATCTCCTCGGCGCGCACCTTGCGGTCCTCACGCACATGCCTGAGCTCGCCGGCGGCGGCCTTCTCCACGGCCACTTCGCCCACCGTGCGATTCTCCTTGAGGGCCTGCTTCACCAGGGCGGCGCCGGCCTGGTAGCCGATCACGGGATTGAGGGCGGTGACGATGATAGCGTTGCGCGCCAACCACGCTTCAGCCTTCTCCCGGTTCGCGGTCAGGCCCATCACGCATTTCTCCGTGAACGCCTTCAGCGAGCCGATGATCACCTGCATGGCTTCGAACAGGTTGTGGGCGATGATCGGCATCATCACATTCAATTCAAGCTGCCCGGCTGCAGCCGCCAGGGCCACGGTGGTGTCGCAGCCCATCACGTGATACATGGCCATATTGGTCATCTCGGCCATGACCGGATTCACCTTACCCGGCATGATGCTCGATCCTGGCTGCAGAGACGGCAGGCGGATCTCATCGAAACCTGTGGAGGGACCCGAAGCCAGCAAACGGAAATCGTTGGCGATGCGCGTCATGGTGACCGCCAGCGTACGCAGGGAGCCGGAGAAATCGGCTGCATCGGCCAGAGATTGCATGCTCTCGAACAGATTGTCCGAAGTCCGCAGATCCAATCCAGTGATCTCGCCAAGCCGCTTGACCATCCGCGAGTGATACTCCGGGTGGGCATTGAGGCCGGTCCCGGTGGCCGTGCCGCCGATCCCCAGGCGGCGCAGACCCTCCGCTGAACGGCGAATGCGCTCGCCATCCCGAGCGACCGCCTTGGCATAACCGCTGAATTCCTGGCCCAAACGGACGGGCACGGCATCCTGCAAATGGGTGCGGCCCGATTTCACGATCGGATCGAATTCAACGGCCTTAGTGGCCAGGGCAGCCGCCAGACCATCCACCACGTTAAGCAGTTCATCCAGGCGCCACAAACAACCCAGGCGGATGGCCGTGGGGATGTCATCGTTGGTGGATTGCGCCATATTCACGTGATCATTGGGATTGATCAGGTAGGCGCCGATCTCGCCGCCCAGCAATTGAGTGGCGCGGTTGGCGATCACTTCATTGACGTTCATGTTGTGGCTGGTGCCCGCCCCCGCCTGGAACGGATCCACCACGAAGTGCTCATCCCAACGCCCATCCATCACTTCGGCGGCGGCCTTGGAAATAGCCTCGGCTTTTTCCTTGTCCAGCAGCCCCAGATTAGTGTTCACATCCGACGCGGCGCGCTTGATGGCCGCCATCGACCAAACGAAAGCCCGCCAGGGTTTAAGGCCGGAAATGGGGAAATTATCCACGGCTCGCTGGGTTTGCGCGCCGTAAAGGGCCTCGGCAGGCACCTTCACTTCACCTAATGAATCTTTTTCTATGCGAACAGAGCTTTTATCGGCCATGCTTACCTTTCCGCGGCGGCCAGCGGGAGGGATATTGTAATTCAGTCGATTTGGAAACAAAAAGAGGAGGCTTTCGCCTCCTCTCGCTGTCTACTTTCAACTGTCTACTGTTACTTGGCGTGCTGCTGCCAGCCTTCCCAATATCCGGGCCCGTTCTGGAAATAATCGTAATTGGGCTGGATGTCGTTGCGCAGATTAAGCGTCTCGCCCGCAGCCAGGACGCGGATGCCATCCATCTTCACGGCATGCCCGTGATGGTTGCTGCCCTCATAGGTCTGGTCGAAGCCAGCCGTGCCCACCGCCATGGCTTGTCGCTCGCCACCCTTGGCGCCGTACGCTTCGGGGACCTCATCCTCGGTGAAGATAGCCTCGAACGGGCATTCAGGGATGCAGGCGCCGCAATCGATGCAGGTGGCCGGGTCGATGTAGTACCACGGGTACTTGTCTTGCGGCAAGCCCGGGACAATGCATTCCACCGGGCAAACGTCCACGCAGCCGCCGTCGCGTAAACATAAACTGGTAATGATATGGGTCATATACAGGCTCCTTCGTTTGTGATTTTAATCCCTAAGCCCCTTTTTAGCTAGAGAAGCGCTTGCCGGCTTCGTCCCAGCTGACCACATTCCACCATGCGGCCACGTAATCCGCGCGGCGGTTCTGATAGTTCAGGTAATAGGCGTGCTCCCACACATCCACGCCGATGATCGGTTTTTGGCCATTGCTGATCGGGTTGTCCTGGTTGGGCGTGGAAACCACCGCCACGCCACCCTCTGTGTTCTTCACCAGCCAGGCCCAGCCGCTGCCGAATTGGCCCATGGCAGCCGCGGCGAACTTCTCTTTGAAGGCGGCGAAGTCGCCGAACGCCTTCTTGATCGCCTCAGCCAGCGCACCCTTGGGCTCGCCGCCGCCCTTGGCGGTCATGATCTCCCAGAAGATGCTGTGATTGTAATGCCCGCCGCCGTTATTACGCACTGCGCCGCGGATATCTTCGGGCACGCTGCTCCAGCCCTTGACCAGATCTTCGATTGACTTGCTGGCCAACTCCGGGTGCTTTTCGATGGCGGCGTTAACGTTGTTTACGTAGGCCTGATGATGTTTGCCGTGATGGATTTCCATGGTGCGGGCATCGATGTGGGGCTCAAGGGCATTGACTTCATAGGGTAGCTTGGGAAGCGAAAAAGCCATGGTTTACTCCTTCATAGAGAGGCGCTCAACTGCGTTCACGCTCCAATAAACGTGGAGCAAGCTCCTGCGTTACAATTCCTAGCGAACGATTTATTGTAATTGCCCCCTTACCCTTTGTCAATAAAATCACCTAAGCCGTGAGCGCGCCGCCAACTTCTAAGATTTCGCCTCACCTGGTGATGTTGTTCGGCATCCTGGCCGTTTCGTCCGCCTCGCTTTTCATCCGCTTCGCCCAACAGGAGGCTTCGTCGCTGGTCGTCGCCGCGTATCGCATGGGCTTCTCCGCGCTGATCCTGATCCCCTTCGCCATCCCGCGCCACACCGCGGAGCTGCGCAAGCTGACTCGCAGCCAATTGGGGCTGGCTGCGCTTTCCGGTTTGCTATTGGCCCTCCATTTCGCTTCCTGGATCCTGTCCCTTGAATACACGTCGGTGGCCAGCTCGGTGGTATTGGTGACCACCAATCCGTTGTGGGTCGCACTTCTGGCGCCAATATTTCTCAAAGAGAAACTCTCACCGGCCGTCATCATCGGCATGCTCGTGGCCCTGGCCGGAGGCGTGGTCGTGGCATTGAGCGACGCGTGTCTCCCGGCAGGGGGTGGTTTCCAGTGCCCTCCCTTGAGCGAATTCGTGCAGGGCAGAGCTTTCTTCGGTGACTTCCTGGCACTGGTCGGTGCCTGGAGCGGCGCCGGCTACATCCTCATCGGTCGCCGCTTGCGCCCTTCCCTCGCGTTGACGCCGTATATTTTTCTCGTTTACGGAATGGCCGCGCTGGTGTTAGTTGCCATGGTGATCTTTTCCGGCCAACACGCTTTCGGTTTTTCGGGCGATGTTTACATCTACCTTCTGCTTCTGGCGCTGTTGCCTCAATTGCTGGGGCACTCCAGTTTCAATTGGCTCTTAGCACACCTGCCCGCTTCCTACGTGTCCGTTGCGCTGCTTGGCGAGCCGGTTGGAGCCACCTTACTGGCCCTCTTGCTCTTCAACGAAGTGCCGGGCGCAATCAAGATGCTGGGGGCGGGCTTGATCCTGACGGGGATTTTGATCGCCACCCTACGCCCCTCCCCTAAAGCCCCGCTTGTGTATAATTAAATCCTAGCCGAGGAAGGAGAGCCATGCAACTACGCTGTATGCATTGTTACACGCCGTTCACCCTTAGCCAAGAGGGTGTAATGGCGGCTCTGGACGAAGTGGAGGCCAAGGGTTTCAAATACTACAACGCCTTTTGTCCGCGCTGCGGTCGCCCCAACATGGTCCCCAAGCCGCAGCTTGAGCGCGAGGCGCCTGGTTGGGCGCCGCGCACCATCGCCATGCGGCCGGTAACCTCTCCAGCGGCCGCCGCCAAGCCGGCCTCGGCCGCGCCGAAACCCGCCGCCAAAGCAGCCGCCAAGCCCGCAAAGGCGGCAGCGGCCAAGCCCAAGGCCGCGGCTAAGAAGGCGGCTCCCAAGACAAAAGCCAAAAAGCCAGCCAAGAAAGCCGCACCCAAGAAGCCTTCCAAGGCTAAGGCGACCAAAGCCAAGAGCATGGCTAAGAAAAAGACCACCGCAAAGAAAAGGAAGTAACCAGTAAAAACGACCCCAAATGGGGTCGTTTTCATACAATCGTTCATAAGGCCGTAATGGTGGAACAGTAGGATAAAAAGCAAGGGAACCACCTAATTGATTTAGGGGATTGATGAAACGTCAACTGACAAGACGGGAAACAGAAGTAATGCTGTTCTTGATCCGAGGAAGAAGGAATAAGGAAATCGCTCTTAAATTGGGGCTATCGGAACATACGGTAGAGACCCATCTACAGCATATCTACGCAAAGTTAGAAGCAACTAACCGAACGGAAGCTGCACTAATCTACCTTACAAAAACAAAATATCATGGAAATCCATGATTGACCCCGTTGGCTACTCGGCATAATGTTTAGTTATGATTTAAGAATTCCCCTCGGAGGTTATGATGGCTAATCAGTCTGTCAAGACTAGAATTCTTTGCACTTTTTTTATCGTCTTGCTAGTCAGCTTCCTTCCAGTTGTGGGGTCAAGTGCAGCGCCACTGCTCGATCCTGAGGACCCTCCTACTCCACCGGATTTTGCTAAGGACGCGTCGACGACAGCAAAATTGGTACAGCCTGGTGGAACCAAGGCAACCACCTTGATTCCGGTACTAGTTGAGGCTATCGAAAAGGGGGATACATTCCAGCTAACCTATGAAGTAGGAATCCCACCAGAATTACTTGAGGAGACCGATAAACAATCGCCTATCCCCGCTGAATGGTTCCCATTTACGGCTTACGCTGATAACGACTCACATAATGGGTGCGACTCAACGGTATCGGTATGCGCATTGGTCACTCTCTATTATGTCCGTTCTGGTAGTCATGGGTACTATCAGAAAACGACGACGCGTTGGACAAGAAGTGATCCCACAGTATCGATGTCAAACGCTCGTCTTGGAGCGTATTGCTATGCACCTTGGTATCCAGGGTCCGGGACGTGCAATCAGCAACAATTCAAAAACGTCGGAGTGCCGACGAGCGGAACAACATACACGCTAACTCCCTCCTTTGCAGGATCTTCTCATCAAATTACTTACGGAGCTATTTCCGGTGATCAACGAATTACGCTTAAGCGCGGCTCCTCTACATGGACGTTTACATTTTGTGTTGCTTACGGAGAGCCTGGTGCATATACAGGCTGTTATTGATGAAGGAGGCAATATAATGCGATGGCTTAGGGTTCCTGGAGGTGACCAATGATAATCGCCATGCGAATCAGTGTTGTCATTGCCGTCATCGCCTTGTCTTTTGGGGGCGATGCGCTTTACAACAAAATGACAAGCGCTGAAGTTCAGCTTACAAACCCGGGCCTAATCCTGACGCTAAGACCAATAATCCTTGTGCTTTTCTATCTAGTGGTTGCTTTGGTTGCCATATGGATTCTAATGGGGCGTGAAAGAAATGTGGCGCTTTCATTATTCCTTATTCTCATTGGGATCTTCGCGATCTGGGTCTCCGATTATCCGAACCCGGGCTTTTTGCTGGGCTTCCGAGGTCCTTTTCTTTATCTGCAAAGAGTGCTGATATCAGGCCTTGCATTGACGTTACATGCGGCGACATTTTTCATGGCTGTAGGATTACTCCGGCTTCTCCCCGGCGATTTTCACGCGCGACTCAAGGGATAATGCGATGAGCCATCCGCCCCTTAAAATGGCACAGCAAAGAAGATATATAAGAAGACCCCGCTTTTGCGGGGTCTTCTTCGACAGGATATCGTCGACTCGGGCGGGTCTGTGATCCGCCACATATATTTGGCTTATGTGGCTCTGCTAGCGGCGAGATTCAATTCTCTGATCTTGACCCCCAGTTCATCGGTGAGCTGGTCGCTCGTAACCCGCCAGGTCCAGTTTCCTGTGGGGGTGCCGGGGTAATTCATGCGCGCTTCCGTACCCAACTCCAGGAAATCCTGCAGCGGGCCAACCGTCAGATCCGCCGGTGACGCCCACAGCCTGCGCAGCATGTCCCAGGCGATATGCCGGCCATCGCTATTGAGATACTCGAGACAAAGCTTGCGTTCAGTTTCCGGCGCGCCTGCAAACCAGCCAGTGGTCGTATCGTTGTCGTGCGTGCCGGTGTAGGCTACGCAATTCTCTGGGTAGTTATGCGGCAGGAACTTGTGATGCATATCTTCATCGAAGGCGAACTGGAAGAGCTTCATTCCAGGGAGACCGAATTTGTCGCGCAAGTTGATGACCAGGGGTTCGCCCTCCCCGCCCAGATCTTCGGCGATAAGCGGCAGCCCGCCCAGCTTGGTGTTCACTGTTTTGAAGAAATCTTCGCCCGGCCCCAGTTCCCAGACCCCGTTCTTGGCAGTGGGCTCGCTGGCCGGGACGGCGTAATAATTGCCAAAGCCGCGGAAGTGATCCAGGCGCAGGACGTCCACCATGCCTAGCACGCCGCGCAGCCGGGTCAGCCACCAGGCGAAGTTCTGCTGCCGATGCACGTCCCAGCGATACAGCGGATTACCCCAGCGTTGCCCGGTGGCCGAGAACATATCCGGCGGCACGCCGGCGATGCGAATGGGCCTACCCTGCTGGTCCAGCTCGAACAGGTGTCGGGCGCACCAAACGTCGGCGCTGTCCTCGGCCACATAAATGGGTAGGTCGCCGATCAGGCCGATGCCCAATTCCTGCATGCGCGCCCGCAATCTGCTCCATTGGCGGAAGAACAGGTATTGCTGGAAAGCGTGATACCCGATGGTTACAGTTTGGTGGCGCCGCACTTCCAGGATCGCCTCCGGGCCGCGGTCACGCAGCGAAGCTGGCCATTTGATCCAAGGCTGTTCGCCTTCCAGCGCCTTGATGGTCATGAATGATGAATAATCATCCAGCCACGCCTTTTGCTGGCTGCGAAATTGCTCGAACTCCTCATGCAGCTGGGGCACATCTTTGAGTCGCATATAGGCTACCTGGAACAAGCCCCGCTTCCACTCGATGACCTTGCTGTAGTCCACGCGCCCACTAGGGAAATCGGGGCGGCGTTCCAAATGCTCTATATCGATCAACCCATCTTCATATATGAGTTGCGGGCTCACCAGGTTGGGGTTGCCTGCGAAAGATGAATAACTCTGATAAGGCGAGTCTCCATAGCCTGTGGGTCCGACCGGCAGCACCTGCCACCAAGCCACCCGCGCCGCCTTGAGGAAATCCAGCCAGCGATAAGCATCCGGACCCAGGTCGCCAATGCCAAAAGATCCAAGCAAGCTGGAGATGTGGAGCAGGATACCCGAGGTATGGTTGAAGAGCATCCTGGCATTCTACCTTGGAGAGACAGTCGATTAACTTTAGGGTTTCTGCGCAATTGCAGAATTTCGTTAACGAAGGGCTTGGTAACCTAGTCAGGTAAGCCAGGTCTGCTGTGACCGGCGAGCTCAGATACAAAACCCATGACATTATAATCATTGTATTCGTTTGAAGGAGTGAAATGAGCACCCTAGCTAACATGACCCAGAAGACTTGCGTGCCCTGCCGCGGTGATGAACCGCCCTTCAGCCGCGCCCAAATTGACGAATATCATTCACAGACGCCCGACTGGGAAGTGGTCGAAGAGAAGGATGTTCCCAGGCTGCGCCGCACCTTCAAGTTCAAAGACTTCGCCGGAGCCCTCACCTTCACACAACAGGTAGGCCAATTGGCCGAAGAGCAAGGCCACCATCCGGTCATCCGCACGGAGTGGGGCAAGGTCACGGTGACGTGGTGGACGCACAAGATCAAGGGCCTGCACCAGAACGATTTCATCATGGCGGCCAAGAGCGACCAGCTTTACGCCAACCTGGGCTGATCCTCCCTTTGTCCAAACCCTGCTCCCTATGCGTCGCCCTGATCCTCGCCTCCTTATTGGCGGCCTGCGCTTCCCCGCCGGGCCTGACCCAGGCCAGCCCGGCGGCGACCTCCAGCACAGCTGCGGCTACTTCCGGAGAGACTGATCCGCCGCCTAGCGCAACCCCATCCGTAGCGCCGGAAAACCTTCCGGACCTAAGCGGCCAGACGATCGTGCTCTTCCACCTCTGCGATCAATCCGGGCTGCTGGGCACGGCCAACGCTGGCCACATTCAGGCTGTGGAAGACATGGTGGCGGCGATCAATTCGGGCGGCGGCATCTACGGTGCACAACTGGACCTGCGCTTCGCCGATACGGAGGGGAATGCTGACGCGGCGCAGCGCGCCCTAGCGCGATTGATTCGCCAATGGGGAGAGCCGCCTCTGGCCCTCATCTGCGATCCCATCACAGAGGGCGCGCTGGCCCAACAACTCAACGAGGACGAGATCCCGGCCCTGGGGCCGGGCACGTTTGCGGAAGCAGATGGATATATCTTTGGCCTGGACGCAAGCGCGGAGGCGCATTTGGCCTTCTTTTTGGAGAACCTAGGCGCCAACTGGACTCAGCGCAAACCGGAAGGGGCAGGGGATGCAATCCGCGTGGCGCTCATCAATTGGCCGCCGGACCTCGCCGGGAGGCTGACTGGTGAGGATTCGCCAACTGATGCAGACGAACTAGGACTGCAAATTGTGATGGAAGAGGACTTTCCCGCCGAACCGGATGCAAATGTGTTCGACCTTATCTATCAAGCGCGGGATGAAAATGCTAACGTGATCTACACTAACGCGCGCGGTTTTGGATTGGCCGCGCTGCTCAATGCCCTATACGATTTGGGATTGCGCGAGCGCTTCGTGGTTGCCGCGCCGGCGTTGGCGCTCGACGCGCAGGTCTATGAATACCTGGCAAATCCCAGCTATGCCGCCGGGCTTTACGTGACCTCGGCCTGGGCCTGGTGGGGGGAGGACAACCCCGGGATCCAAGAACTAATTGATATCCGGGGCGATTCCGCCGCGGGCGATTGGGGCTACATCGAGATGGCCGGGGCAGTCTCCGTGGCGAGGCGTGCATTGGAGGTAGCCATCTTGGCGGAAGGGTATGAGAGCTTGAGCCCTGAAGCCGTGACCGCCGCGTTGCGCGAATTGGATGAGTACCTGGCCTTTGGTGGTCTCTTCGTCGTGGACTACACCACAGGCCCTACTTCGGCAGGCAGCTTGCGCGTATGGCAAGTGGGCGAGGGGACCTGGGAACTTACGGAGATCGAATAGCCTGCTTGCCCGTGTGGCGCTGCTAGACCAAACTGGCAATGTGCTTTAGAGGACGATTACTGCGCACCGCATCCCCAAGGTTGACCGAACTGGCGCCCAGATATTTGGCGAAGGCGCGCACGCATTCAGCCAAAGCCTGCTGCATCCCTTTATCATGTTTATCGACGCCTTCCTCCCACCACCAGTTGCCGATGGTGAAGGCGCGGCTAGCTTTGTCGAATAGCGGATCCAGGCGGGCGACGAAACGCTCGCCGTAAAGCACGGGCAGCACATAGTAGCCGTACTTGCGCTTCGCCGCCGGAGTGTAGACCTCCCAGCGATAGTGGAAGTCGAAAAGCCATTCCAACATATTTCGGTGCCACATCAAATTGTCCAGCGGGGCGATGAAGGCCGCGGCTGGTTTGCTGCGAGCGGGTTTGGCGGCGCGCTCCAGAGTGGGCAGGTCCGCGGCGCGCATGTAGAGCTCCTGGCGATCAACCCCGGCGATGTGAACGCGCAGCGCTTCGCCTCGCTTAACTAAGCGGCCCATAGCTGCTCTGCGCTCTGCGCCGCTCATGCGAGGCCGGACGGATCCGCGTTTGGCCCCACTCATCCCAAGCCACAACTCCCCCGAACGCAGACTAGCCAGGCCAATGCAACCCGCCCGCCGCAAGATATGCCATTCCGCATAATCGGCATCCTTCGGGTTGGGGTCTGGAACCTTCAGGAGCTGCGCGGGGAGCAGTTTTTCGATCAAGTCGAACGCGCGACGGTTGTGCACGCGGTGGTGGATGCCGAGCTTGCCCATGGCGTACAACACATCCATGGCGGCGCGCACCGCACTGGCCTGGAAGCCCCAATCCCAATGCAGGCGTTCATCGTGTTCGATCTCAATGGATGAAAGCGGGCCGCGCGTGCGGATGGCCGCAATGACTTTGGCGGCGACTTTCAATCTCCCCGTCGTGCTGACCTGCTCGCCATAATGGTTTAGCATGCGGTGCCGGTGGCGACGGAAGTAAGGCCATTCGCTGGTCCTGTAGATCGAGGCGAGCTTGTCCCAACCGTCGATCAGGCTGCGCTCCTGATATAACAGGTCGCGCAACAGGGCCGGCCGGTAGCCGGCCACGCGCGCCTGCAGCACCAAATCGGGATTAGTGCCAACGAGATTGACCGGATCGAACTGGATGCAGCCCACGTGGGCAATGTAATCCAGCACGCCCTGCTTGCCGCGCAGCTTGCGCGGCGGGAGCAGGCCATGGTGCAGCAAAAGGAAACGGCGGGCCTGCTCCTTGCTGATGGTCAAGCCAGGGTCGGAAGGTGAATGGCGAGAGGCAGTCTTCACAAGTCGGGTATTATAGTGCGGATTAGAACAAAAGTGCTTATGTCGAAGGGCGTAATTTTCAACCTGGCAACCGACCTCTTCTTCGCGCCCTCCATTGCCGCGGCTGCCGAAGCTTTGGGCTGTTCGGTCAAAGTAGTCGACGGCTATCAGGACGCGGCCGCCTTCCTTGACCTTATGCGAGCGGAGAAACCAGATTTAATCATCCTGGATCTGAACAGTTCGCTGCCCTGGATCGAATGGTTGCCGGCTGCCAAGGCCGAGCCGCTGCTTAAGGCAACTCCCTGGCTGGCTCACGGCTCCCATATGAACCCGAGACGGTTAGCGGCTGCCCGCAAAGCCGGGGCCGACCTGGTGGCGCCGAAGTCGCAATTCAGCGCCGAGCTGGGCGGCCTTATGCAGACTCTGCTCGCAAAATAAAAGAGACGCACTAGTGTGCGCCTCTTTTATTTCATAAGGCTATGCGCCTAGAAACCGACGCTAAGGGCGCTTCCGATCCCGAAGATGCTACCCACTACAGCGCTGATGACAATATTGACCACGAAAGCGATCACCACAGTGATGGCCGTGTTCGTCCAATCCAGGTCCAAGGCTTCGTGAACGGCGAGGGCCCATGAGACCACGCTGAGCACCGCGGCAGCCAAAAGCAGCGGGGAGGCGAGACACACCAAGACGGGCGTAATGAAGGCGAGCAATCCACCCACGATGCCGATCGAGCCCCACACGTAAGCCAAGCCGACCGTACGAACAACTTCATCGAACGTAGCCTGAGCCTGGAACATGGACTTGCCTACGAACATGATCACATAGGCGCCAAGGGCAAATCCTGCGACCTGAATGATGGTCCCCAGAAGGATGTTGACCGGGGAAAAAGCCATCGCGGCGGCCACTTGTCCGCCGACCAAGCCCACCGCAGCCGCAGCCGTGGCCTGAGCGGCCAAATAGCCAGCGATCTGACTGAGAAGGGAGACGACGACAACTATGGCCCAAGCCATCGGTGTAAAGGAAGTGTCCTTTTCCACTTCGGCATACACTTCGCGTTTGAACGTGAAGGCCCCAATAATGCGATTCATTAACATGAGAGCTCCTTTTCTAGGGCAAATCAGGGATGAAGATACCTTAACTATAAACCCAATGTCAAAAAATAGTTACTAGTCTATATGTCCTGCACGGCTGGGATGCCTCCGGCGCCCGTCGCCAAGCGCACGGCTCGCAGCACGGCCTCGGCCACCACCTCGGCGGCGTAGGCGCCTACGATGTTGACGTCCGCTTTGCGTTTGCCGGTGGCCAAGGCGAAAAGAGTGTCGCCATCCAGCATGGTGTTGGCCGGGCGGATAGTGCGCGCCACGCCGTTCATCGCCATGCGCGCCACCAAGGTGGCCTGCTCTTTGTTCAGCCTAGCGTTGGTAGCCACCACTCCGATCACTGTGTTGCCGCGCCGGGCGGCGGCCAGAATGGTCCGGCCAACCGGACCCTTCATCACCTGCATGGTGTCGGCGAATTTACCCTTGCCGATCTTGATGGGACCTTTCTTGAAGCTGCGCACCCCAGCGACGATCTCTCCGGTTTGCGGCTCGATCACGTCGCCGAAGGCGTTGACCGCAACGACGGCGCCTACCTGTACCCCAGCGCCGAGTTCCATGGCGGCTGTGCCGATGCCGCCTTTCATGGCCTGCCCCTTGCCCAGAATCTTGCCAACGGTGGCGCCGGTACCGGCGCCGACACTGCCCTCCGCCGGCGCGGTGCGCCTGGCATTGAGGCAGGCCTGGTAACCCATCTGGGCGTCGGGGCGACGCTTGCTGGAGCCAATGTCCAGGTCGAACAGGATGGCGGCGGGTACGATGGGCACGCGGGCTACACCCACATTGAAGCCCACCTTCCTTTCTTCCAGGTAACGCACCGCGCCGCTGGCCGCGTCCAGGCCGAAGGCCGAGCCGCCGGCCAACATCACGGCGTGGACCTTGGCTACCAGGTGCACGGGCTGCAAGGCATCCGTCTCGCGCGTGCCTGGGGCTCCGCCGCGCTGATCGACGCCGGCCACGGCGCCTTTTTCGCAAAGGATCACAGTGCAGCCGGTGATGGCCGCGTCGTCCTGAGCGTGGCCGACGCGGATGCCATCAATGAGCGTAATGGAATGGTTCTTCATTATTCCTGGCGAGTGTCGCGCAGGCGCCGGCCGAAATCGGGCGTGCGGCGCGTGTACTCGGCGTTCATCAGCGTCGAGGTGATCATAAAGTCCGCGGTGGAGCGATTGGAGGCGGTGGGGATGTTGTGCAATACGGCCAAACGCAGCAAGGCCTTGACGTCGGGGTCATGGGGCTGCGGCTCCAGCGGATCCCAGAAGAAGACCAGCATATCCAGTTGGCGTGTGGCGATGGCCGCGCCGATCTGCTGGTCGCCGCCCAGCGGGCCGCTCATGAAGCGATTCACGACCAGGCCCGTTTCAGCGGCGATCAGGGCGCCGGTCCCGCCGGTGCCGAAGAGATCGTGCTGCGAAAGCACGGGGCGATGTTGTTTAGCCCATTGCACCAGGTCGTCTTTGCGCCCATCGTGGGCCACAAGCGCGATTCGTTTTTTGGCAGGCAGGAGGTCAGGGTTGGGCATATCAACTTCCTTTGACCAGTACCAATTCGGTTTGCGGCTTGCCGATGACCTCGGCGCCGCTCTCGGTGACGAGCACATCTTCCTCTGTGCTCATATAGCCGTAGCCGGGCACGTCCAGGCCCGGTTCTAGGGTGAAGACGTTGCCCACCTCCAAGGGGAAGTTCGGCAGATTCCCGTATTTCTCCCACAAAGGGCCGATCAGGCCGCCGCCATCGTGCACGGCGCTGCCCATGTGATGGCCGGTGGCGTGCATGAATTCCTCGTAGCCGGCATCCATCACTACCTTGCGCGCGGCGGTGTCGGCGTCCACGCCCAGCGCACCCGGCTTCATCAGCTTCATGCAAGCTTCAATGGAGGCCAGGATGGTCTTGAAGCCGCGTTGCACAGGTTCCGGCGCAGAGGTCTCGCCCGGCTTGAGCACATATACCATGCGCTGGATATCGGAACAATAGCCTTCCTGGCGCACGCCGAAATCGAAGTGGACCAGGTGGCCGGGCGCCACCTTGAGCTCAGTGGGGAAAGTATGGCCGATGGGGCTCTGCGGCCCGGTGTTCACTGTCGGGCAACCCTGCTCATCCCAGGCAGGCTGCAGGCCGCGTGCCTTGGCGCGGCCCAGCATGTAGTCATGGATCTCTCGTTCGCTGCGGCCTGGCCGCGTGTAGTCGAAGACCTCCTGATAGAGTTCGGCGGTGGAGGCGACCGCCGCCTTGATGCGGCGGAGTTCTTCGGCGGTCTTGCGCGCCCGCAGCGCGGCCACCACGTTCTGGCCGCCCACCAGGCGCTTGGCGTATTTTTCGCCGATAGCCTCCTGCAGCTTTTCATACAGCCCGTGGGTGAGGCCATCGGCGTGCACGTCGTCTTTGGAGGTGTTGATGGCGATCTGCTTGGGGTCAAGGCGGGTGATGGTATCGCGCAGCAGTTCGCGGATGGACTTGTGATAGTCCAGGACCTGGGAATAGGCCCCCAGGTTCCTGGCGGTATCAGCTTCGTAATGACCGACGATGGCGATGCTATCGCCCTGGCGGGTGACGATCAGGGCGCTTTCCCAGGTGAGGTCGGCGCCGAAGATCAGCGGCAGCATGGGGTCGCGGACCGCGGTGGTCTCACGTACGAAGGTCAGCCACAGGTCGATCCCTTTTTCTTGCAGGATGCCGACGGCCTGCTGTACTTTTTCTTTGACCAGTGGATTCATGGGTGAGGCCCTCCGGAGCCCAATGATAAGCCGAATCTACGGAAGCGCGGCTTGGCCCGCGCCACCCTAGTCTGTCCGGGTGAGGTGTGTTGCCTTTATTACACTCAAAGGGGGTCCGACCGGATGAGGATTAATGGGTTCATTGATCCAGTGAAGCGACTGATAAAAGAGTATTCAAAGGAATTTCTCGTCGCCGCTATGCGGCTCGCTCGAAATGACAAGGGATGTGCTCGGCCCTCCACACAAGCTCGGATTCGGATGCATGGGGCCGAATTCCTGCGGCGTTACTTGCGCGAAGACTGAATTCGCCGGTTACCAGGCGTAGGTCTCGGGAGCGGTTCCACCGGGTCCCGGAAAGATCTCGTCCAGTTTCTTGAGCGCTACTTCGTCCAGGTGTATTTCCGGCGCGCGCAGATTTCCGTCCAGCTGTTCCAGGGTGCGCGGTCCGATGATGGGCGCGGTAACGGCCGGCTGGTGCAGCAGCCAGGCCAAAGCAATGTCGGCGGGCGCCTGGCCGAGTTCCTTGCATAAGGCTTCGTAAGCAACCACCTGATTTTCGCGACCTGCGAAGTGCTCTTTGGCATCATCGGAGCCGCGGCGCCCTCCCTTAGCTTGCTGCATGCCGCCCGCAAGCACACCCCGGTTGAGCGGGCTCCAGGGGATGAGGCCCAGGCCGTAATGCTGGCAGGCCGGAATGACTTCCAGCTCGATGCTGCGTTGCATAAGGTTGTACAGACTTTGCTCGCAGACCAAACCCATGAAGCGGCGTTCCTTGGCTGCGGCTTGCGCCTGGGCGATATGCCAACCGGCGAAATTGCTGCTGCCAGCGTATAGAACTTTTCCCTGGTAGACCAGCACCTCCATGGCCTGCCAGACCTCCTCCCAGGGCGTGTCGCGATCGATGTGATGCATTTGGTACAGGTCGATGTGATCGGTCTGCAGGCGGCGCAAGCTGCCTTCGACGGCCTGGCGGATGTGGAAGGCCGAGAGCCGGCGTTGGTTGGGCCATTCCCCCATGCGGCCGAACACTTTGGTGGCGATGACGGTCTTTTCGCGGCGCCCGCCGCCCTGGGCGAACCAGCGACCTACGATCTGCTCGGTGAAGCCTTCGCCGAGCTTCCAGCCGTAGACGTTGGCGGTATCGAAGAAGTTGATGCCTGCGCCCAAGGCTTTGTCCATAATGGCGAAGCTATCCGCTTCGGAGGCCTCGGGTCCAAAGTTCATAGTGCCAAGGCAAAGGCGGCTCACTTGCAGGCCTGTGCGGCCAAGTTTTGTGTATTTCACAGTTCTCCTTTTAAGCTGCGTTAGCGCCGGCGGCTTTGGCTGCTATTTGTTCGCCGCGGCGCAAGATCATCCATAGGTATAGCGCTTCGATGAGCAGGGCGATGCTCATGCCAAAAGCAGCCACCGCCACGCCGGGAAGGTTCAGGCGCACGCCGATCACCAGCACAACAGCCAAAGTGACTAGCTCGAGGGCCATGGCTACGGCTTGCGGCCGCGTGTTGCGCTGGGCGGTGAGCAGGCCGCGCGACACACTGACGAAGGCCAGGGCGATGGGCATCAGCAGCGCGTAAATAACTCCGTTGCGGGCAATCGCCGCCAGGGTGCTCTGCAAGCCGATCAGCGCGCCGAAATACATCTGCGAAAGGGGCGTCAGGCTCACCAGCGCCAGGACCAGGCTGCAAGCCAGCCCCACACCAATACTGAAGCGCCGGATCACCGGCTGGCTGTGGGCTTCGTCACTCAGGGCTATGGTCACTTCGGGCAAGGCCATCTCGGGGGCGCGGGTGATGAAGAGCAAGCCGTTCACCACGGGCCAAGCAGCCAGGTTCAGTTCCGGCTGCGGGCCTCGGGACAGGGCCGCGGCGATCATCGGCTGGGTAAGCAAATACAGGAGGCTGCTGGTGGCCAAGGGCCAGTGGAAGTCGAACAGCTCGCGGTAGCCCAGGGCGGGCGACTTGGAGGGCGATTGCGGGGCAAAGTGCTCGGTGACCAGCGGAGCACTCACCCAGTGGGAGTAGGCTGCCTCGATGATCACTCCCACGCTCAACGCCAGGGCGCCGACCATAATCCCTGACGCAGGTGTGAACAAAGCCAACAGGGTAGCTGTGCCAGCCGAACCCACCAGGCGCAATATGGTGCCGCGCCCCACTTTGCCACTTTGCCCGAAGCGGATCAAGATCCCCTGGCGGAAGCGGCGCCAGGCGATGGCCGCGCTCCAGGGCAGCATGAGCTGCAAGCCCAGTTGTACGGGTGCAAGCAGGCTTTCCGGCACACCCATCAATTGCCTGACGACCAGATCGAATAGCGGCGTCCAGCCCATCAGGAATTGCAATAGGGTGGTGGCGAGCATCAGATGGATGGTGAAACGCCGCAGCATCAGGTAATTCTGGCGGCTGCGTGCCAGGGCGGTGCTGGTGGCCAGCAAAGAGATGACCGGGCTTTCGATGGTGATGCTGAGGGAAAAGGCCAAGCCGAACGCGGCGATCATGCGCTCGGCCTCGTTCAGGCGCGCCAGCGCGGCGCTGATGTAAGGCGACTCGAAGGCCATTAACAGCCAACTGGCCGCCAGCGGCAGCCAGAGCAACAAAAGGCGTCTCTGTGTTAAGCGCGGCCCGGGTTGCTGCACGGCCTCTGCGATGTGCGCCATGCAAAAAGTCTACCATGGTGAGTTTCATCACTATAAGGGCTGCAATAGTTCGCCTAATCACAGATGCCTTGCAAATTTGCAAGGGTCGCTTTATAATCCAACATTAGAGCAAGATTAATTGGGTGGACATAGGCTCATTTTACCGGCCGAAAGTTCCCTCCAGCTAAAGGAGAAACCATGAAGACCTCAGTTTGGCGGATTCTATTGTGCGCGCTTACCACTACGCTTATCCTGAGCGCGGCTCTTCCGAGCCGGGCTTCTGCCGGTGAGGCAGACCCCCCACCGCCAGACCCGACGCCGGTGATATCCGATGAGGCAGCGGTGCCGGAAGATGAAGCCGCCGCTGAGGGTGAGACCGCACTCGAGGAGCCTGCGCCCTCGTCCAATGAAGAAGCGGAGGACGATGGAGACCAGCCTAGCGAAGAGAGCCTCGCCACGGATGAAGCCGAGGCAATCGAAGAGGCTGATGCTGAACCACCGGACGGCCCCGTCTCACCTGAAGCTCTGATTGAATCTGAGGCTGTTGAAGAACCTGCTGGCGATGAAGCTGAAGAGCTACCCGCCGAAGAGGATCTAGCGGCCGAGGCACCCGAGGAAACGGTCGGTTCCTTATTGGCCGAACTGCCAGAGGACACTAGCCTCATCGTGCTGGATGAAACCGGCGAGGCCTTACCCCTGGCTAGCCAGGAAGCTGCCGAAGTGATTGCAGGCAGCGACCCGATCTGGTGCCCGGCCGGAGCAACGCCACCAGTGGGTGGCGGGCCGGCGCTCTGGGCAGGGGGATGCTCGCCTTCCTTTGGATCTATGTCGCTATTGGTCGGCTGGCTCAATGCCAACGACCCCAACGTAAATGGTGTCATCTGGATCGAAAAGACATACAACAGCACGGTGAATGCTACCCTGAACGGTAGCACTCTGGTCAATATGTCAGCAAAGACACTGACCGTGCAAGGCGGCTGGAATGGCTTAGGAACCAAGACCTTCGATATCAACAATCCCTCCGAGATAAGCCATTCGATCTCAATCCTCGGTTGGCTCAACGATGTGACCTTGAGCGATCTGGTCTTCACAGGAGTCACCGGCGTAGGCAACACCGCGTTGGTCGTCGAAACCTCCGGAAAGATTACCCTCAATCGTGCTGAAGTCAGCGACAACCAGGGACCCGGAGCGCGCTTGGACAATCGGGCTGGGACCAAGGACGTAGCGGTCAGCAACAGCCGCTTTGAGAACAATGAGGGCGGCCATGGTTTGGAAGTTCTTTCCAATGGAGCCATAACGCTAGTTTCAGTAATAGGTAATGGAAACGGCGACGGAACGCATCTCGGCAATGGCGTGCGCCTGAACAATAGCAGTGCCCCCGCGGCCAAGAACGTCACTATTACCAGCGGAACCTTCCAGTTCAATAACAACAGCGATACCGGCCTGGTAATTTGGTCGAAAGGACTGATCAGCCTGAAGGACATCGACGCCATTGGAAACGGGACCGATGGCGCCTATTTGGACAATCTGGCTTCCACGACTTACCAGGGAGTGACCTTAACTGGAACAAATGTGTTTGCAGACAACTCAAATAGCGGTTTAGTGGTATGGAGCAAGGGGACCATAAAGATAAATAACCTGATCGCCAACTCAAACACGACCCAGAACGGTGCCGCTCTACACAATAATTGGGAAAATGATAAAGATCAGCCTGTAATCCTCACAGGGTTCAACGAATTCAAGTTCAATGGAGCCAATGGGCTGCTGGTGGCTTCCACTGGGGCAATAACACTTAGCAACATCACTGCCAGCAACAACACCTTAGGCAGCGGTGTCTCTCTGGACAACTGGGATTCCAGCACGAGCCAAGGCGTGACGTTAACGGGCACCAACACTTTCAACAATAATGGCGATGCAGGGCTAGGTGTTTGGAGTCTGGGGGCCATCGCCGTCAGCAATCTGACTGCGGAGGGAAATGGGAGTGACAACCCGACGGTCGGAGGCGTGTATCTGGATAATTTCAGCGCTGGGTCAGCCAAGCCGGTTAGCATCACAGGCTTTGCCAGTGTCAATTGGAACCTTGGCCGTGGTCTCTACATCACCAGCCGAGGCGCCATATCGGTTGCCAATCTCACCGCGAACGGGAACGGGGGCAAGGGGGCAAAACTAAGCAACGCCGCTGCCTATTCCTCTCTACCAGTAACAGTTACGGGAAAGGCGGAAACCCAACTCAACGACGATTCTGGTCTGGAGATTTACAGCTGGGGTGCCATTACCGTCAATAACATTTTCTCCAGCGATAACGGCGGTTACGGGGCTTACCTCCAAAATGACTACGCTGGTACCGCGGCCGTCACTGTAAACGGCACGGCGGGCTTTGCCGTCGGAACAGGTGGCTTCTTTAGTAACGGGGCGTCTGGCCTCGAAGTCTACAGCCGTGGAGCGGTCACGCTAAAGGATATTGATTCCTATGGGAATGGGGGTTATGGACTCTATGTAGACAACAGAGGTGGCACTGGAAACGTAACCTTGGGAACTGCCCTCAAAGGGCTGTTGGTCGGCGCAATTGGAAATGCCGACATCGGAATAGGAATTTACACCAATGGAGTTGTTGTTTTATCCAACATTTATGCCTGGAGCAATGGCGGTTCCGGCGTTGACGTGGAAAACTGGGAGGCGTCTACGCCTAAGGCGGTTACGCTTTCCGGGACCAACTCCTTCGGCGAGAACGCGGGTGCTGGCATCAGTGTTTGGAGCCGCGGGACTGTTACGCTCAACAACGTATTCTCCTCGTATAACGACGTAGGCGGGGTCTACGTAGACAACTGCCTCTATGACGCGGGGCTTTGCGACAATCCCACAGTGAGCCCTGTGAAGCTGACCGGATACGCAACCATGTACGATAACGGCTGGCACGGGCTGCGAGTGTGGAGCTTGGGCGCCATCAGTGTCAATAACCTTGAAGCCTCAGGGAATGGCGGCGTCAGCGACGTGGGGCATGGCGCCTGGTTGTACAACGCCTTCAACCCGGCCTCGCCACAAGGGGTCACCATTACAGGCTATGCCGACCTGGACGAGAACTTCCAAAGCGGCCTGGAGGTCTTCACCTATGGCGCGATCACCATCACCAATCTGAGCGCTTCCGATAACGGCTGGGGCGCCGATTTGGATGAAGACAAATATGGCTACGGCGCCAATCTGGTGAACCGCTTCAACGACTCGATCAAAACCATGCCAGTAACGCTCAACGGCAGCAATACCTTCAACGGCAACTGGAGCGGTGGACTACTGGTCGACACGCTGGATGCCATCAAGGCCAATAACCTAACAGCCTCGTATAACCATTTCTTCGGCGCAGTTTTGGATAACTGCCATGAAGATGAGGGTACCTGCACTGTACCTGCCGTGAAACCCCTGACCATTACAGGCTTTGGAGAATTCTCGCAGAATGGTGGAGTGGGCTTATACGCGGCCAGCCGAGGAGCGATCACCGCCGCCAATCTGAGCGCTTACTTGAACGGCCTGGACGGGGTCATCCTCGACAACTCCTGGAATCTGTCAGTCGGCGCCGTGACCATCACAGGCGACAGCGACTTCGGAGCCAATGGAGGCAGCGGCCTCACTGTAAACAGTCTTGGCGCCATCAAGGGCAACAACCTGTCGGCGTGGACGAACAGCGGCGAGGGCATTCATCTGGACAATGACTGGTTGGCATCCACAACCAGCGCTACTCTCACTCTCACAGGGTATACAGAGGCAGGCAACAACGGCAGCGATGGCCTTTACATCCTCAGCTGGCGCGCCGTCACTATCGCTAACTTGTATACCGACACCAACGGCGGCTTCGGCGCCTGGATAGACAATACAGACAGTGGTGAAGGTTCACCGCAGAACGTCACGTTGACCGGCGCCAACAAGTTTTACGGCAACGGCTTCGACGGCTTGTACATCACCACTTACGGGGTGATCAGCGTAAGCAATCTGACGGCCAACGACAATGGCGCCCTGGGTGGCAGCGGCGGCTTTGATCCCGATTTCGTAGGCCCAGGCGCCTGGCTGGATAACTCAGGCGGCATAACTCCCAAGGACATCCTGCTCACAGGCAGCGCCATTTTCAATGGCAACGCCTGGGACGGCCTGGTGGCTATGTCTCTGGGCAACATAAAAGTCAACAACCTGACCGCCAATTGGAACGGCAGGGACGGCGCCTCCATCGACAACCGCTGGGGCGGCGCCAAGGGAGGCGTCTTCCTCACTGGCACGAACCACGTAGAGGGAAACGCCGATGGAACCGGGCTCTATGTCGAAAGCCATGGCGCCATCACGATCAGCAACCTCACTGCGGCGTTCAACGGCTTTGGCGCCTATCTGTATAACCGCAGCACAACCACGGCCTCTGTGCCAGTGACGCTCTCTGGGGCCAGCACGTTCAAGTTCAATGGCGGCATGGGCGACGGCCACGGCTTGATGATCGACTCGGACAGCCAGATCAACCTGAACACAATCAGCGCCTTTGAAAACACCGGAACCGGAGTTTATCTGAACAACTACGATGGATGGTTCGGCACACCTGTCTCCGCCATCCCCGGTATCAAGCTGACCGGAACCAACAACTTCTCCTTCAACGGCCTGGATGGGTTGTACTTTAAATCGCTAGGACTGGTGGACCTGAAGTACGTGACCGCCGATGGTAACGCCGACGGCTTTGGGGTTAGGGGTTCAACCGACGGCAACATCATTTTTGCCTGTGGTAGCCTGACCAACAACCTGATCGGCTGGTTCCTCGCACCTGGCGGAACGGTTACGCTGAGAGGCGTTTTTGCATTAGGAAACGGCACAAACGAGTGGCTTGCATCCGGGATGCTGACGCGTATCCGCACTTGCCCGTAAGCTGTTGGAGCGTATTGAAAACTGGGATGGCCGTGGGGGCCATCCCAGTTCCATGTATAGCGCGGAGGATCCTGCATGGACAGAAAGCGGTCATTTCCATGGCTTCTCGCCTCTGTATCGGTTTTAGCCATAGTGGCCCTGATTGCAGCCTTGCTGCCCGCCGCCGGGATGCTGCCCGCGCCGCCCACGGGTACACCGACCGCTAGCCGCACTCCCACGCAGACCTACACACCCAGCACCACTGGCACTCAGGATCCGTGCGCGCCTGGCAGCATAGAGCCGCTGGCCATAGAGCTCAATGAGTTTTCGCGCGAATTCGACGACCGGCTGGCCATTGCCCAAAACACGGCCCGCGAATTGCTGTCGCCCGAAATCGCCTCCCTGCAGGATATCCGGCGCCGGGCGGAGAACGCCGCGCCGCCTGCTTGCCTGGAAGACTTGCAGGCGCTTCAGCTGGCATACATGAACGGCTTCATCGAAGTCTTGCTTTTCCTTTATGGGCCGACTGGGGAGCAGATGACCTGCAATCAAACAGAAAATGGCATCCAATGCACGGGACCGGCTGTTGAAGGCGTGAACCAAGGGATGCTGTTTGCTATCGAATACAGAAACCAGTACCTGCTTGAACTGGGCCGGCTTTTGGGAATTGAACTAATTACCGCCACCCCCACCACCAACCCCAGTCCAGAAGGATCACCTCCAGCCATCACCCCCACGCCATAACCCCGATAAATCGCTTGGCGTGGCCTGGATGAGCATCGGTTATTATTCGCCCATAACCGTGAAATCCACGAAGGGAAAGCTCTCTCCAAGGGTACCCGTCATCGCCGTGATCGTGGTGGCGGCCTATATCGCCGCCCAGATGCTTGCCGACGTGGCCAGCGTCAAGATCGGCGTAATTGGCGGCCTGGCCGTGGATATGGGCACCTTCATCTATCCCATCACCTTCACTCTGCGTGACGTGGTCCACAAGGTGCTGGGCCGGCACAACGCCCGCGCCCTGATCATCAGCGCCGGGGTCATCAATTTGTTCATGGCCGCTTACCTGATGTGGTCGGCTGGCTTCCCCAGCGACCCGAGTTGGGGGCTGGGCGCAGAATTCGCCGCGGTGCTGGCACCGGTCTGGCGCATTGTGGTGGCCTCCATCGCTGCCGAGATGGTCAGCGAACTGATGGATACGGAGATCTATCACCTGTTCGTCACACGCGTCACCCGCCGCTACCAATGGGCGCGCGTGCTGATTAGCAACAGCATCAGCGTGCCGGTGGATAACCTGATCTTCTCGATCGGCGCCTTTGCGCCCATCGCCACCCTGGGCGGAGGGTTGCCCTGGGAGGCGGTGTGGGGGATTTTTATCGTGAACCTACTGGTCAAATATGGGGTGACGCTGGTCAGCCTTCCACTGATCTACCTCGTGCCGGACAAAAGGATAGATGAATAGCTAGGGTCAGCGAACAAAAAAACCCCGCTATGTCGTGTGCGGCGGGGTTTTTGAACCGGTCGGTTCACAAAGGTGCTTGCTCCGTCAGGGTCAGACTAACTAGCTAGCTGAGGGTCCTTGCGGAAGCGAAGCTCCATACGTTTCGTGTTGGTTCAAAACGTCTGGGCCGCATTCACGGGCACAGCAGGGCTGATCTACTTATAACACCCCAAGATTAAAAACCACCCCACGCTGTGGTTAACGGAGTCTAAAAAGGGGCTGGCTCATACCAGCTCCTTTAGGTTACTTTTTTGCTATGTCGACCTTAATATGCAGTTCCTTCAGCTGCTTGGCATCCGCGGCTGTGGGCGCATCGGCCATCACATCGCGCGCCGCCTGGTTCTTGGGGAAGGCGATCACCTCGCGGATACTCTCCTCGTCGGCGAACAGCATCACCAGGCGGTCTATGCCGGAGGCGATGCCGCCGTGCGGCGGGGCGCCGTACTCGAAGGCTTCCAGCATGTGGCCGAAGCGTTCCTGGGCGACCTCGGGCGTAAGCCCAATGAGCTTGAAGATGCGCGATTGCAGTTCGCGTTCGTGGATGCGGATGGAGCCGCCGGCTACTTCGATGTTATTCAGCACCATGTCGTATTGCGAGCCGCGCATCGATGCCGGGTCTTTCTCGATGAGGCCGACATCCTCCGGATGAGGCATGGTAAACAGGTGCTGGCTCGGGTCCCAGCGCTGCTCTTCCTTGTTCCAAAACGCATAGGGGAAATCGATGACCCAGCAGAAGGCCAACACATTCGGGTCCAGCAGACCCAGCTTTTCTGCCAGGTGTATGCGTAAGCGGCCAAGAGCCGTGAATACGATCTCCGCTTGGTCGGCCACAAAGAGCAGCAAGTCGCCCTTCTCGGCGCCCATGGCCGCCTTGAGCGCGGCCAGCTTCTCGGCGCTCAGGAATTTGCTGAAGGAGGACCGCTCCTCACCCTCAGGCGTGATCTCGAAATAAGCCAGGCCTTTGGCGCCGAAGTCCTTCACAAATTCAGTGAGCGCGTCGATCTCTTTGCGGCTGTAAGCCCCAAGTCCCTTGGCGTTAATGCCACGCACGTGGCCTGCGGATGCAACCGCTTCTTCGAAAACCTTGAACCCGCAACCCGCGGACCAGGCGGTCAGGTCCTGCAATTCCAGGCCAAAGCGCAGATCGGGGTTGTCCTTGCCGAAACGCGCCATGGCCTCCTTGTACGTGAGGCGCGGCCAGGGCGACTGCATAATGCGCTTCTGTGGCAGCAGCTCCTTCACCATGGCCGTGTACATCGTTTCCATCAGGTCCATCACATCTTCGCGCTGCACAAAAGACATCTCGATGTCGAGTTGCGTGAACTCCGGCTGACGGTCACCACGCAAATCCTCATCGCGGAAACAGCGCGCCATTTGGAAATAACGTTCATAACCGGCCACCATCAGCAATTGCTTCAATTGCTGGGGGGATTGCGGCAAGGCGTAGAACTCGCCGGGGTGCACACGGGAGGGCACCAAGTAATCACGCGCGCCTTCCGGCGTGGTCTTGAATAGGATGGGCGTCTCGATCTCGAGGAAGCCCTCCTTATCCAGATAGTCGCGAATGAACTTGACCACCTTGTGCCGCAAGGTCAGGTTGGCTTGCATCTTTTCGCGGCGCAGGTCCAGGTAACGGTATTTCAACCGGGCGTTCTCGTCCACGTCCTCGTCTTTGTTCAGCAGGAAGGGAGGGGTCTTGGCCGGGTTCAGGATCTTGACTTCGGCAACCTCCACCTCGATGTCTCCAGTGGCGAGACCAGGGTTGGCCATGCCTTCAGGGCGCTTGCGCACCCGCCCCACTACTTGCAGCACCCATTCGCTGCGCACGGGCTCAAAGGCCTTGTGCGCCTCAGGCGCCTTTTCGGGGTCCGTCACCACCTGCACCAGGCCGAAGCGGTCGCGCAGATCGATGAAGGTGAGCCCGCCATGGTCGCGGCGGCGGTGCACCCAGCCGGCCAGGGTTACCGTTTGGCCGGCGTGTTGGCCGCGCAATTCTCCGCAGGTATGAGATTTATGCATAAGCACTCCTTGTTTCTTCGTATAAACAAAACGCCCGGACTAGGCCGGGCGAGTTTGGTTGGTCAGGTCTGCTATCCAGCCAAGGTCCTCGCCCTTGCGGGGGCGTTGTCATTTTCGTTATTGTTATTCGCCTGGAAAGAAGGATGCACGAGAAAATTATAGCATAGGGCCATTTCAGCCTTGCGGTTGACGGAAGCGAGCGGGGTCTGGCGAGCAAAGATGTAATTATATTTCGTGGAGAAGGCCAGGGTAGTTGAGGTAGTTGAGGTAGTTGGGGTAGTTGGGGTAGAGCTAGGAGTGGAAGGCCCGTCGCCAAGCAAGGCAAGGGCTTGCGCAAGGTCGCCTGGGAAAGGGATCCTTGGGCGGATGCCGCTGTTTCGGATTGAGAGGCCATGATCAGGTTATAGCAGCATGTGGAAGTAACCCGATCAAAAGGCGGGCCTTATCAAAGACATGGACAGGCGTAGGCCTTATGAGCAAACAAAAAGGGCGCACCGCCGTGCGCCCCTACGCCTAGCAGTTTCGCGTGATTGCGAGAGACAGGTCATTGGGCTTACCGGCCTGCTCGATATACACGCTGTTGGGGGGTGATTCCGCTGCGCCTCAGCATGGCAGGCGGAGTCATGGTGGGATGCTTTGGCTGCGCCTCAGCGTGACGGGAAAATTGCGGAGAGGACATTTGTCCCAATGAAACGGGACATAGTGCTCTCTTTCACAAAGTTCTTTCTGTGTATTATTTCACAAGAAATATCTGGATAGGCGAATACTTGCATATACGAAGGATTAAACATGACCCCTAGCAGTGGACTACGCGACGAGATCCACCAAATGCATGCCCACTTGTGCAGTAGCCTGGCCGACCCCAACCGCATCCTGCTCCTCTATACCTTGAGCCAGGCACCCGCTAGTGTTAGCGACCTGGCCCGCGAGACCGGTATGCCGCAGCCCAGTGTGTCCCGCCAATTGCGCGTGCTGCGCGAGAGCGGGCTGGTCAACAGCCAGCGCGATGCCCACTCCGTCATTTACCGCCTGGCCGATGAACGCGTGATCGAAGCGCTGGATATCCTGCGCGGTGTCCTGGCTGCGGCGCTCAAGCGGCAAGGCGCCCTGGCCATGACGGCGGCCCAAACCCACCTGGAGAAGGCATAAGGAAACCATGAACAAACTACTCATCCTCGGAGGGGGTACGGCCGGCACCATGGTGGCCAACAAGCTAGCCAAGAAACTGGATGCCGACCAATGGCAGATCACCATCGTCGACAAAGACGAGGTTCACTATTACCAGCCCGGCTTCATTTATGTGCCCTTCGGCGTCTACCGCCCGGAGGATACTCATCGCACTAAGCGCCGCGTGGTTTCCAAGCGCGCCGACATGGTCTTTTCGGGTATCGAGGTCATCGAACCGCAAGCCAACCGCGTCCGCTTGGATAACGGGCAAACCCTGCCGTACGACATCCTGGTGATTGCCACCGGCTGTGAGATCCGCCCCGACCAGATCCAGGGGATGCTGGATGGTGGCTGGAAGAAGAACGTTTTCGACTTCTACACGCTGGAAGGCGCCTCGGCCCTCAATAAATTCCTGGAAACCTGGGAAGGCGGCCGCCTAGTGCTCAATGTGGCCGAGATGCCCATCAAGTGCCCGGTAGCGCCTTTGGAGTTCGTGTTCTTGGCCGACTGGTACTTCACCCGCCGCGGCATGCGCAATAAGGTGGATATCACTTACGCCACGCCGCTGCCCGGCGCCTTTACCAAGCCGCGTGCCTCGGCTGCCCTTGCTGACATGCTGAAAACAAAGGGCATCCACACCGAAGCGGAGTTCAACATCGGTCAAGTGGATAGCGGCAAGCAGGCCATCCGCTCCTGGGATGGCCGCGAGATCCCCTACGACCTGCTGATCACCATCCCCACCAACATGGGCGTAAAGGCCATCGAGTCTTCCGGCATGGGCGACGATCTCAACTACATCCCCACCGACAAGCACACGCTGCAATCGCGCACCTACGAGAACGTGTGGGTGCTGGGCGATGCCACCAACCTGCCGACCTCCAAAGCCGGCTCCGTGGCGCACTTCGAGCACGACGTGGTGGTGGAGAACATTCTGCGCCAAATCAAGGGCATCCCCCCCAAGCCCGCCTTCGACGGCCACGCCAACTGCTTCATCGAGACCGGCTTCAACAAGGGCGTGATGATCGATTTCAACTACGAGGTCGAGCCGCTGGCCGGCACCTACCCGGTGCCCTACTTCGGCCCCTTCGGCCTGCTGAAGGAAACGCCCATGAACCACCTGGGCAAACTAAGTTTCCGCTGGATCTACTGGAACATTCTGATGCCCGGCCGTCACCTGCCGGTCAGCAACCAAATGAGCATGAAGGGAAAGCAAAAGCTGGTTCCCTCGCTTGCCTAGTTTACGAAAGGAGCAACATGGTTCTCACCAAAACGATCGATGATGTGAAGTTCAATGCCGAAGGGTTCATGGTGGACCCCAAGGAATGGTCGCCGGAGATCGCCGCGGCCATCGCCGAACGCGAGGGCATCCAGCTCACCGAGCGGCATTGGGCGGTGATCAATTTCGCCCGCAGTGAATATGACAAGAACGGCGAGGCGCCCACCCTGCGCAGCATCACCAAGAACAGCGGCGTGGATACGCGCGAGATGTATGCGCTGTTCCCCACCGGCCCCGCCAAGTTGGCCGCTAAGCTTGCCGGCCTGGGCAAACCAACGGGCTGCATCTAATCCCACGTAGCTGTAGGGGCGAGGCAACCTCGCCCGAAGGAGAGACTATGAGCAGTAACGGAAAAGAAGCAAAGCCCGCTCGCAAGCTTTGTATCATCGCTTCTAAAGGTTCGCTGGACATGGCCTACCCGCCATTGATTCTGGCCAACGCCGCCCGCATGAGCGGCATCGAAACCCATGTGTTCTTCACCTTCTGGGGCCTGGACGTAATCAGCAAGGCCAGGATGAAGAAATTGCATGTGGCCACAGTTGGCAACCCCAGTATGAATGCATGGGGTTGGCACTTTCCCACCGTGGTGGGTGGCATCCCGGGCATGTCTGATTTCGCTTCGGTCATGATGAAGAAGGAAATCGATAAGCTGGGCTTCCCGCCGGTGGACGAGTTCATGCAGATCCTGGTCGACTCCGGCGCCAAGGTCTACGGCTGCAAGATGTCCATGGACATGATGAAGCTGACCAAGGACGACCTCATCGAGGGCGCCGAAGTCCTTGGCGCCATGGAGTTCCTGGAGATCGCCGACGGGGCACAAATTATCTTCGTGTAGAGGTGCGAAACATGCATCTATGCATGGCGGGCGCCATGGAGTTCCTGGAGATCGCCGACGGGGCACAAATTATCTTCGTGTAGA
>JBBDXR010000011.1:0-4778 GCA_040902205.1 Anaerolineales bacterium | reverse complement strand
GGTGCGAAACATGCATCTATGCATGGCGGGCGCCATGGAGTTCCTCGAGATCGCCGACGGCGCGCAGATCATCTTTGTGTAAGTGAGGCCACTCCTCCTTTTAGAACGAAGAGCCCGCCATTGGCGGGCTCTTCGTTTGCGGGGACTCAGCGCGTAATGTGCATGCGCTCTATTTGCAGCGCCATTTCCACGTCGGGTGAACGTTCATACACGCCCACACCTATATCGGTCAGTTTACCCAGGTATCCGGATTGGAGAAGCTGCCTGTTCCCGCCGCAGATCGGGCAGACGAACTCTCTGCCAGATGTTGCCTGGGTGCTACGCCGGCAACGGGGGCAATACATCAAAGGGAGGTGGTTTTGGGCATCCATGCGGGCCAGCTTAGCGCGGCGGGCCGCAAGATGCATGAGAACCCGCGAAGGGGAGGATGAGGATTAGCCTACGGAAAGGCTACGGGAGCCCGCATCCGCACAAACCACAGCCAAAGCCCACCGAGAGCTGCCAAAGGCACAAGGAGCACTGGCAATGAGAATCCGATTACGGATTGAAATAGAGGATTGCCCAGGTCGACCTGGGAACGGACCGCACTATCCGCATAACTAATCAGGATCGCAGCGGGAATTCCCCCGACCACCAGAGCGGCTAGCCAAGTCAGGCGCATTCTCCAGCCCTGCAACTCGCGCAAGCCGAAGGCCAGGCAGGCGGCAAAGGCAAGTCCAAGCGGGATCTCGATGAAGAGCTTGGGGATGCTAAATTGGGCTGCCATATAGTATTCATCGCCGCCAGTATGCAGTGGGCTGCGCAAATAGTAAGTGGTCATGACAAAGGAAGTTACTAGAGACAGCCCCAAGGTGATGTATTTGGCGACCGGACGCCGGCTGCGCTTCGATAAAAGCAGCCCCAGGACGGCGATTAACAGCGAAGCCAAGGGACCTGCGGCCGAGGAAATGAAGAGCTCGAACGTGCTGTCCGGCGCGGATGCCAGGCGCAACCAGCCCTGATCGCCATCCGGCGAGGTAAAGGCCGCCCACTGCTCGGGATGGAGGGGCTGCTTGTCCCACATCTGGACCAGGGCGGTGAATCCCCAAACCGGCTGGCGACCGTATGCCTGGTAGACGGCCCAATGAGCTGCCTCGTGCAGGAACTGGACTGGGAAGTTCAACAGGAAGACCAGGACGAGAAGGGATGAGATTGAAAGGTTACGCGCCTTCACTTGACTTCGCCCTTTAAAGGAGTAGCTCGGGTGGGAATCGAACCCACAAGAGGTTGCCCTCGGAGGATTTTTAAGTTTACATCAGGTAGGGCTGCGGGCTGTGCAAAGCCTCTTTTCGCTTCAAATGTCGAGTAAAAACAGCTAAAAAGACTCTACTGTTTCTACTGTGTCTACTGGGGTTGCACCCAGGTTGCACCACGCATCAGCCAGGAAAGACAGGGTTTATTGACCAAACGGCCAAGAAACTAAACGCTTTATAATTTCTAGAGAATTTCGCTTCTAAAAGACAATAGCCGACATGCTTGCTGATAAGGTGTAGCTGGGTTGCAGATTGAGGGAGAAGAATGGCAGTAACAGAAAAAACGCGAAAGCTCTTATGGGCACGCTCCGGAAATAGATGTGCGATCTGTCGAAAGGAACTGACAGTAGATGCAACCCAAACTGACAATGAGTCCATCGTGGGTGAAGAATGTCATGTAGTTTCCAGTAAGCCAAATGGACCTCGATATAACCCTTTCTTCCCCAACGAGGAAACCGATAATCCTAATAATTTAATCTTGCTTTGTCGCACACACCACAAAATGGTAGACGATCAACCCTCAAGTTATTCTGCAGACCAACTCCTAAGTTTGAAAGTTAACCATGAAAAATGGGTATCAGTGACGTTACAAAATAATGGACAACCTGCACCTGTGCGGATACGCCGGTCAAAGAACAAGATACCTTCTTTTCTTGTTGAAGTAAATAATGGGACTGAACTATTTAGCGCAATTCATAATTCGTCCGCTTTCAATTTCCATAACGACGAACCAAAATCGGAAGAAGATGTCGGCCTGCTGAGTGACTTCTTCCAAGAGCTTCAGGATTGGGGAGACCTATCATCAATACTTGAAGCGGGAGACCAGGTAAGAACCAAATTCCGGCTAACACAACTGTTGGATGAAATTCGCTCTTCGGGCTATAAGGTGTTCGCAGGAAAGGAGTTCGCCCAGCTAGAAGGTGGTTACTCCGATCCAATGCCCTTCGATATTGCTATAGTTTACGTACTACAAAAAGACAATCCAGCTATTATCAAATATCGGAAAAACAAGGGTGAGACCAAGGGCTTATGAGAATCAGATTTGATGACAAATTCTACTCTTGGATAGGCGTAACGGCTAATTTTTGCAGAAAATAGCATCCATCTTTTCCAAGAAGTAAATTGTTTCTGTGCTGGTTGCACCAAACTGCACCCATGCTCGGCAAGGCGATCCAGTCTGTAAAGCTGCCATTACATTCAGAGATGGCAGTTTTTGTTTTCTATTCCTAAAATCGTTCGAGAAGGAATGTTTGCAGTCCATGGTTCTGTTCAATAGTAAAATTCAATGGCTGGAAACGGAGGGCAAAATGGGTTTTAGATTTCGCAGGTCATTTAGGATTGCACCCGGTGTCAGAATGAATCTTGGCAAAGGCGGATTTTCAAGTGTTAGCGTTGGAGGTCTGACTTTTGGGAAACGCGGAACTTATGCGAACTTTGGGATCCGAGGTACAGGGATTGCCTATAGAACTCGCCTAGACGGAGGTCGAGTCCAGAGAAGACCAAAAACGGTAAGGAAAACAACCAGCATGCCGGTTCATATGGAATTGAGGAATGATGGCACTATTGCTTTTCAGGATAAAAACGGCAATCCCCTGCCCGAACATCTTATTCAGATAACGAAAAAACAACTTAGGCAGGGAATTGTCAATTGGCTCAATGATGAATGTGGATCATATAATGCCGATATTGAAAAACTCATAAACATTCATATAACAACACCAGCTCCAAGAGATGAGGTTGTCGTCAATCCCAAGCCTGAACCTCCAACGCTGAAGCGCCATGGCATGGTTTCTCGGATGCTAAGCAGCCAAAAAGAAAAAATAGACCGAGAAAACCTTGAACGAACTACCGCCTATCAAAAAGCGCTTTCGGATTGGGAAGTAGCTGAAAAAGACTTGCGAACGAACACGGAGACGATGGGTCAAGTACTTGAAGCGGCATTAAAATCGATTGTTTGGCCTAGGGAAACCATGATTTCCTTTGATATTGTTGAAAGTGGGAAACGGATAAATCTGGACGTTGATTTTCCCGAAATAGAGGATATGCCTGAGAACCAGGCAAAGGTCGGTGTGCGAGACTTAAAGCTGATTATAGATAAGCGGGCAAAGACCCAAATTCAACGTGATTATTTACGGCATTTGCACGCAATTGCATTCAGATTAATAGGTGACGTATTTGCCCATTTGCCTTCTGCGGAAACTGTTGTCCTATCAGGATATTCCCAACGCAACGATAAAAAGACTGGCAATACAAAAGATGAATATTTGCTTAGCGTTAAATCTTCGCGAAGCAACTGGGAAATAATCAACTTTTCAAATCTGGCAGGAATCGATCCCGTGGCATGTTTCGAAGATCACGAAGTAAGAAGGGAGATATCCAAGAGCGGTCTCTTGGCGGAAATCACACCCTTTGGTGAAGGTTAATCCAATTTTCCTTCCCGCAAATCTCCCACGGCAGCGGGTCCCCAGGTTGTCAAGGGCACTTGTTTTGTGGCCGATTTGTGGCTTTACCCTTGACAACCTGGTGCTGCCGTAGCATGAAAAGGGAAGGAAATATTTTTAGAGGAACCCCAAGAAACAATTTACTAAATTCTCATGGTTGAATATACATTTTCGAGGTTTGCATACTTTGATACTGTAATACTCAGCTATTTGGCAAAAAATAAGGAGCTATGGCCCAAGTTGGGCGGATTCCTTTCTGATAACGATCTAGCATTGGGAATTTGTGGTGCCCAGCTTTCCGAACTAGCAGACGCCCCTCAATTACACCAGGCTTTAGTGGAACTGTTTATGATTGTTCCTTCCGCTTTGCTTAAGGATTGGGAAGACATTAGAGATGAGGAAGTAGAAGCACATCCGAATCATAGAAAAGCCTCACTTCTAAAATTCAAATTGAATAGCCTTCTTTTTAAGCCAAATGGAGTTGAAGAACTGCTAGCATTTTTTGGCTCAACTGCCCTTAGAGAAGCGAGAAATGATCAGAAGCGTCACGCGAAAAGGCTAAGGGGTCGTCATGAAGAATTGAAGAATAATTTCCCTCCTTCAAAGTCAGGGAAGTATATACGGGAGCAAGCCAATGAATTCGCTACGTACATAGTTTTTCAAGTCTTAGGGGATACTCACTCTGATTTTCTTAACAAATTTCGGAATGATGTAAAGGATTTGCATCCTGAGGTGTTTCTGTCTGTTTGGATTTTTGCTCAGGTCATATATTACAAGTATTACTTGGGAGGGAGAGATCCTAAGAGGATGTCAGACTTTGGAGATTTGGCTCACCTCGCTTTGATACCATATTGTGAGCTAGTAGTAATGGAGCGTGATTTGTGCAATGTTCTCAATCAAATAAAGAAAAACGGATCGTCGTTAGCTTCAACTGAAATCAGAAATATAGATTTTTTCCAAGAATGGACTTGGAAATAGCTTCCTTCAATCTGTCAAGCAGCTGAAATGTACACTTAGAAATGTCACACCTCCATGAGAGACTGTG
>JBBDXR010000010.1:0-45380 GCA_040902205.1 Anaerolineales bacterium | reverse complement strand
GTCGCATCTGCACAGTCTCTCACGGAGGTGTGACATTTCTAAGTGTACATTTCAGGGATTGGACGCGAGCAGGTCCTTGGCGAATGCTGGATGCGAGATGGAGGCCCGCTTAAAATAGAAGGCTTAGAAGGGCGGAGCCGAAGATCTTGCCGGCCAGGAGCAAGGAGATCAGGAAGCCCCACGTTCCAACAAATACTCCAAGCGCCACGCGTACGACTGTTTGCATATTGACGTCCTCCGAATAGGTGAACATCCTAGATGCACTTTCCGTGCCGAGAGTGGCATTCTTTAGCCTAATTGATACTTGCGATAATGATACTTTTGTAGTCGCGCAGCTGTGCCCACCAAGGGTGGGGGATATACAGATAGTGGTCATGTTCGTTTTTTCTCCAATCTGGCCTTCTCAGAAGCCCAGGAAGCCTCTAGTTCAGCATCTGAGGGAATGCGCCCGGTAGGGTTGAGGAAATACTTCTGCTGGCCCCGATCCAATTCAGCCGGCAATTCGGCGCCACGAAAACGGAAAACTTCCATGTCCTGGATCTCCAGATCATCTTCAGGTCTGTGCAGTCCCAAATTCAGCGCCAATGTGCGAGCTCCCAATACCAGGGCAAAGCGCAAGAAATCCGTTTCAGAAAGAGCAGCGCGTGCAGACCACTTGAGCAGCTGCGTCTGCAGTGGGGTGCTCACTCGAACACGGACCAAACTCTGAACCTTCAGTTGCCTTGACATGTGCCCTTTTGTTATACAGCCTGTTTTTTGTCTCGTTTCCTCAAACGTAAGCCTTTGTTGTTGGTACTTTGTTACTTACTTACAAGCCCAATAGACTATGCGCAAGAGTGAGTAGGTGGAGTCCCAAACTTTTAAGATAAGCGTAGTTGACAGACTTCCCGTTTTCTCCCGCCTGGGCGCATTCTACAGCGGCCATCCGCTTGTCAAGGTAAGCTCTGCTGCGAGACCACTTCCCGCTAACTTCAGTCTTTCCGGGAAGGTTCACACCTTCCCGGAAACCTGAAGCCGCGAGTGTGTCGTCACGCAAACTTGACCAGCGGAGCCAGGCCGCTGTGCCCTGGAACGGGCGGGAGAATAGCTGGAGGGTTTGACGTATAAACGTCAACCACCACATATGACCTGATGATGCTTGCGATAATAATACTTATCGAAAGTAAACAGAGGGACGGCGATGAGCCAAGCCCCACCCCTTTTCTTATCTATCAAAAATTCCCGGGACCTGATGTGGATCTCTTTTTACTCTCTCATCCGCCCTGACTTCAAATATCCTAACTCCCAACCTCATAAAACAGCTGCCCTAGCAGGTAAGCAAATCTTGCTTGCCCCTTATCCGGCAAGGCAGCAGACTCACGAATTGCCCGTAACCTTCCCAGAAGTTCTTTCAGGTTGCTTTCCTCCCAATCAAACGTCTTCCAACTATGAGCCACCGAGTTTCTTATATCCCCCATGACAACAAGACACCTTTTTTCATTCGCATCCAATAAGACCCAACAAAGGGTGATACAGGTAGGCCGCTAATCGCTCCAAATGTTTTTTCTATAACCTATCGCTGTCGGTCCCGCATGAGCGTTCATTTATCCCTCCACCCACAGGGAAGTCACACATTACCGTTCAACCACGGTGATATACACATAATCAGAACTCTGGATAACCTGGCTCTCGCAATTAATTTGGGTTACAAACCTCAAGTCATATGTGCCTTCTGCCAAATGCATTTCGGCATAGGGAATAAAAAGAGGCGTCATTATGTCGGTATGAGCATATTCCGGATATGCGCTATCGCCCACTGAGACTTGGCCATCAGTCGATGTGTAGCTGTCGTTGAAATCCCGAAGTATCTCGCCGTTGGAAAATTCGAAATATGAGGCTACTTTGCATTCGTAATTTCGTAAATTATGGGTTGTATAGTAGTTATCGATAATCATTCCCCAATCCCCGTCAACCTCAACATCGAATAAAACGCTTATATTTGTGAACTCAATCGACTGCTCCGGTTCGATGGGTTCATCATCAAAATACGGGCCTGAACCCTCAAGATCTACCCCATCGCCGCCAACCGTTACAGTGTAATCAAGGAATCGAACCGTCATAGTCCGGGGATCATCGAACCAGAGGTCTATGCATTTGGCGTTTTCATCAACTTCCGTGTATTCGTAGAATCTATCGGTAATGATTTTATCTATTTCAGAAGTCGCCATTTCATCGCCGACCCAATCAACAAACCAACTCACCGGATTCACCACTCCTAGTATTCCAGATGTATTCACCTCTGCTTTTCGATCAACTACCCGAAAGCTTATTTGGCCGTCTATGCATCGGGGTTCTATATAAATCTTTATGTCCACATCAGGGTTTTTTGCATAATCCACCCTGGCCTTTAGGTCGAGATCAACAAGGACAATATACGTGTAACCACTACCTTTCGCCGCTTCCCAATTATCTAATTCAATAGCAACAGGATCATCCTCCGACCAATAGATCTCACCTGGGAGTTGCTTATCAATCTGGTTATAAAGTATTGTCTCGAAAATTGATAGCGGAATCGGGATATCTAAATGATTTGCGGTTGAGGTCTCCTCCCATCCACAACTGGTTAAAACAATAGCTATTGACCAAATCCATAGCCAAAAAACTATTTTGCCGTACTGTGTTTTCAAGCCATCGGACACAGCCCCTTCCCTTTCGGCGAAACGTGTTCTTTAGCCGGGCGGATCCTTTTTCTTGCCCTAAATAAGTATAACATCCTTGTACGTGATAAACACGGGACAAACCACGACCGGTCGGTTCGGATATTAATTAATGTACAATGAGCGTAGCATCGCAAAACCTTACTGGGAGAGGTCCATGTCAGACGATCCAATCAAAAAGAAAAAAGAGATGTTTGGCGAGAATGGGCAGCAGGATTCCAAGCTCATCCTCTGGCTCCGCCGGATCGGCGTGGCCCTGATGGTGGTGTTGGTGCTGGTCCTGCTCGTCTGGTTCGTCTTGATCCTGCCCAAGACCAATGAGGTCACCCAATTGCAGGGTGAGCTGGCAACGGCCCAGGCTCAGGTGGCATCTTTGGAAACGGAGGTCGCCAGCCTGGAAGCAGTAAAGCCGGAGCGCGAAATCCTGAGCCTGCTGGCCCTGGCGAATGCGGCCCGCTTCGAAGTAAGCGGCAGCCGCTGGGATGCGGCCAGGGCGGCCTTGCTGCCCGCTAGCGGGACGATCGACCGCCTGGCCGTGGAACTGGGCGACGGCTACGCCGGCACCATCGCCGACCTGGATTCGAGGCTGGAGCTGGCAAAAGATGACATTCAGGCCAAAGGCCGGACGGCTGCCTTGGGAGACCTGGATATCTTTGTGGGCATCCTGGAAGACCTCCTCGCCAGCCTGCAGACAAACTGACATGGCCTGGTACTTCTACGTTTTGCTAATGGCCGCCGGCTTCTTTGCCGGCGTGATCAATACGCTGGCTGGCAGCGGGTCGCTGATCACCCTGCCGGCACTGATCTTCCTGGGCCTGCCCGCCACCGTGGCCAACGGCACCAACCGCATCGGCATCATCCTGCAGAACATCGTGGCCGGAACGAGCTTCCACCGCAGTCGCGTGCTTGATCTGCGCGGGGCTCTGGTGCTAAGCATCCCCGCGGTGTTCGGCTCCATTCTGGGAGCGGCCATTGCCGTCAACCTGAACGAAGAAATGATGGAACGCGTCATCGGCATTGTGATGGTGCTGATGCTATTCGTGATCTGGCTGCGGCCCAAACGCTGGCTTTCGGGGACACTGCTGAAACTGGAGGGCTCCTTCTCCTGGCAGCAAGCCATCGTGCTATTTGCCATTGGCGTGTATGGCGGCTTTATCCAGGCCGGCGTTGGAATCTTCCTGCTTTCGGCCCTGGTCTTGTCTGTGGGCTATGACCTGGTGCGCGGTAATGCGGTAAAGATCATCATTATCCTGGCCTTCACGATCGCCAGCTTGCTGGTATTCACGGCCAACGACCAGGTGGATTGGATCGCCGGGCTGATTCTGGGATTGGGCAACATGCTGGGGGCCTGGGTGGCGGCGCGCCTGGCGGTAACGAAAGGCTCCGGCTGGGTGCGTTGGGTCCTGATGGCAACCGTGGCTGTCTCGGCGGCCTCGCTGCTTGGGATCTTTAACGCGCTGCAGGGTTTGTTCCGCTGACCGCCTTCGTTATAATCGGCATAGGCTTTTTCGCCGCACTTCGCTCAAGGAGACGCATCCATGGAATGGCTGGCTGATCCCGAGATCTGGATCGCTCTATTAACTTTAACCTCGCTGGAAATCGTACTCGGGATCGATAACCTGGTATTCATTTCCATTTTGGCGGGCAAGCTCCCCAAGAATCAGCAGGCACGGGCAAGCCGAATTGGCCTGGGGCTGGCCATGTTCATGCGCATTGCCCTGCTATTATCGATCGCCTGGATCATTCGACTGACCGAACCACTGTTCACGTTGCCTTATATCAACCAAGCCGTATCGGGAAAAGACCTGATCATGTTCGGCGGCGGGTTATTCCTGATCGGGAAAAGCACCTTCGAAATCCACGACAAGCTTGAGGGCAAGGAAGGGCATGGGCAGGCGGCTATTCGGGCACGCTTTATCAACGTCGTGATCCAGATCATGCTGTTGGACATCGTCTTCTCGTTGGACTCAGTGATCACGGCGGTAGGCATGGTGGAGAATGTGGGCGTCATGATCGCGGCCATTGTGATCGCCGTGGCGGTGATGGCTCTGGCGGTCAACAGCATCCGCAATTTTGTGGAGCGCCACCCCACCATAAAAATGCTGGCGCTAGCCTTCCTGCTGCTGATCGGATTCTCGCTGGTCGTCGAGGGCTTGCATCAGGAAATTCCCAAGGGATATATCTACTTCGCCATGGGCTTTTCTGTTTTTGTGGAAGTGCTGAACCTCCGCTTGCGCACGCAGGCCCTGCAACCCGTCAAACTGCACGCCGCTTACAAAAGGGCTCGTAAGAGCAAATGAGCGCCTGGCTGCGCGTCAAGAGAAGGATATTCCGGTTCCTGGCGACCGCTTTGGCTCACATCCTGGCGCGCATGGACATGTCGGGGCTGGAGCGGATCCGGGATTCAAAGGGGACGGTTGTGCTGGTGTGCAACCACTTGGGGCGCTTCGATGCGTTGTTGACCCTGGCGTTGGTCAGGCGCGATGATCTCATTGTGGTCGTCGCTGAGAAGTACCGCAAATATGCTTTCGCGCGCTGGATGGCCAAGACGCTCGACATGCTATTCCTGGAACGATTCGACAGCGACATTGGAACCCTCAAGGAGGTCCTGCGCAGGCTGCAGCGCGGCGGAATCCTGGTCATCTCCCCGGAGGGTACGCGCAGCCCTACTGAGGCGCTGCTGGAGGGCAAGCCTGGCGCCGCTTACCTGGTCGGCAAGACTGGAGCCACCGTCATCCCGGTCGGGGTTACAGGAACGGAGGACCGGGCGGCAAGCGAAAGATTGCGCAGGTTTCGCCGTTTGCATATACGTGTGGTTGTCGGCCGGCCGTTTCAGATGCCGCTTATTCCGCGCGAGAATCGGGATCAATACCTCCAACAATACACCGATGAGATCATGGCGCAAATTGCTGCCCTGCTGCCGAAGGAATATCGCGGAGTGTATGAAAACCATCCGCGCGTGGCCGAATTGATTGCTTGAGAAAATGTATTAGAAAAGACAAAAGGCTTTGATGACTATGCGCATTAAGCTAAGAGGAGAGCGGTATGCAATTAAACGGATCGACTGTCATTCAGGCCCCCAGGGACAAGGTTTGGAGTTACCTGACCAACCCAGATTTCGTGTCCAAATGCGCGCCGGGCCTAGAGAGCATGGAAGTCGTGGAAGCAAACAAGAAATTCAAGGCCACCGGTTCGGTAGGCCTTGGAAACATCAAAGTGCGATTTAACGGGGAAATCGAATTCGTGACCATGGAGGCGCCCAACCGCGCGGTGATGAAGGGCCGCGGCAGCGCGCCCGGAAGCGCGGTTGAAGGCACGGCCGAAATGAAACTGCGCGACGGCGAGAACGGCGTCACCATCATGGATTGGAGCGCGGACGTGAACGTGCTGGGCACTATTGCCAGCCTGGCCTCTCGACTTGCAGGGAGCATGGCGCAGAAATTAAGCGGCCAATTCTTCGATTGCGTCAGAAAGCAGATAGAAGGATAGAGATTGGAGAATAGAGATTGGAGATTGGAGAATTTGAGATTGGAGATTGGAGATTGGAGATTAGTAAATAGTAATTAGTTAGCCACTATGCGCGAATTGCTGCCCGATTTGGAAAATTGGCTGAAGGCCGGCGAGCAGGTAGCCCTGGCTACGGTGATCTCTACCTGGGGATCGGCGCCGCGGTCGGCCGGCTCGGCCATGGCCGTCAGCGCCAGCGGCGGCCTGGTTGGGTCGGTTAGCGGCGGTTGCGTGGAGGGCGCCGTGATCCAGGCGGCGCAGGAAGTGATGCGCACCCAGCGTCCGCAGCGCCTGCACTTCGGCGTGGCGGACGAAACCGCCTGGGAAGTCGGGCTGGCCTGCGGCGGCCAGATCGACGTATTCGTGCAAACAGTGGACGCCGCTTTGTTCGGGGCGCTCGTTGAGCGGCTCAAAGCTGAGCAAAGCAGCTTGCTGGCTACGGTCATCGGCGGGACCGAGGAACGCCTGGGCCTGCAGGAACTCGCCGACAAAAAAGGCCGTTGGCTTCAAGGGACCCAGGAATTGGTCCCCGACACGAAAAGGCAAGCCGCGGCGAAGCCCGAGATCGTTCAGCGAAATGGCGATGAGATCTTTCTGAATCCGCTGACGGCCTCCCCCACCCTGGTGCTGATCGGCGGCGTGCAGATCGCGGTGGCTTTGGCCAAGATCGCCCGCACGCTGAACTTCCGCACCGTCATCATCGATCCAAGAAAGGCGTTCGGTTCGGTCGAACGTTTTGCGCACGCCGACCAGCTTATCCAAGCATGGCCACAGAAGGCCTTCGAGCAAGTTCAGCTTACTGCCGCCACCGCAGTTGCCTCGCTTAGCCACGACCCTAAGATCGACGACCCTGCGCTGAAAGCAGCGCTGGCCAGCGAGGCTTTTTACGTCGGCGCACTGGGCAGCAAAAAGACGGCTGCCACCCGGCGCCAACGATTATTGCAGTCAGGCGTCAACGAGAAAGCCTTGGAGCGGCTGCACGCGCCAATTGGGTTGGAGATCAACGCCGAAACGCCCGAAGAGATCGCCCTAGCCATCATGGCGCAGGTCATTGCGGCCTACCGCGGCTAATGTATGCACAAAGCGCTTGCCCGCGCACTTCCCCCAGACTACAATTGCTCTCCTCTCCATGAAGCCCGCTCCGTTTGAATATTTCGCCCCGGAAACGCTGGAAGCCGCCCTCGAACTGAAAGCCCAGCACGGCGACGAGGGTAAAGCCCTGGCCGGGGGGCAAAGCCTCATCCCGGCGATGAACTTCCGCGTGGCGCAGCCCAGCATCCTGATCGACCTGAACCCCATTAGCGAGCTGCGTTATATCCACAAGAACGGCGCCATGCGCATCGGCGCCATGACCGTGCAGTCCTACGCGGAACACGACGGCCTGGTCGCCAAGCATGTACCCTTGCTACACGAAGCCATTCCCAATATCGCCCACGCGCAGATCCGCAACCGCGGCACCATCGGCGGCAGCATCGCCCACGCCGATCCCGCCTCCGAACTGCCCGTGATCTGCATGGCGCTGGATGCACGGATGCGCGCCCAGAACGTGAACGGCGAAAGGTGGATCGAAACGAAGGATTTCTTCGCCGGATTGTTCGCCACCGCCTTGCAGCCGGATGAGCTGCTAGTCGAGATCGAATTTCCCGTGGCCAAAGCAAACACGGGTTACGCCTTCATGGAGATCGCTCGGCGGCATGGCGACTATGCCATGGCCGGCGTGGCCGCAGTGCTCACACTGGATGCCAAAGGCGACTGCGAAACCGCGCGCCTGGTGTACTTGAATGTCGGCGATGGACCGGCGCCGGCCCCGCAAGCGGCCGCCAGCCTGCAAGGCGCCAAGCCATCCGCGGCTGCGTTCAAACAAGCCGCGCGGTTGGCCACAGAAAAAGAGATGGAGCCATTCGGCAATCTGCACGCTTCCGCAGCTTACCAGCGGCGCCTGTGCGCGGTGCTTACCGAGCGCGCTCTTGCCAAGGCCTTCGACCGGGCCAGGTTTTCCCAAATCCAGCCATGAGTCAGCGCCTACCGATCACTGTCTCGATCAACGGGAAACGCTACCAGCACGAGGTGGAACCGCGTTTGCTGCTGGCTGATTACATTCGCCAGCAGGCAGGGCTGACCGGCACTCACGTGGGCTGCGAGCACGGCGTCTGCGGCGCCTGCACCATCCTGTTTGATGGTAAGCCGGTGCGCTCTTGCATTATGTTTGCCGTCCAGGCCGACGGACACGAACTGATGACGGTCGAGGGCCTGACCGAGGATGAAAAGAAACTTCACCCATTGCAGCAAGCATTCTGGGAAGCGCACGGATTGCAATGCGGCTTTTGCACGCCGGGCATCCTGATGACACTGCTGCCCTACCTGCAGGAAAACCCTAAACCCACTGAAGAGCAGGTCCGCTCTGCCATCTCCGGCAATCTCTGCCGTTGCACCGGGTACCAGCATATTGTCGATGCAGCGCTGTTAGCCGCAGAAAAAATGAAGACGGCATGATGACCTTCGCCCCCGCGAAGCGCTCAGGTTTAGTGCAGCGCCTAGATGATTTCGAGAACCTCTTCAGGCAAAAAGAGCCGCGCATTCACGCCTTCCTTCCGGAGGCGGACCGCTTCCAACGGCTGCGCAAAGACGCATCGGCCTTGCACCGCAAATATCCAAAAAAGGATAAGCGGCCTCCCCTGTTCGGCCTACTGCTGGGAGTGAAGGACATTTTCCATGTGGACGGTTTCGCCACCGGAGCCGGCAGCCGGCTTCCCGCGCGCGAACTGCGCGGCAAGGAAGCTACTAGCGTGACGGCCTTGAAACGGGCAGGTATGCTGGTCGCCGGAAAGACCGTCACCACCGAGTTCGCCTATTTCTATCCCGGGCATACACGCAACCCGCACGCCACCGACCATACGCCCGGCGGCTCCAGCAGCGGGTCCGCCGCGGCGGTGGCGGCAGGCCTGGTGGATTTGGCGCTGGGCACGCAGACCATTGGGTCGGTGATCCGTCCCGCTTCTTATTGCGGCGTGGTTGGCTTTAAGCCAAGTTACGGCCGGTTTTCCGCAAACGGAGTCATCCCGCTTGCGCCATCCTTCGATCACGTTGGCCTCTTCGCCCAGGATGTCGCCGTAATCTCCCGCGCCGCGGCTGTTCTGGGCAGCAATTGGAAACCGACACGGGGGCATGAACGCAAACCTCATCTGGCTGTCCCGAACGGCGAATATCTGGCCCGGGCCAACGCGGAAATGCGCCACAATTTCGAGGCAGCCCTCGACAGCCTGGAAGTGGCCGGCTATGCCATCAAACGCATCGAGCAGTTCAAGGATTTCGAGGAGATCGTGCAGCGCCATCAGCTGATCCTGGCGGCGGAGGCTGCCCGCACTCACGCCCCCTGGTTCGAGACCTATCGCCATCTCTACCAGGCCAAGACCATCGGGTTGATCGAACGCGGTAACGCGATCTCCGATAAGGAGCTGGAAACTGCCCTCGATGCGGTAAGCAGATTCCGACTGGACATTTCAACAGTTATGGATATTCATGGGATCGATGCCTGGGTCTCCCCTGCTGCGACCGGCCCGGCGCCCAAAGGCCTGGCCAGCACCGGCGACCCAGTGATGAACCTGCCATGGACACAGGCGGGCCTGCCTGTGATGGGTCTGCCTTCCGCCTCGAACGAAGAAGGATTGCCACTCGGCTTGCAGTTCAGTGCCGGCTTCAATAGGGACGAGGACTTGCTGGATTGGGCGCCTGGCATCCAGGCCGCCCTTAAGGGGCGAAGATGAGCGCCGTCAAAAGCGAGGTGCGGCGCGGCGCCTATTACGACTCCGTGGTCCTGATGCAATTGCAGCGCAATCTGCTCACCCTGCCCGGCGTGGAAGATGCCGGAGTGGTGATGGCCACGCCAGCGAACCTCGAATTGCTGGCCGATAGTGAGCTGCTCAACAGCGAGGGAAAGAACGCCAAGCCAGAAGACCTGTTGATCGTGGTGCGCGCCGCCAAGGAAGCGGACGCCGAGAGCGCGCTGGGCAAAGTGGATGAGCTGTTGAAGCAGCGCCGCTCCTCGGCGGCCAGCGGCTTCCGGCTGCGCAGTTTGGCGGCCGCGGCCAAGAACCTTCCCTCGGCGGAGTGGGTGCTTATTTCGGTGCCCGGCCGCTACGCGGCCAAGGTAGCTCACGAAGCGCTTGACCTTGGCAAGCACGTGTTTTTGTACAGCGACAATGTACCGCTGGGTGACGAAATCGAGCTTAAGAAAAAAGCGGCGGCCCATAACCTATTCGTGATGGGGCCGGATTGCGGCACCGCTATCCTCAATGGCATCGGGCTCGGGTTTGCCAACCGCGTGCGCCGCGGACCCATTGGTTTGGTAACCGCCTCCGGCACAGGCCTGCAAGCCGTCACTGCGCACATTCACAATTTCGGCAGCGGAGTCTCGCAGGCGATTGGCACTGGCGGCCGCGATCTCAAGAGCGAGGTCGGCGCGCGGATGATGCTGCAGGGTCTGCATTATCTGGAAGCTGATGCGGACACTAAGGTGATCGTTCTGATCTCCAAGCCGCCGGACGCTGAAGTGGCTGCTCGACTGCTGGCCGCGGCTCACCAGGCTGCCAAGCCCGTGGTCATCGACTTCATCGGCTTCGCCCCACCTGCGGGGAACATAGGCAATCTGCACTTCGCGGCGGGTCTGGACCAGGCGGCCAAGCTGGCCGTGGAGCTGGCTGATCAGCCTCCGTCGAAGAAGGCATCCGCCAAACACATCGATGGTTACCTGCGGGGCTTGTTCTCCGGCGGAACGCTGGCTTACGAAGTGCTCAACGGCCTACAGCTATTCCTATCGCCGATATATTCGAATGTTCCCATTCGCCCCGAGCAGGAATTAGAAAACCCGCTCAATAGCAAAGCGCACACCATCCTCGACCTCGGCGAGGATGAGTTCACCGTAGGACGCTTGCATCCCATGATGGATAACGACCTGCGCTTGCGCCGCATGAAACAGGAAGCCGAGGGCAAGGAAGTCGGCTTGATCCTGCTGGACCTGGTATTGGGCGAAGGAGCGCACGCAAACCCTGCCGGCGAGCTAGCGCCGGCGATCGCTTTGCATCGCAAAGCCCGCAAGGATCTGGAGTTCGTGGCGCTGGTGATCGGCACGGACGAGGATCCACAAAAGGTCGATGAGCAGATCGCCCTCCTAGAGGATGCCGGGGCTGCCGTGTTCCGTGAAGTGGCTGCCACTGTTGATTACATTGCCGCACGGCTGGTCCAACCCGCGCTGAGTAAAGCCAGTCCCGCTAAGTTCGGCGAACCGTTGGCCGCCATCAACGTGGGCGTAGAATCTTTTTACGACAGCCTGAAGGCGCAAGGCGCGCAGGCCGTGCAAGTCGACTGGCGACCGCCGGCCGCAGGCAACGAAGACCTGATGAGCATATTAGAGAAGATGAAGGGCAAAAAATAGTAATTGGAAACTGGTAATTAGTAATTAGTGATTGGAAGACTAGAGACTAGAGATTAGAGAGAGAGACTGGAGATTGAACGCCATGGTTGATATTGACAAGGCGAATAAACAGGCCGTTGAGCGCATGATGGACGCCCGCCCGATCCTAAAAGGCGTGGCCCCGGCTCGGGATGTGATTCCCGGAATGCGCGACAACCTACTATTACATGCCGGCCCGCCAATCGAATGGGAGCGCATGTCCGGCCCGCTGCGCGGCGCGGTGATCGGCGCGCTGATCTTCGAGGGCAAAGCCAAAGACGCCAAGAGCGCCGAAGCGCTGGTGAAGAAAGGCGACGTCGACTTTGCGCCTTGCCATCACCACGCCACCGTGGGGCCGATGGCCGGCGTGACTTCCGCATCGATGATGGTCTACGTCATCGAAAACGAAACGCACGGTAACAAGGCCTATTCAAACCTCAACGAAGGCTATGGCAAGGTGCTGCGCTACGGCGCCTATAGCGCCGAGGTGATCGCCAAACTTAAATGGATGAATGACAAGATGGGCCCGATACTGGCCAAGGCCATTGAGGCCAGCGGCGGCATCGACATCCGCGCCCTGCTCGCCGAAGCCTTGCATATGGGCGACGAAGGCCACAACCGCAACAAGGCCGGTTCGCTCATGTACACCGCCAAGCTGGCGCCGTGGATCGCCAAGGTCGCAGAGGACGCGGCGCTCGAATCGGAGATCCTGAAATTCCTGGGCGACAATGCCCTCAGCGTGCTCAACCCCGTCATGGCTTCCTGCAAGGCCATGGCTGACGCCGCCCACGGAGTGGAGGGCAGCACGATGGTGACCACCATGGCGCGCAACGGCACCGACTTCGGCCTGCGCGTCAGCGGCCTGGGGGAGGCCTGGTTCACCGCTCCTGCAGGGATTCCGGACGGGCTTTACTTCCCCAGCTTCACCAGCAAGGATGCGAACCCCGATATCGGCGATAGCACCATCACCGAAACTGCAGGCATCGGCGGGTTTGCCATGGCGGCGGCTCCCGCCATCGTGCAGTTCGTCAGCGGCACGCCGCAGGACGCGCTGAACGCCACGCTGGAGATGTACGAGATCACGGTCGCCGAGCACAAGCATTTCACCATCCCGCAATTGGAATTCCGCGGCACGCCTACCGGCATCGATATGCGCAAGGTGGTCGAGCTCGGCATCCTCCCGCGGGTCAACACCGGCATCGCCCACAAGGAAGCCGGCGTAGGCCAGGTGGGTGCAGGGCTAGTACGGCCGCCGGCCAAAATCTTCGAGGATGCGATCAGGGCGTATGCGGAGAAGTACAGGCTGTGAAATCAGTCGATTAATCAGTTAATCGATTAATTGATTAACCGATTGAAAGCTCAGCAAAAAGGAGAGTAAGGGCAATGAAAGTTCATGATTTATCTCAACCACTGAATCAGGACGCTTCGTTCTGGCCGTTCTACCCGCCGTTCGAGGTCAAGTACATCAAGCGCAAATCCGAACACGGCGTCAATGCCCAGTACATCCAGACCTCCAATCACATGGGAACGCATCTGGACGCGCCGCGCCATTTCGTTACCAAGGGGAAGACTATCGATCAGTTGCCCCTCGATTGGCTTTACGGCGAAGGCGTCATCGTGGACTTGAGCGATCAACTTGATGACCTGGATGTATTCACGCCGGAGATGATCGAGAAGAAGGCCAAGATCAATAACGGCGACATCCTTTTCATAAACACCGGCTGGCACAAGTATTCCTTTTTCAGCGAGGATGCCGACGAGGAACGCTACATCCAGCGCCACCCCGGCCCGCATCACAGCATTTGCGAATGGTTGCTGGACAAAAAGATTCACCTGTGGGGCGTCGACATGATATCCACCGACCACCCCATGAACCTGCCCATCGGCCGCTTCCTGGGCAAAGGCGGGCTGGAGCATTGGGCCAAGGTGCGTGCCCTCGTCGAGAAGAAGTTCGGCGGCGCCAAAAAGGTGGACGAGATGTTCCCGCCCGAAGCCTACCAGCTCACGCACAACGCGCTCTTCCCGCATGATTGCGTGCACGTGGAGAATATGGGCGGCGAGATGAGCAACCCTGCCCTGCATAACAAGCGCATCGTGCTGGGCGCCTTCCCCTGGATGTTCAGGGGCGGTGAAGCCGCCTTCTGCCGCGCGGTGGCCTTCACAGAGAACTAGCTAAACGATGGCGACCCGTTACTTCGGCGAACGCATCAAACGCAACGAAGACCCGCGGCTGCTGACGGGCCGCGCCCTCTTTGTGGATGATGTCAATTTGCCGGGCATGGCGCATGTCGCCTTTGTGCGCAGTCCCTACGCGCACGCGAACATTAAGTCAATCGACGTAACAGCCGCCAAGGAATTGCCCGGCGTGCTTGCCATCTACACGGCAGCAGACCTGGGCAGCTACTGGCGCACCGGCATCCTCAACGTCGGCTTGCCGCCCATCAAAGGCGCGGTGTTCAACGAGCGCCTGCATCCCATCCTGGCCAAAGGCAAGGTACGGCATGTCGGTGAGCCCGTGGTATGCGTGGTGGCCGAAAGCCGCTATGTTGCGGAGGATGCGGTCAATCGGATTGCCGTGGATTACGAGTCCCTCCCTGTGCACATCGATCCGCGCAAGGCGCTGGAAAAAGGCGCGGCGCTGATCCACGACGGCCTGAAGGATAACGTGGCCGCGCACGTGGTGCAGAGCCGCGGCGATTACGAAAAGGCCAAAGCCCAGGCCGACCTGGTGATCCAGCGAGAATTCTTCTACGACCGCGGCACGGCTGCCGCCATGGAGAACCGCGGCATCGTGGCCGCCTGGGATGGCAAGGCCGCCAGGCTGACCATGTGGGACACGACGCAGGCGCCCGTCATCATCCGCAATGGAATTGCGGGCATGCTGGGCCTCTCCGAGCACCAGGTACGCCTGGTGGCGCCCTTCATCGGTGGCGGCTTTGGACCAAAGATCCTGATGTTCTACCAGGAAGAGATGCTGCTGCCCTGGATCTCGATGCAGCTTAACCTGCCGGTCAAATGGATCGAAGACCGCTCGGAGAACTTCTATGCCACTACACAGGAACGCGGCCAGTTCCACGAAGCGGAGCTGGCGCTCAAGAAAGACGGCACCATCCTGGGCGTCAAGGATGTCTTCTGGCACGACAACGGGGCTTACGATCCCTACGGGCTCACCGTGCCGATCAACACGCAGTGCACGCTGCTGAATATGTATCACGTCCCCAGCTATTACAGCGAATTCACCGCAGTCTTCACCAACAAGCCCATGGTCAGCCCATACCGCGGCGCCGGGCGCCAGCACGGCATTTACGTTATGGAGCGCCTGATGGACGCGGCCGCAAAAGAACTGGGCATGGACAAGGTCGCCCTGCGGCGCAAGAACCTCATTCCCGCGGATAAGTTCCCTTACAAACACGGCATCATATACCAGGATTTCAGCGAGCTCACTTACGATAGCGGCAACTACGAGCCGATCATCGATAAGGCCCTCAAGATGATCGGCTACGAAAAGTTCTACAGTGAGCTGAAGCCGAAGGCGGTGGCCGCTGGCAAGAAGCTTGGCCTCGGCTTCGTCTGCTACGTGGAAGGCACCGGCATCGGCCCGTATGAAGGCGCCCGCATCCAGGTGCAGGCCAACGGCCGCGTCAGCGTGGCCACCGGCATCGGCACACAGGGCCAGGGGCATTACACCAGCTATGCACAGATTGTGGCCGAGCAGCTGGGAGTGCCAGTGGATCGGATCGACCTGGTCACCGGCGACACGGACCAGTTCCACTGGGGCGTGGGCACCTTCGCCAGCCGTGGCGCAGTGGTGGCCGGCAATGCGATCCACGCCGCGGCCGTGCGCGTGCGGGCGAAGATCCTGGCCAGGGCTGTGGAGGAATTTGAAGGCGAAGTCACGCCGGACAAGCTCGAACTGGTGGATGGCAAAGTGCAGATCATAGGCGCGCCGCAAACCGCCATCCCCCTCGGCGAACTCGCCCAGAGGGCGAACCCGATGCGCGGCGCGGTCAAGCCCGGCACCGAACCCGGCCTCGAGGCCACCGACTATTTCGGGCCAGAGATGGGCGCCACGGCCAGCGGCGTGCACGCCATGATCATCGAATTGGACCCCGAAACCATGACCCTCGAGATCAAGAAATACGTCACCGTGCACGACTGTGGCAACGTGATCAATCCCCTCATTCTCGATGGCCAGATCCAGGGCGGCGTGGCCCAGGGTATCGGCAACGCATTCTACGAGCAGCTCATGTTCGACGAGATGGGCCAGATCGTCAACGCGTCCTTCATGGATTACTTGCTTCCCGGCGCGCAGGATGTGCCGCGCATAGAGATCGGGCACCAGGTCACGGTCTCGCCGCTCAATCCGTTGGGCGTCAAGGGCGCAGGGGAAGCCGGCGCCATACCAGTTGGCCCGCTCTTTGCCCAAGCCATCGAAGACGCCTTAGGCCTCGAAGGTTTCGAATTGCGCGAGATCCCATTGAGCCCCAACCGGCTGTGGGAGCTTGTAAATCAGCACAGGTCCGCCAATTAGCTCGATTCCCCAATCTGATATCCTAGCCGGATGAGCACACAAGCCAGGCGCCTGCGCGTCGATTCCGCGTCCCCGCGCGCCAAGTCGTGGCTGCGAGACACGCGCCAGGCGCATGTGCTTTATGCATTCGAGCAAGTGGTCAACCTGGTTAATCAGGAGGGAGATGTACTGGCCTTAGTCGATGCCGCCATCGGCAATGGCCCGTTCAGCCTTGTACTGACCCCGGGCGGCTTCCCGACGGGGGTCCAGGCGGATGCGCAACTCCTCGTTTTCGAAAATGGATTCTGGCTTGCCGATTGGCTCATTGATGCCGAAAAAGCTAGGCCATGGGACCCGACTCCAAACTGGCCGTCTCTAGCCCCACCGGCGCTGAGTTGGGCGAACGGGATCATCCAGAACTTACTTGCGCAGCATGCCAAGGCCGATAGCCTGGCGCGGTTGATCCTGGATCCGCTGGCGTCCTCCCCACTGCCGGCGCGCATCGTGCAGGCTGCCGAGCAGAACGTTCCCCTGCTCTATGCCGGCATTAGCGACGGCGACCTGGCGGCCATTACGAAAGCAGCCAGGGGCCTGGCGGGCATGGGTCCCGGGCTCACCCCTGCCGGAGATGACCTGCTGTTAGGTGTGATGCACGGCCTCTGGGCATCCAAGCCCGCAGAGGAAGCCTCAAGGCTGAGTTCCGCAATTAGCAGCGCGGCAGCGCCGCGCACGCATGCGCTCTCGGCCGCGTGGCTTACGGCAGGCGCGCATGGCGAGGCCGCCGAGCCATGGCATTCTCTGATAGACGCAATCGCCGCCCAAAACAGCGCGGCCACTGAGGCGGCCGTCATGCGCATACTGCCGACAGGTCATACCTCCGGCGCGGATGCCTTGGGCGGGTTCCTCGGCGCGATAGCAGGATTTTCTGTCTAGACAGCGCTTGACGAATTCCTCTTTTTACATAGAATATCCGGGACATGATCAGGCATCATCCAACAGAACCCAACTCCCAGGCGCCCAAGAGTTTCAGTCTCTTGGGCGCTTTTTTTGTGTCTAGATCCCGATGCTGACGCGACTGCCCGGCCTTACGGATGTACACGTTCACCTGCGCGAACCAGGCGGGACGCACAAGGAGGATTGGGATTCGGGGACCGCAGCCGCGCTCGCCGGAGGCTTCACCACCGTGCTGGCGATGCCGAATACAAATCCCGCGATCACTGACGAAGATACTTTGGGGATTAGTGTGCAAGCAGCTAAAGGCAAAGCCCGTTGTGACTATGCGCAATACATAGGTGCAGGCCCTGCCAATGCAGGATCTGCAACGCGCTTTGCAAGCAAAGTTGCCGGCCTGAAGATGTATTTGGACCAGACCTACGGCGATCTGAAGCTGGACGACATGACGTCCTGGATCCCCCACTTCGCCAATTGGCCGTCCGCGTGGCCACTGTGCGCGCATGCTGAAGGCAAGACGATGGCAGCGGCCATCTTACTTGCCGAAATGCACAAACGCCCTATCCACATTTGCCATGTGTCACGGCGCGAAGAGATCCTGCTCATCCGCGCAGCAAAGGAGAAGAGCATCTCGGTCACCTGCGAGGTCTGCCCGCATCATCTCCTTCTGACGGAAGACGACATACCCTCGCTTGGCGCGGGCCGTTGCGAAGTAAGGCCGCGCTTAGCCACCAAGACAGATAGAGACGCGCTGTGGGCCAACCTGGATGTGATCGATTGCTTCGCAACGGACCATGCCCCACACACGCTGGCCGAAAAGGACAGCTCAAACCCACCGCCTGGATTCCCGGGCTTGGAGACCATCCTGCCGCTGCTGCTGACCGCCGTAAAGCAGGGCCGGCTCACCATGGATGATATGGTGGTTCGGCTGCACACCAATCCGGCGCGCATCTTCAAGATCCCTGAGCAACCTGAAACCTTCATCGAGGTGGACCTTGATGACGACTATGAAATCCATGCTGCGAACCTGCACTCACGCTGCGGCTGGACTCCCTTCGAGGGCTGGAAAGCGACAGGCCGCGTGCATCGGGTGATGCTGCGTGGGCAATTGGCTTTTGAAAATGGCCACGTCCTGGCCGCCCCGGGCAGCGGCAAGAATATCCGAGAACAATAGAAAAGGAGAAACATGGCAACTTTGGCGAACCACAAATCGATCGGCAGCGCACACCTCCCCTTTGGCGACCAGCGCGGCGCGCCCTTCTACGGCAAGGACATCCTGTCGGTCAAACAATTCTCGCGTGAGGATGTGAACTATATTTACGAGGTCGCCCACGAAATGCGCGAGATGGTGGCACGCGTGGGTACTTTCGACCTGCTAAAAGGCAAGATCCTCGCCAACCTCTTTTACGAACCGTCCACGCGAACCTCGTCCTCGTTCACCGCTTCCATGGAACGCCTCGGCGGCTCGGTCATCCCCATCAACGAAGTGCGCTATTCGTCGGTTTCGAAAGGCGAATCGCTGCCTGATACTGTGCGCACGCTGGAGTGCTATGCGGACGTGATCGTCATCCGCCACCCGGAAGTGGGCGCGGCGGCGATCGCCGCCCAGTACGCGCGCAAGCCCGTCATCAACGCCGGCGACGGCATCGGCGAGCACCCCACCCAGGCCCTATTGGACTTCTTCACAATCATCGAAGAGCTCGGCACCGCGGAGGGTTTGACTGTCACGATGCTGGGCGACCTAAAAAATGGCCGCACGGTCCACTCGCTAGCGCGTCTGCTTTCGCTGTTTCACGTCAAGCTGAATTATGTCTCGCCCGAAATATTGGAGATGCCGGCCGAGATCATTTCCGAGCTGGCCGATAAGGCTATTCACCAACATGCCTTCACCGATCTGGACGCGGTGATCGCCGATACGGATGTGCTCTACGTGACGCGCGTGCAGAAGGAACGCTTCACCGACGAAAAGCAATACGAGCAGGTCAAAAGCCTTTACGTGATCAGCCCCGAAACCTTGAAGAAGGCCAAGAAGAATATGATCGTTATGCACCCGCTGCCGCGCGTCGGCGAGATCACGATGGAAGTGGACGCCGACCCGCGCGCCGCTTACTTCCGCCAAATGGAATATGGCCTTTACACGCGCATGGCCCTGCTCGCCCTGGTGCTTGGAAAGGCGTAGTGGCACAGCCGTTCTTTGAGTTTTTGGAGCAGCGCTGCCGCGAAATCGACTCGTTGCTTTGCGTAGGCCTCGACCCGCACGCCGATGAGTTGCCCGAGCGCAGTGCTGCCGCGGCCCGCGACTTTTGCCTACGTCTGATCGAGGCCACCGCCGAGTTCGCGGCTGCGTTCAAACCCAACAGCGCCTTCTTCGAAGTTTATGGCGCAGATGGCATGCAAGCGCTCAAGGACGTGATCCGCGCTGTGCCGAGTGGCATCCCGCTGATCCTGGATGCCAAGCGGGGCGACATCGGCTCCAGCTCCCAGGCGTATGCACAAGCGGCATTCGATGAATTGGGCGCACACGCCCTCACGGTCTCCCCGTACTTGGGAAAGGATTCCCTATCACCATTCATCGCCGATCCGGCCAATGGCATCTTCATCCTGTGCAAGACCTCCAATCCCGGTGCGGCTGACGTTCAGGATCTCATCGCCAACCGCGAGCCGGTCTATATGCAGGTTGCCCGCTTGGCTGAAAGCCTGAATGCCTCCGCAAACGTTGGCATTGTGGTCGGGGCTACCTACCCCGAGGCACTGGCCGAGTTGCGTCGCGAAGTTGCTGATCTATGGTTCCTGGCACCCGGTGTCGGCGCCCAAGGCGGCGATCTGGCGGCCGCAGTGGCCGCCGGAATTCGCCCTGATGGTTTAGGCATTCTGATACCGATTTCGCGCGCCATCAGCAAGCGTGCCGATCCGCATGAGGCCGCCGGCCAATTCCGCGAGGCGATCAATGCCGCCAGAAAGCAGAAGCAACCCGCTGCGCCTTCTTTCCGACATGCGCGCCTGGCGGATGACTTGCTGCGTCTTGGGTGCGTCAAGTTCGGCGAGTTCAAACTCAAATCAGGCCTCGTCTCGCCGGTCTATCTAGACCTTCGCCGGCTGGTCGGCGACCCGGCAGCCCTGACGCGGGCGGCAGCCGCATCCCTTAGTTTGTTGCGGCCGCTGACATTCGACCGGCTGGCCGCCTTGCCGTACGCGGCCCTGCCCATTGCCGCGGCCATTTCGCTGCAGGGAGGTTGGCCGCTGGTTTACCCGCGCAAAGAAACAAAAGATTACGGAACCAAGTCCGCGGTTGAGGGTATCTACGAATCCGGAGAAACTGTCGTCGTCATCGACGATCTGGTCACCACGGGCGAGAGCAAATTTGAGGGCATCGAGAAACTGGAAGCCGCCGGGCTGAAGGTCACCGATGTCGTCGTCCTGATCGACCGCCAGCCACCAGGCGCGGATGCCTTTAGTGACCGCCGTCTCAAGCTGCATGCTGCGCTCAGCTTGCCGGACTTGCTGGTGCACTGGAAGGCGAAAGGCGCGATCACCGACCAGCAGTACGCGGCCACCCTTAGCTTCCTGCAGCGCGGCTAATGTATTCCCTGCTTCGCCCCCTACTATTTCGTCTGGATGCGGAGCGCGCGCACAGCGCCACGCTGCACCTGCTCCGACTCGTGGGGGCTATTCCGCCCTTGGCTGCGCTTGTTCGCAGGCTCTACAGGCCGCCTGAAGCGCCTGTAGAGGTATTCGGATTGCGCTTTGCCAACCCACTCGGCTTGGCTGCAGGGTACGACAAGGATGCTCTGGCCTGGCGCGGCCTGGCCTGCCTGGGCTTCGGGCACATCGAGATCGGCACCGTTACACCGCGGCCGCAGCCGGGCAACCCGCGGCCGCGAGTGTTCCGCTTAGTGGAGGACAGCGCTCTGATCAATCGGCTGGGCTTTCCCAGCCGCGGCGCTGATTTTGTGGCGCGGCGTTTGGGCGGATCTCGGCCAAAGGGCTTCGTGCTGGGCGTCAACCTCGGGGTCAACAAAGACACAACATTGGAAAAGGCGGCCGAAGATTACGGCACTATGATGGATACCTTTTCGCCCCTGGCCGATTACCTGACCATCAACGTGAGTTCGCCGAACACAGCGGGGCTTCGCCAGCTGCAAGCCGGCCCGCTCTTGGACACGCTCCTCAAAGAACTCGCCGCGCGCAGAAAAGTCCCGCTGCTAGTCAAGCTTGCGCCGGATCTGACCGAGGCACAACTGGATGAGGCGTTGGACGTGCTGGTCAGCAACAAAGTGGATGGGGTCATCGCCACCAACACCACGGTGTCCCGCCCCGTCTTACATTCTTCGCACGCATCCGAATCCGGCGGCCTTAGCGGCGCGCCGCTGACCGCGCTTTCGCGCAAAGTGGTCGGGCACATCTACACGCGGACGAGCGGCAGGCTGCCGATCGTTGCCGCGGGCGGCATCATGAGCCGCCAGGACGCCCAGGCGGCGCTCAATGCCGGCGCCAGCCTGGTGCAGGTTTATACCGGCCTCGTTTATCACGGGCCGGGTCTCGTCAGAGAAATCCTCGAAGCCGAATAAAATGGCAGCGTGATACTGGTCACTGGCGCGGCGGGCAAGACCGGCTTGGCCGTAACGAGCGCCCTCAAGCAGCGCGGCGCGAGCGTACGCGCCCTAATCCGTCACGCGGACCAGGAAGGCGCGGTCCTGACGGCCGGCGCCGCAGAAGGTGTGATCGCTGACCTACAGAACGCGGGCCAGCTTATTCGGGCGATGCGGGGCATCGCTGCCGTTTATCTAATCTGCCCCAATGTGCATCCATACGAACTTAGCATAGGCGCTACGGCCATCTCGGCCGCCAAGCTTAGCGGCGTCCGGAGGTTGGTCTACCACTCCGTCCTCTTTCCGGATGTCGAAGCGATGCCGCACCATTGGCAGAAATTCCAAGTGGAGAAGGCGCTTAAGCGCAGCGGCTTCGAATACACCATTCTGCAGCCGGCCAGCTACATGCAGAATATCCTCCCTTATTGGGAAGGCATTACGGCCGCGGGCGAGTACCGCGTGCCCTACAGCGTCGATGCAGTTTTCACCCCGCTGGAGCTTGGCGATGTAGCCGAAGTGGCCGCGACTGTGTTGGGCAGTGACGGGCACGCCGGGCGGACCTATGCGTTGGCTGGTCCTCAGCCGTTGACATCTGCGCAGATGGCGGACGAGATAGCGGACCTCCTGGGCCGAGAAGTGCACGCCCAGCAGCAATCAATTCAGGAATGGAGAGCAGGCGCAAAAAAGGCAGGGCTGAATCCGTACGCCATCGATGCGCTGCAGCGCATGTTCTCTTACTACGATCGTCATGGCTTCGCCGGTTCCTCGAAGACCCTCGAGGGATTGTTGGGCCGCCCCCCGTCGCGTTTCAGCGAATTCCTGGCCAGGCTAGAAAAATAAAAAGAGGAGCAGTCACCTGCTCCTCTTTTCTGATTCTGAACGCGCTGGCAGCGAGCTACTTCTTTCCGTTAGGATCGAAGATCAAAAAGATCGCATTCAGCAGGATGCCCATCACCGCAGCCGTGGCGATAGCCGGGAGGCCATTCGGGAAGAAACCGGGAACGATTATGGGGAGCAGGCCGTTCGGGGCGTAGCCTATGTTGCCGCCGATGCCGACGATCATGATCGTGGCGCCGATGGCCAGGTTACGCGGATCGAACATGCTGACTTTGTTCTCCTGCATCAAGGCGATGCCTTGCATGCCGATGGCCCCAAACAAGTAGATGGCCAGGCCACCGCTGACCGCAAGCGGGATGGAACTGACCACTGCGGCCAGTTTTCCAACAAAGGCCAGCAGAATGGAGAGCACACCGGCGGCAATGAGCGCCGGACCGGAGTAGTTGCGCGTGATCGCCATCAGGGAGTTATTCTCGCCATAGTTGGTGCCGGCGGTGGCGCCGAACAAACCGTTGATAAAGTCGCCGATCCCATCCAGGATCAAGTTAAACCCTATGTGCTTATCCAGCTCATATTTCTTCGCCTTGCGCTCCACAGCGAAGCGATCCACATACAGGCTCACCTGATAGAGGTGGGCTGTCGATTCCGGGATGGTGGCGATGGCCATGACGGAAACCGCGAAGATCGCCGTGCCGACGAACGGCCCACTAAACGAGGGCAAGGTTATCGTAGGCATGGCGAACCAGGCAGCCTCTGCAACTGCCACAGATCCGGGGAACAAGAGAGCGGAAAGTGTGTAGCCGGCAATGCCGCCCAGCAGCACGGGGATCATGCCGATGAAGCCGCGGCGCTGCAGGTATACCGAAAAGAGGATGGTAAGCAGCAGCGTAGTAAAGGCGATCGCCCAGTTATTGCTGGCCAGGTTCCCGATGGCGGCGAAGGCCAAACCGAAGCCGATTACCGCGGCCACCGAACCGGTAACGATCGGAGGAAGTACCTTGTCGATCGCCTTTTTGCCCACCGCACGGATCAGGAAACCCACCAGGATGTTGAGGATACCCGTCACCACGATACCGGCCTGAATGGTGCTGATCACCTCAGGTTCCATGGGGGCGCCAAAGGGCACATGCGCCGACCCCATCAGCGAAGCCACGGTCCCATAGGCGGCAATGTAGCTGAAACTAGAACCATAGAACAGGGGGATGAACTTGCCGATGCCGGCCTTTGAGAGCGTCAGGGCAACGATCGTTGAAATGCCCGACATGAGCAGAACGGTGCTTACATGAAAACCGGAAAAAATAGCCACGAAGGCCGTGGCGGGGAACATGGTAAGAACGTGTTGGAAGCCGAGTAAAACTAATTGAATTGGAGGGGGTGTTTCGTTTGGCAGATAGCCAAGTGTTTTTGAGGCTACACGCTTTTTGGAAACCATAGATGCTATCTCCTCGTTTGAAAATATGGTTGCTGGATTTTTAGAAGCTTATGCTTATCCCCGGTTTCCTCCTTGTAGTGAAACGCTGCAATTTCGAGCAGTAACCCACGATAGAGGACAAAGATGCGGCGGATCTTAGAATATTTGAACTATAATGATTCAGCGAGGCGGAATGACGGAGACCCATAGCGGCCTGCTTCACGGAATTCGCGTCCTGGACCTGACCCGCGTGCTTGCCGGCCCCTACTGCACCATGGTCCTGGGCGATCTAGGCGCGGATGTCATCAAAGTCGAGGAGCCCGACAAGGGTGACGACACCCGCCAATGGGGCCCGCCTTTCCTCGAGAACGGGCAGTCCGCCTATTTCCTCTCAGCCAATCGCAACAAACGCAGCCTCACCCTGAACCTGCGCAGCCAGGAAGGGCTGCAGGTGCTGCGCGAGCTGGTGCGGACCAGCGACGTGCTGGTGGAAAATTTCAAAACCGGCACCCTCGAACGCATGGGGCTTAGCTGGGATGAGCTAAAGAAACTCCGTCCGGACCTGATCTACTGCACCATCACTGGCTATGGCTACACGGGGCCGCACAAAGATCGCCCAGGCTATGACTTCATTACGCAAGCCCTGGGTGGCCTAATGAGCATAACCGGTGAGGTGGAAGGTGAGCCCATGCGGGTGGGTGTCGCAATTGTCGACATCCTGGCCGGACAAAATGCGTGCAATGCAATCCTTGCCGCGCTTTTCGCACGCGAGCGCCGGAAAACAGGGCACCGCATCGATATTTCGTTGCTCGATTCGCAGCTTGCCACGCTAACTTACGCCGCCAGCAACTATCTTGTATCAGGAAAGCCACCAAAGCGCTACGGCAACGCGCACCCTAACATCGTCCCCTACCAGGTGTTCGCGACCAAAGATGGCTACCTGGCCTTTGCGGCCGGAAACGACCTGCAATGGAGCCGCTTCTGCACGCACATCGGCCGGAAGGATTGGCTTTCGGACGAGCGCTTCAAGACGAATCCGCAACGCGTGGCCAACCGCGAGGTGCTGATTCCGCTGCTGAATGAGCTATTTGCCGCGAAAACGATCGAGGAATGGTTGGGGATCTGTGAGGCCGCAACAGTGCCCGCCGCCCCAATTAATAGCATCGACAAGGCCCTCGCCATGGCGCAGGTGCAAGCGCGCCAAATGGTGACGGAGGTCGAATTGCCTGGTGGTGAGATCGAAAAAATGCTGGCCTCCCCGCTGAGGATTCCAACCGAGCCCGTGACCCTTAGATTTCCACCGCCGTTACTGGGTCAGCACACGGCTGAGCTACTGGGAGAATTACTTAATTACGACGATAAGCGCATTGACGCCTTGAAGACCAGTCGGGCTATCTAGGTTCTTCAAGTGGCTATGCGCACCAATAGTGTTTTGTGAGTGGACCAGTCGCCCCTGCCCGTAAGATAATTCACGTCGACCTGGACGCCTTCTATTGCGCGGTTGAAGAACTGCGCGATCCACCCTTGCACAATAAACCGTTCGCGGTGGGCGGCACGCCTGATCACCGCGGCGTGGTTACCTCCTGCTCATACGCCGCACGGAAATATGGCGTGCGATCCGCCATGCCCATGTCCAGGGCGGTCAGGCTGTGCCCGCAGCTGATTTCTGTGGGCCATCACTTCAAGGACTATATGCGCTTGTCGGAGCAGGTCATGGATATGCTGGGGACTTATTCATCTCAGGTGCAGCCCATCTCGATCGATGAAGCCTTCATGGACGTAAGCCACCTGCCCGAGGAGCCGGTCGCTCACGCCCGGAAGTTGCAGGCCGAGATCCGCGAGAAGCTGGGGTTGCCTGCCTCCATGGGGATTGCCAGTAACAAGCTGGTCGCCAAGGTGGCTACCAACGTCGGCAAAGCCTCCGCCCAAACCGACGATTACCCCCGCGCCATCCAGGTCGTCCCACCTGGCGAGGAGAGGGCCTTCCTTGCCCCACTGCCGACGGACGCACTTTGGGGAGTTGGCCCTAAGACCGCAGAACGGCTGGCTGAGCTAGGCATCCAAACAGTCGGGGAGATCGCCGCCTACCCTTTGAAGGAGCTGGAACGCCATTTTGGGCAGACCGGAACCTACCTCCACTATCGTGCCCTGGGTGTGGACGAAAGCCCAGTCCATGTCTCGTACGAGACCAAATCCATCAGCCAGGAACACACCTTTTCCCGCGATCTGAATGACGAAAAACAGTTGCGATCCGTGATCCGGGAGCAGGCTCAATCCGTCGCACGGCGCCTGCGAAGGCTGGAGCTGTACGGCAGCACCATCAAGGTCAAGCTGCGCTGGCCGGACTTCACCACAATCACGCGGCAGAATAGCCTGCCCAAGCCCACTGATGAACCTCGCCAAATCGAGGCGGTGGCCTTGGAGATCTTCACCAAGCACTGGAAGGGCCGGCGCGTTCGGCTGTTAGGCGTGGGCGTCAGCAACCTGGGGCCGCCCAACCGGCAACTCATCTTGTGGGATTGGAATCCGCGGACGGCCGAAAAGCAGCAGCGACTGCAGGATGCGGTGGCGGCCTTACGGGCGCGCTATGGAGAGGCTGCGGTCAGCAAGGCGAGTAAGCTGAAGGTCAGGCGATGATGGCCCAGACCATCGGGACTTTGCGGGAACAACAGCTGCATGCTGCGCTGAAGACCTGGCTGCAGCTACCTGGAGATGCGCTGGAGCAGAAGGTTAGCGGCTATCACATTGACATTGTGCGCGGCGATCTGCTCATCGAGATCCAGACCGGTAACTTCACCAAACTACGCACAAAGCTGGCAAAGCTCCTGGACCAAAACCGCGTGCTGCTGGTCTACCCCGTGGCCGAGACCAAGTGGATCGTGCGCCAAAGCAAACGCGGCAAAGAACTCGGCCGGAGGAGATCGCCTAAGCGTGGACGGCTGGAGCACCTGTTCGACGAATTGATGTACATCATGGATGTAGTTCCCCATCCTAACTTTCGCTTTCTCGTCTTATTGACCGAACAGGAGGAGATCTGGCGCGATGATGGCCGCGGATCCTGGCGCCGCCGCCATTGGAGCATTTCTGATCGGCGGCTGCTTGGCGTAGTGGGCAGCAAGGAGTTCAACGGACTCGGCGACTATTTGTCTCTGCTGCCTGCCAATTTGCCGGACCCTTTTACGCACCGCAACCTGGCGGACGCCTTGCGCGCACCGGTGTGGCTAAGCACGCGCATGAGCTATTGCCTGCGCAAGATGGGCTGCCTCGAAGAGCGCGGCAAAGCAGGCCGCGCCATGCTTCTGGCGCCTGTAACCCGCTGATACAATCGGCGCGTATGCCCACCAAGATCGAGGTTGAGGGACTAAGCATCGACCCAGGCGAATATTCATCCGCGGTCGAAGCCGCCTTGCGCAAAGCGGAAGCGGATCGATTGGTCGAGCGCATTTGGTCCCGCGACCATACAGTCTGGAAACCTGACCCAACTGAAATAGCCGACCGCCTCGGCTGGCTGGATATCGCCACTAGCATGAACGCTGAAGTGCCCACGTTGCTGGCGTTCGCCGCTGAAATAAAGAACGCGGGGATTAGCAAGGTGCTGCTGCTGGGCATGGGCGGCTCCAGCCTGGCCCCGGAATTGTTCGGCAAGCTACTCCCCACCAATTCCGGTCTGAAACTCAGCGTTCTCGATTCCACCGATCCGGAAGCAGTGAGCGCACAGGAGCGCAGTCACGACCCCGCCACGACCCTTTACATCGTCTCCAGCAAATCCGGTGGAACGGTGGAGACTTCTTCGTTCTTCAAGTATTTCTACACTCTCGCCAAGGAGAAATTAGGGGAGCAGGAAGCAGGGAAGCGCTTCATCGCGATCACCGACCCGGGAAGCGGCCTGGCGAAGATCGGTGAGCAGCTCGCTTTCCGGCGAGTCTTCCTGGCTGATCCCAACATCGGCGGCCGCTATTCGGCGCTCTCGCATTTCGGCCTGGTCCCGGCCGCCCTCATCGGTGTCGACCTCCCCAAGCTCCTCGCGGGTGCCGAACATAGGGCGCAACATTGCGCGAGCAAAGAGGTGCGCCAAAATCCGGGCGCTGTGCTGGGCCTGACGCTGGGCGCCTTGGCGCTGAACGGGTGCGACAAGGTCATATTTCGTTTGCCGGAGGAGTTGGCGAGTTTCGCCGACTGGGCCGAACAGCTGATCGCCGAGAGCACGGGGAAGGAAGGCAAAGGCATCCTTCCCGTGGCCGGCGAGCCCGCGCGAGCCAGCAGCGCCTATGGACCGGATCGTGTTTTCGTGACGACCCCGGAAAGTAGCGCGCCGGACCTTGGCCCAAATATTCAAGTAGCTTGGACCGACCCTTATGATGTCGGCGGCCAGTTCTTCCTATGGGAATATGCCATCGCCGTGGCTGGGTATATGTTGGGGATCAATCCATTTGACCAGCCCAACGTGGAGTCTGCCAAAATCCAAACGCGGCAAGTGGTGGAAGAATACCGCCGCAGTGGAAAGCTGCCCAAGGGAAGCGCGCAAGCCGCCAGCGGGGTGACGCTGAATCAATTTCTGAAGGGCAGTGGACCAGGCGCCTATATCGCTTTGCAAGTCTACGCGGCAGCTACTCCTGACCTGTCAGAAGCCCTGGGGTTGTTGAGAACGCGGCTCGTCCGAAAGTATCGTCTGGCCACCACCCTAGGCTTCGGGCCGCGCTTCTTGCATTCAACAGGGCAGTTGCACAAGGGAGACGCGGGTAAAGGTTTATTTGTGCAAGTCGTATCCAGGCCGCCGAAAGACGACCTTGCCATCCCGGTGGACGCTGGGGCACCTACCAGCGAGATCGCCTTTGGAATTCTGAAGATGGCTCAAGCGCTGGGCGACGCGCAAGCATTACGAGCAGCCGGGCGGCGAGTAATCACCTTCGAGACAGACGTAGATCAGCTGCTGGCGATGATCCAGCAACTGACCAAGGAACTTTAATGGCCGGCAACGAGGATCAAAAAAGACAGGCCGCCGAGGCGGCGGTCGAGCTACTACGATCTGGGATGGTGGTGGGCCTGGGCCATGGCAGCACGGTGAAGTTCGCCTTGGCGGCCCTGGCCGCCAAACTAAAAAGCGGCGAGCTGGACAAGATCACAGGGGTGGCCTGTTCGAAACAAACGGAAGGCGAAGCCCTTCGCTTGGGTATCCCGCTGACCGAGCTAAGCAAGGGCGTGCACATTGATGTGACCATCGATGGGGCCGACGAGGTCGATCCGCAACTCAATCTGATCAAAGGGGGCGGCGGGGGTCTATTGCGAGAGAAGATCGTGGCACAAGCCAGCGCCCGAGAGATCATCGCGGTCGACGAAAGCAAACTCTCTGAGCGATTGGGTACAAAGCACGCACTCCCCATTGAGGTCAGCCAGTTCGGCTGGATGCTGCAGCTAGACTATATTCAGGAGTTGGGCGGCAAAGCGGCATTGCGCCAGGGCACGGATGGCCAGCCAGCCCTCACCGACCAGGTCAACTACCTGCTCGACGCTGATTTCGGCCCGATTGCCGATTACGAGGGGCTGGCGCGCATGCTGGAAGCGCGCAGCGGCATCCTGGAGCACGGCCTCTTCCTTGACCTCGCCACGGATGTGATCGTGGCCGGGGTCAGCGGTCTGCGGCACCTCAAAGCAAACAGATGACCCAATTGCATGTCTTCGCCAGCCCTGCGGAGTTGGCAGAAGGATGCGCGGCTTTCATTGCCACGGCGGCGGAGAAAGCCGTTGCAAAGCGCGGTCAATTCAACATCGCCCTCTCCGGCGGCAGCACGCCTGCCGCAACCTATAGAAAACTATCCGGGCCAGACGGCGCCCATGTCGATTGGCAGCACACGCACATCTTCTGGGTCGATGAGCGCTGCGTGCCTGCCGAACACGCCGACAGCAACTACGGCATGGCGAAACGTACTCTGCTGGATCGCGTTTCCATCCCCGGGGCAAATATCCATCGCATGCGCGGCGAACTCCCGCCCGCGGAGGGAGCGCTGGCTTACCGGCAAGAACTTGCCGATCAATTCGGGAAAGACGGCATCCCAAGCTTCGACCTCATCTTGCTCGGCCTTGGCGAGGACGGCCACACCGCCTCCTTGTTTCCGGGCAGCAGCGCCCTGGGAGCGGGTGACGAATTAATCGTCGCAAATTTTTTGCCGAAGATGGAAGCCTGGCGCCTGACCATGACCTTCCCGCTGATCAACGCGGCGCAACATATTGTCTTTCTGGTATCGGGGGAAAACAAATCAAAGATCGTGAAAGATGTGGTGGAAGGAACCAATACTCGCTTGCCAGCCGCCGCGGTCCGGCCGCGCACCGGGAACCCGGACTGGTTCCTGGATCAGGCCGCGGCGCAATTCCTAAGCGGGCAGATGCTCAGCGATTAGCGAGATCGGGTGCTGTGCCGTTCGGCCAGTACCGGTGGCGATCTGCGCCCGGCACGAAACGCCGGAAGCAACGATGCGGCGGTCACCAGCCGCGGCGCGCACGGCAGGGAACAGGGCCAGTTCGCCGATCTGCAAAGAGAGTTCGTAATGCTCGGCTTCATAGCCAAACGACCCGGCCATTCCGCAGCATCCCGAATTGACGACTTCGACGTCATAACCCAGGGCGCTTAGCAACTCAGCCGTGGCCTGCTGGCCGCTGGCCAACCCGTCATCCGCGGGTACTTGTGTCTTCTGATAGCAATGGCCGTGCAGAAGGATGGATCGATTGGTGTCATCCTTCGGTAGCGCGGCGCGGAGATTGGCCAAAGGCGTCGCCCCGTAATCAGGATTGCGCACCAGGAATTCATCCAGCATGTAGGCTCTGCGCGCCAGCGAAATCACGCCGGGTTGCCCGGGCAATAGATCCAGATACTCGTCCTTCAGCGTGTAAGCCTCAGAAGGCTCCATCCCGACCACGGGCAATCGGCCATCGGGGTCCAGGCGCTCAATTGCGCGCAGGACCCTCAGCGCATGGCGCTTCGCTTCCGGCAGGAAACCTTTGGAGATCAGCGTACGGCCTGCGCCCACTATGGGCAGCACGTAAGGCGTCAGGCCGGCTGCCCGCAGGACGCGCAAGGCATCTTTGGTCAGGTCGGGATAGAAAAGCTCGGAAAAAGGATCGCGCAGAAAGAGCACGTCGGTTTGGGTCGAGGGAGCGATGGATTCATGTGTGCGTCCCCATTTGAAGGGCGGCAGTCCGCGCTTCGCCGAAAGGCCGAACAGCGCTTCGCCCGCCGCTTTACCCGAAGAACTCTGCAGCACCAGGTTGACTAGCGGAGCCAGCGGCTGGGCCAGCCGCCCAAGCACGCCGATATACCCGAACAAATAATCTCGCATCGGACGCGAATGCGACCGGTAATAGTCGTGCAGAAAATCATATTTCAACTTGGCCATGTCCACGCCGGACGGGCACTCGGCCTTGCAGCCTTTGCATTCCAGGCACAGATCCAGGGCGGCGTGGGCCGCCTTCTGCGCGCTGCGCGTGTCTGGCAATCCTGTGGAGATCATGGCACGCAGTAAATTAGCGCGGCCGCGGGTAGTGTGCATTTCCTCGCGGGTGGCCTGGAAGGAAGGGCACATGACGCCGCCGTCCTTGCGGCATACCCCGGCTCCGTTGCACATTTCAATGGCCCCACCCACCTCGCCTTGCCTGCTGAAATCCAATACTGGCAGCCAGGGGTCAGCTTCGTACTCCGGGCCGTAGCGCAGATTGGCATTCATCGGCTGCGCTTCGAGCACTTTGCCGGGGTTGAGCAACCCCTTGGGATCGACGGCCATCTTCAGGCCGCGGAAACTCTCGGTGATCTCTGGCCCGAAGGTCTCGTCCAGCCACTCGCCGTGAGACAGCCCATCGCCATGCTCGCCGCTCATGGCGCCGCCCAGGCGCTTGGCCACGGCCATCACCGCCTGGGTGATGGCGCGCATCTGCTCGACGCCGCGCAGGGTCTTGAGGTTGATCAGCGGGCGCACATGCAAGCAGCCCGCTGAGGCATGCGCGTAGAAATCGCCGCCGGTACCATTCTCCTCCAGGATGGCCTGGAATGCGCGCACGAACTCGGCAAGTTTCTCGACGGGCACGGCCACATCTTCGATGAACGGCAGCGGCTTGGCGTCGCCGGGCCGCGACATGAGCAGGCCCAGCCCCACCTTACGCACGCCCCACACTTGCTCTTGCTCGGCCGGGGTGATGGCGCGAACCACGTTGGAGCCGAGGCGCGCCAGCTTCGCTTCAGCCTCCGCTTGCGTTTCACCCGAGAACTCAATGATCAAAATAGCATCCGGGTCGCCCTTAACAAAAGAGAGCCGGCGCGCATAGGCCGGCACCGAACGCGCCAGGCGGATCATCGCTTGGGGGATCAGCTCAATGGCCGAAGGTTCCAGCTTGAGCAGATCCGGCGCGGCGTCGCAGGCTTCAGCGATGCCTGGGTAGGAAACGACGCCCAGGACAGTGAACACCGGCTTGGGCACCAGCCGAACTTTGATGCGCTTGAAGATGGCCAGCGTACCTTCTGACCCGACCAGCAGCGGCGCAAGGTTCAGCGTGCCGGCTTCGATGGGCGGATAGGTTTCGCCGGCGCCCGCGCGGGCCCACATCGGCGGGCGGGAGGCCGACCACGGCAGCAAATAGTTGACGCTGTACCCCGAAGCGCGCCGCCAGGTGCGCGGCCAGTTCTTCTTGATGCTTTCCGCCTTTCCCTCGCGGATGCCCAACGCCTGGCGATAAAGCGCGCCTTCCAGCGTATCGGCTTCGCCGCGGCTGATGGCTTCTTGCATCTTCACGCTTTCCAGCCGCGCGGCGCTCCCGTCCGTCATCAGCACGTCGATGGCCAGCACATTATCCGAGGTCATGCCGTAGCTGATGGAATGCGCGCCGGTGGAATTGTTGCCGAGCATGCCGCCGAAAGTCGCCCGGTCCGAAGAGGCCGGGTCCGGGCCGTACATGAGTCCGGATGGCGCAGTGAAGCCGTTGAGCGCGTTGAGCACCAGCCCGGGCTGCACCCAGGCGTTGCGCTCTTCGCGGTTGAAGTCGAGCATCTGGTTGAGGTGGCGCGAGAAATCTATGATAACCGCCGGCCCAATGGTCTGGCCCGCCAAGCTGGTGCCCGATCCGCGCGGCAAGATTGGAATGCCTAACCCCGCCGCGAGCTTTACCAAGCCGGAAAGCTGTTCCTCATGGCGCGGGATGGCCACGCCCAACGGTTCTATCTGGTAGATGGACGCATCGGTGCTGTAAAGGCGGCGGGAGGCTGCATCGAGCCGCAGTTCCCCCAGTCCCTGCTTGCGAATATCCGCAGCGAACTGCTGGAGCAGTTCGGCGGCCACTTAATCCACCCCGGCGACTGACGCGCGCTTTTTCTTTTCGAAGGCGCTGAAACGGGCCAGCAAGCGCCCAGGCAAACGGCCGCTTAGCCGCACACCATGGCGGGTATGCTCCACGCGCTCCACCTGCCCTTGTTCGTGGAACAGGGCGATCAGGGCGCCTTGCTCGTAGGGCAGCAGCACCTCGATGGGCGCCAGCAACTCATACAGTTTTTTCCCGACCGCAGTCAGCAACCCTTCAAGGCCGCGCTTGTGCAAGGCAGATATCGCCACGGCGTCGTCGAATTCGTTGAGGGATCTTTGTGCCGCGCTGGGGTCACCCAAACGGTCGATCTTGTTCAAGACCGTAAGGATGGGCACGTGTTCGGCTTCGATCTCTTCAAGCGTGCGCAGCACGGCTTCAGCCTGCGCGTGAACATTCGGATGCGTCACATCCACGATATGCAACAGCAGATCGGATTCCTTGATCTCTTCGAGCGTGGCCTGGAAGGCCTCCACCAGCGCGGTGGGAAGCTTCTGGATGAAGCCCACCGTGTCCGTCAACAAGGCATCGCGGCCACCGGGCAACTCCACCTTGCGCGTCGTCGGGTCCAAGGTGGCGAATAGCTTATCGGCCACGTACACATCAGAGTCGGCAAGGGCGTTAAGCAGCGTGGACTTGCCGGCGTTGGTATAGCCGACCAGCGCCACCACCGGGATGCGGGCGCGCTTACGTTGAGCGCGGTAGCGCCCGCGGTGGGCGCGCACTTTTTCCACTTCCTCCTTGAGATGCGCGATGCGCTTGCCGATCTCGCGCCGGTCGGATTCCAACTGCGTCTCACCGGGGCCGCGCAAGCCCACGCCGCCTACCCCGCCGGCGCGTCCGCCGCCGCCGCCCGCCTGGCGGGCCAGGTGCGTCCAAGCGCGCGTAAGGCGCGGCAAGCGATATTCGTACTGGGCCAGCTCCACCTGCAACGCGCCTTCATGCGTGTTGGCATGTTGCGCAAAGATATCCAGGATCAGAGCGGTACGGTCCAGCAAGCGGCGGCTTTCTCCGAAGACCTCTTCTAGTTCACGCTGATGCCGCGGAGATAGCTCGTCATCGAAGAGGATGACGGATGCTTCCAGTTCTTCGGCCAGGGCTTTTACTTCCTCCACTTTGCCCTTGCCGATCAGCGTTTTGGGATTGGGCGACTTAATGCTCTGCGCCGCCTGGCCGACGACATCCAGGCCAGCGGTGCGCGCCAGCAGGCCTAACTCATCCAGCGAGTCTTCCAGCGGGATCGCGGTCGGGTCGCCGGCTAATTGGATGCCGACGGCCAACGTTCGTTCATGAGAGGGACGATTGCTATGCAGCTTGCTTTTGGCCATACGATGTTTTAGTGGCGCTTCTGCAGCCAGCCAGCGATGCGGTTGACGCCTTCCCGCATGCGTTCGAGTTCCGTTACCAGGGAGATGCGGAAGTAACCTTCGCCATGCTTTCCAAAGACGACACCTGGTGTGGTGCTTACGCCGACCTCATCCAGCATGCGAGCGCAGAAGTCCATGCTGCCTTGGCCGTCGGGGACCGGCGCCCACACGTAGAGGGCGGCCTGCGGCGGGGCCACGCGCACCCCGGCCTGGTGCAGGCCGTCCACCACGGCATCGCGGCGCGCCTGGTACACGCGGTTGCGTTCCGTCAGCCAGGTCTGGTCGCCCAGCATGGCCATCTCCCCCGCGGCCATCAGCGGGGCAAAGATGGCCGAATCCTGCTGGCTCTTGTAGGTTTCGATGAACTTGATGGCGTCCGGGTTGCCCACGGCCATGCCGACGCGCCAGCCGGCCATGTTGTAGGTCTTGGATAGCGAATTGAACTCGATGGATACTTCTTTGGCGCCCGGCACCTGCAAGAGGCTGGGGGCATGATAGCCGTTGAAGCCTACGTCGCAATAGGGATTATCGTGCGCTACCAGCAGGTTGTGCTTGCGTGCGAAGGAGACCACGCGTTCAAAAAAGGCCAGGTCGGCAATGGCGCCCGTTGGGTTGTTCGGGTAGTTGAGCCAAAGGATCTTGGCCTTCTTCAGCACATCCGCCGGAATGGCCTCCAGGTCAGGCAAAAAGGCGTTCTTTTCCAGCAGCGGCATTGAATACGGCACCCCGCCGGCGATCTCGGCGCTCTTGGCATATACCGCGTAAGCTGGGTCGGGCACCAGGGAAACATCGCCGGGGTTGAGGATCACCTGGCTCAAGATGAATAGGCCCTCTTTGGAGCCGATCAAGTCAACGACTTCGCTCTTTGCATCCACCTCTACGCCGAAGCGCTTTTTGTAATAGGCGGCCACGGCATTGCGGAACGGCTGGGTAAGACCCAGCGTATAGCCGTGCGTATTAGGTTTGCTGGCCGAATCGAACATGGACTCGAGGATGAACCCCGGTGGCGGCAGATCCGGGCTGCCGATATCCAGGCGTACCACGTCGGTCCCCTTGGCGCGCATCGCCGCGATGCGCTTGCCCAGATCGGCAAAGAAATAGGCTTTGAGGGTGGAGATCCGATCCGCCGGCTTCAGCATCGCCCCAGTGTAGTGCAAGATTTCACTTTTGCCAACGGGCATCCCGCGTAGAGCCGCCAGCCGCTATTCGCAATCCCCGTTCGCCTGGCACAACAGCCAGGCCATTAGTGTGTCTCCTACTGCGTTCAGACTCTCGGCCGAGATTTTGTCCAGCGTATCGGCGCGCGTATGCCAATACGGATAGTCGAAGTCGATGATGTCGACCGCCGGGATGCCGAGTTGAAGGAACGGCGTATGATCGTCCAGCATGCTATGGCGGACCTCGTTGATGAACACACTGCCCAGCCCCAATTCAGCTGCCGTCGCCCATATCTGTTCGCGCAGCGTTACGTCCGAGTTGGCCTCGAAGTAGATCTGCAGGTCGGAGTCCCCGATCATGTCGACGATGACGACGGCATCCGGCTGTTCCTGCAGGGACTCGGCGAACGCCCGCGAGCCCAGGATCCAATCCCAGCCGGGGATGCCGCCGTTGTCTTCGGCATCGAACATCACCAGCCAGATCTGGGCTCGCAGGTCGGGGGGCAGAGAGCGCGCCAACTCCAGTAACACCGCCACACCTGAGGCGCCATCGTTGGCGCCCGGCACCGGCAGCTCACGCCCGGCTGGATCAGCATCCTTGTCCGCGTAGATGCGGCTGTCGTAATGCGCGCCGAGGATGATCCAGGGGGATCCTGAACCGCGCGTGGCGATCACGTTACTAAGCGGGTGACCCAGGGCTTCGGCCTGCTGGATCTCCACCTCCCAGCCGGCTGCGATCAGGGAATCGGACATCCATTGCACCGCAGCCTCATGCGCCTCGGATTCCGGAACTCTGGGGCCAAGCGCCATTTGATAGTCCGCGTCAGCCAGGGCGCGCTGCCCATCGAATTCGGTCTGGTTTGCCTGCAACATGAACATAAGCCCAAGGCCGAACACAACCAACGCTAAGGCAAAAAGGGCAAGGATGAGTATCCTGGAGTTGGGCATGCTTCAAACGCGGATGCTGGCGTCAAATGGCTGCAAGTATTCGTTCAGCTCATTTAGCGCCCGCTGTGCATGGGCTTTGGCGCGCTCGCGCCGCCCGAGTCTCTCGCCATATTCCAGCGGTGGCAGGATGCCAAAGTTGCCCTTCATCGGCTGGAAGTCCGCCGGGTCGGCGCTAGTGACATAACGACACAGCGCGCCTAGCATGGTTGTGGGCGGCAATTCCAACAGCGGCTCGCCGTGATGCCACTGCGTCGCATTGATGCCGGCCAGCAAGCCCGTGCCGATATTGCCCACGTACCCTTCCACGCCGGTGATCTGGCCTGCAAAGAACAGGTCGCTCCGCGTTTTGAATTGCAGCGAAGGCTCCAGCAAAGCCGGCGAATTGATGAAGGTGTTGCGATGCATTTGGCCATAGCGCTCAAAGTGCGCATTTGCTAAGCCCGGGATCATGCGCAGAACCCGGCGCTGCTCGGGGAAGGCCAGGTTAGTCTGGAAGCCCACCAGGTTATACAGCGTTCCCGCCAGGTTATCCTGGCGCAATTGCACAACAGCGTGCGGCCGGCGACCAGTGCGCGGATCGGCCAGGCCTACGGGACGCATCGGCCCGAAGGCCAGTGCCTGCGCGCCGCGTTCAGCGATGATCTCGACTGGCAGGCAGCCTTCGAAGAAAGCATGCTGCCCGGCGCGCACTCCCTGGCGGATCTCCTGCTCGAAGCCGCGCAACTCGATCCTTTCGGCCGACAACAACGCGGCCACAAACGCTTCGTATTCGTCTTTATTGAACGGGCAGTTTATGTAGTCGCCACCTTCTTCCTCGCCGCGGCCGTAACGCGACGCGCGGAAGGCGATATTCATGTCGATCGAGTCCAGGCTGACGATGGGAGAAATGGCATCGTAAAAATAAAGATGCTCTTCGCCGCTTAAGCGGGCAATGGATTGCGAAAGGCTCGACGAGGTTAGCGGCCCGGAGGCGATCACGCACAAGCCAGCGGGCACTTCAGGCATTTCTTCGCGCACGAGCTCGATATTGGGATGACTCTCCACTCGCCGACTCACTTCGGCCGCGAAGGCCTCGCGGTCCACGGCCAACGCCCCACCCGCCGGCACGGCCGTCGCCTCCGCCACCGCCAGGAGCATGGACCCGAGGCGGCGCAGCTCATCCTTGAGCAGGCCGGAAGCTCTGTCGGGGAGGTTCGAACCCAGCGAATTCGAGCACACCAGCTCGGCCAGGTTCGCTCCTACGTGAGCCCCAGTAGGCAATGCGGGCCGCATCTCGTACAGGGCAACCTGCATGCCCCGTTCGGCAGCCTGCCAGGCGGCCTCGCTGCCTGCCAGGCCGCCCCCCACAACCACCAAAGCGGCCTGTTTTTTGGGCATCCTTGGCATTCTATCAAACTGCCCTGGCATAGAACTTGCATCTTTGGGAGCACATACCTATAATTCCCTAGCCTTAGGAGCTTACATGGCCTTCCCTTCTCAACGCCAGATGCTGTACCAAGGTGGCCGCCAGCGGCCACAAACCACTGCGCACCTCGCACAGACCATGAGCCTGCTGGGGCTCAATTCCCAGGAACTTAGCCAAAAGATCGATGCGGCCTTGTCAACTAATCCTGCCCTGGAATTGGTGGAAGGAAGGCACTGCCCTACTTGCGGTCGTCCGTTGCGCAGCCAGGCCTACTGCCCGGTGTGCGTGGGCGCCAAGCAAACCTCAAGCGACGAGCCGGTGGTTTTCATTAACCCGCCGGCCACCAACTATTCAAACGAACGGCGCTCAGGTGACGAGCTGCCGGAGGACTACAGCGGCGCCGAGCCCGAGACGCTGGCCAGCTACGTGCTGCGCCAGATCGCCGCGGACCTAGAGCCGCTCGAACAGGAGATCGCCGCGCACATCCTTACCAGTCTGGATGAAGACGGCCTGCTGAACATTCCGCTCGAAGAAGTAGCCCGCTTTCATCATGTTCCCCTGGTGGCCGTTGAAGAAGTAGCCAAGAGCGTCCAACGCGCCGACCCGCTGGGAGTCGGTTCGCCGAACACCACCGAAGCCCTGCTGGTGCAACTCGAATCGCTGGGCAAACAAGCTCCCAATCCGGAACTGTGCGCCCGCGCTATCCGCGAAGGCATGGGCATGTTGAGCAAAAAACAATACACCGAACTGGGCCACCTGCTTGGGGTGAGCAAAGTGAAGGCCCAGCAGATCGCCGAATTCATCACCGCCAATCTAAGCCCGTATCCGGCCCGCGCCCATTGGGGAAGCCTGCGCACGCCCAACGCAGACTCGCCGGCCACGTTCTCCCGACCGGACATCATCGTCCGCCAGAGTGACGACCAGCGGCTGATCGTCGAAGTGATGTGGCCGTTGCGCGGCTTGCTGCGCGTCAATCCGTTGTTCCAACAAGCGCTGCGCGAAGCTCCCCAAGACAAGGCCGACCAATGGAAGATCGACCTGGAGCAGGCCACGCTGCTGATCAAATGTCTGGCCCAGCGCAATCAGACCATCGTGCGCCTCATGCAGATCCTGGCTGTCTTGCAGCGCCAGTTCATCATGGGCGGCGACGCCCACCTCAAACCGGTCACACGTGCAGCCATTGCCGATGAACTCGGCGTTCATGAGTCGACCGTCTCGCGCGCCGTCTCCGGCAAATCCGTGCAGGTCCCTTCGGGCAAGATCGTGCCGTTATCGCAATTCTTCGACCGCAGCCTGCATATCCGCACGGCGCTGAAGAGCATCATCAAGGATGAACCCAAGCCCTTGAGCGACACTAAGTTGGCGCGTTTGCTGGCCAAACGGGGTTACCGTGTGGCAAGGCGCACCGTCGCCAAATATCGTATGATGGAGGGCATTCTCCCCGCGCATATGCGACGAGCTCACGCCATTCCTTCATGACCTTATCCGGCATCGGCGAACTGCCGCTATTCAAGCGGCGCAGCTCTGGGGCAGAAGAACTCGAAGCTCTGCTGGATTTGCTTCCCCACCCCACATTAGTCGCTGACGGCCGCACCGGCCGAGTGCTGGGCGCCAACGCCCAAGCGATCCAGCTCACGGCCTTTACGCGCCGCGAACTTGCCGAACTGGACCTGCCCTCCTTGATCCCGGATCTTACTTTGGCCGAGTTGGCCGCGGCCGGTGAGAGTCCGCTCAAACCGAAAAAACTGATCACGCGCAGCAGCCGCGCTACCTCCGTCGCCGTGAAAGTGGATGACCTGGGCGGGCCGGAGCGCTGGTTCGCGCTCAGCCTGCTATCGCCCAACCAACCGCAACAAGATCCCCAGATTTTGGAACAACAGCGCTGGGAAGCGATGCATATGCTGGCGCTCGCCGCCCAGCAAAAGGACCTGGCGGCCTGCTTGCGCCAGATCCTGCAGGCAGGCATCTTGCTGACGGCGGCGGATCAATTACTGCTGTACCTCCCGCGTGGTCAAGGCGTTCTCGGCCTCCATGCAGCTACGGGCAGCGCCGCGGATTTTCCCGCCACGCTGGCCGAGGAGGATCTGGGGCATCTGCGCACGCCGAAGCTATGGCAATCCGGCAAGCCCATCGAATCGGCGCTTCACAAGGTTGCCCATGCCGCCAAACTGAACTATGTAGCCACCACCCCGCTGGACCTGACCGTTCCTGATCATGGCCTTTTGGTGGCGGCCAAACGAGAAGACCAACCGCCGAAGTCCATCCTGACCATGCTGGAAGTGCTGGGGGCGAGCGCGGCTACCGCATCCCTGAAGGCAGCTGTACTCTCAAGCTTGGAGGGCGAACTGGCTCGCCTCGGAGAAGCTCACGAGGTCAGCCAGGCTTTGCAGGAATATGCCCAGGATGGCATTCTCTTCACCGACGAGGACCTGAAGGTGAGTGAGATGAACCCGGCTGCCGAAAGCATGCTCGGCTACGCTTTGGCGGAAGTTCGCGGCCGTCCGGCCAACGACGTATTGATCAGCTCGCAAACGCTTTTGCCTGTGCTTGAGGCCGCCCTGGAAAACGGCAAGGCGATCGAGCTCGGCGAACGCAAGCTGCACCGCCGGGATGGCGCCGAATTCCTGGCCTTCCTGCGCGTGGTTCCCATTAGCGCAGGTTCGGCCAGGCCCAAAGTTGCCGTGCTCTTTGCCGACCTGAGCGAGCACGAGGCATTTCACCTCCAGAGCCAGCAGCTCCAAAATCGCGCCTGGCTCGGCGAGATCACCGCTTACTTTGCCCACGAGGTGCGCAACCCGATCAACAATATCAGCACCGGGCTGCAGCTCATGCAGGTGAGCCTTCCTGAGCAGGACCCCATGCAGGAGCAGATCAAGCGATTGCAGGAGGACTGCGATCGCCTGGATCATCGCATGAAATCCGTTCTCAACCTCTCGCGCCCGCTGGAGCATCATCCGGAGCCGATGGATATGGGCGAATTCTGCCGGCTGCAGCTGGAACGCTGGCGGCCGCGTATGGCGCGCAAGAACATCAAAGACCACCTGCAGGTAGCGCCAGATACTCCCCTGATCCTCGGCGATCGAAGGTCCTTGGACCAGGTGATGACCAATCTGATCACCAACGCCATCCAGGCCCTGGATGACCAGGTGGATGGCATCGTGGGCATCAAGATCTTTCCCGACCCGGAGAACGCCGGCTTTGTGGACATTCAGGTTTCCGACAACGGGCCAGGCATCGCCGAAGATATACGCGAGCGGGTCTTCGAGCCCTTCTTCACCACCAAGAGCAATGGCGGCACCGGCCTGGGTTTGCCGATCACTCGGCGCATCATCCTCATGCATGGCGGCGATATCCAGCTGGATAGCTTCCCCGGCGGCACCCTATTCAAGATCAAATTGCCCGTAGCTCCCAGCGCGGAAGGGACCGTAATCGAATGAGCTTAAGCATCCTGATCGTAGATGACGAGAAGAACGCGCGCGAAAATATCGCCGCGTTCCTGAAGAAGAAAGATTTCGAGGTCCTGGAAGGCGACAGCATAAAGGCGGCCAAAAAGGTGCTGGCCGAGGGGGGCGCCGACGTGGTCCTGTTGGATGTGGAATTGCCCGACGGGCTGGGCACCGCCCTATTGGCGGAGAGCGCCGGAAATCCGGCGCGCCCGCCCATCATCATCATCACCGCCCACGGAGACATCGACATGGCCGTGGAAGCCATGAAGAACGGCGCCCACGATTTCCTGCAGAAGCCCATCAAGTTCGATCGCCTGGAGCAATCCATCCAGCGCGCCGGCGAGACCGTGGCCATGCGCCGCGAGTTGAATCACTTGCGCCAATCCCAGATGCAATCTGAATTCGTCCTGGGGCAGAGCGAAGCGATGAAATCGATAATGTCCCAGGCCGAGCGCGCCGCCCAGACTGCGGTGTCCGTGCTCATCACCGGGGAAACCGGCACCGGCAAAGAAGTGCTGGCCAAGGCCATCCACCGCATGGGCTCCCGCAAGGACAAGCCTTTCATCGACATCAACTGCGCCGCTGTGCCCGCCATGACCATCGAATCAGAACTCTTCGGCCACGAAGCCGGCGCCTTCACGGGGGCCGACAAAAAGAAGCCGGGCCTGATCGAGATCGCCAACGACGGCATCCTCTTCCTGGACGAGATCTCTTCCATGCTGCCCGACCTGCAGGTGAAGTTGCTGCGCGCCCTCGAGGAGCGCTCCTTCCGCCGCATGGGCGGCACCACCTTGATCAAGGTGGATGTGCAGGTGCTGGCCGCCTCGAATCGCGATCTGCCCGCCATGCTGAAAGCCGGCCAATTCCGCGACGACCTGTACTATCGTCTGGGTGTAGTGACGCTGGCAGTCCCGCCCCTGCGGGATCGCAAAGACGACATCCCCGAGCTGATCGGCTTCTTCCTGCAGCAATTCAATCCGCGCATGGGGCTGAATATCCGCGACGTGACGCCTAAAGCCATGCAAGCCCTGAAAGCGCATGATTGGCCGGGCAATATCCGCGAGCTGCGCAATGTGATCGAGCGGGCGATGTTGTTTTGCGACGAAGCTGCCATCGATGTATCCCATCTCCCCACGGAAATCGCTTCGCCCCATAAAAACAAGTGATTAACAGATTAATTGATTAATCAAATAACTTGGGGTACCTGCCCGGATTAGCTTCCCTCATCATCGCGTAAACCGTGTACACAATATCTTCGCTGTTCGGCTTCGACCAATAATTGCCATCCGTGCCATAGGCCGGCCGGTGCGCTTTGCCCGAGAGCGTGCGCGGCGCGGAATCCAGCCAGCGGTATGCGCCTTGCACCTCCAGCACTTCCTGCATCATGAAGGCCGTTGTGCCTCCCGGCACGTCTTCGTCCAGGAATAACACCCGGCCCGTCTTCTTTACGGAATCGGCGATGCGCCCGTGAAGGTCGAAGGGCATCAGGCATTGCACGTCGATCAACTCGATCTCCACCCCCAGAGTCGCCAAGATCTCGGCCGCCTCCATGGCGATGCGGCACAGCGGCCCGTAGGTCACCACGCTGACATCTGCCCCCGGCCGCAACACTTCCGGGACACCCACGGGAACCGTAAACTGGGCCACGTTATCCGGCAGCCTTTCCTTAAGCCGATAGCCATTGAGCACTTCCACTACCAGCGCCGGCTCGTCCGCCGCCAGCAGCGTATTGTAGAAGCCGACTGCTTGCACCATATTGCGCGGCACAAGGATGAGCATGCCGCGCAGCAGGTGCAACGCCCCAGCCATCAGGGAGCCGGAATGCCAAATGCCCTCCAGCCGGTGCCCCCGGGTGCGCACGATCACCGGCGCCTTTTGGCCGCCCTTGGTCCGCCAGGTTAATGTAGCCAGATCATCCGAGAGAGTTTGGATGGCATACAGCAGGTAATCCAAATATTGGATCTCGGCAATAGGCCGCAGGCCTCTTAGAGCCAACCCGATGGCCTGCCCTACGATTGTCGCCTCGCGGATGCCGGCATCCGCTACGCGCAATACGCCGTATTTCTCCTGCAGACCGGCGAATCCCTGGTTGACGTCTCCCAAGGTGCCCAGATCCTCGCCAAAAGCCACCACCCGCGCGTCGCGCTTCAGCATGGCATCGAAACCCTTGTTTACGATCTCAAAGCCGTTGAGGGTCGGCGAGCTTTCCGAGTAGACCGCCTTTACTTCGGCCACCCTCTCTGCGCCATGGGTGTAAAGGTCGGAGCTGTAACGGTCCTCGGCCACCGCGTCTTGTTCCTTCTTCCATTGCACCAGGAGCGGCTTGCCAGGCAGCGCTTCGTCCTTCAACAAGGTCAGCGCCTTGCGATAGGCGACCATCATGTCCTGGCGCAAGGGGTTCTGCGAATCGCGCAAGCCCTGGATTAGGGCTTCCAGCTCCGGCGCGAATTTGGATGCGCCGGCCACCTCCACCAGCAGATCGCCGAAAGCCTCAAGGTCCTGGCGGATCGGCGCCTTATACGCCTCCCAGGCCTTCTGGCGGATGGCCTCAATTTCCCTGCGGTCCTCGCTCTCCGCCTGGGCAAGCTCCGCCTCCTTGGCCAGACCCTCCGAACGGATCCAGGCGCGGAACCTGCTGACGCAGTCGAACTCTTCTTCCCATTTCAAGCGCTCGGGCGGCTTGTAGCGCTCATGGCTTCCGGAAGTGGAATGCCCCTGCGGCTGGGTCATTTCCGTTACGTGCAGGATCGCCGGGATGTGCTCGCCCCGCGCCGTTGCGGAGGCCCCCTGGTAGGCTTCGATCAATGCCGGGTAGTCCCAGCCGGGCACGGTATAGATGTCGTAGCCGTTATCCTGGCCTTGGCCGCGTTGGAAACCCTGCAGCAGCCGTGAGAGATCGCCCGTAAGCTGGTACTCGTTCGGCACGGATATCCCGTAGCCATCGTCCCAGATCGAAAGCACCATCGGCGCCTGCAGCACCCCCACCGCGTTCACCGTCTCCCAAAAGAGACCTTCGGCGCAGCTGGCATTGCCAATGGTGCCGAAAGCCACCTCAGAGCCGTTCTTCGAGAATTGGGTGAAGTCCTTGAGTTCCTTGAGTTGGCGGTAGAGCTTCGAGGCGTAGGCCAACCCCACCAGGCGCGGCATCTGCGCCGCCGTCGGCGAAATATCCGCCGAGGAGTTGTTGAGTTCTGCCAGCCGCTTCCAGCTGCCGTCTTCGTTGAGGGAACGGGTGGCGAAGTGCGCGTTCATCGCCCGCCCGCCGGTGGCTGGCTCGGCCTTCAGGTCGGCATGCGCGTACAGCTGGGCGAAGAATTCTTCGAAGCGATGCTCGCCGATGGCGAACATGAAGGTCTGGTCGCGGTAATAACCGGATCGGAAATCCCCTTTGCGAAAGGCCTTGGCCATGGCGATCTGGGCCAGCTCTTTGCCGTCGCCAAAAATGCCGAACTTGCCTTTGCCGTTCAGCACCTCGCGGCGCCCGATCAGGCTGGCCTGGCGGCTGCGATACGCCAGCCGGTAATCGGCCAGCACTTCATCGCGTTTGAATTTCGTGGCTGGGGCGGGCTTTGCTTTGGTGGCCATGGAGGTCCGGGAGAGCGAGCGAATTAATTCAGTTTATCATAACCCCGCTCTTGCCTATTAAAGCGACAAACGCCTAGGTGAGGGGGGCACCCAGACGTTTATCGATTTAATTATATCAGGCGCGCTATTGATGTCAAGCAGCTGAAATGTACACTTAGAAATGTCACACCTCCATGAGAGACTGTG